>NZ_JAOALK010000001.1 GCF_025154055.1 Aquibacillus koreensis
GGACAGCGAAGACGTTGAGACCCCACAGGGAGCGTTCTTTGTGACCGAGGAGGCTCAGCGCGAGCCCACGGAAAGCGAAGTGTATTTCCGGAACGGTAAAGCAATTATATCATTTCTACTTGCGTCGCACTTTCTATCAAAGTGTCATTAAAAAGCAGGCTTGATGACTAAATATATTATCTACAAGCGCACTCTTCGTGTCACGATTATCTATTTTTGTGTTACAATAAGAAAATATTAATCGCCTAAATATTCTTTTTATTTAAAAAAATGGCGTGTTAGGAGATTCGATCATGAAGAAACTTACATTTATTTGCTTTATTGCTTTCTTGTTCATAATCGTTTCCGGATGTACACAAGCAAATGTACATAAAGAAACACAAGCTCAAGGGGAAAATAAAGATCTAATCCTCGCAGTAGGTTCCGAACCAGATACAGGCTTTGATCCAACAAAAGGCTGGGGTAGATATGGCTCCCCTCTTTTTCAAAGCACCCTTCTCAAACGAGATAATGACCTAAACATAGTCAATGATTTGGCCACTGCATACAACATCAGTAAAGATGGTTTAACTTGGACAGTTGATATGCGTGACGATGTGGTCTTTTCTGATGGAGAACCACTGACGTCAGAAGATGTAAAGTACACATTTGAAACAGCAAAGAATGCTGGCTCTGTATTGGATTTGAACATAGTAAACAAAATAGAAACCGAAGACGATTTTACTGTGACGTTCACACTAGATGAGCCTCGTTCTACCTTTATCCATACACTAGTTACGACAGGTATTGTACCAAAACATGCGCATGATGATACATATGCCGAGAATCCAATTGGTTCTGGTCCCTTTCAGTTTGTACAGTGGGACAAGGGGCAACAGTTAATTGTAGAAAAAAACGAAAATTATTACGATCAAAAGCCGTATTTTGAAAAGATCACGTTTTTGTTTTTAGGAGAAGATGCCGCTTTTGCTGCAGCTAAAGCCGGTGACGTTGATATGGCATATATCCCTGCTGCGTTTAGTAATCAAACGGTTGCAGGTATGCGTCTTGAGTCTGTGCAAACGGTAGACAATCGTGGCTTGCAATTCCCTTATGTGAAATCGGGTCAGAAAACAGACGAAGGATACCCGATTGGTAATGATGTAACGGCCGATCCTGCAATCAGAAAAGCAATTAATGTCGCAGTTAATCGAGCGTTACTCGTTGATGGTGTTTTAGAGGGCTATGGAACTCCTGCCTACACATCTGTAGATGGATTACCATGGTGGAATCCTGAAACAGTTTTAGAAGATGGTGATATGGAAGCTGCTAGTAAAATACTAGAAGATGCAGGTTGGGAAAAAGGTAACGACGGAATCTATCAATTGGATGGATTAAAAGCGGAATTCACACTTCTTTATCCTGCAAGTGATGTTACTAGACAATCGCTTGCCATTGCTTTAGCAGATATGATCAAGCCTCTTGGTATCTCTATTCAAGTCGAGGGAAAAAGCTGGGATGAAATTGAAAAAATGATGTACGCTGAAGCTGTTTTATTCGGTTGGGGAAGTCACGATCCTTTAGAGATGTACAACCTTTATAGTAGTAAAAACGCTGGAATAGATTATTATAATACTGGTTTTTACCAAAACGAACAGGTTGATGCGTACATGGATGAGGCTCTAGCTGCAACGGATGAAAATGAGGCAAATACGTACTGGCAAAAAGCGCAATGGGATGGGAACACTGGTCTAAGTGCACAAGGGGATGCACCTTGGGTATGGTTAGTGAATATTGATCATTTATATCTAGTCGATGAGCAGTTAGACATCGGGAATCAACGTATTCACCCACATGGACACGGTTGGCCTGTTACTGATAATTTAGTCGAATGGAAGTGGAAATAAAGCAATGAGTTGGCAATTCACTTGGAATCTAGCAACCTATCTTTTTTGGAAATCTATCAAAATTGCTTCTCTGTTAGTTTCCATTTCATTCATCTCTTTCTTATTGGTTAAAAATTCTCCGATTGACCCGATTCAGGCGTATGTCGGAGCAGATATGCTGCATGTTAGTGCAGAACAACGCGAAAAAATCGAGGAATATTGGGGACTTAATGAACCAGTAATACAACAGTTCTTTAGTTGGGGTTCCGCTGTTTTATCAGGGGATTTAGGAACATCAATGATCTATCGACTACCTGTGTCAGAAGTGATCGGTGAGCGGTTTTACAATTCGCTCGCTTTGATGATTACAGCTTGGCTTTTATCAGGAATTATCGGCTTTTCTATGGGTGTGATTGCGGCAATGAAGCGTGATACATGGATGGATCGGGTGATAAAGGGCTTTTGTTATACACTCGCTTCCACTCCTACCTTTTGGATGGGGCTTCTTCTTTTAATTGTTTTTGCTGTCTGGCTAAATTGGTTCCCTATCGGTATGGGTGTACCTTCAGGAGTTCTTGCAGAAGATGTAACAATGATGGATCGAATCAAACACCTTATCCTTCCAGCTCTCACCCTTAGTATTATCGGGGTAGCCAATGTAGCGTTGCATACGCGGCAAAAGTTAATAGAAGTGTTGTCTAGTGATTATATTGTTTTTGCAAGAGCTCGAGGAGAAAAAGGCTTTACGTTATTTTGGAGGCATGGCTTACGGAATATCGTATTACCGGCGATTACTTTGCAGTTCGCTGCTTTTAGTGAATTGTTTGGCGGAGCTGTATTAGCAGAACAAGTTTTTTCTTATCCAGGATTAGGACAAGCAACAGTAGAAGCAGGTCTTAGAGGAGATGTTCCTTTGTTATTAGGATTAGTCCTTTTTAGTACCATTTTTGTCTTTGTTGGAAATCTCATCGCTGATTTAATCTATCGAGTTGTTGATCCTAGGACAAGGGAGGGACAATCTTATGCAGCTAAGTAACTTGCGCGTGTTTAAGCAAAAGTTAAATAAACGACAGCGTACGCTCCTAGTTAGTATCCTCTTTTCTTTAATTTTATGTTCGGTTGTTTTAACAGGGTTTCTATTAAATGAAGATCGTATAGCTACGAATCTGGAAGTTCGGAATGCCTCGCCGTCCCTGGATCATTTATTCGGTACGGATTGGCTTGGAAGAGATATGTTTTCTCGAACAATCATGGGACTTTCATTAAGTATTGGAGTAGGACTAATTGGGGCAATTGGTAGTGCCTGTATTTCTATTATTCTCGGGGTAGTTGCAGCAACGATGGGAAAAGTTGCAGATAGTATCGTTACATGGTTAATTGATTTGTTTCTCAGTGTACCGCATCTCGTTTCCTTAATTCTAATTGCCTTTACCTTTGGTGGTGGATTCAAAGGTATTGTTCTTGGTATCGCGCTCACTCACTGGCCGAGTCTTGCCCGCGTGATCCGTTCTGAAGTGATGCAAGTGAGATCGTTAGAGTTTGTTCAAGTTTCAAAAAAAATGGGGAAATCACGATGGTGGATTGCGAAAGAGCATATTATGCCACACATCATTCCACAAATATTGGTTGGCATACTACTCATGTTTCCACACGCGATCTTACATGAAGCGGCAGTTACTTTCTTAGGTCTCGGCTTATCGCCGCACGAACCAGCAATCGGTATCATTTTGTCAGAATCGATGCGTTATTTATCTGTTGGAATGTGGTGGCTCGCATTTTTCCCAGGCATTTGTTTACTGATTATTGTTCGTATGTTTGACAAGGTTGGGGATCATCTGCGTATGTTAATCGATCCGCATAATGCCCATCGATAAATACTTGTTATTTCGTTATAAAAGGAGTTAACCCATGTCAATTCTTAAAGTGGACAACTTATCTGTTTCATTTAAGCAATATACAAGTGGTCTTCGCCAAACCACACAAAAGGTAATATCCAATCTAAGTATCGAGCTTGTTTCTGGTGAAATTTTGGCGATCGTTGGAGCAAGTGGTTCAGGAAAAAGTTTACTTGCACATGCAATATTAGGTATTCTTCCTGTTAACGCAACAACTAGTGGGGATATTTCATTTGACGGTGAAGTTTTAACACCCAAAAGACAAGAGCAACTTAGAGGGAAAGAAATTGCTCTTGTTCCACAGTCCGTGAACTATCTTGATCCTTTAATGCGTGTGGGGGCACAAGTGCGTACGTCAGTTAGAAAAGAAAATCCGAAAGAGGCACAGAAAAAAGTATTCAAGCGATACCACTTAAATCAAGAGGTAGAAAAAATGTATCCTTTTCAACTATCTGGAGGAATGGCGAGACGAGTTCTCGTCTCTACTGCCATGGTAAGTGGTGCCCGTGTCATTATTGCGGACGAACCAACACCAGGTCTTGATTCGGTTGTTATAGAAGAGGCATTAAATAATTTAAGAGAATTTGCTGACCAAGGCTGTGCTGTTATGCTTATCAGTCATGATATTGAATCTGCCTTAAAGATTGCAGATAAAGTAGCAGTATTTTATGAAGGTACTGTGCTAGAAATCGCTGAAGCTGACAAATTTGAAGGGAATGGCGATCGATTGCAACATCCTTACAGTAAAGCATTATGGAGAGCACTTCCTCAGAATGATTTTCGTACGAATATCGATTAGTAATTTCCTTCGTAAGCGTGTAAAAATCGTTAATTCATTCAGAAGTCGGACTTGGTCGAGTGCCCAGTAACAGCTACAGCTGGGTTATCACAATCTTAATCCATGAATGACAGAACAACACGATCATTAAACGGACATTTTTTCCGCTATCTAAGTATTTTTTTATTCATTTAGCCAGTTGGCGGACATTTTTTCCGTTATTTCATAGAAAACGCAAAAAAATTCCTTCAAAGTGAAGAAATAGCGGAAAAAATGTCCGAGAGTAGCTTCAAAAATGAGAAATTTAGTCTAAATAAAGGAATAAATGTCCGTTAGCTAACTGGCCATTTTTACTAATTCCATAAACAGTCAAGTCAAAAGTGAGGTGCATACATGCAACTTGAAGCAAATCATGTTAGTTTTCGATACGGAACACAACAATGGTTATTTCGTCAGGCTAATTTCACCATACATGCTGGAGAAATTCTTGGTTTAGTTGGGCCGAGTGGAGTTGGTAAAACAACATTTGGTCGCACTTTAGCAGGATACGAAACACCTTACGAAGGGACCATTACTCTTGATGGTGTCCCCGTTTCCACACAAGGGTATCAACCAATTCAATTAGTAATGCAGCACCCTGAAAAAGCTGTAAATCCGAAATGGAAAATGAGAAAGACGTTGAATGAAGGTTGGGAACCGGATGAGGCTTTGTTAGCAAAATTAGGGATTGACCAAAAATGGCTTAATCGATGGCCAAACGAATTATCTGGTGGAGAATTACAACGCTTTTGTGTGGCCAGAGCTTTGGGTCCGGATACTCGCTTCTTAATCGCTGACGAAATGACAACGATGCTCGATGCCATTACACAAGCACAAATTTGGCATGCCGTTCTTGAGATTGCAAAGGAACGTAATATGGGAGTCCTTGTGATCAGTCATGACCAACATTTGATCCATCGGCTTTGTACAAGGATTATTGACTTTAATGAATTGCTCGACCATGGAATGGTTAGAACGTAGTAGAAAAAACCACTAGAAATATGAAACTGCACCCCATTTGTTTAACACAAAACAATTAGGGTGCAGTTTTTCTATGTTTGATTTGACTATCAGCCTATTAGTTCTCTTTTACAATACCATTAAAATAGTTTGTAATAGTATCCATTTCCTTCTTTAATAACGGCAAACTATTCGATAACCAACGTATTAATATGCCGTTAGACTCTAATGTTGTCATCCCTGATTTATGATTGTCCTGTTGGACGAGCATAGAATCCATATGAACGTCCGATAGATTAACCTTAGGCGAAAAGCACCAAAAGTTTCCGATATAATTATAGTTTTCTAAAGCACCTAACTTTTTCAATTCTTGTTTCTTAGGATGAAGATGTAGCGCATCGTAAACAACACATTGATCGTCTATCCAAATATCTACATGTGTGTTGCATTCCTGAAAAGCAAAAGCTTCTCCTCGTTTATCTCGACCTGGATATAAAATTTCGCTCCATAACAACGAAGAACTAGGTGTCATTTGAATCGATGTCTTACTATCGAATCTAGCATCTAGAAAAGGAATAACCTCTTCACGATTCCATTCTAATTTCGCATCGTCTTCCAATTTAACCGTTACTTGTTGGGTGCTTGGAGCATCGTTAAATGCAGGGTACACTTTTGTTGCTGATTGCGGTCGTAACGTAACACTTGACCCTTGCCCGACATGGATGCGAAATTCATTTCGATCTCCAGCTACTAGTCCACCGGAAGATTCCATTAAATATACCGTTACATCTCCAGTGCCTTCTGGATATAATTCTCTACTTGCTTTTAAAGGTGGCTGTTGGTACACGTCGACCATTCTAGTTTTTCCACGTAACAATTGAAAGGTTAAATCTAATTTGCCATAGCTCTTTGGAGCCATAGCCCTTTCCTTATTCGCTAACGGTAGCATGCGCGTCCTCTTCTGTTCCCTCTAGTAACATGTAGTGTTTGATCCAATCAATCACTTGGTCGATTCCAACACCTTTTTTCACATTGGTAAAAATAAATGGACGTTCCTTTCTAGCATTTTTTGCATCAATTTGCATCTTATCTAAATCTACTTCAACGTAAGGAGCTAAGTCGATTTTGTTCACTAAAAGTAGGTCTGAACGCGTTACACCAGGTCCACCTTTACGCGGAATATCTCCACCTTCCGCAACATCAATCACATAAATATAGCCATCTACTAACTCTGGACTAAATGTTGCAGATAGATTATCTCCTCCACTCTCTAGCAAAATGATGTCTAAATCATCGAAACGACGCTTCAATTCATCAATCGCCTCGAAGTTCATCGATGCATCCTCACGAATAGCGGTATGTGGACACCCACCTGTTTCCACACCGATAATTCGATCTTCTGGCAAAATCCCTTTTCTAATTAAAAATTCCGCATCCTCTTTTGTATAAATATCATTGGTAATTACCCCAATGCTATAGTCTCCATGCATTTCCATCGTTAATCGTTCCACTAAGGATGTTTTTCCAGAACCTACTGGACCTCCGACACCTACTATAACTGGTTTCATACTCCATTCCCCTCTCCATACTTTTCGTTATGAAATAAATAATCTTGATTGCAAGTACTTGTGTTGCATTGAAGCAAGTTCAAGACCCACCGCATGATTGGAAACATCTTCTAAACTTCTTTCCATCACAAGCTTTGTCGCTTTATGAATTTCTGGTATTAACTGATGAATCACTTGAATCCCTGCTTTTTGCCCTAAAGGGATAGCTCGAACCGCATTGTGCACTAATCCTACCGTGGATGAATACATAAAAGTGAGTAGAGCTGTAAACAAGTCAAATTCCATTTCGACCGTATATAAGCTATAAGCAATTGGAAAATGTCCCTTGATTCTTTTTTCATCGACAAATTGCTTCCACTTTTTTAAATGCTCATTTGGAAATACTGGTAAAATAGCCTGCAAGAACTGCTTCCCCATCATCCGACTAGCATCTCGTGTTTCTACTGCATTTTTACTAGCATCACAAATGCTTTCTAATCGAATTAATGCATCCCAGCCTTCTGCTTTCATTTGCTCGTAGGCTTCTTTGACAAAAATCCCATCTGTGTACGCTAGATTTTCTAATACATACATTTTCAAGAACTCAAACAAATCCTCTTTTGTTCGTATTTCATCGGATTGAATATATGTTTCCATTCCAAATGAATGCGTATAAGATCCAATCGGAAATGCTGAGTCGTGAATATGCATTAAGTACAAAAGATTAGTGCTTATGTCCTCTATATTTGAAAGGCTGCTTAAATCTGCGCTCTGTTTGTTCATAGTCAACACCCACTTCTTCAAATAGACGTTCCAATGTTTCATCAAATCGAACGACAATTTCATTCTCAGAAATCAGGCATGGCGTATGGCGATTACCTAACTCAAATGCCATTTTGCCCATTTGTACAATCGAATTCGGATAGACCACATAAACCTTTTCCTTTTTCGTCCGAATAACGACTTGTAATTTATCATCTTGATACAATATATCGCCAACCTTTAACGGTTGTTTGTCATCTAAGGCGATCGCAACATCTGTACCTTTATCCGTTTTTTTACGTAAAATTCGCTTGTTTAATTCTTCCCAATCTAACTCAATCCACTCACGATTTTGATGCTCTTGCTCCCCTGTTTCTACATTTCCGATAACGGCTTTTGTTAACATATTGATACCTCCAACTTTAAAATGTTTTAAATAGGCTGTTTTCTATAAGTTAATTACTTATTTATGACGGAATATATATAAACTCCGATGTAACTAGGATTGGGTGGTAGGACACCGCTACGGAAGAATGCTTCGCATTCCACGGGCACGGCCTCAGCTAACTCAGTAGCAAAAAGCGCTACTGAGTGGATCTTCGGCTCGTGCTGTTCCCGTAGGAGTCTCTGCATTCTTCCTACGCTATTTTAAGCATCCTAATTAATGAATAGTTTAAGACTCAATATTGTAAAAAGTTATTTTTCTTAAAATCAACTGTTAATGATTTCCATGCAAATAAACAATCGTTAATATCAATTTTCTGATTTAATTTTAAATCTAAATAGCGACTTATCTAGAAGTAGATACTAGCGGATCAAGTGAAATTGGCGACACTCCTGCAGGAACAGCACGGGCTGAAGATCCACTTAGAAGCGCACTTTGCTTCTGAGTTAGCTGAAGCCGTGCCTGCAAGAGGAATCTGAACTTAGAAAAATCCGGGTTCTGGGATTTTTCGTGATTCCTCCTCGGAAAGGGAGCCAATTTCACTTGAGGAGCGGGTGTGTTAATTACGCCGCTTTTTATATAAAACTTAAAACAAGAAATAACGTTGCGCCAATGCCACTTCATTAAATGGTTCGCACGTAATTAGTTCACCATCGATTTTCACCTGGTATGTTTCTGGATTAACCTCAATCTTTGGTGTTTTTTCATTATAAGGTAAGTCTTTCTTGCCAATGTTCCGGCAGTTTTTGACTACCCCTATCTTTTTTTCTAATCCTAGTTTCTCATGGACTTTTTTATCAAAAGCGGCTTGAGAAATAAAAGTTAAACTCGTGCTATACTTCGCTTTCCCTAACGCACCAAACATCGGACGCATAAAGACGGGTTGTGGTGTTGGAATCGAGGCATTTGGATCGCCCATTTGCGCGTGGCTAATCATGCCACCTTTAAGAATTATTTCTGGTTTTGCTCCAAAAAATTTCCGGTCCCAGATCACCATATCTGCTAATTTACCAGGCTCAATCGATCCTATTTCATGGCCCATCCCATGCGTGATTGCAGGGTTAATCGTGTACTTCGCCACATACCGTTTCACACGTGTATTATCGTTAGTTGTTCCTTCATCTTCTTTTAATTGACCTCGTTGCTTTTTCATTTTATCTGCGGTTTGCCAAGTACGCATGATTACTTCCCCGACTCTTCCCATTGCTTGAGAATCAGATGCAATCATACTAATCACACCTAAATCATGAAGAATATCTTCAGCAGCAATCGTTTCAGGGCGAATACGCGAATCTGCAAAAGCCACATCCTCTGGGACATTGTGATCTAAATGGTGACAAACCATTAACATATCTAAATGCTCATCAATCGTATTTGTCGTGTAAGGCCGGGTTGGATTCGTTGATGACGGCAATACGTATGGATAGGATGCAATTTCCATAATGTCTGGCGCATGCCCACCACCTGCACCTTCCGTATGGTACGTATGTATGACACGTTCGCCAATCGCTTTAACTGTATCTTCCAGGAACCCCGCTTCATTAAGCGTATCCGTATGAATCGCAACTTGCACATCCATCTCATCGGCAACAGCTAAACACTGACTAATCGATGCAGGTGTTGTACCCCAGTCTTCGTGAAGCTTTAAACCAATTGCACCCGCTGCTATTTGTTCTCGCTGCGGATCCGCAGATGCAGCATTTCCTTTACCTAGAAATCCAATATTGATCGGAAAGTGTTCTGCAGCTTCAAGCATGCGATGAATGTTCCACTCCCCAGGTGTACACGTTGTTGCATTCGTTCCAGTTGCTGGACCTGTTCCTCCACCAAGCATGGTCGTAGTACCTGATGCAATAGCTACATCCACTTGTTGCGGGCTTATGAAATGAATATGTGCATCGATTGCACCCGCGGTTACAATCTTTCCTTCACAAGCAATTACTTCAGTGGAAGCGCCAATGATCATATTTGGGGCAACGCCTTCCATCACATCTGGATTTCCACCTTTCCCAATTGCAACAATCCGACCATCTTTAACCCCGATGTCAGCTTTTACGATTCCTGTATAATCAATAATAAGTGCATTCGTTAAAATAAGATCTAAAACACCTTCATCACGAGTCCTTGTACCGCTTTGACCCATTCCATCTCGGATTACCTTTCCACCACCAAACACACTTTCATCACCATAAACCGTATAGTCTTTTTCCACTTCGATCCATAAATCTGTATCCGCTAATCGTACTTGATCTCCTGTTGTTGGTCCGTAAAGTGATGCATATTGTGAACGAGTAAGTTTCATGCTTGATCACCAACCCCTTTAAATCCTTCACTTTTTATTCGTGCCTGAATTGCTTGTTTATCTTTTACACTTCCATTAGTTAAGTTGTTCAATCCATACACATGCTGATTCCCTGCGATCGCTACAAGCTCTACTTCCTTCTCTTCTCCTGGCTCAAAACGTACCGCTGTGCCTGCTGCAATGTTCAAACGCATGCCAATTGCATTTTCTCTATCAAAGGCTAAGTTTCGATTTACTTCTGGAAAATGATAATGGGATCCTACTTGTACAGGCCGATCACCAGTATTGGACACGTTTATCGTCAGGGTTTCTCTTCCTTTATTTATTTCGATATCATCTTTCTTCAGTCGATATTCTCCAGGAATCATTCATTCATCCTCCTTTAGCTATCTAAACAATAGGTTGGTGCACTGTTACTAGCTTTGTACCGTCTGGAAAAGTCGCTTCGATTTGCACGCTCTCGATCATCTCTGGCACACCATCCATCACGTCTTCAGCAGTTAACACTTTTTTCCCCTCTTGCATTAACTGGGCAACCGTTTTTCCTTCTCTTGCCCCTTCTAATAAGTAGCAACTGATCAGTGCAGTTGCTTCAGGATGATTTAATTTGAGCCCTTTATCCTTACGTTTTTGTGCAAGTTCACCTGCCATGAATAGCATTAATTTTTCCATCTCAACTGGAGATAACTTCACTTTCTTCACTCCTTTATTTACACGCTTAAATAATGATACACCTCATCATCATTAATCTGATCGACACTGTTTTCATAAACGATCGAACCGTGGTCAATCACATACACGTAGTCCGCAACACTTTTTACAAACTCTAAATCTTGCTCTACGAGAATCATGGAGGTGTGCAAGGTATGCTTCACATCCTTAATAACCTCTTGTATTTGTTCCACAATGTTTGGCTGAATTCCTTCTGTTGGCTCATCTAATAATAAGAAAGATGGATTGGAAACAAGTGCTCTTGCGATTGCTAGTTGTTGTTGTTGCCCTCCACTTAAGTCACCGCCATTTCGTTTACGAAACTCCTTTAAGATCGGAAAGTACGCATATACTTCTTCCTTTACTTTCTTTTCTTTACCAGCCTCTAAGCCTATTAATAAATTTTCATAGACAGATAGCTTTGGGAAAATTTCTCTACCTTGCGGGACATACCCAATTCCTTGTTGGGCACGCTGTGACGGACGCTTTTTTGTTATATCCTCCTCCATGAATAGGACTTTCCCTTTACGTGGAGAGATAATTCCCATAATTGTTTTTAATAAGGTTGTTTTGCCTACTCCGTTTCGCCCCATGATACATACTACTTGTCGGTCTTTTACTTGTAGTTCAATATTGCGTATAACCATACTTTCATCATAGCCAGCTTCAAGTCCCTGTAACTTCAGCATCTGCATCAACCTTTCTTCCTAGATAAACCTCACGTACTTTAGGGTCTTTTTGGACATCCTCCATCGAGCCTTCAAAAAGTAACTGCCCCTCATGCATCACGGTAACGACATCTGCATAGTCTTTTACAAAATCCATGTCATGTTCAACAATTAAAACTGCACGTTCTTTCGCAATTTTTGTAATTAACTCCCCCGTTTTTATTCTTTCTTGTTTTGACATACCTGCTATTGGTTCATCTAACAAGACAAGGTCGGGTTCTTGCATCAGCACCATCGCAATTTCTAGCCATTGCTTTTGTCCGTGTGCTAAGGATCCTGCAGATTTATCTTTTTCAGATGTTAACCCAATTAAATCAAGCATGTCAGTAAGCTTTTGCTCCTCTTCCTTTGTCATCTTGGCACGCAAGATGGAGCGAAGCGTCTTTTTTTGTTTCATCGCAATTTCTAAGTTTTCAAAAACAGTTAAATGGGCAAATACGGATGGTGCTTGAAACTTTCTAGATATACCACGGTGAACAATTTCGTTCTCGCTCATTTTGGCTAATTCATATTTTTCATTGAAGGTTATAGAGCCTTTACTCGCCCTTGCATTTCCACATATAACATCTAATAGCGTTGTCTTCCCTGCGCCGTTTGGGCCAATGACAAAATGAACAGTATTTCGATTCACCTGAAAGTCTAGCTCGTTAATAGCTTTAAACCCACTAAATTCAACTGTAATTTTTTTCGATCTCAACACTGCTGGATTCTTTGACATCAACCTTGTTCCACCTTTCTTTTAGCTTTTCTACTAATCCCATAATTCCTTTCGGTAAGAAAACAACTACGATTACAAACAAAGCGCCTAAGAAATATGTCCAATAATCAGGATAGGATTCACTAAATCCAGTTTTTGCTGCGTTAATAAATACTGCACCAATTACCGGGCCAATCAATGTACCACGACCACCCAAGGCTACCCATAACACCATTTCAATCGATGGAACAATACCAATCATCGTTGGTGAAATAATGCCGACTTGAAGAACAAAAAGCATACCAGCTAAGCCTGCGATTGCACCAGAAATCGTGTAAACAAATGTCTTATAAGTAGAAGGGTTATAGCCAAGAAATCGCATCCGATTTTCTCCGTCTCTAACACCGACTAATACGCGACCAAGACGCCCTTTTACTAGTTTTTTACACCCAAGAAAGACAAGCACTAGTGCTACAACTGTGACGAAGTAGATAACTGTTTGAGTTGTAGCAGAATTTATTTGAAATCCAAAAAATGTTGAAAAATTCGTAAGCCCGCTTGTTCCACCAGTCAAATTTTGTTGTCCAATAAACAAGGTGACAATAACGAGTACAAGTGCCTGTGATAAAATTGTAAAATACACACCATTAATCCGATTTCGGAAAGTTAAATATCCTAAAAATAAGGCAAGGCATGCGGGTATGAGTATGCCGAGTATAATAGCCAGTATTGGATATTGGAATGGTATCCAGATTAATGGTAGCTCTTGGATCCCACTCCAAGCCATGAAGTCTGGTAATTTACCGCCTGTCGCCTCTAATTTCAAATACATTGCCATCGCATAGGCTCCTAACCCGAAGAAAATCCCATGGCCTAAACTTAATACGCCAGTGTAGCCCCAAAGTAAATCTAACCCTATTGCTAATATCGCAAATGCTAAAAATTTACCTAGTAGATTTAACCGAAAATCGGATAAAAACAATGGAGCAAGTAACAATATCAGCAAAATAAGGCTAAATACTATTTTTCTACTGAAAACCGATTGATAGATTCTATTTTGCATAATCAACGCTCCCATTTTTTAATCTAGAGATCTTGAACGAGATGTAACAAGTCCTGAAGGTCTCCACTGTAAAAAAGCAATAATTAATAAGAAAATTAATACTTTTCCTATCGATGCATTGGTTAAGTACTCGAACGCAGTATTGAAAAAACCAATTCCAAAAGCACCAGCAACTGCTCCAAACAATGCACCAACACCACCAACAACGACAACCATAAATGCATCAATAATGTAACTTGTTCCTAATGCTGGACCAATTGCGCCAAGTAGCGTAATTGCACAACCAGCAACTCCAGCAAACCCTGATCCAATCGCAAATGTTAACAAGTCTACTTTTCTAGTTGATACACCCAAGCATTCTGCCATTTGACGATTTTGCATAACTGCCCTAACTCTTCTTCCACTTGCTGTTCGATAGAAGTAATAATAAATACCAATTAAACATGTAATGGAAAGTCCTAGAATAAACAAACGGGAATACGGTAAAAGAAGTGTTCCTACTTCCAGTCCACCATTTAAGAAACTTGGACTTTTCACCCCAACGTTAGGTGCTCCAAATATAGATCGTGCTAGTTGTTGTAGCATTAATCCAACACCCCAAGTTGCCAATAAACTATCTAATGGTCGTTTGTACAAAAACCGTATGAGTGAAAACTCCATGATCATTCCAAACCCTGCTGCTACTAAAAGTGCTACTGGAATAGCGAGGATAAAATAGAAATCGAAATATTGAGAAGGAAGATAGCTAATAAAGAGGTTTTGCATAACATACGTGACATAAGCACCGATCATAATTAGTTCACCGTGTGCCATATTAATAACGTTCATTAATCCAAATGTAATGGCTAAACCTAATGCGATAAGTAAAAGTATCGAACCTAGGCTAGCGCCATTGAATAGTGTTAACATGAGTTCGCTCATTGGTAAATCTCCTTTCTAATGTGTAGTTAACGTATAAAAAGGAAGGGGAAGAAGAATGTCTTATTCATCTTCCCTCATTCCGTTTTTATGTTATTGACTTAAAGCTTCACTTAAATCACTTGCCCAGTCATAACCTTCTAAGTATGGATCCGGCTTTAATGGCTCTCCTGAATTCCATAATTCATCAATTTGACCATCGCTACGAACTTCACCAATTCTTACCGTTTTGTAAACGTGTTGGTTATCCCCATCCACTTTTACCGGACCACCTGGCGCATCAAATTCGATACCTTTTGCCGCTTCTTTTACTGCGTCAACATCTGTAGTACCTGCAGCTTCTACTGCAGCAGCCCATAGATAAACACCAAAGTATCCTGCTTCAATTGGGTCAGCTGTTACAGCATCATCACCATATTCTGCTTTATATGCAGCTACAAACTCTTCGTTTTCTGGTGTATCTGTTGTTTGGTAATAGTTCCAGCTTGTTAAATGTCCTTCAATAACATCTGCACCAATACCTTTAATCTCTTCTTCCGCTACACTTACAGATAGAACAGTAAGATCATCAGTAGATATTCCTGCGTCCTTTAACTGTTTAAAGAATGCAACGTTACTATCACCATTCAATGTGTTGAAAATTACTTCCGGCTGTTCACTCTTGATTTTTGCGATTATTGTATTGTAATCTGTATGTCCAAGTGGCGTATATTCTTCACCGATTAGTTCTCCACCATCTGCTTCTAACTGTGCTTTAATAGCAGCGTTCGCAGTTCTAGGGAATACATAGTCGGAACCTAATAGGAAGAATTTCGTTCCACGATTCTCTAACAACCAACTAACTGCTGGTACGATTTGCTGGTTTGGCGCTGCACCTGTATAAAAAATATTAGGTGATGCTTCCATACCTTCATATTGAACCGGGTACCAGAGTAAACCATTATTTTCTTCTACTACTGGTAGCATTGCCTTACGACTTGCGGAAGTCCATCCACCAAAGATCGTTGCAACTTCATCCTGTTGTAATAGTTTCTTAGCTTTTTCAGCGAATGTCGGCCAATCAGAAGCCCCATCCTCGATTACAGGTTCTATTTGTTTTCCTAACACGCCACCGTTGGCATTTATTTCTTTAATGGCTAATAATTCTGAGTCTCTGACAGATGTTTCACTAATTGCCATCGTTCCACTAAGTGAATGTAGGATACCGACTTTGATTGTGTCAGACTCTTCTCCACTAGCTTCCCCTTCTGTTTCAGAAGAACCTTCATCCGTTGTTTCTGG
Source organism: Aquibacillus koreensis (assembly GCF_025154055.1). Classification (GTDB taxonomy): domain Bacteria; phylum Bacillota; class Bacilli; order Bacillales; family Amphibacillaceae; genus Aquibacillus_C; species Aquibacillus_C koreensis. The sequence goes on from NZ_JAOALK010000001.1 coordinate 15,992, forward strand.
ATCAGATTCCTCCGGCTCCGAAGCACCTGCTGCATTATCGGCAGCTGAACATGCCACTAGGACCGAAAATAATAACCCCATAACAATTAGTAATAAATAATTTTTTCTGTTTCTCAAAGACTGTCCCCTCCTGAGTATTGTTAATTTTTCTTACATGGAATAGGCTACCACCTGAAATGTAGCGATACTAGCATCGTGTCAGATTATCTCACAATATTTTTGAGATTATTCTGAATATTCAACTAACCAGTGAAACGTTTTCATTACTGGGATGTAAGGCTTTATCACATGTATTTTAGAGAGGGAAAAATAGACACATTTTTTTTAATGAATGTGTCCTCATTGGTGATTTTGATGCGAAGTGAAATTAACATGCGTTGTAAATTGAAGAGGGTGAAGGTGTGAGATATTTTTAAATTCTTTTGCATTTCCAACCGGACATTTATTCCGTTATTTGTTTATTTTGAAGAACATTTCTAAAGTTGTCTGCCCAATAGCGGAATAAATGTCCGCAAACAAGCGGAAATGTTTAAAAAATAGCAAAATAACGGAATAAATGTCCATTTAGATTCAATGCCTCCGTTTGCTTATCATAAAAAAAGCACTTCCAAGGACTCCCTCAAAAGTGCTAACAGATCAGCAATCTCAATATCTATCTTTCTTCCAAACCACCAATTCATAAGCCCAAATTTCCGCCACCTGTTCTAACAGACAGCTCGTTGGAGAACCTACACCACTCAGGTTACTAATCATCTTTTTCCATTGTCCAACAGCTGGCATCTCCACAGTAAATACATCTTCTGTCGGGTTAACAAATACAGTAAAATCCTCTCTTTCACCAAATAGTACAAAGCCAAATACGGGTTCAGGTGCTTGAATCACATGGAACCGATATGCAATCTCGGCAGCTGAGCCCAGACGAAATAAAGGATATTCCCTTCTAAGCTTTATTAACCCCCTTACCCACTGGACGTTTGCATCCTCTTTGCCTCTTTGGTCCCAATCTAACTGATTAATCGCATCGCCTGAAATATAGCTGTTCTCATCCCCTTGCTTGGTTCGAAAAAATTCTTGACCAGCATGCAAAAAGGGGATACCTTGGCTTAGTAGGGTGAGCCCTGTTGCCAATTGATGCATCCGTCTTCGGACCTCATCGGAAGCATCTGGATTTGATAGCTTTAACCGGTCCCATAAGGTATGGTTATCATGACATTCCACAAAGTTGATTGATTGACTCGGTTCAGAAAACAACTTTTGACCAAGCCCTTCCTGACAAGACCCAGACAATAAAGCAGCCATCCGTTCATAAAATTGGCCATTTCCATTTACATAGCCTGCATGCGCTACTTCAAATAGATTGCCTTTTAGCGTGTCGCGGAACGTATCATTAAAAAAACTAATCCCTGGTAGCTGCTCAGCATGAAAGTTAGTCGACTTTTTCTGAGGTGCTAGTGCCGTATCCAGCTCCCACCCTTCTCCTAATAAAAGGATAGGACGGTTTTCTTGTTGGCATCGTGTTTGGACCTGTTGCATCGTTTCTAGATCGATTGCTCCCATTAAGTCAAAACGAAAGCCATCAACCTGGTATTCTGTTAACCAGTAATCCACGCAATCTAAAATAAATGCGCGCACCATCTTCCTCTCTGTTGCTATGTCATTACCCGTGCCAGATCCATCACTCAAACTTCCATCTGCCTGATAGCGAAAATAATACCCAGGTACTAGCTTTTCAAAGCTTGAATCCTCCTGACTAAACACATGGTTATACACAACATCTAAAATCACGGATAGTTCTTGGTTATGAAATGCATGAATCATTTGTTTACACTCATTTATACGAGCATAAGCATCATTTGCATCGGTGGCATAACTTCCCTCTGGGACAAAATAATACAATGGATCATAACCCCAGTTGTAGTCATCTTCTGGTTTCAACTCATCCACACGCGCAAAATCTTGGAGCGGAAGGAGTTGCACATGCGTACAACCAAGTTCTTTGATATACGTTAACCCTGTCGAATAGCCATCCTTATTTTGTGTAAGGGTTTCCGTCAAACCAAGGAACTTCCCCTTCACGCCCGTATCCAATGCACTAGTCGCATCCCGGACGTGAAGCTCATAAATAATCGCATCTTTCTTTTCCACTTTTGAATAAGATGAAGAGCGGAAGCCAACTGGATCCGTGCTTTCTAGATCAATCACCACACCGTATTTACTATTCGCCGTCATACTTCTAGCGTACGGATCATTGACAAGACTCTCTTCCCCATTAACTGTGACTAAAAAATAATAAAAACAACCGTTAGAGTCCCCTTTAACTGTAGTACGCCATACACCATTTGGACACCGATCCATCGGATATTTTTTATTTTCCAATACCAATACCATGTTCGTTGCAGTTGGTGACCAAATAGCAAAAGAGGTTTTCGATGGATGATAGATATAGCCAAGTGTCTCATCACTCGCATCATACTGGTCATCAAACCAAGCCGTTCTTACCACTGCCCTTGGATGAATTGGACAGTTATGTTCTCCCCAAATAAGGGTAACTTCTTTTCCAATTGGAAAATGACCTTCTAGCTTAAGCTCTGCTGTTGTCTCATTAACTCTATTAACCGATGTTACGAACAAACGATCTTGACCACTGCTCACCTGTGGAGGTTGTGCAGTGAACGAATCAAGCAAGATATTCTCCACCGTAATTTTGTTTTTGTCATCAACCCAAGCAACGATATTTTTCATCGAAAGTCTCCTTTTCCTATAACCACCACAAATACCTTCCTATATTCCTTATGTTTCTATTAAATCCGAAAATCGACAAGAAAGCAAAAAAATGCGTGAGGTTTCCTTACATGTTTACCAAAATTATACACCTTTTTCATAAAAATAGTGCTATACTTATTTATAATAGATCAAAATATCATCATGACGTCAACTTATATGACACAACAGAAGAAAATATTCCGCTCTTTTTAATTTTTTTACACCGAGGGGAGGGTTCACATGGCGCGAATTCCAATTGTAGATGAAGATATTTTTTTATTTCATCAAGGAACCAATTACTATAGCCATCAATTACTTGGGTCCCATTTGACCGAGTATAACAATCAAAAAGGATACAGGTTTACTGTCTGGGCTCCAAACGCTACAGCTGTGGAAGTAGCTGGTGATTTTAACAATTGGACAGGTCACCATTACGCCTTGGAACGCATCAGTAAAGCAGGACTTTGGGCAGGATTTTTCTCAGATATCGATGAAGGCACTCGATACAAGTACCGAATCACTCCGAAGTATGGAGAAGCGTTTTTAAAAGCGGATCCCTATGCGCTACAGGCAGAACTTCGCCCACTTACCGCATCAATGACACCTTCCTCTGACATCTATCAGTGGAATGATGATGCATGGATTACTAAAAAAGAGAAGTACAATCCTTATGCGTCACCCATCCTGATTTACGAAATGCATGTTGGGTCTTGGAGGACGAAAGAGGACGGAAGCTATTATACATATAGGGAGCTTGCTGAACTAGTGATCCCATATGTCAAAGAGTTAGGATACACACACATTGAACTTTTGCCGTTAGCGGAGCATCCATTCGACTTATCTTGGGGCTATCAAATTACCGGCTATTATGCCGTTACTAGTCGTTACGGGAATCCGAATGACTTCAAGTATTTTGTAGATAGCTGCCATCAAAATGATATCGGGGTAATCATGGATTGGGTGCCAGGTCACTTTTGTAAAGATGCCCACGGATTACGACGCTTTGATGGGGAAGCCCTCTACGAATATGCAGACGCTAGAAAAGCAGAAAAAAAATCTTGGGGCACACTCACCTTTGATTTTGGCAGACCAGAAGTACAAAGCTTTCTTATCTCCAATGCGATGTTTTGGTTAGATGAATTTCATATCGATGGCCTCCGCGTAGATGCAGTAGCTAGTATGATTTTCCTTAATTTTGATAGACAAGGTGAGGATCCAATCAAAAACGGGTTTGGTGGCGAAGAAAATTTGGAGGCAATCGCCTTTATCAAAAAGTTAAACGAAGTCGTGTTTCAGTATTTTCCATCCACATTAATGATGGCTGAAGATAGCTCAGATCTTCCAGGCATTAGTAAACCAACTTACCTTGGAGGACTTGGCTTTAATTTCAAATGGGATATGGGCTGGATGAATGATATGCTCACCTATATGGAATATGATCCTGTTTACCGTAAATGGCATCACAACCTATTAACCTTTTCATTTATGTACACGTATAGTGAAAACTTTGTCCTACCACTATCTCATGATGAAGTTGTTCACGGAAAAAAATCACTGTTAAATAAAATGCCAGGTGATCAATGGCAGCAATTCGCTAATCTCCGCCTTTTACTTGGCTATATGATGGTTCACCCAGGAAAAAAATTAGTATTCATGGGTGGAGAGTTTGGGCAATATATTGAATGGAGAGACCAACACGAGTTAGATTGGCTTCTATTTGATTACCCCTTACACAGCAAACTATTTGAATATGTTAAAGACCTACATCATTTTTATCGCAAGCAACCTTCCCTATACACACTTGATCATGAACCAGCAGGGTTCGAGTGGATTGATCCACACAACATGGACCAAAGCGTTATTGCTTTTGTTAGAAAAAGTAAAGATACTTCTCATGACCTTCTCATAATTTGCAATTTCACTCCAAATGTTTATTACGATTACAAAGTTGGCGTATTACGTCCTGGCACTTACCAGGAAGTGTTTAATTCAGATACAGCAGCGTTTGGTGGTTCAGATCAACGGAACAATTCGTATCATTATACAATTCCAGAAGAATGGCACAACCAAAAACAGCATATCAAAGTAAAAGTTCCACCACTCGCAATCAGTGTGTTTCAACTAGTTGCACAACCACTTTTAAAGGAGGATTAGTGAATGAAAAAAGAGTGCGTAACGATGCTTTTAGCAGGTGGTGCTGGAACAAGGTTAGGTGCGTTAACACAAAATCTTGCAAAACCAGCAGTACCTTTTGGTGGAAGGTACCGAATTATTGATTTCGCATTAAGTAATTGCTTAAACTCGCACATGTTTACAGTTGGGGTGTTAACACAATACTCCCCACTGGAACTTCATAAACATATTGGTGTAGGTAAACCATGGGATTTGGACCGGATGCATGACGGACTGACCACATTGTCCCCTTTCACCGAGCATACCGGTGGTAACTGGTACCTAGGCACTGCCGATGCGATCACGAAAAATAGAACGTACATTGAAGGATATGATCCAGATTATTTGCTCGTTATTTCTGGTGATCATATTTACCACATGGATTACGACAAACTACTCCGTCATCACAAAAAAACACAAGCAGATGTAACCATCTCCGTACTTGAAGTCCCCTGGAAGGAGACATCTCGATTTGGCATCTTGAACACGACAGACGATCTACGAATCTATGATTTTGAAGAAAAACCTCTTCATGCAAAAAGTAACTTAGCGTCGATGGGCATTTATATTTTTAACTGGAACGTGTTAAAGGACTATCTAGAAAAAGATGCAACAGACCCAGATTCAGATCATGACTTCGGCAAAAACATCTTACCAGCCATGTTGGCTGACAACCTTCGCCTTTATGCCTACCGATTTGAAGGCTATTGGAAAGATGTTGGTACCATTGAAAGCTATTGGGAAGCACATATGGATTTATTAGCAGAGGATTTAGAACGTTTCTTAAATAACAACGAGTGGAGAACCTATTCACATGACTCCAACTTCCCGCCACAGCTAATTGATGAACACGCTGTTGTCCACCAGTCTTTGGTCAACAATGGTTGTATCGTTTCAGGCACACTAGACCACTCGATATTATTTGAAAATGTGCAAGTAGGAAAAGGCGCAACGATCAAGCAATCTATTTTACATCCTGGTGTACGTGTTGGAAAGAATGTGTACCTCGAACGTGTGATTGCCAAAGAAGACGTCGTGATTCCTGACAACACTACCCTCATCGCATCAGATGATCAGGAACCAATTGTTTTATCAATTGAGAATCAAAAGAAAATGATGAATGCATAGAGATAATAAAGCCGGGGAGTTGCTAGCATGGAAACTATGATGGGATTAATTAATTTAGAGCATGAACATGATTTTTTAAATGAGTTAACGTATTTTCGATGTGGAGCAGCCGTACCTTTTGGTGGAAGGTTTCGAATGATCGACTTCACCCTTTCTAATATGGCGAAATCCAACATCCAGGAAGTGGCTATTTTCACAAGGAATAAGTATCGGTCATTAATGGACCATTTGGGTTCAGGAGCGGACTGGGATTTAGACAGGCGTCATGGCGGTCTCTTCATCCTTCCCCCTGATTGGAATGACCCAACGGATATTTCAAAAGGGGACCTCAAGTATTTTCATAACAACTTAGATTATTTCGAACGCGGAAAATCTGACTACGTATTAATAAGTGGAAGTCAGTTTATCTCTAACACGGTTTATGACAAGATGTTTCAACACCATCTGGATCGAAATGCTGACGTTACGATCTTAACGACCACATACGAGACGCTCCATTCCGAACATAACGCTTGTATTAAAGTCGTTCAAGATGAAGACGGATGGGTCACTTGTTTAAACAATGATACAGAAAATGCACATATTTTTACCGGTGTGTACATCCTTAGAAAGTCATTATTACTAGATTTAGTTAAGGACTGTATTGCTAATCATAAAAGCCACTTCTTTTTGGATGGCATTAAAGCAAATCTTGAACGGCTAAACATACAAACATACCGTTACGAAGGTTATAGCGCCATTGTTAATTCTGTCGAAAGCTATTATCGACAAAATATGGCTTTGCTAGATACCAATGCATATAAAAAACTGTTTTTCGACAGTACGCCTATTATGACAAAAGTCGGCAACCAACCACCGACCAAGTATCGTGGTACATCCATCGTAACGAAATCATTAATTGCCACTGGTTGTGTCATTGATGGAAGCGTCGAAAATAGTATTCTATTTCGCGGGGTACATGTTGGTGAAGGAGCATCCGTTAAAAATTCGATTATCATGCAACGTTGCAAGATTGAACCTGGTGTCCATTTGGAAAATGTTATTTTAGATAAAGATGTAAGCATATCGAAAGAGCAGATTCTTAAGGGAGCAAAAGAGCAGCCGTATATCATAGCCAAAAGAACAATTATATAAGGAGCGATTTATATGGAAAAGAATGTATTATTCGTCGCATCAGAGTGTAGCCCTTTTGTAAAAACTGGTGGATTAGCTGATGTCGTAGGTTCCCTGCCACAAGTGCTCCAGCAAGAGGAAAATACGGATGTAAGAGTCATCTTACCGCTATATGAAGAAGTTATTTCGAAGTGGCAAGACAAACTAGAGTGGGTGTCCTCGGTCTATGTACCGGTGGGATGGCGAAACCAGGAAGCTAACATTTATCAATACACACATCAAGGGATCATCTACTATTTCATCGGAAACGATTATTATTTTAGTAGAAAAGGTGTGTACGGGTATTATGACGATGGCGAGCGTTTTGTATTTTTTAGCCGGGCTGTTATAGAATCGCTTGCCGTACTAGACTTTAAACCCGACATTCTCCACGGGCATGATTGGCAAGCAGGCTTAGCCGTCGCTTTTGCTAAAATCCTACAACCTATTGAAAATATGAAAACTGTTTTTACCATCCACAACATTAAATACCAAGGAATTTTACCCTTGGATACATTTGATGAGCTATTTAATATACCTCGAGAGCATATTGGCGGGATGGAATGGAACGGATTACTTAACTGTATGAAAAGCGGCATTTTTCACGCAGATAAAATAACAACGGTTAGTCCAACCTATGCAGACGAAATTAAAACGCCTTATTACGGGGAAGGACTTTACTCGATTCTAACAGAAAGACAAGATGATCTAGTTGGAATTATTAACGGAATTGATTTGGATGAGTTTAATCCAATGAAAGACCCGCACCTTACATCCAACTATAAGTATTCAAGAGTAAAGAAAAAGGAAAACAAAGAAAGTCTCCAACAAAAGTTAGGCTTACCAGTCAATCCAGACATTCCCTTATACGTAATCATCACGCGTCTCGTTGAGCAAAAAGGGCTACATTTAGTCCAAACGATTCTCGATGAATTTTTACAAGAGGATGTACAGTTTGTTGTCCTTGGTACTGGTGACTATGAATTTGAAAACTTTTTCTATCATGCAGGGCAACGTAACCCGGATAAATTGGTTTCCTATCTAGGCTTTGACGAGGCACTTGCAAGACAGCTTTATGCAGCCAGTGATTTTTTCGTCATGCCATCGCAGTTTGAACCGTGTGGGTTATCACAACTAATCGCACTGCAGTATAAATCCGTACCGATTGTAAGAGAGACTGGCGGATTAAAGGATACCGTATTTCCATATAACGAACTTACTGGAGAAGGAAATGGCTTTAGTTTTTCTGACTACAACGCCCATGACTTGTTACATGTACTGCGGTATTCCTTAGAGATCTATCACAATGAGGAACACTATAAAACCTTATTAAAAAACGTGAATAAAAGTAACTTTAGCTGGAATGACTCCGCCAAAGCCTATGCAGAACTTTACAATACACTCGGGTATGTTATTTCCTAAACGAGATAAAAAGAAAGGCTAGCGAGCGAAATTTGATCTGTATTTTCAAGGAGGCTTCAGCATTGACGAAATGGAAGGTTGATGAGTTAGCGGAAACAATAAGACTTAAGCTAGAAACAATGTTCAGTAAATCCATGACCGATGCATCAAATAGGGATTTATATTATGTCGTCAGTGCTATTACGAATGAAGAGATCAACAAAAACTGGCTGCGTTCTGAAAAGTATTATCAAAAACAGAAACCAAAACAAGTCTATTATTTATCAATGGAGTTTCTAATCGGTCGCTTGTTGGAAAGTAATCTATTAAATAGCGGCATGTGGGAAGTTTGTAATAAAACGTTGACAAAACTCGGATTTGAACCAGCACGCGTGTATAAAGAGGAGCATGATCCTGGGTTAGGGAATGGTGGATTAGGCCGGTTAGCTGCGTGCTTTTTAGATTCGATGGCTACGATGCAGTACCCCGGGCATGGATACGGCATCCGTTACCGATATGGGATGTTTGAGCAGCGGTTTATCAACGGTTATCAAACGGAATTACCTGATTATTGGTTAAAAGATCCATACCCATGGGAAACGAGGAAACCTGAAGAAGCATTCGAAATTGAGTTTGGCGGAAAGGTGCACATGCTAAAGCGTGATGATGGAACACTGGAATTCAAATACGAGGACACAGATAAAGTACTCGCGATGCCTTATGATGTACCAGTTGTCGGTTATCAAAACAAGGTTGTTAATACACTGCGGTTGTGGAGTGCTGAACCGGTCATGACCGGTGAGGAAAAACAACATGATGAATCACAATATTACCAGCAATTAGAACACCATCATTCCATTGAACAAATTTCGGGAATTCTTTATCCTGATGACTCTAGCGAAGAAGGAAAAAGATTACGAATCAAACAACAATACTTCCTAGTCGCAGCGAGTCTTCGCAAGATTATAAACGACTATAAAGCTAATGTACGACAATCCTTACTACATTTACCGGAGAAAGTCGTTATCCAGATTAATGATACACATCCAAGTTTAGCAATACCAGAATTAATGCGGATATTGATGGATGAGGAAGGATTTAGCTGGGAGAAATCCTGGGAAATTACAACAAAAGTTTTTGCTTACACCAACCATACGATTTTATCAGAAGCATTGGAAAAGTGGCCGATCGCGATGATTCAATCCCTCGTCCCTCGCTTATATATGATTATCGATGAGATTAATGAACGCTTCTGCCAATCGATTTGGCTTGACCATCCAGCACTTCGTGACAACATCCATGAGATGGCAGTGATTGCGGATGGGCAAATTCATATGGCAAGACTCGCCATCGTTGGAAGCTTTAGTGTAAATGGTGTTGCAAAGCTTCATACGCAAATCTTGAAAACACAAGAAATGAAAAACTTTTACACGCTGTACCCAAGCAAATTTAATAATAAAACAAACGGAATCACGCATAGACGATGGTTGTTAATGACGAATCCTCGGCTAGCTACATTAATCTCAGATACGATAGGCCCTCGTTGGGTTCACCGTCCCCGAGAGCTAACGCATTTGCTGCGGTATGCGAAGGATCGTCCTTTGTTAGATAAATTGGACCAGATTAAACAAGAAAATAAAAAAGAGCTCGCACACTACATCCATCAAACCACCGGGATTAAAGTAGATGAGCAATCGATTTTTGATGTGCAAATCAAACGATTGCACGAGTACAAAAGACAATTACTTAATATTTTTCATGTGATTTATTTATACAACGAACTCAAGGAAAATCCGCATTTAGATATCACACCAAGAACATTCATTTTTGGAGCAAAAGCGGCACCAAGCTACTATTTTGCCAAAGAAGTAATTAAGCTGATTAACACGGTTGCTTCGATTGTTAATTATGACCCGGATGTAAAGCATAAGTTAAAGGTTGTTTTTCTGGAAAACTATAATGTGAGCTTGGCAGAGAAAATTATTCCCGCAGCAGATTTAAGCGAGCAAATCTCCACTGCTGGAAAAGAAGCATCTGGAACCGGCAATATGAAAATGATGATGAACGGCGCATTGACGATTGGCACACTTGATGGGGCAAATATTGAGATAAAGAATCTAGTTGGCGATCCGAATATCTTTATTTTCGGCTTACGATCCGAAGAGGTATTTGAGTATTACCAGAATGGAGAGTACAAGGCAAATGAATTCTATCAAAATGATGAGCGAATCACTCAGATCCTACACCAATTAAGAGATGGTCATTTTGGACATCAAGGGGCAGAATTCAAAGATATTTATTATCACATCCTTAGCACCAACGACCCTTATTTTATTTTGAAAGATTTTGAGGCTTATGTAGAAACACAACAATTAGTTGATCAAGCCTACCGCACAAAAGGTAAATGGTTATCAAAAAGCCTTGTAAATATTGCACACTCTGGAAAATTCTCAAGTGACCGTACGATTCAAGAATACGCAACTGGCATTTGGAAAATTAATCAATACAAAACATGAGCTTTGATTGTTAATTGGTTTCGGTTTGGAGTACAACATGAAAAAACAGCGCTTGGATTTCAAATCATCCAAGCGCTGTTTTTATATGATTTTATTTATGGTGATTTAGGTTAGTCAACTTCTGTTATTACTACCACTTTTTAAATCAATCAAACAAAGCAACTTGTCTAGAGACTTGATCGATCTCGTCCAGGTCCTCTTTAGACAACGTAAACTGCAACGCGCCAATGTTCTCCTGAACGTGGTGAGGTTTTGACGCACCCGGGATCGCTACTACGGTTTCTCCATGAAAATGAATTAACCAATTCAGTGCAATTTGCGTCTGACTAACACCATACTTTTTTGCTTTTTCTTCTAGTAAATCAATTAAAGGCTTTGTTTTTGCCAGTCCTGCCGGTTTAAAAAAGGACATATACTTACGAGGTCCTTGGATCTTTTTTACAAGTTCTGGATGCTTATGAAATTTTCCGGATAGAATCCCTTGTTCCAATGGTGAGTATGCGATGATCGTGATGCCAAGTTGTTTCGCTGCTTCAAGCACCCCATTCTTCTCCATGCTACGGTCCAATAAACTGTATTTCACTTGGTTAGAAGCTAGAAAATACCCATGCTTCGATAATACCTGATGCGCTTTTTTCATCTTATCCTCGTTAAAATTACTAACACCGACATGCTTGATTTTATTTGCTTTAAGGAGTTCCACCATAGCTTCCATTTCCTTTTCAACACTTGAAAAAGAGAACGGCTGGTGAATCTGATGAAGATCTATTGTACGACCATCCAATGCTTCAATTCGATGGTCAATTGTTTTGGTAATGGAAGAAGCTGTCCGAAACATCGGCCACCATTTTGTTGCAATCAAGGCATCGTTCGCAGGAAGCCCAATACTTTCTAATGCTTCTGCCAGCGCTTTTTCAGACTCACCCTTCCCATAGACCTCAGCAGTATCAAACCAATTGATGCCACCTTCTAAACTCATCTTTACAATTTCATTTATATCATGTTGATCCATTTCTGCCCAAAAACGACCAACCATACCTCTTCCTTTGCTGAATTGCCAACAACCAAGACCAAGAGCGGATATTTCTAATGCAGACTGCCCTAACTTTCTTAAAGGCACATTTGTCGAAACTACCATCGCAACACACTTCCCTTCGCTCAAATACTATATCTACATGGTAAACGATTTGATGCGGTTAATCTATTATCTTACATTGGTATATGATACGAAGTCCATGCTTCTATACAACTTATCTTATTTAGGCAATGTGATGACCGGAAATAGAGGGTTTTAATTATGTAGAAAATCATTGGATGTCGAACAGATGAAATGGATTGGAATTACGAGGGGGAACACAGAAGAGCTTAATTCGCAAAAGAAAAAAGTGGAGATTAAGCCTTTCCCCACTTTCATTTAAACCAACCTTTTTCTTTAAACTTGGAAATTGCTTCAATACGATTGGTGACTTCAAGTTTATCCAAAATAACTGAAACATAATTGCGGACCGTACCATTTGTTAGATGAAGTTCACTTGCGATTTCTTTCGTATTTTTCCCACCAGCCATTAATCCAATGACCTGCTCTTCTCGTTCAGTCAAAGGGTTGGAATCACTATAAGCAAGGTCTACTAATTCCGGAGCATAAACCCTTCTGCCATCCATAATTACGCGAATAGAGTTCGCTAAATCTTCACTTGGACTATCCTTTAACAAATAGCCGCTCACCCCTGCTTGTCTCGCTCTTTCGAAATAGCCACTTCTTGCAAATGTAGTTAAAATAATGACTTTGCACGGCAAATCTTTCATTGCTTCTGCCGCATCAAGTCCACTTTTCAACGGCATTTCGATATCCATAATACAAATATCTGGTTCATGTTGTTTTACAAGTGATATGGCCTCTTCTCCATTTCTAGCTTTTCCCACAACTTCCATGTCTTCTTCTAGATCAAGTAATGATCCAAGTGCTCCTAATAGCATTCGTTGATCCTCCGCTAACACAATACGAATCATACGAACCTCCCCCTCTATTCGATTTGTTGGATTACATTCGGCACTCTAATATTGAGCGTTGTGCCCTGCTCTATTTTGAAATCTAAGCTTCCATTCACAAACTCGAGTCGTTCCCTCATACCACTAAGGCCATGCCCCTCCGCTTCACTTATCGGATAACGCATCCCAATTCCGTCATCCTGTACACGGATTAACAATTCGTCAGGTGATTGGCAAATAGTTATATGGCAAACAGTTGCTTTACTATGTTTGACTACATTTGTGACCGCTTCTTTCAGACACATACTCAGTACATTTTCAACAAACGATGGTGTTTGAATAAGTTTTAGGTCCCCATCAATGGAAACCTCGATTTGTGCGGCATCTAAAATTTGCTTCACATGGACAATCTCTTCTTTTAGATTCGTCCCTCGCATATTAGAAACCATCTCTCTCACTTCTTTTAACGCTGTTCTAGCTGTCTGACGGATATCTGTTAATTCATTCTTGGCTGTATCAGGATCAACGGTTACTAACTTCCCAGCCAAATCACTTTTTAAGCCGATTAAGGAAAGCTTTTGCCCTAATGTATCGTGTAAGTCACGCGCAATACGTTGACGTTCTTCCATTACCATTAACTTAGAGATTTGTTCGTTTGCATCTTCTAATTGTTCCTCTAATTTATCCTGCTTTATTTGATTGTACATATTAAAAGGCAGTAAAATGACACCAATCACACAAATAATAATAAATGGCATTTGTGTTAGGAACATGTCTGTTTCCATAAAGAAACCTATAATCACCGATGCAATTGTTGATACTAGCAAAATCACATATAAAGTAATAAATCCTGCTTTCCTTTGAATATGGCCAATAAACATCGCAAGGAAAAGAGAAAAATAAATATAACCAAACAACCACGTCATCGTTAAGCTGATTACCATATCTGTACTAACCCAAAAATAAAGCGGCCAGCCCTTCGATAAAAAAGATAGTCGATACGAAGCAAAAAATAGTAAAGTTAAGATAATTCCAATAATCACTTCTACAGTGGATGAAGATCGTACAATAAAATAAAATGGCATTATACAAAAGACAAGCCATAAGTATGGACTTACCCCAGTATTTTTAGGGAACAAGTGAAACCAATTTTGCATAATAAACTCCTTTTACTATTACTATATTTCTTTTTGTAGGATAAGCCAAGTTAATCACCGGGCTTTTCGCTCTAGTTTAATTGGCTTTTTGTTAATTCAGTTAATTTTTACAACTATTCAGTAACTTTCTTGTTTAATCAGTTACTTCTGCCACTAATTCAGTAAGTTTCCCCCGTAATTCAGTGACTTCTAACGCTAATTCAGTATCTAACTAATTTTCAAACAAAAAACCCTTCCAAAAGAAGGGTTTATTCATCTTGCACACTTGGTTTAGAATGCATAAATTGCACTTTTGGCTTTGTTATCCTTTTTTTAGCCGCTTTGAAACTTATAAATGTTTTGTTGTCTTCATCATATAAACGGAAACCGATCGCAACTAGGCTTGACAATAATGTTATTGTTGTCGCCTTTTGCAGCGGCGGCGTTGATTCATGCGCTTTTTCTAAATGGTAGTTCGGCACTCTAGGGCTTAAATGGTGAACATGGTGAAAGCCAATATTACCAGTAATCCACTGCATTAATTTTGGTAGCTTATAGTACGAACTTCCATCAACTGCAGCTTTTACATAATCCCATTCATCTTCATTTTCAAAATAAGAATCCTCGAATTGGTGCTGCACATAAAACAACCAAATACCCAACATACCTGATATATATAGAATAGGTAATTGAATAATGAGGAATGCCTTCCATCCGATCAATAAGATCATTCCTGTATAAATAACAGCGATGGCTGCATTGATCAAATACGTATTCAAGCGCTCTCTACGACGTGCGCCTTTCCTATTGAAACGATTATCAACAAGAAATAGGAAGAATGGTCCTAATCCGAACATGACGAGTGGATTTCTGTATAAACGATAAGCCAACCTTGTCCAAAATGGTGCTTTAACATATTCATTCACAGTCATTACCCACATATCTCCGGTTCCTCGCTTATCCAAGTTACCACTTGTAGCATGGTGAATGGAGTGGCTTCGCTTCCATTTTTCAAATGCAAAATGGGTAAGGATACCAGTGATTGTGCCTAAAATTCTATTTGCTTTCGGGTTTTTAAAAAACGATTGATGTGTACAGTCATGGAAAATAATAAATATTCTAACTACGAACCCTGCTGCGATGACAGCTAAGGCAATACTTAAGCCGATCGATATCGATAAACTTTGATAGGCTAGAAACCAAAGTAGAAAAAATGGTGGGATCGTGTTGACTAATTGCATCACACTCGACTTTGTATCAGCTTTTTCAAATGGTTTTACGTCTTTTCTAAGTTGTGCTTGTTTTTGTCTACTCATTTTTTCCTCCTTAAGCATAACGTTCCTACACTTTTGCTTGGTTATAACTATATGATAAAGAAATGCAAGAACCGATAGAAGTCATAAACGTCAGGATTTATATATGACAAATGTCATACACTCCATTATTTATTTCCAGTTTTTCAAAAATAATTTAAATAATTAGCATAAATTTTATCAGTACGGCAGATAAAATTAACCTAGTGTAAGTCAAATAATGTGGGTATAAAGCAAAGCAAGATACCAGTCATGAATTTTTTCCACGGAATTTTACAGAAAAGATAATGAACACACAATATTTATCATACGTTTAGTATAGACAACCTTCACATTCGTGGTTACACCTCTATGCATTCATAAGGTCCTTTATCACTCCACGCAAGTGTAACCTTGATTGTTAGTTGCTTTTGATTACGTTGTACATAGAATTATATAGGGGGAAACAAGATTGGACTTTTATACACCACTACTATCAGAAGTATCATCAGGGGCAATCATTGCACTATTGAAAATCATCGCAATTGATATAATTCTTTCTGGTGATAATGCCGTTGTCATTGCCATGGCAACAAAGAACTTACCAAAACACCAGCAGAATAAAGCGATACTATTGGGGACGGCTGGGGCAATCATATTGCGTATCTTTTTTGCATTAATCGTTATATTCCTGTTAAAGATTCCTTTTGTTCATGCAATTGGTGGATTGTTATTGCTTTGGATTGCGTATAACGTTCTTGTTGAGGAAGAAGAAAACACTACTATTAAGTCCCATTCTGGATTATTAAGAGCAATCTCCACGATTATTGTTGCGGACGCTGTCATGAGCTTAGATAATGTTGTTGCGATTTCAGGTGCAGCACACGGTGATATGAAAATGATTGCAATGGGTGTTTTAATTAGTATCCCTATTATGATTTTCGGATCAAAAATGATTGTAAAAGCAATGGACAAGTTTCGATGGATTGCTTATGTAGGTTCCGGCATTCTCGCATGGACTGCCGGGGAAATGATTTTGGATGATGTGAAAATTAAAGGGTTCTTGAACCTATCTCATGGCCCAATTACCTATATCATTGCAACGATCCTTATGGTCGCAGTATTACTGTCGGGATATATTAAAAATAAGGAACAAGAATATCAGTGATAGATGAGAAGAAAGAGACGACAAGTATGATCTCGTCGTCTCTTTCTTCTTTAGATTATATCCTACACCCACTTAAATGGGCGAAGCTTATCCAACCACCTTATTAATAAGTGGTTGAAAACCAGTAATATGCGATTCAACTACATCGCCATCTCTAATCAAGACAGCTCCTGGCGTTCCAGTTAAAATAATATCACCCGGAAGTAAGGTCATCACTTTAGAATGGAAAGAAACGATAAAATAGGGGGAATACCTCATGTTCATTACCGTATTTTCATGTTTCTTTTCACCGTTTAAGACTGTTTGGATGACCAATTCTGATACATTTGAAATAGCTCCTTTTGTAATCAATTCAGGACCAAAACTAAAAAATGTATTAAAGCTCTTTGCACGTGTCAAGAATCTATGATTCTCACTATGGATCTTAGATTCTGTCATATCAAAAGCTGTCGTGTAACCGGCGATCACACCTTCTGATTCTTCTTCAGATATGTCATAACACTCTTTTCCAATAATAATGGCTAACTCTGCTTCTGCTGTAGTATGTTTTGACTGATGCGGGATTTGTATGTTATCTTCTGGTCCAATGATGGACGTGTCTGGTTTCATGAAGCTTACGGGATCACTATAGGGAACATCCTCTAGGGACTGTTCGGAAGAGTCAATATAATTTAGCCCTACTCCCCATATTTTTCTTGGACGTCGGTATAACGGAGCATATATTACTTCGTTCATCGGTATTTTTTCGTAATCTAATAACTTTGCTTTTCCACCGTTTTCATACCAATCTATTACTTCCTCTAACTTTCCTTGTTGCAATAAATCATAGATCTCAACAGGCCACTCTTTACCTTCGTTATGATTAATACTTTCCATCAAGACAAAGTTATCTTTTACCCTAATCGCAGCAGTTTCTAAGCCATTTTGTTTTAACGTTGATAACCTCATTGTTATCCTCCCCTGACTTTTTCAATCTTGTTTAAGATCTGCTCTGTCCACGCAAGCAATCCTAAGTCACTCTTCCGGTTCGCAATAATGGATATACCTATAGGCATTCCATCTTTGTTAACTAATGGTAACGTAACCTGCGGCAACCCACTCAAACCTGCGATACTAGTCATCCTTAACAATCGTTGTCGGAAGGAATCTAGTGCTTCTCCGTCAGTATTTAACATCGGCGCACTGGATGGTGCGGTAGGCATAATAACTACACCATCATCTTGTAAAATGTCCTGCATTCGTTTTTGGATATCTTTTTGCTTTTCTAGTGCCCCTTGCACCTCTGCTTCTGTGATAGATTTAGTCCATTCAAATCGTTCTCGGATTCCAGGACCAAATGTTGGATTGTATTTTTCAATCCATGCTCCGTGTGTTTCCCAAATTTCTGCACCTTGTAAAACTCTAAATGTTTCTAACCATTCACCTAAGCCACCCGATGCAAGTCGGACAGACTCAACTTTATCGACATGCTCTTTTATTTGGTCAATTTTCTCGTTCGTAATTTGTCGGAACTCGAGATCGATCAACTCCAAAACATCTTCTGGAATGATGATTCTTTTTATTACATGATCCTTTGAACCACCTCGGATAAGCACACGTCCCACTTGTACAAGACGTTCCATTGTTTGGGTCATCCAGCCAACTGTATCGAAACTTTTTGCTAACGGAATAACCCCTTCAATCGGAACCACCCCATGTGTAGGTCTAAATCCATAAATCCCACAATAACTGGAAGGAATGCGCACACTACCACCAGTGTCCGTACCTAACGCAAAATCTACTAATCCCGCCGCAACAGCGACTGCAGATCCACTAGATGAACCACCAGGAATCCGTTCAGGTACTTTGGGATTAATCGGTGTGCCAAAGTAATAATTTTCACCATTTAAACTGTACATAAGTTCATCCGTATGTGTCGTACCTTTTAAAGTAGCCCCTTCATGCATAAGAAGTTCGATTGCCTTTGCATGGGACTTACTTGGGATAGGATGTGTTCTTTTCCAATCAGGATTTCCAGCACCTGATACGTAGCCTTTTATATTAAAAACATCTTTAACTGCATAAGTAAGACCATGTAATACACCTTCAGCAGAAGGCGGCACATTTACTTGTTCATCTACATATGCACGCCACTGATCCTCCACGAACATCCCCCTCACTAATGATAAATATGTGATGCACAACATTATTTCTAAAAATTCAGTTTTTTTGGTTTGATATAAAAACTATAATTGACTATAATCCACATGTCAACAAACATAACGCCAATCGTCATAAATACTAACT
Organism: Aquibacillus koreensis; assembly: GCF_025154055.1. Classification (GTDB taxonomy): domain Bacteria; phylum Bacillota; class Bacilli; order Bacillales; family Amphibacillaceae; genus Aquibacillus_C; species Aquibacillus_C koreensis. Next base: position 34,995 of record NZ_JAOALK010000001.1, read on the forward strand.
TATATTTGGATTCATGTGTATGATACTAAAGTTTGCAAAAGTACTATAGAAGATTAGGTTTGATTGAATAATTCAAACTAAAAACGCCTTTTTCATCGGCACAGTTGAAACGAACACTCCAACAACCTTTAAAAAGACGTTTACTGGCATGACATGTTATACGATGGTGTAGACTTTATTTTACAGTTAAGAGGCGATAGAACCCTTGCACCATTAACAAACACAAACTTACAACCCCATATAGAACCATATACAATCCAATTCCAAAGAAATATGCTAATAAGTCCAAGAGTTCTGCACCTCGACCAAAGAATGGTTGGATCATCTCCGTTATAATGGCAAAAACAATCGAGCACATGATCGCTGCTACTATTTCTTTGGTGACATATAAAAAAAGCATGGTTAACACAAAGAAAATACAGGCGTGTCCGCCCAATTCAAATACACTTGTTGATTGTTGTAAAGACAATTGGAAGAAGCCTGAAAAATCAGGGGTCGTATCAATTGAAAATTGAATCTCACCACGTTCGATCAGTGCGGATACATCATTTGTACAAGTTGCGATTAATATGATAACAATCCAAATAAGTAAAAGAAAAACATACATGGCTATCCCTACTTTTTTTCTAGAAGTGTGGACAGCCATGATAATTTTCATACTACTTAATTCTTTTTTTATGAAGTTTTCTTCACGATCATATTATGGACTTTCTCTACTTCTTCATCCGTAACAGTCATATAGTAGATGCCGTCGATATACGTGCCACTCCCTTGTAACTGGTACGTGCTAAAGTTCTTTCTTGTATCCTTATAATTAAACATTACGTTTTTCATATCATCAAAATCCATATTTGTTGCTACATTTTCACCGAGAACGCCCAGTAAGTCGTTAATTTTTGTCACCGATCCAATCGTAGCACCTTGATCAATAATTCCTTGAATCACTTTTCGTTGTCTCTCTGTTCTTCCGAAATCACCTCGAGGATCTTGTTTTCGCATTCGGACATAGCTTAACGCCTCTTCACCTGTTAATTGCAGTGTTCCAATCTGAAAGTCTTGAAAGGCAATATCATTTTCAATCGTGATTCCACCAACTGCATCGACTAACTCAGCTAATCCTTCCATATTAACGCGAACATAATAATCTAACTCAATATCTAGTAGATTTTCTACAGAAGCAATCGACATATCAGGTCCGCCAAATGCATAGGCATGGTTAATCTTGTCTTCGGTTCCTCGACCAACAATTTCTGTACGTGTGTCACGCGGAATGCTTATGAGTTGTGCTTTGTCTTCACTAGGATCCAACGATAGAACCATCATTGCATCGGACCTTCCTCTATCATACGAACGTTCATCAACGCCTAATAACAACACATTTAGTGACTGTTGCGCCTTCACTTTCGTCTTAACCACTTCACGGTCAATTGTTTCTACTTGATGATAGAGATGTTCATTAACAGTTTCCTTAGCATTCTGATAGACGGTTAAACTATAGCCACCAACAGATAAAACAACTAATAACACAGTGGATAGAATTAATTTCACCCATATATTCACTTTTTTCTTTTTATCCTTCGTCATTTTTCTTCTCCAATCGTTATTAAGTTTTAATGAAAGTCAATCAGTCATTTTACATCAGAAAAAAGAGCATGCACCCCGTGGCACATGTTCTCTATAAGTCTATAATAAAGGTTTCCTTAGAAAAACATTATTTCATAGAGTATTCCTTTTGTTTCGTAATCTTAGGCAACTCTTCCTTTAATTGTATCATTATTTCTTTTAACGTTGCACCTGCATTTCCTTTATTATGTACATCCGTTAGTAACATTAAGAGCTGCTCTGTTTCACTTTTACCACGCATTTGAACCCTCATACCCCCTCACACAAAGTTATTATCTATGTTTAATCGCTCAATATGCATTGTTTTACACAAGGAATCTATTGAATTTTCTTACAAATTCGACAACAACAAATATATATTAACACAGAATTACAATAACTGTAAAATACTGTTTTGAAAAATCGTTCTACAAATTATGACATAAGTACTACCCTTTTTCTACAAGATTAGGATAATAACCATGTCTTAGTTCCTATAAACCATCTCTACTCCGTACACTTTGATTGAAATCCACGGAGTGAGCATCAGTATTCATGAAACAATTTCTATTATTAGTTATGTAGTCTAAAGATAAATGTGTTGGTAATAATAGGTACTTTTATTACATACCCTGTAAATGGAGCACCTTTCCTAATCCAAAAAGTGAGGAGCGTTTATATGAGGTCCGAGAAAAATAAGGTTATTAATCTCAACGACTATAAACGGATTAAAAATGGATTAGATAAACCTATTTTTGATGAGCCGGTTACCATTTCCATCGGCGACCCAGAACAACCAGATTCTTATGGTGAGTACACCGTCCTCTGTAATTTAGTTCATGATGACCGCCAGTTTCTTGCTTTAGAGCGAGAGGATCAAGTAGAGGAACTAAACCTCCTGGTGGAAGCAATTGTTGAAGATGGGGAGTTAGCTAAAGTAAAACCCATTACAGATGAGGAATATGAAGATATTGAATCGATTTTCCAAGACATTTTTACAAAGATTAGTGAGGAACAACCAAATGAGCATAAAGGGTCTAGATTTAGGAGAAATTAGACGAATAAAAAAGCGATCATTACCTGAACATTTCAATAAAGGTAATGATCGCTTTTTTATTTATAAAATTATAGCCCTAAGTCTTCTATTTGTTTCATTAGGTCTTGTACTTCATTAATGGTTTGAAAGATTTCGGCGTTTTCTATTTTTTCAATTGTCAATTGACCATCTTCGACCAATTTATTAATTTCATTAAGAATCTCTTCATTTTTATTTACTAGATTATTATGAATATCTTCGACCATAGCAGGTGCGTCAACAGTGTTAAATCCTTCTATTTCTTCCTGTAACGTATTTAAATGGCTTTCAAGTTGCTCTTTTGCAGCTGGGTCATTGGCAGCATCTTCTATCATTTGCGGTGCTTCTTTTGCAAAATCAGTTAATGTATTGATATGTTCCGTTGCTTCTTTTGTATAATCCAAAGAGTTGTTAACATCCTCTAAAAATCCACAACCACCCAACACCAAAATGAAGGTAATTCCAATTAAGATTTTTTTCATATCTTTCTCCTTTCATATCTCATTTAAATATACGCTATAATCGATTGAAAGTTTCGTTTTTTTATAAAGATAATAGAATTATAGAAAAAGCAAAAAAGCTGCCAACTAATACGATTGGCAGCTTCTCATATATTTTTTAATTTATCTGATTTGCTCTTCTGCAAGTGGTGGAACATCGTGTCTCAAATGATCAATCGTTTGATGACAACGGATACAGATCCCTTCACTCACACTAATTTTATGAATCCCTCTAATTCGGCATTTATACATTCGTTTAAAAAATTCTCTCAAAACCAATCCGCCTCCTAGAAACGTCAGAATAGTGATCTTTTACATTGATCCGATAATTCTTCGGTAACTAGGCTACCATGACTCATGAGAGTTTTAGGTCCTTAGCTTTGCGTCCTTACCTTTCGATAAGTTTGCCTTTGTCGTATGACTTACATTCATTATAGTCTTTCTATTGAAACTAGCAACACTTTCGACAAAAGCTCTATTTATATTCTATGAAATTACAAGTAGAAATCTCTTTTTTGTCAAAATATAGACCTATTTATTTTTTAACATTTCATATACTTGAGCGACATCCTTGTCTCCTCTACCAGATAAATTTACAATGATTGAATCCTCAGGAGATAGCGTTTTTGCTAGTTTCGTAGCATAAGCTAAGGCATGGGAACTTTCTAATGCAGGGATGATCCCTTCTACACTTGATAGTTCTTGAAAAGCTTCAAGCGCTTCCTGGCCTGTTACCGAAGCGTATTCCGCTCGTCCAGTCGTACTTAAATGACTATGCTCTGGTCCAACACCAGGGTAATCTAAACCAGCAGCAATCGAGTTCGTCGGTTGTGGCTCGCCATTTTCATCCAGTAGCGTCAAACATTTAAAACCATGGATCACTGCGGGCACCCCATTTGTAATGGTTGCAGCTTCCGTAGGTTCAACGCCAACTAAACGAACGCCAGGCTCGTCAATGTAATGGGCAAATGCTCCGATTGCATTACTTCCCCCACCTACACATGCAACAACAGCTGCTGGTAATTTCCCTTCTTTCTCCAGAATCTGACGCTTTGACTCTTCACTAATCACCGATTGGAAGTGCTTCACCATTGTCGGAAATGGGTGTGGTCCAACCGCAGAACCTAGTAAATAGAATGTCGTTTCATAGTTTTCAACCAAATCATTTAACGCCGCATCCACCGCATCCTTTAAACGGCCTTGTCCCTTCTCAACCGCTACTACTTTTGCACCTAGAAGTTCCATGCGAAATACGTTCAATGCTTGTCTTTCCGTATCCAATTTGCCCATATAAATCGTACAATCCATTCCAAACATTGCACATGCAGTGGCTGTTGCAACACCGTGCTGGCCAGCACCGGTTTCAGCGATCACACGATGTACACCCATTCGTTTTGCTAACAAAATTTGTCCAATAACATTATTAATCTTGTGTGCACCTGTATGATTCAAGTCTTCACGCTTTAAATAAATTTTTGCTCCACCAACTTTTTCTGTTAGGTTGCTAGCAAATGTCAGAGGATTTTCACGACCAACATATTCTCGTAAATAATAGCGAAATTCCTCTTGAAAGTCCGGGTCATCTTTATATTTTTCAAACTGCTCTGCAAGCATAGTTAATACGTTTTGTAAATCATGTGGTAAATAACTGCCGCCAAACTCACCATAAAAACCAGGTTCTGCTACACTATTTTCTTTTGCCATCTTCGTATCCTCCTTATAAATCATGATTCTTGTCCTACTATTTTACCACCTAATCACAAAATTTTCAGATAATTTTTGTGTTTTTTCACTAAATTACCACGAAAAAGATTAGGATTGCGGCTTTTACGTGGTTTCTGTGTAACAGTTTTATGGGATGAATGAATGTTAGTTTCTGGTAGATTTATTATCCCTACACAGGCTTCCAGATCATTAGTATAATGATGATAATAAAAATAGTGTTTTCAAAATATTCTACTAGGAAAAGTGACTTAGATAAACGATCATACTCTTTGGGGATTTCTTCTCCTTTGTGGTTTACAAGCAATTGTTTTATTGGCCTGGCATACCACTTTAGTGCAGTTGGTCCCATCGCGAGTGCAATGAGGTACAAGCTTAAGCTAATGATGTACCATGGCATGCGAAACAAATACGGATGAATTGCTCCCATTGCTAGACCAGTTATGAGTAAAAGGGTGCCTCCGATCATTACAAATATGTGTAGCTTATGTCTAATCGCATACGCATGCCTCAGCTCTGTCATCGTTGATGCTGATTTAGGAATAGTTGTTAAGAAGAAGCCCGGACCCATTCCCATGATCGCTGAAAAAATATGAATAAAGACTAGTATAGAATATAGTTGCTCCATGTTTTTCTCCTTTAATACGTTCTATGGTACTAGTTTATATCATCTAACAGAATTATAAAGTGATAATGATCATATGTAGTTAGTGTGGGTAAGAGACGTTAGGGTTCTGGGGAAAGAGTCTCTGGTGAGAACGTTCTTGGATGAGATGTAGGATACTTGCCCCAGGTTACCATGATTAAAATTAAAATCATTAAAATGGAAACAGAAGAACCGTCCCTGTGTTGATGAAGTCTGTCCCTGTGTTTCCTTATTTTTTGGAGGTGTTTGTGTGGATGTGAGGAAGAATTTGGTTGTTTCTGCTTTTTTGGTTATTGGTGTTGTTGTGATCGTAGGTGGTATGTTTATAGGCTTGTATATTGGAACTAGTGAAGACTTTTATGTTTTGGGGGAATTACAAGGTATCATTGGATGGGTTATATTCGCAAGTGGCGTCATGTGGGGTATTGTCTTTATTGGCTTCTTTGAAGTAATTAAACTACTTGAAAGAATCTATAATCAACGAGAAAATAATTATAATCCATTGGAACTTGAACATACTTTTGATCACAATGTGGAATCAAAACAAAAATATGATAAAGTATATCAGGTTACACCGCAAGCTAGTCTCGAGATTAGCAATTTTTTTGATAAAGAAGTGAAAGAAATACTAGGAACACATATAGAGGACTTCTACAATGTTCGTACCGAGCATGAAAGTTTCATTATAGAATTAGGTGGTTTTAGCCCTAAAGTAGTATCAAAAGAAAAGGCGAAAAAACTAGGGTTAATTTAAATAATGTGTTCATTTACTGGGCAAAAAAAAGAAGAGACCAACAAAATGATTGGTCTCTTCCCTGTTTTATTCTGGACTTGCTGTTTTTATATACGATAGATTAACGGTTACCGTGCTTTCCCCTTCCGCTGCTATGACCGTAACACTAACCGATTCGTTATCCTTTTGCATCACTAAAGAGCTATATTCATTACTAGTCATTTCCGTATTGCTTTCAAATCCATTATCATTCATAAAATTCTTATACAATTCCCAAACTTCATCAAAGGTTGTTTCTGTCATATAAGAAACATTCATCCCTTCCTCTCCAGCATCATTCAATTTAACTGTGCTAATGATCTGATACTCCTCCGGGAATGGGATATCCTCTGGAAAATCATCCGGCAAATCCTTAGAAGAACTCAGAGAAACACTTTCGCCATCTGCGTTCTTAGTCTCAAGTGTAAAACCATCCTCTTCATTGCCACCAACAGATATACTTTCCCCTTCCTCCCCAACAGGTATCGAAATAGAATCACCAAAGCATCCGCTTAAAAACAAGATTATGCCAAACAAACAAAAGAGCAATAACACGCTTTTTTTTATCATAATTAGGCCTCCAAAAAGTTTCTTTACATATCGTTCTCCTCCTTATTTTATCGAAGGACAAATTTGCAAGATATTATACCAAGGTATATTCTTTTCGTGAACATGGGGACGGTTCTTGTGTTCACGTTTTTTTCAAAAAAAACGTGACACAAAAATGAGTTGTATCCGTCTAAGTTAGAGAGACCAGATACGGGGGACCATAATATGTCAAACACGAGCAAAATTATTTCAGAATGGTTTTACCAATACAGCGATTGTGTCTATGACTTTCTCGTTTACTATACCGGCTCTAAGGATGTAGAGGATCTCGTACAAGAGGTGTTTATTAAAGCCGGTAAGGGGTTAAAGTCTTATAAGGAAGAAGCAAGTCCGAAAACATGGCTTTTTAGCATCGCTCGTCATGTTGCTATTGATCATGCTAGGAAAAAGGAAACAAGGCTAAGTAAACACGCAAAACCATTCGATGAGCATATACGAAAAAATCATTTGGAGTCTTCTCCAGAAGAAATCCTCCTTGAAAACGAACAAAACCAGGCGTTATACCAAGCAATTAACAACCAAAAGAAAAGCTATCGAGACGTTCTAATCCTTAGAGGTATTCAAGGATTATCTGTGAAAGAGACTGCTGCAATTTTGAACTGGAAAGAAACAAAAGTACGAACCAATTTTCACCGTGCAATGAAAGCTATTCGAATGGTTCAAGGTGGGAGGATTTACAATGAAGAATGAACAACGCACTACGAATCAAAAGTTAGGTAATTTTCCTACCCATCAGTTAAATCAGAAACAGAAAGAAGACATCCATGAGAATATTATGGACGCCCTCAAAAAGAATGAAGTACAACTGGGAAGGAGAGGAATATTCATGAAAAAAGTAGTAGCAACGATTGCGACTGTAGCTGCGTTGATATTATTTACCATTTTAGGTGTGAACACGTTTTATGATGATGAGAACAATACTGCCGGTACTGGAAATACTGATCAACCTTCCGAGCAAGACTTAGAGAATGATACGAATCAAGAGCAAAACCAAAGCCCTGAGCAAGACCAGAGCTCCGATCAGGACCAAGATCAAGAGCAAAATAACAAAACAGAACCGGATGAAAATCCCTCTTCAGATAATGAAGAACAAGAAAATGACATTCCAATGTTTACAGATGAAGTTGCTATAGAGCTCATGCAAAACTACAAGCAAAATTTTGAAGTTGTGCTAGAGGCAGGAAATAACAACAATTTGAATACCATGTTCGAATCAAAAAGTGATGTGCAGCGTCATTTTGAAGAAATCATGTCTGAAGAACGCGCATCCTCGCTTGTAGAAATTTATATTGATGAGCGCGATGGAAGTTTACACATTGTACCGACAGAAGCACCTGTTTGGCTTGACCAAGAAGCTGATTTTACCATTGAACAAGTGAATGAAGAAAATTACAAAATTATCCAAACGCAACACAATGAATTGATTGGAAGTAAAGAAATGATCTACCACGCAAAATGGCAAGACAATCAATGGATCCTAAGTGACGTAAAATCAAACGATCTAGAATAGGTAATGGAAACATGGGGACGGTTCTTGTGTTTCCAAATCAACTGAGAAATTAGCTTACCTTCTGTAAGTGAAAGACAACGTGAACAGGAGAACCGTCCCCCTGTTCACAATCTTCTATTGACAAACTTTTTGAATTAGAATATATTATTCTTAATTAATTGAATAGTTCTCCTAAAGGGGAGTAGCTTTTACAGCAAGGTCGTCATTACGGAGATTTATCTCTCGGCTTTGTTGGCAACGATCGTTGTTAGCAAGACCTTTACCAATGGTGAAGGTCTTTTATTGTGTTTAAAACCTTTACCACTTTCTGGTAAAGGTTTTATTTTTGCCAGAAAACCATAACGAACTTTCAAATAATATAATTTTGAAAAAGGATGGTGGGACGGATGAATAAAAAGAAGATATCTTTTGACGATTTAATCAAGAAAAACAAAGAGGAGTTGTTAAAGGATAAAGTAATGCTCGAGAAGATTGAACAGAAAATAGAAGCAAAGCATGTTGGGCAAAAATAATTAGAACAACTCGCATCTGCTCTTTTGCGAATGTGTTAGTTTTTCTTATACTTGGTACATTCAATTTTTCTCTACGTCGATTACACTTCTTAGCTAAAGATTTATCACTTTCTTAACGCAAAAAAATTCACATATATAAAGGGGAACAATAAAGCATGGATGTTTCATTGTTATTAGAGTACGGATGGGTATTATTATTACTAATTGCACTAGAAGGTTTACTTGCTGCTGACAACGCGTTAGTTCTAGCAATTATGGTTAAACACCTTCCAGACGAGCAACGCAAAAAAGCATTATTTTATGGTCTAGCCGGAGCATTTGTATTCCGTCTTGCGTCACTATTTGTCATTTCATTCCTTGTAGACGTGTGGCAGGTGCAAGCAATTGGTGCGCTTTACCTCTTGTTCATCGCCATTAACCATATTGCCCGAAAACTTTTATTTAAAAAGTTTGAAAGTAAAAAAGACGAACAAAAGAAGGAAAGAAAAAAGTCAGGCTTCTGGGGAACTGTTATCAAAGTAGAATTAGCGGATATCGCATTTGCTGTTGATTCGATCCTTGCTGCTGTGGCACTTGCAATGACATTACCGAATACCAACTTACCGGCAATTGGCGGTATGGATGGTGGAAAATTCCTTGTTATTTTTGCTGGTGGATTAATTGGTTTAATTATCATGCGTTTCGCTGCTAACTTATTTGTGAAATTATTACATTCAAAACCAGGTCTTGAGATTGCAGCGTTTGCCATCGTAGGTTGGGTAGGTGTAAAGCTTGCTGTATTAACACTCGGTCATCCAGATATCGGCGTCCTTTCTTACGAGTTTGCCCACTCCAAAGAATGGAAGATCTTCTTCTACACCGTTCTAATTGGAATAGCTGCCGCAGGATGGTTCTTAACGAAGGATAAAGAAGTTGAAAAGTTAGAAAAAGCGAGTTAATGGGTTAAGCTGCTCCAGTTTTGGAGTAGCTTTTCGCTTTGTGATAACATAGAATTTAATTTAAATACGCATAATAAGAAAGATATTTATTAATGGAGGCTTTTCATGTCAACCGCAATTATCATTTTAGTTATTTTAATTATCGTCAACGCTTTTTTTGCAGCATCAGAGATCGCACTCGTTTCTTTAAACGACAATAAAGTCAAAAAGATGGCAGATCAAGGCGATAAAAAAGCAATTAAACTTCTTCACCTGCTTTCTTCCCCTGGTCGCTTTTTAGCAACGATCCAGATTGGGATTACTTTAGCTGGATTTTTAGCAAGTGCGTTTGCTGCGGATTATTTTTCCGAACCTCTGTCTAGCGCACTATATAATCTGGGTGTCCCCCTTAGTCTGGCCATGTTAAAAACGGTATCGGTTATCACGATTACTATATTGTTATCTTATTTTACCTTAGTAATTGGTGAACTTGTACCAAAACAACTTGCTTTACAAAAGCCAGAAATGATCGCTAATTTTGCCGTCATTCCATTAACTATTTTGTTCAAGGTTAGCTATCCATTTGTAGCAATATTAAATTTTTCAACGAATGCTATCGTGCGCTTATTTGGCGTAGATCCAAATGCTGAGAACGAAGAAGCTACTGAAGAAGAAATACGTATGATGGTTGATGTTGGTGGGGAAAGAGGAACCATTGATACGAGTGAAAAATTAATGATTAATAATATCTTTGAATTTAATGATAAGGTAGTATCCGATATTATGACCCACCGGACTGATATGGCTGTCCTTTCCATTGAGGCTAATTTACAAGAAATTGTGAATCTAGTTAGTTTAAAAAGATACACACGTTTTCCTGTTTATGAAGAAAGCATAGATAAAATCATTGGTGTTTTACATTCCAAAGACTTAATTCAATTTATAGAAGACGGTACACAAGAAAACTTTAACTTACGTGACATGCTTCGAGATCCATATTTCGTCTTAGAAACGCAAAGTATTGACATGGTTTTTCAGGAAATGAAGAAAAATAACATTCATATTGCCATTGTATTGGATGAATATGGTGGAACTGACGGTATGATTACGATTGAGGATATTATCGAAGAGATCGTAGGAGAAATCCGCAGTGAGCATGATTATACCAATGTTGAGGAAGAAGAAATAAACGAAATTAGCCCACACCATTATTTAGTGTCTGGTACTGCCCATCTTTATCAGGTGGAAGATAAAATTGGCGTGGAGTTACCATCGGATGAGTATGATACTTTAAACGGATTTTTAGTTGGCCAATTAGGTTACATTCCTAAAAAGGAAGAACAGTTGACCATTTCATATAAAAACTTAACTTTTGAAGTAAGTAAAATCTCAGAAAAGCGAATTGAAGAAGTGTATATAACAGTCGGCTAAGGTCGTGAACATGGGGACGGTTCGAGACCAGTGAAAAAGTAGGGTGTTTTTGTGAAGATATCAAAAGTGAAGTGAAAAGCAGTTTAAAAAAATCGGTCATTCCTTCCA
>NZ_JAOALK010000026.1 GCF_025154055.1 Aquibacillus koreensis
AAACACAAGAACCGTCCCCATGTTCACACCCCATGTTCACATTTATGGTACATTTAATTTAAATCAATTAATGAGCTAGGAGAATTCAAATATGGAAAAGATCATGATTGTGGAAGATGATATGAAAATTGCGGATTTTCTATCTTCTTATATAAAGAAGTATGGATATGAGGTTACGGTTGCCGAAGATTTTGAGCGAATCATGGAAACGTTTCGTGAGGTGCAGCCTAATCTTTTGTTACTGGATATCAATCTACCTCGTTATGATGGGTATTATTGGTGTAGGCAAATAAGGAAGGAATCGATTTGTCCGGTCATCTTCATATCGGCCCGAACAGGGGAGATGGACCAAGTCATGGCTTTGGAAAATGGCGGGGATGATTTTATTACGAAGCCTTTTCATCCCGATATTGTAATGGCAAAAATCCGAAGCCAGATGCGCCGTGCGTACGGCGAATATGCAAACAAGCATGAAGAACGGGTGCTTATTCAAGGGGAATTGCGTTTTTACCCGGAACGATTAGAGCTTCGATTTAAAGAAGAAGTAGCGCCCTTAACAAAAAAAGAAACGGATATCATTGAAACGTTGTTGGAGCGTTATCCACGTGTTGCCGGCAGGCAGGATTTGTTGGAGAAGCTTTGGGATGACCAAGCCTACGTCGATGAAAATACGTTGAATGTGAATATCACTCGGGTTCGTAACAAGTTTCAAGCATTAGGGATAAAAGATGCTGTGGAGACGGTAAGAGGTGCGGGTTATCGTCTACATATGACATGGAAAGAAGAGAAATCATGAGACTTTTTCTGCGTGATCATATCCTTTTCATTGTACTTCAACTCATGCAATGCATGATGATTCCTGCGCTATTCTGGCTGGATGGCTATCGTGGGATAGGTGTAATGATTTACGCACCATTTTTATCCCTCGTATTGTTAACAGCATTTCTTGTCTATCGGTACATAAGTAGAAAAAGGTTTTACGAACGGTTACAACATCCAATTGAAACAATGGAAGAATCACTCGAGACAACGGAACGAACGCCAATAGCAGAAGCGCTCGATCAAATGCTTATGAAACAGTATCGTTTGTACCAGGTAGAACTTCAAAAAGCCGAAGACAGGCAGGATGAGCATTTGTTATTTATCGATCGCTGGGTGCATCAAATGAAGACGCCACTGTCTGTGATTGAGCTAACGGCACAAACGTTGGATGAACCAGAGTCGTCTAGCATGCGCGAGGAAACGGATCGGATGCGAAATGGGCTGAATACGGTTCTCTATATGGCAAGACTTCGCACAATTGTAGAAGATTTTCAGATTAAGCCAGTCCTCCTTTCCAAACTAATTCATGAAGTAAATCAAGAAAACAAGCGTTTTTACATTCGGAATGAAGTGTATCCTCAATTAAAGGAACAACGCCCAGGTATTACAGTAGAGACGGATGAGAAGTGGCTTTTCTTCCTAGTCACACAACTCGTCCATAACGCTGTCAAATACTCAAGTGGAAAAGCAAAGCACCTTCACCTATCTGTGTATGAAAGAGAAGGGGAGGCGGTCCTTGAAGTGAGGGACTTTGGGATTGGAATTCCAACTGTGGATAAAAAGCGTGTTTTCAATAAATTTTTCACCGGTGAAAATGGGCGGAATTATCGTGAATCCACAGGGATGGGGCTTTATTTGGTAAAGGAAGTCGCTGGAAAATTAGAGCACCGAATTGAATTGGAATCAGAAGTGGGTGAAGGCACAACGATTCGAATCATTTTTTCACCCACACAAAACCTTACATCGATGTAAGGTTCGTGAAAGCATAATCGATAGTTTATGGCTCCATGCGTCGGCTATACTAGTTTTAGATACTTTAGCAGAGGAGAATGATTATGCTCACACTTACAAACGTAAGTAAGATTTACGAAGGAAAAGTGGCCTACCGTGCCCTTACAGATATTAGTTTAGACATAGAAACAGGTGAATTTGTTGCGATCATGGGTCCGTCTGGTAGTGGAAAAACAACACTTTTAAATATCATTTCTACAAATGATGCACCTACTACGGGACAAGTCGAAATAGAAGGAAAAGCTCCACATCAGTTGAAGAAAAATGCGTTAGCTAAGTTCCGTCGAACCGAACTCGGATTTATTTTTCAGGATTTCAATTTACTGCATACCTTAACAGTGGAAGAAAATATCGTATTACCACTAACATTAGATGGTACCCGTGTAAAAGAGATGAAGGAAAAAGCGCATCAAATTGCCGAGAGTCTTGGGATTGCTGCGATCATGAAAAAACGTACGTATGAAATATCCGGCGGTCAGGCGCAACGGGTAGCGATTGCACGGGCAATGATTCATCAACCAAAGCTACTATTGGCCGATGAGCCAACCGGAAATCTGGATTCAAAAGCATCCAAAGATGTTATGGCTATGCTCGAAGCCATTAATAAACAGGAAAATACGAGCTTGTTGATGGTAACACATGACCCCCAAGCGGCAAGCTATTCCGACCGTGTTGTCTTTATCCGAGATGGAAAGCTGCATTCGGAAATTCACCGTGGGGAGAGTAGACAAGCATTTTTCCAGAAAATAATTGACATGCTTTCCTTGATGGGAGGCGACGGCAATGACTTTTCGTCAGTTCGCGTTTAATAACGTATTGCGCAACAAACGACTGTATATTGCCTACTTCCTCAGTAGCATGTTTACGGTTATGGTGGTTTTCACTTTTGCTATATTTGCATTTCACCCAGCGTTTTCAGAAGGAACAATTAATCAAAACGTATTACTAGGGATGAGTGTTGCTGGTGGGATCATTTATGTATTTTCATTCTTTTTTGTCTTGTACTCGATGAGTTCTTTTTTACAGTCGAGAAAAAAAGAGTTTGGTTTGTTGATTATGCTTGGAGCATCCAATAAACAAATTCGTCTGATGGTATTTTTAGAAAATATTTTAATCGGCTTTTTTGCAACGGTTGGTGGAATTCTAACTGGCTTGGTCTTTGCAAAAGCGATTCTTTTAGTTGCTGAAAATGTATTAATCATAAGCGAAACACTGGATTTTTATATTCCAACACTAGCCATTGTGGTGACGTTTGTTAGCTTTATCTTTCTATTCTTTTGTATATCTATATTTGTTTCGTTTATTCTGCGTACGAATAAGTTGGTTGATTTAATCAAAGGGGATAAAAAATCTAAAGGTGAACCGAAAGCATCGATTATCCTATCCGTACTTGCAGCACTGCTGCTTATCGGAGGATATGGTACTGCTATTTCGGTTGAGGGTGTTTATGTTGTATATGCGATGATTCCAGTTGTTATCGTTGTGACACTTGGAACTTATCTCTTATTCACGCAATTAAGTGTGTTTCTCATTCGTCTGTTGAAAAATAATACATCGATCTTTTGGCGAAAAACAAATATGCTTTTGTTCTCAGATCTATCCTTTCGATTGAAAGACAACGCAAGGACATTTTTTATGGTGGCGATTATTTCAACGGTTGCTTTTAGTGCGATTGGATCGTTGTACGGATTTCAATCGATAATTAACGGAACAAAGGATCCCTATTCGATTACGTATAGCCCGTTTCTTAATGACAGTAAAGCGATAATCGAGGAAGATACAAACAAAATTAATGCTATCTTGCAGGAGGAAAACATCGATGCAGAGATGGAATCGTTGGAGCTGAACTATTATGAGATAGCTGAAGAAAATGCATTAATCATAAGCGCTTCTGATTACAATCGCTTTGCCTCACTTATTGTTGACAAAGAACTACATCCGGAAGAAAATGAGGCCGTTGTAGTAGAACAGAGTGGTGAAGCTGGTGGGATCGTGGAAGATGGCCCAAAAGCTAGTGAATGGTTAATGGAAGCGAATGTCCAACTAGAAGACGGGCAAGAACTTCAACCTAAAAGAATAGTTGCATCATCCGTATTACCAACAACATCGGATGGGTATTATGTGGTTAATGACAAGGATTTCGAGCGACTTGGACCACCTGAAAGAAAGGATCATAGTGTCGCGTGGAAACTGGAAGAAGGGCAAAAGGATCAAATAATTGAGGCAGGCAGAAAGATAAACAACTTGGAAGGCGATTTACAGTATAAGACGTTTATCGTTGATTATACGATTTATGAAATTAACAAAGCATATGGACCTATTCTTTTTATTGGCCTGTTTATCGGCATTGTCTTCTTCGTTTCAGCAGGTAGCTTTCTCTATTTTCGTTTATTTACAGACTTGGACGAAGAAAAACGCAAATTCCAAGCTATTGCTAAAATTGGATTAACACAATCTGAGCTTGAGAAAGTAGTAAACCAACAAGTCGCTATTCTATTTTTCTCACCAATTATTGTAGCATTAGTGCACGGCGCTATTGCGCTTACCGCTTTATCCCGATTGTTTAATTACAATCTAACAGTAGAATCTTCCCTTGTCTTAGGAAGTTTCGCCTTCATTCAACTACTCTATTTCGTCATAGTCCGATACATCTACGTAAAACAAGTAAAAACAGTCCTACGCTAGATTGGAAACATAGGGACGGTTCTTCCGTTTCCAAATTTCATTTGGAAACAGGAGAACCGTCCCCATGTTCACATTTGACTAGGTCTCCATTCCCGATGATAATTATTTTAGGTGATATATATGGCGATAATAGTGAAAATTTCAGTTAGAAATTTAGTAGAATACGTGTATCGTAGTGGTAGTATTGAGTCTGGATTCCGTACGTCTCGTGCGATGACAGAAGGAACTAGAATTCATCAGTTAATCCAAAAGGGTTACCAGGAACATGATGAAAAGGAAGTGTTTGTAGAAGCAGATATTCCTTATCAAGATTTTGTTGTACGAGTTGATGGACGTTGTGATGGATTGCTAAAAGGTGAGGAATCAGTGACCATTGATGAAATTAAGTCCACGGTACATGCATTGGATGATGTTCAGGAAGATACATATCCCGTCCACTGGGCACAGGCAATTTTTTACGGCTATATCTATGCCGGAGACCATGATTTATCGGAAGTGACGATTCAGCTTACGTATGTACAGGTGAAAACGATGGAACAGAAAAAGTTTCGTCGTGTGATGACATATGAGGAAATGAAATCCTTCGTTTATGATGTCATAGAGCAATACGGTCCTTTTTTAAGTGTGAAGTTAGAGCATAAAGAAAAGAGAAATAAAACAAGTAAAACACTCCAGTTTCCGTTTGAATCTTATCGTGAAGGTCAACGTAAACTCGCAGGTGCTGTCTATAAAACGATTGATGACAAGAAAACATTATTTGCAAGTGCTTCTACTGGGATAGGTAAGACCATTTCTACTATTTTTCCTGCGGTTAAAGCAATAGGTGAAGGAAAACTAGAGAAGTTGTTTTATCTGACTGCAAAAACCATCACAAGAACAACTGCAGAAGAAGCATTTCAACAATTGATTGATCATGGTCTAGATATCAAAGTTCTAACCATAACGGCCAAGGATAAAATTTGTTTTCAAGAGGAAACCATTTGCACGAGTAAAGATTGCCCATTTGCAGATGGTTTTTATGACCGTATAAACGGGGCGGTTATTGATATTCTGGAACAGGAGAAAATGATCGATCGAACTGTTATTGAACGTTACGCTAGAAAACATAGGCTTTGCCCTTTTGAATATTCCATTGAACTTGCCTATGCAGTGGATGCTGTCATTTGTGATTATAACTATATTTTTGATCCGAGAGTATCGTTGAAGCGGTTGTTGGAAGATCAGAAAAAGAAAACCACAATACTAGTAGACGAGGCGCATAACCTAGTGGACCGTGCGAGGGAAATGTATTCTGCTGTGATTCATAAATCTAACTTTTTACAGTTAAAAAGGGAATTTAACAATAGTCGTCTTGCTACACAAGCAAAAGCGATCAATGACTATTTACTACAAGTGAAGAAATCTGAGGAGTATTTACGGAAGGACTTAGATGAAGATCTAGTAGAATTACTTGAAACATTTATCATAGAGGCAGAGGGAGAGTTGGTAAGAACGGAACATGCATTGTTGCTGGATACGTATTTTGCCGCCCAAACCTTTGTGAAAATTGCAAAATTGTACAATGAGCAATTTATTACGTATGTGGAAGTTCATAAAAGTGAAGTGATGATGAAGTTATTTTGCCTTGACCCGTCTGAGCAAATTCTCAAAATGGGAAAAGGATTTGGGGCAAGGGTGTTCTTTTCAGCAACGTTAATACCTGGAGATTACTATAAAGATTTGCTTGGCGGACAGTCTGATGACTATGTTATTTCTATTCCATCGCCTTTTGCCAGAGAAAACACTGAGGTTATGATTCAACCCTTATCGACGAGATATCGGGATAGAGAAAAGACGATTGAGCCAATGGTACATTTTATGAAGGATGTTATCGATAAAAAGAATGGAAACTTTTTAATCTTCTTCCCGTCCTATCAATATATGAGAACTGCGTATGAGCAATTTACCGACTATTATCCAAGTGTGTCTACCATTATGCAAGATGTGGGAATGACAGAAGCAGAAAGAGAAGATTTTCTCGCGCAGTTTAATTCCGAACGTGCCGAGAGATTGGTAGGTTTTGCGGTACTCGGAGGTATTTTTTCAGAAGGTGTAGATTTAAAAGGTGACCGGTTGCAAGGTGTGATCGTAGTTGGGGTTGGCATGCCACAGATTGGTTTTGAAAGAGATATTATTAAGGACTATTTCCAATCGGTTGGGAAGAATGGCTTTGATTATGCTTATGTATATCCTGGGATGAATAAAGTACTGCAAGCTGGCGGACGTCTTATTCGATCTGATTCTGATACTGGTGTAATCGCACTTATCGATGATCGATTTTTACAGAAGAAGTACCAAGCACTCATACCTTATGAGTGGCAACATTATAGAGTTGGCGGTGTGTGAACATGGGGACGGTTCTTGTGTTTCCAAATTAAAAATGGAAACGGAAGAACCGTCCCTGTGTTCACATCATTAACTTTGAAACAAATCATTATGTTAGTTCGTATATAAGCTATTAAAATAAGGGGGAATCATTTTTGTTGAGATATCTAGGTATCGGTTTATTGATCACCCTTGTTGCGGTAGTTATCGGTTTTGTTACAGGGGAATGGAATTTAGTTGTAAAAATAATCGGGGGAGCAGCACTTGTTCCTTTGTTGCTTTCCGGTCTAGCTACAGGGGCTTTCGTAAATGGTGATCGCGCTAGAGCAAATTATCATACAGAAACGAAAGAAGACAGGCAACAAAGAAACAAATGGGTGGGTAGATTATTATTAATTAGTATCCCGAATGTAGTTATTTTCATAGCATTGATTGGGAGCGGTTTGTTAGCAAGTTTGTGATAATTCCACTTAAGAAAAGGAGTTTAAATCACAAAGAAAAGCCTTAGAACAAAGAGGCTTTTCTTTTTATTTATCTTTTGCTATTTCTTTTCGATTTGGAGCAAGTGGAGGTTGCTCTAACCACTTATTTTTAGTCATCAAGTTAAACCAGTTTTTTGTGACTGTTAGATTCTTTAATATAATTTTTTCATAAGCTATCACAAGGTCTGCTCGCATTGCTGATGCTAGGCCTGCCCCGTGATATGATTGTGCCGCTTGCAATAAGAACCCAATATGATACAACATTAACTTATCTGAAAAAGGAGAATCTTGAGAAGTCGTAACTTCTGTTTCCCAAGACATTGGTATAGGTAAATTGTCTTGGTATAGTATTTTACCCAATGATTGAATTTGTTCGTCAGAGGTTTTTTGTGCAGATTTCAAAAATTTCCTTACTTCTTTTGATTGTGTCACTTGGCTAAACCCCATGGAAAGAGCTTTTCCTAGTATTTTCTTTTTCATGTTTAATGATAGAGCGATGATTTCAGTAGCTGCTAAAGGACGTTTTTCACCAAAAAATCCATCGATAAATTGTTGGCCTTCAATAAACTCAGGATTTGCCTCTGGAAAAAAGTAAGGGTCTCTTTGCAAATGCCCCTTTTCTAATAATAAATCAGTTGTTTTGTGATACATTTTTTTCCCATCGTTATCACAAGTATCATAGAAATCTCGCAAATCTTTTCTAACAGAGGAACTAAGTGAGGTTACGTGACCTAATAAACCGTGTAACGTTATAATGTGCAAATAGTGTAAACAAAATATATCTGAAAATAAACGTTTTGCCCCTTTATTTAAATCCGAATCAGTAAATCCTATTGGGATTGGAAATCCATCTTTTTCAAGAAAGGATGCTATTTGATGCTTTTGTTCATCAAATATATGTATTGCTTCTTCAAAAAGAGCTTTTATTTTTTCATCTTCAATGATAGATACCATATATTTGTTTACAATATCAACGGCTGTTCCGTTTACATATTGTCCCCATAGCGTGCCTATCTCGGAAGATGTGAGCTTTATATCTTCTTTATACATGAAATCACCTCTTCTAATAGTTTCCCGCATTGTTTTGACTTTATACTTAATGTAACTGGTGTGTTCGTTGAAAAGGTAATACAAATAAGTTAAGACTCTGTTCATGTTGAACAGGGTTTTTTAGTAAACAAAAAGCACTGCAAAAAAATCGACAGTGCAATTTCATATCCATATTCCCTTGTTTTTTGAATGCAAAGTAGGATTTTACGAAAGCTAACGGAACCCGTTAGAATCATGCAGTGCTTTTCACATAATTTTTAAGCGTCTGATACAACATGAAATCTATCCACTCGCAACAACTTCAAATACAGTACCCTGATTATAATCCGTCACTTTCATAGAACCATACACACCGACATATATTTTAGATTGGTCCATATTTGTACCAAGACTAACATAGTATGCGGCGTCTGATTTGAAGGGATCGTTGGTCTTAATCTCACTAAAATCATTTAGCTTTCCATCTGGTCGATACCGCGTATAAGCTAGCGTTCCTCTTGTTGGAGCATCAGGGTTGCCTTTCTTCGATAGCTCAGAAAATACAACAGTGCCTGTCAATGCAGGAATGCGAGTTCCCATATATGCTTGAACGCCCGTAAGTGCTGTTGCTTCAAACTTATCTGTACGAGGATCTTGGTGAAAGTATTCAGTCAGAGGTGACAACCGGTTTGTGGAAATCTTTACAGCTTCCTTATAATAAGCCATTACTTTTTCATCTAAGGAACCATCACCTGCGCAGTCCCTTAAAATCGATGTCGGAAATGTACCTTCCCACGCTCGCCAACCAAAGTTGATCATACCTGCTTCGTTTAGTGAAGATTCAGTTGATGCAACTTGGACAAGCTGCGTGACCGGGATCGGATTATAGTGGACGAAGGAAAAAATAGACTCCACCAAATCTTGCCCTACATTCCCTACATACTTTATATACTGATTATAAAATCTTTGATAAGAAATCCCAGGTATGTTACGTACTCCTTTTGCCATGACTGAAAGCGTTGCTTGGATAGGTTCGGGAAGCTCATTAAATCGGGTTACCACAGGAGGGGCGGTATCGGTTTGGATCGTAACATCGATTTCAATGATTTTACCTGCGATCTCCAAATTATTCTGACTTAAATTGAACGGATCGTAGCCGGATCCACCATCTCCATCCGTAAAAACGAGTTTTCCAGTCTCCGGTGAAAAGTTTAAGTTATTCACCCCATTATGATTTGTAAACGGTCTTCTGATTCGTAGTAATGTGCGCCGTTTTTGTGGTCGTCCATCCGGTTGCAATCCCCATTCTTCAATCGTATTGATATGACTATATTGCGTTTCTCGGTTCGTCCACTCTAAGTTTAGTGTACTAGGATCACAAGGATCAGGCTCAAAAGAATCAGACAGGGCACCAGGACCATCCGTGCCAGCTACTGAATAGTGGATATAAAATAACCCGTTATAATAAAATCCAGGATGAAATGCCAGTCCTAATAATCCGCGCTCATCATACCCATCTAGCTCAATGATGTGCGAGCGAATATCTAAAAACGTCTTTATTTCTCCATTTCTTATGTAAAAAATCTCTCCTATTTGTGTTGCAATAAACAGACTTTCTACCGTGTCACCAGGGAGGATAGTAGATTTAATAACCGTAGGCAAATTGAGATTATGAACGACCGGTTGTAAATTGACCGAAACTTCTTCCAATACCCTTCACTCCATTCGTTTGATCATCTAATTTAAACCTATGATTTTTAGACATTTATTAGTACAAAGTGTAGGCAAGGGGACGGTTCTTGTGTTTCCAAATTGGAAACACAAGAACCGTCCCCTTGCTTCAAGATCTGTCCCTAATGTTTACAAAAAATCAACAAAAATAACATGAAATTTAATAATATTTTATTGCAAAACGATAAATAAATTGATAAGATGCAGATAGAAAATAAATTGGTGAGGTGTATGTGATGAATCGAGGATCAACACTCTTCTTGAAGATATCTATTTTTGTGATTGGAATCCCCGTGCTTGGTTTGTGTCTCTTTTTATTGCCGCAGATCGCAATGGAAGCTTTCGAACAAGCGCAAAAAGGTGCTGGGTTAGCTTATGTTGTATTTGGCATTTTAATTATTATGTATGGATCAGCAATACCGTTTTACATTGCGTTGTATCAAGGGTTATTGCTTTTAAGTTATATTGACAAGAACCAGGCTTTCTCTTCCTTATCCGTGAACGCACTAAGGAAGATCAAAAACAGCGCAAAACTTATCTTTGGTATGTACGTAGTCGCTTTACCATTCATTTTTGTCATTGCGGAGTGGGACGATGCACCTGGTCTCGTATTGATTGGGATGGTTATCGCTGGCTCTTCCTTGATTGTCGCGGTATTTGTTGCTGTTCTCCAAAGACTCCTGCAGCAAGCAATTCACATAAAATCTGAAAATGATCTAACAGTCTGAGGTGATAACAAGTGATTATAATCAATATTGATGTGATGCTGGCGAAAAGGAAGATGAGTGTAACAGAGCTTTCGGAGAGAGTAGGGATAACGATGGCTAACCTATCTATTTTAAAAAATGGGAAGGCAAAAGCGATCCGATTATCTACGTTAGAGGGGATTTGTAAAGCGCTCGATTGTCAACCGGGAGATATTTTAGAATACAGAAGTGACGATGAGACTGAATAGGAAAGCTTAAGACGACGTCTGTCTAGTACGGAGTAGGAAAGCCTTAGAATAAAACAACGATAGGTTAAGGAGTTTTGAAAATGCATATGAACATTCCTTTTTTAACAAAAAAAGATGAGAAAGTTAACGTTTATTATAAAGAAGGTCATACACCTGACCATATAGCGATCATTATGGACGGAAACGGACGTTGGGCACAGAAACGTGGATTGCCGAGGTTTGCGGGTCATAAGGAAGGATTATCTGCTGTTGTAAAAGTCGTGAAAGCAGCGGCAAAATGCAAGGTAAAAGTACTGACGTTGTACACCTTCTCTACAGAAAACTGGAAGCGTCCAAAGCCTGAGGTCGAATTTATATTGAAGCTTCCAAAAGAATTTTTACATGTGTATCTGCCAGAGATTAAAGCCAATAATGTACGAATTGAGGTTATCGGTAATATGGAAGAACTTCCTGTATCTACGCAAGAAGCGTTGCAATATGCGATAGACTCTACGAAAGAAAACGACGGTCTTCAACTAAATCTTGCCCTCAACTATGGAAGTAAACATGAGATGATTCATGCGATGAAGGACATGTTCGCCGATCTAATCGATGAGAAAATTTCGCTTGATGAAGTAGATGAACAGCAATTCTCAACGTATCTCGATACAGCCGGTATGCCAAATCCAGACTTACTTATCCGAACAGGTGGAGAAAAGCGGCTGAGCAATTTCCTGCTATGGCAAATGGCTTATACGGAATTCTGTTTTAGCGATGTGCTCTGGCCAGATTTTACCGAAAAAGAATTTATGGGTGCGATGGAAGAATATCAGTTGCGAAAGAGAAGGTTTGGCGGGATAGGGTGATAGACTACAAACGTGCGTCTAGCTGGTCGTGACGGCGTATTGTGCGGAGTGTCTATGTAAGGAGGAGAAGATGAAAAAATTCTACGTACTATTTGGATGCTTTTTGTTGCTTGTTCTGCTTAGCTCTGTTTATGGACCTTACAATCTTTATCATGAATTTAACGAGACAAAAACCCTCAAACAGTTTATATCAGAGGATAACACTTTCAACCGACTTGAAGTAGTAGAGATCGACTATCGTGGTTCAGATACGTATTTTATTGAGGCGAAGGATGAGAACGAGACTAGAAATTTCATCGTAATGAACTATCATTCTTCCGTAATGAACGGACATTGGAAGGTTTTTGAACAAGTGTCGATCGGGAATTATTATTGAATCTATAAAGGTAAAAGCAAAGAGCTTTCTTCCTAATAAAGAAGGCTCTTTGCTTTTACAAACGTCAGATCATGGAACTACTTCCAAATACCCTCATACTTCTTTTTGTATTTTTGATCATCAACCGTCTCAATTAAATCTAAAGCCGTTTGTTTGATCGCCTCATCATGGAGATGATTATATAAATTCCTCATGTTTTGAAGGATGTCATTTCGGATTAAAGTGAAATTCTTTTCATCTGTTCCATTTTTAAAACGGTCAACCATATATTCCATAACCAGTTCTTTTTGCGGGGTACCAGCAATTCCAACCTTCCATATAGATTGAAGGCTATGTCTAGCTGTTACAAACTTTTCATCTTTTGTAACCTCCCAAAGCTTAGGAAAATCTTTAAGCATTCTCATCTCTGGATCATTTTTAGCTAGATTCGCTAAATATTGTGCTGCACGAGAGCGTTGATGATTATCTTTGTGCGTTAAGTCCTCTAATAGTTGATCCCATACTTCATAGGCCCAATCTACTTTTTGATCCGTCACCTCTAAGATTTTTTGATACGCTTCATATCGCTCATCTTTATCACCTGTTTTTGATTTTTTAAATTCCAATTTCATTTGAGTGTCCATTTTTGCATCACCTAATTTCCTTAAAGATTCTTAAAATAATACCGCTATCTGAAGTTTTATTTCAATTTAAGATTGCAGTCTGCTACTGTTGTATTATTTGAATAAGGTTGCCACAAGTATCGTCGAAGACTGCTATTGTGATTCCGCCCATTTCTGTTGGTGCCATCGTGAATTGCACACCTTTTTCCACTAATCGTTCATAATCTTTTTGAATATCTGCAACCCCAAACATGGTAACTGGTATGCCCTCTTCAAATAACTTCTTTTGATACTCTTTTGCTGCTGGATGTTCATTCGGTTCTAGCAATAGCTCAGTCCCGTCTTGTTCATCTGGAGAAACAAGCGTGATCCATCTGTGTTCTCCTGTAGGAACGTCATGCTTTTTAACAAATCCCAACGTTTCTGAATAAAATGCTAAAGCCTTGTCTTGGTCTTCTACAAATATGCTTGTAACGATAATTTTCATCGTTTTTCCTCCTTTGTTTCTTTCAGATATAAAATTATTCTACCCAGCCTTTCAATAAGTCTGTTAATGGTTCTTTGTTAAACATAAGTACCCGATATTTCCCCTTTCGTTTTGATTGGACAAGCCCCGCATCTTCCAATGCAGAAATGTGTTTAGAGATCGCTTGTCGCGAGATGGAAAGGCCATGTTTCATAATGAGGCGTGCAGTAAGTTCGTACAACGTTAGTTCGTTCCGTTCAGATAGCTCGTCTAATATAAGCCTACGATTAGAGTCGCTAAGTGCTTTGAATATCGCATCTTTGTCCCAATTCATATATCAAGTATATGCAACCAATTAGTTGCATGTCAAACACAAGCAACCCATAAGTTGCTTGTGAAGTAGCAATGACGGTGCAGATACCAGAGTTCAAACAAGTAAAGGTAACTTTCTAAAGCGCATTTTTTACTGCTTCGATTGCATGAATAACTGTAGTATCAAATAATGGAACTTCTGAATCTTCAGGTTTAACTAATAATCCGATTTCAGTACACCCCAAAATGATGCCCTCAGCTCCTGCATCCACTAAATGTTGGATGACCGTTTTATAGTAGTCTTTTGATGAATGGTTCAGATGTCCTAAACACAGCTCTTCATAAATAATTTTATTCACATTGTTTCGTTCTTCTTTATTTGGGACTAACACTTTAATCCCATTCGAATCAATTCGAGATGTATAAAAGTCTTGCTCCATCGTATATTTCGTTCCTAGTAAGCCAACTGTTTTCATATTGGATCGTTGGATTTGCTTCGCTGTTGCATCAGCAATATGTAACACAGGAATATTTATTTTAGCCTCAATATAATCAATTACTTTATGCATGGTATTTGTACAAATGACAATGAATGCTGCACCAGCTTTTTCTAAAGATGATGCAACCTCTCCTAATGCTTTACCCGCACTTTCCCAATCCCCATTAGCTTGGTAGCGTTCAATCTCGTCAAAATCAACACTATATAACAGACACTTCGCTGAATGTAACCCGCCTAATTTTCTTTTTACCTCTTCGTTCATTATCCTGTAATACTCTAATGAGGATTCCCAACTCATTCCACCGATAAGTCCAATAGTCTTCATCACATTTCCCCCCGTTCAGTAAATTACAATCGCAGTACAATGCATCAATTTTTGAGTGGCTATTAAATTAACGAAAAAATCTAGCTTCTACAAATATTACTTTTTTCCTTTCTATATTACTACAACATGCCCTTAAGTCAGAACACTTTTCATAGACCGTTGCTCTATGTGAAAGAGATGACCCTAATTTTCATGAAAATCATACGAGTGTTGCTAATGGACGGGCTTTTCTCCCATTTTTCCATTTCACGTCTCTTAAAAAAACGTTGACAACTAAATTATGCTTCTGTTATAGTTTGAATTGCTAGATAATTACGAACAGTTAAACAATAATTAAATACTACTACTCTTATCACGAGTTGGCTGAGGGATTTGGCCCTTTGACGCCCGGCAACCGCCCAGAAATGGGAATGGTGCTACTTCCAACAGACGTATGTCTGAAAGATAAGAGGGCGGAGCTACTATGTGTATAACTTCAACCTCTTTCTTATTGGAAAGAGGTTTTTTGCATTTTTATAGCTAGAAAATTTAGTGTGTTTTGGAAGGAGTGGGGGGATGAACCCTGTCATCTTAGAAGGTGTTCGAACACCGTTTGGAAAATGGAAAGGTATGCTATCAAATATAGAAGCAAAGGAAATTGGCACGTATGCTGTTCGGGAACTAGTCAACCGGGTACCCGAAGTAGCTGAAGCAGACGGTGTATTGCTCGCACAAGTACTGCAAGCGGGACAGGGGCAAAACCCAGCAAGAAAAGTAGCGGTAGATGCAGGGATTTCCCGACTAACGCCAGCAATTACCTTAAATAATGTATGTTTGGCTGGTTTGGCAACTGTAGCTGATGCGGTTCGTCGGATTCATTTTGGTGAAGGTAACTTATACATAACAGGCGGATTCGACTCAATGACAAATGCACCGTACACTGCATCCGTAAGAAAAGAACAATCGATTGGGCCGCTGGAACTAACAGATACGCTATTACACGATGGGTTATGGTGTGCATTATCGGATGAATCGATGGGTCTTTCAACAGATAGAAAAAATAACGACTTCTTGATCACGCGTGATGAGCAGGATACATTTGCACAGCTTTCACAGGAAAGAGCTTCCAATGCACAACGCTATGGATGGTTACAGGAAGAAATTGTACCAATAGACCTGAACGGTAACGCCCTTACAGAAGACGAGGGTGTAAGACATAACTCTTCGATTGAAAAACTCGCTACCTTAAAGCCAGCGTTTGCTAAAGATGGGACGATTACAGCAGGAAATGCATCGCAAATGACAGATGGTGCAAGTGTTGGAATTATTTCAACGGAACAAAAAGCTGAGCAGTTAGGGAAGCAGCCGCTAGCGAAAATTCTGGGATGGGCGGATGTTGCTGGTCCAGATACAAGTCTACATACTAAGCCTGCACATGCAATTCAGAGATTACTAGAAAAACAACGTCTAACACTTGATGACATTGATTTGTTTGAGATCAATGAAGCCTTTGCGAGTGTCGTGATTGCTAGTTGTCGTGAACTTGGGATTGGCTATGAACGAGTCAACGTCAATGGTGGCGCAATTGCCATAGGTCATCCACTAGGTGGCACTGGCTTTCGACTTATCCTTACGTTAGCAAAAGAATTACAACGTCGAGGTGGTGGAAAAGGAATTGCCTCCTTATGTGGCGGTGGTGGCCAGGGTATGGCCGTGTTAATTGAAGTGCCAAAGCATTGGTGAATTTAGGTTGATATATATAGAAAAAACTAGGGGGAATGGGTTCATGTTTTTAACTTATTTTTTAGTATTAGCTTCTTTATGGACAATCGGTCTTATTATTTGGAAGGTTTCATATGCAGGAAATAAGGGGGGCGACAAATAATGCCAGCAGTATCAGGTGCTTTATTTTGGACTATTATTATTATTTTAGTGGTTTATTTTGCCGTCGTGATTTGGGTTGGTAGTAAGGGGAGCAAATTCAGTAATTCTATGGTTGGATTTGCGACAGCGAGAGGGAAGGTAAAACCTTGGCTTGTTGGTGCAAGCTTTGCTGCTTCTTATGCGAGTGCAAACTTGTTTATCGGTGTTCCAGGACTCGCTTACCAATATGGGACTTCCGTATTATGGTACACGATCGGATGCTTTGGTCTTTCTTGGCTTGGTTTACTACTATTCGCAAAAACTTTTTGGCGATACGGTAAAAAATTTGGTGGGGTATCTACGTTGCCGGAATGGCTTGGTAAAAGGTACAACAGTAAAGCATTACAGGTTTTGGTTAGTATCTTAATTTTATTTAATGTTTATTATATTGTTGGTCAAAATGTAGGATTGGCTACCATTTTTGAAACAGTACTAAATATTCCATACCTCTGGGGGATTATTATCGGTGTTACAATAACGATTCTTTACATCGGTCTAGGTGGTGCATTCGCACAGATTGTAACAGATGGGATTCAAGGTGTATTGATGGCTGTTACCTCGGTGCTTTTGCTCCTATCGTTATTTTGGACGATTGGTGGAGGGTTTAATGTATTCGGTCAATTATCTAGTAAGCTTGAGGCAATTGATCCGAACTTAATTTCTCCGTTATCGAACGGTGGCCCATATGATAGCTGGGTAGCTATTGCGGCGGTACAGTTTTTACTATTTAGCTTTGTGCTAATGCCACACCTATTAAACAAAGTACTATCGATTGAAACAGAAGAGGACTTGAAGCCATTCACATTATCCGCAGGAGTTGTGTTATTCCTTATCTCAACATTGATGGTACTTGGCGGATTGGCGGCGAGAGTACTTGCACCTTCACTCGATAGTGCGGATGCAGCGATCCCTGTATATATCTTAGATGCGTTCCCGCCAATCGTAGCAGCAATCATGATTGTTGGGATTATCTCAGCAATTTTATCTAGTACCGATAGCTTGTATCTTGGGGTAACATCCAGTATTGGAAATGACTTTTATAAAGTATTGGCACCAATTTTCTCGAAAAAACAGGTATCAGAGGCTATTTTAGATCGAAATGCTGTGCGAGTGGCAAAAGGTTCCTTACTATTTGTTGGGCTTGCGACGTTATATATATCACTGGATAGACCAGAGTCATTATCTATCTTAATTCAGTTTAGCTTCTCAGCAATTATTAGTGGAATTATCGCGCCTGTAACATTGGGCTACTTTTGGAAGAAGGCCAACGGTTATGGCTCGATTGCAGCACTCATTACAGGGACAGCATTGTATGTACTTTTCACAAGTCAGAATCTGATCGCAAATATATACATTGCAATGTTCTTTAGCTCAGTAGCCGCATTTGCTGTTATGTATGTCATTAGTCTATTAACGTATAAAGGCACCGTTAGTCACCAAGGAGCGGTAACAATCGGTAAATAATACTTATGTAGGAGGCTATTCGTAGTCTCCTAGATTTGGTTTCTGATAAGAGGAGGAACAATAATGGAACAACAGAGAGTAATAGACGCGAATGTATTGTGGGAACCTTCTAAAGAGTGGGTAGCTTCATCTAATTTAAAGCGATTTGCAGAACAGGTTGGTGTGTCTCTTTATCCATATGAACAGCTTCACCAATGGTCAGTCAAAAACCCTGCAGCATTCTGGTCAGGTGTTTGGGATTTCGCGGGAATTATTGGTGAGAAAGGAAAAACAGTTTTTGTACCCGCAGAAGACGGTGGTATGTTGGGCGCAAGCTGGTTTCCAGATGCACGGTTGAATCTAGCAGAAAACCTGTTAAGCGGGAACGAAGAGCAGACCGTTGTATACGAAGCAAATGAAGAAGGAGTTTCCAGGAGCGTGACGAAGGGCGAGCTACGTGCGCTAGTAGCAAAGGCGCAAAAAGGTTTGCAGGAGCTTGGTGTCCAAGCAGGCGATCGTGTAGCTGGTGTGACAACCAATAGTGTGGAGAGCCTTGTTGCCCTTTTAGCGACGGCTTCGCTTGGTGCGGTTTGGAGTTCTTGTTCACCGGATTTTGGTGCAAAAGGAATTATTGATCGGATTGGTCAGGTGCAGCCAAAGGTATTAATCGCTTCACTCGATTACTATTATAATAGGAAATTTTTTGACATTCGTGAAAATATAACGGCAGTTTGCGATGAGCTTGATACTGTAAAGGCTGTTGTTACGCTGGGGGATGCTACTGGTTATGCTGTGGATGGAACTACTAATCTACTTTCCTGGCAAGCGCTCACGGACCATGCTGTAGAAGAGCCAATATTTACACGCGTTCCGTTTGATTCTCCTCTTTATATTTTATATACATCAGGAACAACAGGGCTTCCAAAAGCGATTGTGCACTCGGTTGGTGGAACGTTGCTTCAACACGTAAAGGAGCATCAATTGCATTGTGATTTGAAGGCTGGGGATGTGCTATTCTGGTACACCAACACGGCTTGGATGATGTACCCTTGGTTAGTTTCGGGGCTTGCAAGTGATGCGGGGATTTTGCTTTATGATGGGTCACCAGTACGAAAAGATCGTATTGGAGTCTTATGGGATATTGCCGATGAAGTTGGTGTCACACATTTTGGCACAAGTCCAAAGTATTTAGCAGCCTTACAAAAATGTGGGTATCAAGTTGGGGCAAATCATGACTTATCCGCACTACGTAGTGTGTTGTCATGTGGCGCACCGCTTGTTGAGGAACAGTACGATTGGATTTACGAACAGATTAAGGATGATATTTTGTTGGCGTCGATCTCTGGTGGAACAGAAATCATCGGTTGTTTCGTAATGGGATCGCCAATACATCCTGTCATTCGTGGTGAGATTGCGTGTAAAGCACTTGGAATGGCTGTAGACATTTTGGATGAAAACGATGATTCTGTTGTCGGTGAAAAAGGTGACCTCGTCTGTACGAAGCCATTCCCGAGTATGCCCATTACGTTCTGGGGGGAAGGCGGGGATGAGCGCTATTTCAACGCTTATTTTGCTGCACGTTCTGACATATGGACGCATGGGGACTTGGCGAAGCAAACGATCGATGGCTCGATTGTGATTTACGGAAGAACAGATACAACGTTAAATCCTGGTGGTGTGCGAATCGGTACAGCAGAAATTTACCGTGTTGTGGAACAGGTGGAAGAGATTAAAGATTCGATTGTGTTTGGTTTTCCAGTTGAAAATGATGAGGAAATTGTGTTGTGCGTAGTAACGGAGGATGGTTACCTTCGTGATGAGATTGCGGATAGAATTCGTAACGATGTGAGAAAAAAAGCATCTCCTCGTCACGTGCCACGTAGAATTTTTGTTGTAAAAGATGTGCCATATACGATTAATAATAAAAAAGTCGAGGGAGCCGTCCGTGCGGCAGTTCGAGGAGAGGTCGTTAAGAATAAGGATTCGTTAGCAAATCCGGAATGCTTAGAAGAATATACCTTGTTAGGTGAAAGGAGTTATCAGTAATGGGAGGTCGCGCTAAATCGAGTGCTGCGATTATCGGAATTGGAGAACTGAAGCCGAGTCGATATACAGAAGGAAAAACAACTTTAGGTATGATTGCAGAATCGGTGTGTTTGGCCGTTCAGGACGCTGGTTTGGAAAAAGAAGCAATCGATGGGCTATTGGTTGGTCCTCAAGTTGGTGAAACGCCGCAACACGTTCCTGCTACGGTTAGTGAATACTTGGGGCTTGAACCAAAAATGTCTAATGTCGTGGATTTAGGCGGTGCTACAGGTCCAGGAATGCTATGGCGGGCACAGGCAGCCATTGATGCTGGCATGTGTGAGACGGTTGTATGTGTGCTTGGGAATATCAATGAAAAAGGAAAAGCGTTACGTTCCCCGAACCGAAATCCAATTCGAGAGTTTGACGTTCCTTTTGGGGCGTCAGGGGCGAACACTTCGTATGCACTATTAAAGCGCAGGCATATGGAGCAGTATGGTTCAAAGCAGGAGGATTTTGCCCTGCTTGCACACTGGGCACGTAAAAATGCACAGTTGAATCCAGATGCTATTTTTTACGGACAACCCGCGTCGGTTGAAGATGTGATGGCATCACCAGTTATCGTAGACCCGTTACATTTGTTTGAAATTGTGATGCCGGTAGCCGGTGGTGCGGCTGTTGTGATCACTTCTAATAAGCGTCTGATTCATGGATGTGGCCATGCGCCAGTCTATTTGTTAGGGGCAGGAGAAAAAGTCACGCATCGTGCTGTTAGTCAGGCACCGGATTTGGAACATGCGCCACTGAGCTATGCGATTCCGCATGCATTAGCGCAAGCTAGGGTAGGTATAAATGATATGGATTTATTATCTTTATATGATTGTTATACAAGTGTCGTAGCAACAACCATTGAGAACGCAGGACTATGTGCACCAGGTCAGTTTGGAAAATGGGTAAGCGAACACACACTGGGCCATGATGGGGATTGGCCACTTAATACACATGGTGGACAGCTTGGCTTTGGACAAGCTGATTTAGCTGGTGGCATGTC
This sequence comes from Aquibacillus koreensis, assembly GCF_025154055.1. GTDB lineage: Bacteria > Bacillota > Bacilli > Bacillales > Amphibacillaceae > Aquibacillus_C > Aquibacillus_C koreensis. Next base: position 20,926 of record NZ_JAOALK010000026.1, read on the forward strand.
GCACGTCATAGAAGCCGTGCGTCAGTTGCGTTTAGAAGCACATGGTCGACAGATTAAGGATGCACAATACGCACTAGTGACCGGTAATGGTGCGACCCTTAGTGAAGCAACTGCTTTAGTGTTAGGAGGCGAAGCTTGATGGATGGTGATATCTTTCGTGAACAAATGATACATAATTCCCCGAATGGTGCTAGTTTGGAAAGTTTAAGACAGTTGTCAGTACCTGGACCAACTGTTACCACTGTAACGAAGCCTTTTTGGGATGGTGTTGCACGTGGTGAATTTTTGTTGCAATGGTGTACTGCTTGTAAGAAATGGGTATTTTATCCACGAACCCATTGTCAACACTGCTGGAGTGATCAACTAAATTGGAAGGAGGCCTCTGGTCTTGCCACGCTCCAGACATGGTCGACTGTCCATAAACCTGGACACCCAGCTTGGCAGGAAATAGCTCCATACGTTGTCGCGGTTGTGCAATTAGAAGAAGGTCCAACGATGATGACGCAACTTTTGATCGATCAAAGGAATAAAGACCAATTACAAGCAGGAATAGCACTGCAAATCCAATATGTGCAGTGCGGAGACCATGTACTCCCTTTTTTTGCAATTGTATGATGAATAGTAAACGCAGGGACGGTTCTCCTGTTTCCAAATATCATTTGGTGGAAACATGGGGACGGTTCTTGTGTTCACAAAATCGCATGCATATCTAGATGCATGCAGCTGCTTCATTTTTACCCCCCATCAATCTTAAAATACCACTTATAAAACAGCCACGATAAAGATAAGGTAAGGTAAATCGATAACCACGAGATCGACCAGTGCCAATGCAAATAACGAATAATATCTGTGTATCTTTCAACGATGATTTCCGGTATCGTTATCCCAGTAGCGAATAAACCAGTATATAAAATACCTTTCCACTTTGAAGCTATTCGAGGATAATAGATGCTATAGTAAACCGTAATGATTGGATAAACGAGAAATTCAAAAAGAAAACTCGTGCCATTGACCCTGGCGAGTTCTCGAATAGGATATTCTATTAAGTCTAGTTCCACAACAAGTAAACCAAGAAACCAGGAAACAAATAGTTGGAATAAGTAGATGACCGAAGCTTCTCTTATCTTGTTTTTGGGAATAAATGCAAATGATATAAACGTACATGCATACACACTGTATAGAATCATGTGTTCAAGATTCATACGTATCCAACCTTTTTATGTCAGGAGAATGAAAAAGCCATAGGACATATTGACGGCATAACCATAACTCAATCGTGAAATTAAAGAAACTTCGTACTAAGTTATCCCATGTAACCGTCATGATGCTTGAAAAAATGTCAATTATAATCATAAAGGCAAGAATACTTCCGACCCAAAATAAGTAATGCATCATTCGTCTAATAAAACCGACTTGGACTGGAAATCTTAACTGAAATAGAACAGCAAAGGTAGGAAATACAAGATACTCCATCGTAAAACTTATTTGGGTTGCTTCTTTAAATAATCGAATAGGTGCATCCAGTAAACCCGCATATGTCAAACCAATCCCAAAAATCCAAGTCAACATATGGAAAAAAAGAAAAGCTGCAATTGCTTCACGTAATCGATCACGAGGAACTGCTATCCTTAGTGTATATAGAAAAATAATCCATAATAAAAATAAAACGATATAGTCCATTTTGAGATTGATCCCCCTTCCATATAGTTTGAGAATATAATGGTAAATTTATTCAAGTGTAAACGCAGGGACGGTTCTCCCGTTTCCAAATGAAATTTGGAAACAGGAGAACCGTCCCCTTGTTTCCATTATTGATGTAAAAAGTTGTTCCGTTATAAAGGTAACACACTTCTAATATGGAAGGATGTTTAAAATTAAGTGATTAATTTTTGGTAACAAAGGCTCCATCCCGTTTCATAATTTCATTTGGAAACAAGAAGAATCATTCCCCTTTATCAAAACCAAGATGAACAGAATCTGCAATTCTTTCGTAGCCAATCTCCCTATATATCTTATTCGATGTCGAATTCATCAGGTCTTTTTACATTTTGGGTAGTGAGGTGTTAATTGGTTTGACATGTTGTATAAATGCAGGGGTGCTTTTCTTTTGTATAATTTATTTATAGTTCCTAAAGCAGATGAAAAGGGTCTTTGACGTACCTTTCTATCATCAGATATCTGAATTTTCAGATTAGTGACTACTGAAATGTTAAAGGAGGAATTGGTTATGGCAGATAAGGTAATGGTTGGATTAATTCAGGCGAAAAATGATGTAGATGGTAACGAGCCTGTTGCGATGCATAAAAAGGTTGCAATTGAAAAACATATCAAGCTAGTAAAAGAAGCAAAAGATAAAGGTGCACAAATTGTCTGTTTACAAGAGATATTTTATGGACCTTATTTTTGTACCGAACAAAATCCAAAATGGTACGACGCAGCCGAAGAAATCCCGAATGGCCCAACAACCACACTATTTCAGGATCTCGCCAAAGAGCTCGGGATCGTCATCGTTCTTCCGATTTATGAGCGGGTTGGCATATCAACTTATTATAATACGGCAGCGGTGATTGATGCCGATGGGAGTTATCTAGGCAAGTACCGAAAACAACATATTCCACATGTTGGCGTTGCAAAAGAAGGATGCGGCTTCTGGGAAAAATACTATTTCAAGCCTGGAAATCTAGGTTATCCGGTATTTGATACAGCTTTTGGAAAAATAGGTGTGTACATTTGTTATGATCGCCATTTCCCAGAAGGTGCTCGATTACTAGGATTAAAAGGTGCTGAGATTGTCTTTAATCCATCTGCAACGGTGGCGGGATTGTCTGAGTATTTATGGAAGCTTGAACAACCTGCACATGCGGTCGCAAATGGCTATTATTTAGCTGCGATTAATCGTGTTGGGTATGAAGCGCCATGGGATATGGGTGAATTTTATGGGCAAAGTTATTTAGTCGACCCGAGAGGTAATTTCGTTGTAACGGCTAGCCGTGATAAAGATGAAGTGATTGTTGGAGAGGTAGATAAAAAGTTTATTAGAGAAGTACGCGATACGTGGCAGTTTTACCGAGATCGTAGACCAGAAACATATCAGGAAATGACTGCTTTACTACCATAAAAAAGGAGGAGGTGACCGGGCGTATGCCTGCTCACCTTTTTATACACAAACAGCCAGGTTATTGAAGGGGGTAACAAGATGAGCAGTAACATCATGCATGTCTCACCAGAGGATTTAATCGCAAATTTTCGTGAAGTAAAACCGGGATTGACGAATCAGGAAGCTATCGAGGAATCGAATCGATGCTTGTATTGCTATGATGCACCATGCACGATCGCTTGTCCGACGGGTATTGATATCCCTTCTTTTATTAAAAAAATAGCGAGTGGAAACTTGAAGGGATCTGCAAAGACGATTATGATGGCTAATCCAGTCGGTGCAAGCTGCTCTAGGGTTTGTCCAACCGAAGAGCTATGTGAGGGTGCTTGTGTGTTAAATGACTCGACGAATCCAATTATGATTGGTGATTTGCAACGCTATGCAACGGATTGGGCGATGAAAAATGAACAGGTGTTATTTAAAGCCGGGAAGAAAAACGGCAAGTCCGTTGCGATTGTAGGAAGTGGCCCGGCAGGACTGTCTGCTGCAAGAGAGCTAGCTTTGCTAGGTTATGAGGTTACTATTTTTGAAGCAGAAGAACAGGCAGGTGGATTGGATACGTATGGGATTGTATCTTTCCGACTGCCACAAGCCGTATCATTTTGGGAAGTAGACCAGGTGAAAAGCTTGGATGTGGAGATCAAAACCAATACCCGAATTGGTCAAGATATCATGCCAAGTGAATTGCTTGAGAATTTCGACCGGGTTGTGATCGCTGTTGGAATGGCGAATGTTCCGAGTCTCGGAATTGAAGGGGAAGAGCTAGACGGGGTGCTAGATGCGATTCAGTTTGTTAAAGAAACAAAAACAAAACCAATAACAGATAGTTTAGTAGGAAAACAAGTAGCCGTAATTGGTGCCGGTAATACAGCAATTGATGCGGCGACGTGTTCGGTTCGCTTAGGTGCAGGTAACGTCAAAATTTTGTACAGAAGAACAGTCGAGGAAATGACGGCTTACGATTTTGAATACGAATTTGCCAAACAAGACGGTGTGGAGTTCCGCTGGTTAACACAACCAACAAAAGTGATTGGTGATGAGAATGGAAAAGTTACTGGCTTGGAATGCGTGCAAATGGAACTAGGTCAACCGGATGCGGATGGCAGGAGACGACCGGTTCCGGTGGAAGGATCGGCGTTTACGTTAGAAGTAGATGCAGTCATCAAAGCGATTGGGCAGTCTCGTTATATCGAATTAATTGAAAGCTTTTCACTGGCGCACAACGGTGGCGTTGTATCCGTTGATGGAAATACACTTCAAACCTCCAATCCAAAGGTGTTTGCGTGTGGGGATGTGATTTTTGGAAAAGGGCAAGGGGACGCGATGGTTGTTACTGCGGCAGAACAAGGAAAGCAAGTCGCTTATGCATTGCACAAGCAATTGTTCCCGGTAGCAGAATCTGCATCGTAAACCACTATTAAAAAGGAGGCCAAACATATGGCAGATTTATCGATAAACATGGCTGGTATAAAATCTCCGAATCCCTTTTGGTTGGCATCAGCACCCCCAACAAATTCTGGATACCAAGTTCAACGGGCGTTTGAAGCTGGATGGGGCGGAGCGGTTTGGAAGACATTAGGTGATCCGGTTATTAATACGTCATCACGGTTTGCAGCGGTTCATTTTAACGGCCAACGCGTGGCGGGCTTTAATAATATTGAACTGATTACCGATCGTTCTTTAGAAGAAAATTTAAAAGAAATCTATGAAACGAAGAAAAAATATCCGGACCATGCGATTATTGCATCGTTAATGGTAGAACCCGAGCGGGAAAAATGGCATGAAATTGTCAAACGTGTAGAAGATGTTGGTGTTGATGGCTATGAGCTTAACTTTGGTTGTCCACATGGCATGGCAGAACGTGGCATGGGTTCTGCATCCGGACAAGTTCCGGAGCTTGTCGAAAAACAAACGTATTGGGCCAAGGAAGCTGCCTCCAAACCAGTGATTGTAAAACTAACCCCGAACATAACCGACATTACTGTTACCGCCGAAGCCGCCACTCGTGGTGGTGCGGACGCTATTAGTATGATTAATACGATTAATAGCTTGGCTGGTGTTGACATTCATACGTGGAACACGATCCCGCATGTAGGAAATAAAGGGGCGCATGGTGGTTATTGTGGACCTGCAGTGAAGCCAATTGCATTAAATATGGTCGGGGAATGTGCGAGAAACGAGAAAATTACTATTCCAATCTCCGGTATCGGTGGCATATCGAATTGGCAGGATGCTGTTGAGTTTATGCTTATGGGTTCGACGAGTGTGCAAGTTTGTACAGCGGCGATGCATCATGGCTTCCGGATTGTCGAGGACATGATCGACGGTTTAAATAACTATTTAGATGACAAAGGCATTGCATCGGTCATGGACATTGTCGGAAAGACAGTTCCAAAGTATTCCGATTGGGGAGATTTAGATCTAAACTACAAAGTCGTTGCCCAGATTGATAATGACATTTGCATTAATTGTAACAAGTGCCATATCGCATGCGAGGATACGTCGCATCAATGTATTGATATGTTAAAAGATGAAAATGGAAAATCGATTTTGCAAGTGAGAGAAGAGGACTGTGTAGGCTGTAATTTATGTTCGATTGTTTGTCCGGTTGATGGTGCGATTGACATGGTCGAAGTGGAAACTGAGTTTCCGCCGATGTCATGGAATCAACGACAAGCAGCAACTTCGATGACAAGTGGTGTGGATTTGGTGAAATAAGTTTTTCTAAGGAGGCTAACCATGGGAAAGAAAATCATTAAGAATGGAACGATTGTGACGGCGTCGGACACGTATCAAGCGGATGTATTAATTGAAGATGAAATCATTGCGATGATCGGGAAAAACATAGCGATTGACGGTGCAGAGGTGGTTGATGCGTCCGGTCTATATGTATTTCCAGGTGGAATTGATCCACATACACATTTGGAGATGCCGTTTGGTGGAACGGTGAGTAAGGATGATTTTGAAACGGGAACGATGGCAGCAGCCTTTGGTGGCACAACGACAGTGATCGATTTTTGTATTACGAGAAAAGGGGAAACACTAAGGAATCCGATCGCGGAGTGGCATGCCAAGTCAAAGGATAAAGCGGTGATCGATTATAGCTTCCATTTAATGATTGGCGAGATGAATGAGGATGTGATGAGCGAACTACCATCGATTTTATCTGATGAGGGAATAACTTCTTTTAAAGTATTTATGGCGTATAAAAATGTATTCCAGGCCGATGATGGCACCTTGTTTCAGACGTTAAAAACAGCGAAAGACTTAGGTGCGCTCGTGATGGTCCACGCAGAAAATGGGGACGTAATTGATCACTTGGTGAACGAAGCATTGGCTTTAGGATATACAGATCCTATTTATCATGCGTTAACACGTCCGCCTGAAGCGGAAGGAGAGGCAACCGAACGAGCCGCAACTTTAACCGGTTTAGCCGAATCACAGCTCTATGTTGTGCACGTTTCTTGTGAAGATGCGATGTTAAAAATAAAAGCGGCACGCGAAAAAGGCTATGACGTCTGGGGTGAAACTTGTCCGCAATATTTGGTGCTTGATCAAACAGACTTAGAAAAGCCGAACTTTGAAGGAGCTAAATATGTCTGGTCCCCGCCATTACGGGAAAAATGGAACCAGGAAAAGCTGTGGAATGCGTTGAAAAATGGTTACTTACAAACGATCGGCTCCGATCAATGCTCGTTTGATTTTGTTGGGCAAAAGGATCTAGGCAAAGGTGATTTCACCAAAATCCCTAACGGTGGACCAATGATTGAAGATCGCTTTAGCATTTTATTTTCTGAAGGTGTGAAAAAAGGACGGATTACGCTTAATCAGTTTGTCGATATTACTTCCACAAGAAGTGCGAAATTATTTGGTTTATATCCGAAAAAGGGAACAATCTCCGTAGGTGCAGATGCCGACATTGTCCTGTTTGATCCGAATGTGGAACGAACCATTTCTGCTGAAACGCATCATATGGCAGTCGATTACAATGCATTTGAAGGCATGAAAGTCACTGGTGAACCAATCACTGTCCTATCACGTGGAGAATATGTGATCAAGGAGAAGCAATTTGTTGGGACACTTGGAGCAGGCAACTATATAAAGCGTGCCCGTTATGGCAAAACGCTTCAGAATGATAGTGATATCGTAACGGTGTAATTTTCAGAAAGGAGCATGTGCAATGTCTGAGTATGATCTGTATGCAAAAGAAAGAAAAGCGATCGATGCTTTGTTACGAGCGGGGTACCAAATTAAAGGGATGCAAGATAACTTAGATGGTGCGATGATTTATTTTGAGAAAAAGGGGAAAGAGTTGGAGCAACTGCAAGTGATTAAAGCAGATACGAGGAAATATGTGTCTAATATTATTTTTTCGGGGAGGCCTGGAGCATAGGGGCAGTGCCTCCTCTAGTTAATATTGTATTGAGAGGACGCTAAATTCCATACGGGTTTTACCGTTAACACAAGGGTCAGATTATATCTGGTCCTTTTTCAATGTGTGAGTTCATCCTTGTTACAAGAAAATATCTATTAAACTACCGCCATTCATATTTCCGATCACTTCTAGCATCGCCACTGACCACAGCGCGAAGAAAACACCCGCTAATACGCCATGTGAAGGATCGTTGTCATTATGTAGTGCTTTGATTAAGTAAGTTACAAAATAATAGCCGAATACCATACACAGAAGTATAGTGATAAATATCATTATTTAATCCCTCACGTTACTATATTTCGTTTTCTTAATAAAGGGGCTAATAGCAGTTCCACTGGCTATTCCAATTAGAGCTGAGGCCGAATAGAAACCAATTGCCATTCCATCCCATTGTCCAATTCCAAAAATACTGTATATAAAGATGCCAACGAATAGTAGAAACAAAATAGCGGAAACAGTATATATGATAAATTGTTTGATAAACTTTGCCATTATACAAATGACACTGGCAAAGAAAATACAAACTAAAATAATTGGCAACCAACCTTCCAAATAGAGTGCATCCATAAATATCCCTCCTCAAGTTCTATGAAACTAGGCATGGCTTATTTATTGATCACCATCATATTTCTCCAAAACATGATAGCGACTACCATATTCCTTCGTCTCATATGGAATGACAAAGATATCATTACTTTCTTCCACAGAGTAAACCTCTACATCATCCAAACTATTAGAAGTAAAGTCCTCCTCTGGAATTTCATCTACCTTCGAACTCGGATCCGTAACCGTTCCAAGCAATTCTTTCCGATTGTACACCGATTCCTCGACAGTCTTAGGAATGTAATATAGTTCTCCATTCAACCGAATTAATGTCGGATATCCTTGATCAGATTCTTCCTTTTCCACACAACCGACTGTTAAGGAAAGAGATAAAGCAATTAAAATTAATATAAGTTGTTTGATAAAAACACCCCTGAATAGGATTCGCATCTAACCTTTTCTAACGCAAGGAATAGCTTCTTCCATGATCTTATGCTCTGTTATTATTTTAACACAAATTTCCATTTGTGAATGTATTTTAGAGTCAAACACAACAAAACGGATTTGGGATTTTATGTTAAACTAAGTATAGGATTTCCATAATTTAGCCCAATAACAACAGATATGTTGTGCGTGCACTTGAAGCAAATGGAGGTTTTGGAATGAAAAAAGTGAATATCGGCTCCTTTATATCGTCCATCTTTTGCATCTTGTTGTTTGTAATCGTTTCTTTTTTTGGTCCAATTGATTATTCCATTATGGGTGTTCACCCTTTTAATCTAGTATTAGCTGTTACTTTGCTCACATTAGTTTTAGGCGTATTAGGTTTTGCAGGTATGCAAGATTGGAAAGGCCTGGCAAGGAGCATAACTACTATAATTCTCACATTGGGATTGTCGGTATTTTTAACTTTCATAATCTTTTTTGGAAACTTATTAAGCTAACAAGTACATATCTGAAAAAATAGGAGGAAGTAAATGGAGACAATTAGAGAATTGGGATGGTTCTTATTGCTTTATATTTTAGTTATTGGTTGTATTGGATTTATCATTTACGCTTTTATATCTTTTTTTAGAAAATACTTCTAAGGCAAACAGGGGGGATGAGCGATGAGAAAATGGATATGGATACTATTGCTCCTATTTATTAGTGCTTGTGGTACGGATCAACAAACGACATCTAGTGATTTAGAGACACTCACCCATCATGACGAACAAAAGGGGCTAACATTAGAAGCTACGATTAACATAGGCAAAGATATTATCATAGACGCTTCCATCACAAATACAAGTGGAGAAACGATTACTTATAATGATGGTTGCGGCATACCTTTTGGCATTGTTATAAAAAAAGAGGATGCTCATTCTCATCTCATAAATCTTAACGGAGAGGAAGAAAGTTGCTTTCCTACATTTACTCCCGATGATTTAACGGAAATGGAATCGAACGAAACGTTTGAAAAAGAAGTAACTTTTAAGCGTGAAGTTGAACTAACGAATAACAGTACAACGACTGCATTAATTGGCGTTTATGAGGTGTCCTTTTCTTTTGGAACGCATGAAAATGGGGATTTTGTGTCATCATTACCTATAAAGCTAACGAGTGATGAAGAACCTGAAATATTGACAAGGGAACAAGTAATAGAGAAAGCAAAACAGAATGAAGAAGTGGAAACATGGTTTAACGAACAAGAAACAAAAGGTATCTCCATCGAAACGGAGGATGGCATATTAAGTGAAGGAATGTGGACAGTAGCTTTCCATGCGATCGATCAAGATAAAGCTAACCGGATTATTATCAACATGCATGCGAAAACGGGAGAAGTAAAGGCTGTTCACTATGAAGAGCTTGAGGAAGAGGTACTAGAGTTTTTAGAGGATAAATAAGGATGATAAAAATGAAATTTCTTAAGGCTTATTTTGTTAGTTTGTTTTATTACATTTTTCTTTTTTCACTTCTATTAATAATTCAACATGGTATGAAGGAAATTATTGCAATGATCGTATATCAGCTCATATATGTTACTCCTATGGTTCTTTTACTTAGTGGAATTTTAGAAAGTTATTTGAAAACAAATGATAACAAATTAGTTGTAGTATTCATAGGCTTTCTCTATGGATTAGCGATATCTATCATATTCGATGGTACAACATCAGGTACAGATGTTTTTGTTTATATTTTGCCGGGATGTATATTTAGTATTGGTGCCTTAATATTTACAATCATAAGGGGGAAAGTCGAAGTTCATTAATGAAAAACGGTAGTTAATTACACCTTTTTTATGTTGAACCATGTGCCTCAACTTAATAGCTTCATCTTTTTCATGGGCGTAATTTCATAAATTCCCTACAAGCTTATGAAAAAAATATAAGAAGAGACATAGAGACGTAACAGTCCCTATGTCTCTTTTGCCTATTAGTTAATCTCAGCAGCTATGTTCGGAGTTGCTAAGCCTACGTTTTCAAAAACTGGTACTAGGTGATCGTTTGCTGCAGTAATTTTTTCTTCTGCTGCTGTTACGTCAACCTCATCAGCATTAAATGCAGTCACATACGCATCGTAAGCTGCTTTCAAATCTGCTAATGTTGTTTCAAATGTTGTTGTAGTTTCTTCATCAAGATTCTCAAGAGTGAAACCTTCCAGTGTCGTAGCTGCGTTCTCTGCAGCTGCAATAGCGTCTGCTTTTAATGTTTCAAGTGCAGTTGGGTCAGCTTCTTCGTTAGCCAGCTCTCCAAGATAAGCATTGATTTGTTTTTGATCAATGCGGACTGATTTAACCATGTTTAAGTAGTTTTCTAATGTACTAGCTTTTAATTCATCTTCGTCCATTTCTTCTACGGCATTTCCGTTGTCCGCTCCGTTTGTTTTTTCTTTGTTACCATTGTCTGCATCTGCTTCATTATTTCCGCATGCAGCTGTTACAAGAACAAGCATAAGTGCTAAAAGCATAAATAATTTTTTCATTGTATATTCCTCCTGTTTATCTCTTAAATAAAATGTAGTAAACGATGCGTATGGATGTCTTCCTTTTGGGATGAATCCTATACGTTTAATGAATCATGTTTCCCTCCAATCGCAATTCACTTGTAAGCTCGAATCAACAACTCTTATGTTATCGGAAATTGGAAAGTTTTACATACGGTAGTAGTCCGAATTTATCTCAGTCTTTAGATGGAGATAGTTTAAAGCATAGTTAAAAAAAGATCTTTAAAAGTGGGAAAAGAATTATGCACTGCTATTTGCGCCCAAATCTGAAATAAATGCGCCCATCAAGCCAATTAATGCGCCATTCCACCAAGAAGGATTTTCAACATTTTCTTAGTAAGATCTCTTAACAGAACAAAAGCTATATTCACTTGCCCATGCTATCCTTTAAGTAATAGAAAAGAGTTCAAAAGGGGGGAACGCGATTGGCATCACTTCCATTAACGGTTAGAGAGGTTTTGCAAAACAAGTGTTTTGAAGGAGCAAAGGTGATTGCAGGTGAAAAGGGATTGGATCATGCAGTCCGATGGGTTCATATTATGGAGGTTACCCATGTTGACAAGCTCCTCAACGGGTCGGAATTAATCCTTTCTACAGGCGTTGGTTGGCGTGATTTTCAAACAACGAGTGTCGCCTACCTGAAACAATTGATTAAAGCTCGGGTTGCCGCCCTTTGTATTGAGCTTGTGAAATACGCCAATGAGATACCGGAAGAAATGATAAACCTAGCAAACAAACACGATTTGCCAATCATCGTTTTTTATAAAGAAGTTCGTTTTATTGATATTACTCAATCAATTAATAATCAGTTGATGAATAACCAATATAAAATTTTAGCCGATCTTGAAGATTTTTCGAGAAAGCTAAATCATACGATGCTGTTGCCGAACGCCTTTCATCGCGTACTGAAACTGATCCATCAGTATTTAGGTGTGCAGGTCATTTATCTTTCGAAGACGAAAGAGGAAACGATCTTTGTCCCACTCCAACATGAAATGGAACAAAAGAAGTTGCTAGCTACCGTGGAGAAGCATAAAGAGAAACGGTTAATCAATAGCAACAAGCAATACATCGCTCCGAATGGACTGTATGTTGGACAACCCGTGCAAGCTTTGGACCATAAATTTGCCGATTTAATCATTTTTCCGAAGTACAAAAATGTAACCGAATATGAACTATTGGTGCTCGATCGTTGTGCGAATGCAATCTCGCAGGATTTAGTTCGAATTTTTTACTTAGAAGAACAAAAAAAGCAACAAGAACAACAATGGGTACAGGAATGGCTAAAGGGTGAATGCAGTAAAGATGAAATCCACCAATATTTATCCTCCTTAGATGCTCAACTCAAACCTCAAGGTGCGGTTGTTTGTTTATGCCGCTTTAATCAAGTAATTGACCGCTCCAATCACTCCTACTTTATAGCCGTTTTTCGAAATGTACTGCAGAGTTACGGGTACTACCTCATTTCTTTTTACGATCAAAAACAATTTGTATTTATTTTTATTAACCAACGTTCGCTCACCGACTGGAAAATGAGATTACAGAAGGCAATAGACCATATCAATCGCATGGATATGTATGAAACAATAGCTAGCAAGCATGCGTTGTTTGGTGTTGGTAAAATAACGGAAGACATGGAAGCAATCACGGCGAGTTATGATGCTGCAAAAGAAGCACTACATATCCAAAATCAAGCGAAGATAAAAGATAAAATCTTTTATGAGGACCTTCATGTGTATCGCTTGGTTTCTAGTCTGAATAACACGGTGAATCTTGATGACTACATGAACGAATATTTAGGTGCAGTTGTTACGTATGATCAAGCCCACAACAGTGAACTTCTCTATACGTTACAAATTTTTCTTGAATCAAACGGGTCAAAAAACGAGGCGGCCAAACGTTTATTTGTTGTACGGCAAACCTTATATCATCGCCTCGATAAATTAAAAGAACTGCTCGGGGAAGATTTCATGATGCCTGAAAAACGAGTCACGATTGAATTGTTGTTACATGCATACCGTTACCACAACCCATCAGTGGAGGTACCAGCGGCAGAAGTAACGGATGCGAGAGGGTGAATGGAAGTCACATATTCATAATGGAAGTATTGCCTGGCCATCGTGTCAGGCATTTTTGTGCGGTAGGGGAAGGTGCGTTCCTTATATAAACAAGTGAATGTGAAATTGATTCGCTATTTGTTTGACTCTTTGTCTAATGATTCAGATACCTTGCCATACCTATAATGGAGTTAATCATTAATACATTAGGACCATCGCAAGGAGGATGTACACATGTCGATTGTTCAAAACAACGAAACAACCGTTACGACAATAAAAAACTTCGTCGGTGGAAAGTGGATCGACACTGCTACGAGTCAATACGAAAAGGTGCTTGATCCGGCAACCGGAGCGATCATTGCGGAAGTGCCAATCTCAACAAAAGAGGACGTGGCACAAGCAGTAGCGGTGGCCAAAGAAGCATTTCAATCATGGAAAAAAGTTCCCGTTCCGAAGCGGGCTCGGATTTTGTTTGCATATCATCAACTGTTAACGGAACATCACGAAGAGTTAGCAAAACTCGTAACCAAGGAAAATGGTAAGAGTTACAAAGAGGCGTATGGAGAAGTGCTGAGAGGGATTGAGTGTGTCGAGTTCGCAACTGGTGCGCCTTCCTTAATGATGGGGGACAATTTATCGACGATTGCAACGGATATCGATTCGCAGTTTTTCCGTTATCCAATTGGAGTCGTGGCGGGAATCTCTCCCTTTAATTTTCCGATGATGGTTCCGTGTTGGATGTTTCCATTAGCGATTGCTTGTGGCAATACGTTTATTTTAAAGCCATCAGAACGGACGCCAATTCTGGCCAATCGTTTAGCGGAATTACTGCAGCAAGCAGGTCTCCCAGATGGTGTCATGAATATCGTTCACGGGGCGCATGATGTGGTGAATGGAGTAATTGATCATGCCGATGTCAAAGCGATCTCTTTTGTCGGTTCAGAACCTGTTGCGCAATATGTGTACAAAAGTGCTGCAGCCAAAGGCAAACGGGTCCAAGCACTTGCCGGTGCCAAAAACCATCATATTGTTATGCCTGATGCGAACAGAGAAACAGCGATCCAACAGATTATTAATTCCACTTTTGGAAGTGCAGGTCAAAGGTGTATGGCATGTAGTGCGGTCGTTGCGGTAGGGGATGTGGCGGATGATTTTATCGAAGCATTTAAACAGGCAAGCGATCAAGTCAAAATCGGTAATGGTATGGACGAAGATGTCACGCTCACACCAGTCATAAGACAAGATAATCTGAAACGAGCACTAGGTTATATTGAAAAAGGTATCGCAGAAGGTGCAACGTTAATTCGCGACGGTCGAAAGGAGATGGACTCCTTTTCGGAAGGGAACTTTTTAGGACCAACGATTTTTGATCATGTTTCACCTGACATGTCGATTGCAAGAGATGAGCTATTTGCACCAATCTTAAGTATTATTCGAGCGGCTAATTTAGACGAAGCGCTCGAGATTGTGAACCAATCACGATTCGGTAATTCAGCAACTTTATATACGGATAGCGCCAAAGCAGTTCGGCAATTCCGTGAAGAAGCCGAACCTGGCATGCTAGGGGTAAACGTTGGTGTACCGGCACCGATGGCATTCTTTCCGTTTTCGGGTTGGAAAAATTCATTTTTCGGCGATTTACATGTGAATGGAAAAGATGGTGTTGCATTTTTTACTCGAAAGAAAATGATCACGTCCAGATTTTAATCAAAAGGGGGGATGGAGATGGTCGTTCGTCCTACAGAGGATTTTTTGCAAAAGGATGCAGAAACCATTTGGCATTCGATGAAAAAATACAATCCTGCATCCACGATGATCGTTAAGGATGCACAAGGCTCCTGGATTACGGATGTAGATGGGAACAAATATATGGACGCTATGAGTGGACTTTGGTGCGTCAATGTTGGGTACGGGCGTAAGGAACTAGCGAAAGCGGCTTACGATCAAATGATTGAACTACCTTATTTTCCTTTAACTCAAAGTCATATACCTGCGATTAAATTAGCAGAGAAGCTAAATAAGTGGCTAGATGATGACTATGTATTTTTCTTTTCCAATAGTGGTTCAGAGGCAAATGAAGTAGCATTTAAAATTACTCGGCAGTATCATCGGCAAAATAATCAACCAGACCGATGGAAATTCATCTCGCGCTACCGTGCCTATCATGGAAACTCGATGGGGGCTTTGGGTGCTACTGGTCAGGCGATGAGAAAATATCGGTATGAACCACTAGGGCAAGGCTTTTTACATGTAGCTCCACCAGATTGCTATCGCAGCTCACATCGGAATGATGGCACATGCTGCACAGAAAGCGCCAAGGATATCGAGCGCGTCATGACATGGGAGCTTGATGAAACGATCGCGGGTGTGATCATGGAACCGATCATCACAGGTGGCGGTGTACTCGTTCCACATGACCATTACTTGAAAGATGTCCGAAAAATTTGTGATGATCATGGGGCGTTGTTAATTATTGATGAAGTGATTAACGGCTTTGGGCGAACTGGAAAGCCATTTGGATTTATGCATTATGGCATCAAACCAGATATGATTACGATGGCAAAAGGATTAACGAGTGCTTATTTGCCGTTATCCGCTACGGCCGTTCGAAAAGATATATATGAAGCGTTTAAAGGAACAGAAGACTATGATCATTTTCGCCATATTAATACGTTTGGTGGAAATCCTGCGGCCTGTGCCGTTGCATTGAAAAACTTAGAAATTTTAGAAGAAGAAAATCTAATAGAACGTGCGGCCGAATTAGGAGATAGACTTACCGTCGAATTGGCTGAACTACACAGTCATCCGAATGTTGGCGATATCCGAATCAAAGGGCTATTGGTAGGGATTGAGTTGGTGGAAAGTAAGGCGTCTAGAACCCCGATTCATGTAGACATCGTGCAGAAAGTCATTGGCAATTGTAAAGAGCGTGGCTTGATTATTGGGAAAAATGGAGATACCGTTGCTGGCTATAATAATATTCTTACGTTAAGTCCACCGCTCAGTATGACGGATGAGGATTTTGCATTTATGGTTAGCACGTTAAAAGCAAGTATTTGGGCGATACAGTTTTGATTTGTTAACGGGGAGGCGATTACGATTCGTATTGGCATACCGAAAGAAATAAAAAATAATGAGAATAGAGTGGCGATTGTTCCATCGGGTGTCAGTGATCTGGTTGAATCTGGTCATGAAGTTTTTGTTCAAGTAGGAGCAGGTATTGGATCAGGATTTTCGGATGCTGCATACGAAGAGAATGGGGCAAAACTTGTAAATACAGCGGAAGAAGCTTGGACTCAGGAGATGGTGATGAAAGTAAAAGAACCACTTCCGGAAGAATACGCTTTTTTTACAGAAAATCTAATTTTGTTCACGTATTTGCATTTAGCGAATGAACCCGATTTAACCGAAGCTTTAGTTGCAAAGAAAGTAACGAGTATTGCCTATGAATCTATTGAGCTATCCGATGGCTCCTTGCCGCTACTTACACCGATGAGTGAAGTAGCGGGAAGAATGGCTACCCAGATCGGTGCACAGTTGCTAGAAAAAACAAAAGGTGGACAAGGCATTCTATTATCTGGCATCCCTGGAGTAAGTAGAGGGAAAGTGACGATTATTGGAGGCGGTGTAGTCGGGACAAATGCGGCTAAAATCGCAATTGGATTGGGTGCAGATGTGACAATACTAGACGTTAGTCCAGAGCGGTTACGGGAGCTTGATGATTTGTTTGGTCATGCGATTCATACTGTCATGTCCAATCCTCTCACGATTGCGAGCGCAGTAGCAACGTCTGATTTGGTTATTGGTGCAGTCCTTTTACCAGGATATCGTGCGCCGATTTTGATAACGGACGACATGGTCAAGTCGATGAAAGAGGGCGCTGTTATTGTGGATGTAGCCATCGATCAGGGAGGAATTGTAGAGACGATTGACCGGGTTACGAATCATGATCATCCCACCTATATAAAATATGGCGTTGTCCACTATGCCGTAGCAAACATGCCTGGTGCAGTCCCACGAACTGCCACGCTCGGATTAACTAACGTGACGCTATCTTATGCTCGAATCATTGCGGACAGAGGAGTGGAAAAACTAGTGTTGGAAAATGGCCCTGTAGCAAGAGGGATTAATACGATGGGAGGCTATGTGACAAATCAGGCAATTGCAGAAGTGCATGGATTGAAGTATTATCCGGCAGCTAGTCTGATGTTGGAGTTGACGTAGGGTTTCTAGTCTAGCTTTTTGTTTGGTATCCGTTTTTTTATTGCATGAAAAAGAATGAGCTGTAATTTAGGCTCATTCATTTATTTTGTTAAAAAATCGATTCAGGAAGGTTGACCCAAATAATGGCCCCCATCGGATGCTTGTATGGAATTGGTTCCTTATAAATTTTTGGATCATCTATCACCCAAGCATAAGTCTTTTTATATGGTAATTGGACAGCATCTTCACTCTCGATGCAGTGATATTTTTTATTTGTTTGATAATCTTCCAAGCTCAACGCTTTACTATCAACGATATTCACTTCACCGAACACCTTGCCAGAACCACTCTTTATTAAAACAACTGGACCTCTGATTTTTGTATTGGATCCCCTGATTTCCCAACTCTTTTTTCCTTCTAAGATAAGCTCAATCCACGGTGATCTAATAACTAAACCTTTCATTTTGTTTTCTCCTCTGGAATAAATATTAAAGTAATTTCTGACTAAGATTCCATTTTATATGTTACAAAAAATGGTGTTAACAACGAACCTACCAAGAGTATGATTATCCCTATTACGAGTGTTAGAGTGAAGCTTTCGAAAGGGGTTAGGAAATTCATAAAAATCATGGAAGGCAAGATTGTACAAAAAACAAAAGTAAACCTGCCCAAAAGGCTTATTCTGTGTTCCGTTCCACAGGTACTGCACGCAATTGGTTTATATGTCCATATGAAAGATTTATAGATTTTACTCCAACTGAATGGAGTATTACATTTATCACATTTCTGCAAGTTAAACCACCTCATTAATTAGTGAGTCATAAATATTGTACGGCATGGATTGTTATGATTCTTTTCCGCTAAACTCTATAATATTTAACCCCTCGGACGCCTCTGGTGTTTCAAAAAATTTAGTAACATGATTAAACATCGCTTCCGTGTCAAAGGCTGCTCTTTCAGGTTGTTCGTTACGCCTTTTCGCAATTTGGCTTAAGCATTGGTCGTTGCTTAGATTAAGGAAAATAAGTTGATGGCTTGCATTGACCTCTGACGCTATATCCAAAAACCATTTTCGCAGTTTTTGCGTGTTAGCTGGAAAATCCATTACGACATCTGTACCAACACTTAATATGTTTTGGACATGCTTTTTCACCAACGGCTTAAGCAACGCAGAGAATTTAATATAGTCCTCAAATGATTCAATCTGATTGGGATATAGAGATGAAATCCATTCATCCTCAGACAACAGTACCGCATGCTTATCAATCGCCCATTGTTTTGATTTAGTCGATTTTCCAGCACCCATTTTTCCACAGAAAAAGTAAAGCGTCCCCACTTGGTTCATATTTTTGCCCCCTACTTATTTTATTGGTTATTGGTTGTTGCCCGACGATCCGTTTGCATTATTTGAAAGTCAGATGAAGAAAAATACTAATAAAAATCCAACCATAAGCATCAAGTCAACAATAAAATTCATATCTTTCTTGTTCGAAAAGTAGGATTCAATCGTAGTTATAAAAAAGATAGAAGAAACTAAGAGGAATAGGATCTTGATATTAAAATTATTGTTAATAGTTCCTGCAATTATTAAAACAAGCGTAATTATTGCAATAATAATCTTAATGGATGAAAAAAGTTTTCCCCTTTTGATTAAAGTTTCCATTGCATAGGTTACCTCCTTTTGTTTAATAAGACGCTAAATCCTAAGCATAGACTGATTAAGCTCAAGCCTCATTCGAAAGTGATTCATTATTCTAATTTGTTCTTCCGTTAACTTCTCTTTATCCCAGTACATGTGCATTAAACTGTATTCAAATACCTCTTTCAGTTTTATGAATAGAGGAAGTTTATCTAACATTTCCGCGGATAACTCATTTTCTTCTTGGTACCCTTCTATAATTGCTTTTGTAATACGTTGTCCATGGTCAACGATGTTACCTCCACCAACAAACGAATACTCTATTGCACTATAGATTGGAACTGCTAAATCAAAAATATAAAAATGTTTCTCACAATCTTGAAAATCAACCATTGTCAGATTCGAGTTTTCATCAACCAATGTGTTTTCTAACCATAAGTCCCCGTGTAACAATCCATAATTGTGATCATGTGGTATTTTTTTAATAGTGGATAAAACTTCTTCGGCAATGCCTCTAATAATACTTTCCTCTTTCGGAATATATTTAAGAAAGTTATACTCTTCATTATCATACCAATCATTGATAAATCTAACTGAATACATTTCTTCATACTTCTTGGATAGACGATGTAATATCCCGATTTGCTGCCCTAATTTTCTTAAGATCTTTGCGTTCCATTCCGTTTTTGGTAGGTGTACACCAGGAGCAGCTTTATACAGAACAGTTAAGATTTCCTTGTTATCAAGCGTTATTTTTTCTACTACATTACCATGTAAAGAAGATATAGTTGGTGATACGCCGAAACCTTCTTTAAATAAGAAATTCGTATAATTTACTTCTTCTACCTGTTCATCAAAACTTTTATAGTTTGTAATCCTTGCAAAGTAAGAACCTTCCTTAGCAGTGCATCGGAACATCTCATTGGTTACTGCTTCAACATTAGTTATGTCAACTGGATATGTAGTATTAAGTAGTTCAAGTATCTTTTGTGTCACAATTATTTCTCCTTTCGTTATTCTAACAACTTGCAACTTCCATTATGTACCTCATAAATATGTAAGCTGTATATACATTCATTCAATACCATTCCAAAATTATCCTTTATTTTTAAAAAACAGATAAATATTTCTAGTGGTATGGTAAAATAATCCTGTTCTTATTTGATTATAAAAGGGGATAGGTACGTGAAAGAAGATTTAAAGCCTATGTATTTTGGAGAGTCTTTACTCTTGTTTGGTATTCCTGGAATTATTCTATATTGTAATATTTATTATGGAGTGCCATATCTTGATTCTCTTGGAGTACCTTTAATTATTAGTTTTCCTTTAGCGTTATATGGACTATTATTTCTTTTGTTTATTGCTTCTTTAATTGCTTATAAATTAGAGGGGAATCCAAGTACGCTGGCAGGTTTAACCAAGCGTTTTCGACTGACAAAGTTAAATAAAAAGAT
This sequence comes from Aquibacillus koreensis, assembly GCF_025154055.1. Classification (GTDB taxonomy): domain Bacteria; phylum Bacillota; class Bacilli; order Bacillales; family Amphibacillaceae; genus Aquibacillus_C; species Aquibacillus_C koreensis. The sequence continues at coordinate 41,399 of NZ_JAOALK010000026.1, forward strand.
GGGCTTCATATCCATTGGTACATTTATAGTCGTCATGATCATGGAAGAACTACTTAAATTCACAAGCGGAATACTGGCAAAAATGTCCGTCTTTGCACCACCCGACATTTTGCCTGAGTTTATCGATCCAAACCAAACGTTATCATTCCCATTAACAGCGTTCATGGGTGTCTCGTTAGAGGGGAATTGGTGGATCCTACTTGTATGGCTTCTTTGCCTCGCATGTAACATTCTAGGTGAAGAGTTCTGGTGGCGAGGTTATATTTTACCGCGGCAGGAATTAGCTTTTGGGAAAAAGGCGTGGCTCGTTCACGGAGCATTGTTACTGCTCGTGTTTCATGCATTCTTAAAATGGAACTATATTGTCCTGATTCCTATTTGTTTCATACTCCCATACATGGCACAAAGGTATCAAAATACGTGGATCCCTGCTATTATTCATGGAATCGGTAATGGGTTATTTTTTGCATTTATTATACCGGGAATCTTTTAATGAAAGTACTAGAACTGTGCCATCCTTTTCTTATATTAAAAGTAAACATACCTATCCTCTATTGAAGTTTTAAAGAGGATAGGTTTTTTATGAGCTAACAAGACATCTCTTCCGAAAAATTGCCTCGTTTGATTCCTACCAATCTTTACAGAAAAACATATTCTTCCTATTGTTGATCCAAATTAAATCACGGTTTGATAAAGTGAAACCATTTCGCCCATGCTTTTGACACTTTGTCTAATGTTATAGAGCAACGTAAGCGATAGAATGTAAAGAAACATTACATGCGTGATTGGAAGTGTTAGAAACACTAACAACAATAGCCTTCTGTACTAGAGGCGAAATGAAGATACAAAAGGGGGAGGGAATTTTTATGACGGCTTCGAGTACACCGGAGATTCAGTTAGACCAGATTAGCATGCGATATCAGACAAACTCCACCGAGGTGTTGGCATTACAAGATGTTACCGTGGATATCAAAAAAGGTGAGTTTGTCTCGTTGTTAGGACCTTCTGGTTGTGGAAAAACGACTTTGCTTCGCATTATGGCAGACTTGATTCAACCGACCAATGGCGAAATAAAAGTAGCAGGAGAGTCAGCTCGAGCAGCAAGGTTAGCACAGAAGTATGGAATCGTATTTCAAAGTCCGGTTCTCTATGACTGGAGAAGAGTCAAACAAAATATAAATCTCCCATTAGAGATGATGGGTATTAAAAAAGCAGAGCGAGAAGAACGGGTGGATTACTTATTAGAGTTAGTGGGATTACAAGACTTTAAGAATAAATATCCATGGCAGTTAAGTGGTGGCATGCAACAGCGCGTGGCGATTGCTAGAGCACTGGCGATGGAACCGGAGATTTTATTGATGGATGAGCCGTTCTCCGCATTAGATGAGTTTACGAGAGAGCATTTAAATGAAGAGCTCCTTTCAATTTGGAGTAAGGTAGGGAGCACTGTCGTTTTTGTCACGCACAGTATCCCGGAATCTATATTTCTATCCGATCGCGTATTTGTATTATCACCGCATCCCGGCAGGTTATCAGCTGTTGTAGATATTCCTCTTCCTAGACCACGTACACCAGATATGAGACATAGCCCTGCATTCTATCAGTTAATTTCTGATATTCGCGATTGCTTTGAGGGAGTGTAGGTCATGGTTAGTTTCCGCAGTCGGTGGCTACCAAGCCTAGTTTGGATCGTTGGTTTACTTCTGTTATGGCAGGCTAGCTCATGGGTGCTTTTACATGTAGTGGAAGCATCGATGGCCCAATCAAAAATCCCGTATATCCACGAACTGATTCGCACATTTATCACCTATGGTGGGACGTTGTTTACGGAAGGTAGTGCTACTTTTTCTAACGCGGCTTTAGGGTTTTTATTAGGGGCTATTTTAGGAGCAGTGTTAGCGGTGCTTATGAGTCTCTCCAAATGGATGGAGCAGTTAACGTTTCCTTATGCAGTTGCTTCCCAAATGATTCCGATTCTTGGACTTGCGCCAATTGTCTACGGGATTATGCGTGACGAACAAATTGCCCGGGTCTTAATTGCGGGTTATATAACGTTTTTCCCAGTCGCGTTGAACATGTTACGAGGACTTCGGAGTGTTGATCTATCTGCCGTCGAGTTAATGTATTCCTATGCGGCAAAACCATGGATGGTGTATTGGAAACTTAGGCTTCCTGCTTCATTACCTGGACTTTTCAGTGGGTTAAAAATTGCAGCGCCACTCGCTGTTACGGGTGCAATTTTGGTAGAGCTCATGGGTGCACAAAATGGGATTGGCGTCATCATGCTCCGAAATCTCTATTATGGCCCTTCGCACAATTATATGTTTTGGTCAACCGTGATCGTCGGTGCCTTACTCGGATTACTAAGCTATTTGATTATTAGTCTTATAGAAAGAATGGTAGCTCCATGGCAACCTGAATTCAGGCCGAGTGGAGGTGACAAGTAATGGAAGAAAAATCCGTTGACGACGTATATTCGTGGTCTGAAGAAGGTGTTGTAAAAGTAAACAAACAAGACGATCCAAGTCCTGCACCTGTCAAAAAAAGAGTGAAAAGTCGGATGAAGCTTCAACAAATTGGCCTACCGCTTGCTGCCGGTATTGTGATGTTGCTGTTATGGGAGTGGCAAGTGCTACATCAAATATTTGGTTTGCAAACGTACCAACTACCGATTCCCTCTACGATTGTGGAAGCTTTAGTTGAAAATGCACCGCTGTTACTTTCTTATACCGGTTATACGATGACGGAGGCTGTTTTAGGAATGTTAATAGGATCTTCCTTAGGATTTGTTGTAGCTTTAATGGCTACGGCTTGGCCAAGATGGGGGAGAGGCGGTTTACTGGTCATTGCCTCGTTGAATGCCGTACCAATTGTAGCGTTAGCGCCAATTATGAATTTATGGTTTGGATCTGGAATTGGCTCTCGAATCGCCATTGTTACGGTAATCACGTTAGCTGCGATGGCGATCAATGCGCATAAAGGCATGAAGATGGTCGACCCGTTAGCTTTAGATTTAATGCATGCATATGCGGCAAAGAAAACAGAAGTCTTTCGGTATTTACGGATTATGAATAGCTTACCTTATGTGTTTACCGCGTTAAAAATAAACACGACGGCAAGTATGATTGGCGCGATTGTAGGCGAGTTTTTCTTTTCATCAAAAGGGCTAGGCTATCTGCTCTCTAATTCCATTAAAGTAGCTAAAATGCCACTTGGGTGGTCGTGTATTGTTGTAGCAGCAATTGCAGGGGTTGTTTTTTACTTGCTTGTGGAGTGGCTGGAAAGAAGGATGCTGAAATGGCACGTTTCCCATCGTGCCTAACCAAAGTTACATCTGCCCGTTTCTATCATAGATACGGCTGGTCATATAGATGCTTGGATAACAAAAAATAATGAGGGGGATACGTGATGATGAAAAGACGCAGTATATGTTTGTTGTTTGCTGCCATGCTTTTGTTTGTTTTAGCAGCTTGCGGAAATGAGTCGGCTTCAGGAGAAACGGAGGGGGATCTTACTCCGGTAAAATTGCAATTGAAATGGGTGCCACAAGCACAGTTTGCAGGTTATTTTATGGCGATGGAAGAGGGGTACTATGAAGAGGAAGGCTTGGATGTGTCGATTGTACCAGGTGGGCCGGATATCGTACCCGAGCAACAAGTAGCAAACGGAGCTGCAGACATCGGAATTGGTTGGGTAGCTAGCTTGTTACCTCACCAAGAACAAGGGTTACCACTTGTTCAGATTGCACAAGTCTACCAAAAGAGTGGATTAGTCCTCGTTTCGAAAAAAGAAACTGGGATCTCCTCACCGGAAGACTTAGCAGGTAAGAATGTTGGTAACTGGATGGGTGGAAACGAATTTGAGGTACTAGCCTTGTTTGATAAGTACGGACTCGATCAAAATGCGGATCTATCCTTTGTGAAACAAGGTTTTACGATGGATCAGTTCTTTTCGGATGAAATTGACGCTGCATCGGCCATGACGTATAACGAGTACCAAGTAGTGTTGGCAGAAGGTTTTGCGGAAAGTGACTTAAACGTTATTGATATGAACGAGGAAGGCGTAGCAATGTTAGAGGATAACTTGTTCGCCAATACAGAATGGCTTGAAGATAATAAGGAAATAGCAGCGAAGTTTGTTCGAGCATCTTTAAAAGGTTGGCAAGCAGCGATTGACGACCCAGAAGCTGCAGTAGATGCGGTAATGGCAGAAGCAGAAGAAGGAAGTAGTACTCGTGAACACCAATTAAAAATGATGGAGGAAGTAGCAAAATTAGTACTTCCAGAAGGCTTTGACCCAGAAAACATCGGTCAAATTGACGATGCGATGTTCAAACAAACCGCAGAGATTGCACACGAGTACGGCGTCATCGAAGAACCCGCCGACCTCGATGCAGCCTACACCCACGAAATCATGGAAATGGTCAACGAATAACAGAAAGGAAACATAGGGACGGTTCTTCCGTTTCCGATTTTATCGGAAACGGGAGAACCGTCCCCTTGTTTACGGCCTTCATAAAAGTGTCACAAAATAGACATGTGATGGTCGCCACTTTCTAAACGTTTTGGTATAGAATGTAGAGGGTATAAGATTAGCAAATAGTTTAATATTGTGGTAGTATGTTCAGTGTTTCACTTACTGTTATGATTTAAAGAGGGAGGGCAAGACATGGAGTTTTTTGATACGGTTACGGTCAGTAGGGCGATTACAGCAATGACTCTCATTTTTCATATTATTTTTGCTACATTAGGTGTTGGTGTGCCTTTATATATTTCTATTGCAGAGTTTATTGGGATTAGAAAGAAAGACAAGCATTATGAATTACTAGCCAAACGATGGGCCAGAGGGTTTGTCATTACGGTAGCAATCGGCGTTGTAACAGGTACAGCTATTGCCCTGCAACTTTCTTTAGTATGGCCAAATTTTATGCAGATGGCCGGTAATGTGATTGCATTACCGTTATTTATGGAAGTGTTTGCGTTTTTCTTTGAAGCGATTTTCTTGGGCATTTATTTATATACATGGGATCGATTTAAGAATAAATATACACACTGGTTACTTACACTGCCAGTAGTCTTGGGTGCGGGTATTTCGGCAGTCTTTATTACAACAGTAAACTCGTTTATGAATTCACCAGATGGTTTTACAATGGAGAACGGCGAATTTGTCGCTGTTAACCCAATCGAAGCAATGTTGAATCCATCTGCGCCAGTTCGAATTTTTCACGTATTAGGCGGCTCTTATGTGACGGTAGCTGCGATCTTAGCAACAATTGCAGCCATTGCGTTATTACGTAAGAAAGGTGCAGCTGCTTATCACAAAAAAGCATTAAAGATTACCGTCGTATCGATGTTTATTTTCTCCATTTTAACTGCAGTAGGCGGAGATTTGTCTGCGAAATACCTTGCCAATCATCAACCGGAAAAATTAGCTGCAGCGGAATGGCATTTCGAGACGGAAGAAAGTGCTGACTTGGTTTTATTTGGTTGGTTGAATGAAGACAATGAAGTGGTTGGCGAAATTCGATTACCTGGTTTCTTGAGCTTTTTGGCACATGGTAATTTTACCGCTGAAGTCATTGGTTTAGAAGAAACACCAGAAGGCGAGCGGCCACCTTTAATCGTCCACTATTTCTTTGACTTGATGGTTTCAATTGGCATGTTCTTAACGGGCATTTCATTCCTGTATCTAGTAGTAAGCAAGATAAAACGCTGGGATGTTCACAATAAATTCATGCTTTGGTTGCTTGTATTAACTGGACCACTTGCGATGTTAGCTATCGAATTTGGTTGGCTTTATGCCGAGTTAGGTAGACAACCTTGGATTGTTAGAGGATATATGACGGTAGATGAGGCGGCGACCTCTTCACCATATATCGTCCACATGTTCTTCCTATTTTTAGCGTTGTATATTGTGCTCGGAACCTTATTTGTTATTACGTTACGAAAACTATTTAAAGACAATCCGGTCGAAGTAGAGTTAGAGAAGCACTACCCTGAACTAAACAAGGGGGATGAATCATGAGTTATGAAGTAATTGGAATCACGGTTTTATGGTTATTTTTATACGGCTATGTGATTGTCGCATCGATTGATTTCGGAGCCGGATTTTTTGCTTATTATGCAAAAGTGACCAAACGAGACCACATTACAAACAAATTAATCTCCAGGTATTTATCACCTGTTTGGGAAGTTACCAATGTGTTTTTAGTATTCTTTTTTGTTGGTATTGTTGGATTCTTTCCATCAGCTGCTTATTATTACGGATCAGCATTACTTGTACCAGCAAGCTTCGCGATCGTGTTGATTGCGATTCGGGGATCGTTTTATGCTTTTGAAAATTATGGTTCCAAACAAAGTAATGTCTATTTGTTTCTATATGGTGCGACTGGATTATTTATACCGGCTTCCTTGTCTGTTGCGTTAACGATTTCAGAGGGAGGTTTTATTACCGAAGAAAACGGCGTCGTATCGCTAAAGTATTTCGAATTATTTACGAGTCCATTAGCCTGGAGTATCGTTGCATTGGCAGTGGTAGCGATCTTGTTCATTAGTGCAAGCTTCTTAACATACTATGCGTCACGGGCAAATGATAAACCTGCACTTCAAGTAGTGCGAAAGTGGGCGCTGTTTTGGGCAACACCAACGATTATTATGGCGTTGACAACAATGATTGCCTTAAGTCAACGCAATGAGCGCCATTATCAAAATATGTTGGATTTATGGTGGATCTTTAGTTTATCGATGGGCTTTTTCATCATTGCCATGGGTCTATTATACATCGGCAGAAATTACGGGACGGCATTTATCGCGATTATGCTACAATTCTTCTTTGCATTTTTCGGTTACGGTATGGCCCAGTATCCCTATTTACTAGACCCATTCATTCACATTGAACAAAGTGTTACCAATGAATCGATGGCGATTGCGTTAATCGCGGCTTTTATTGGCGGATTATTATTGTTAATCCCTTCACTTATCTTACTGATGCGATTATTTTTATTCGATGCGGATTATGCCAAAGGTAAAAAATAAATGCTTTCTTAGAGGGAAGGATTCGTCATGCAAAAATTAAAGCAAACCGTGTGGAGGCATAAAAAGAGGATCTATCTGTTAGTGGGATTAACCTTCGTACTAGGGCTTGCCATTGTGGCACAAGCGTTTGCGATGACAAACATTGTCGATGGTGTATTTCTCAAAGATCAATCGTTCGCTGCGATTACACCATCGCTTTTTGTCTTATTGTTGTTTTTATTGGTGCGGGCTGGTTCGGATTATATGAGTAAGCGAATTGGTGTATCGATTGCGAGTGAGGTAAAACGGGATGTTCGTCGAGATTTATTAACGTCTTATGTGGGGCGGTCGATTTCGGTAGCTGGAAAAGGACAAACGGGTAAAAAGGTAAGCATGCTGCTTGATGGTGTTGATGAGATGGATAGCTTTTACAGTCAGTTTATCCCACAAGTGATGCAGAGTATGTTCGTGCCGATCTTAGCGCTCATTGTCATCTTCACGCAACATGTCAATTCAGGCATTATTTTACTTGTTTCCGCGCCATTTATTCCGATTTTTATGATCATCATTGGTTTGCGGACACAGAAAAAATCAGAAGAAAAGCTAGAAAAACTCGCTTCTTTTTCTGGTACTTTTTTAGACACCTTACAAGGCCTTGTCACGTTAAAGTTATTCGGGAGAACAAAACAGCAAAAGGATGCGTTAGAAAAAAGTAGCTTAGGCTTTCGGGATACAACGATGGAAATATTGCGAATTGTTTTCACGCAATCTTTTGCACTGGAACTGATTTCGATGCTTAGTATTGGTATTGTGGCGCTTGAATTAGCGATTCAGTTAATCATTTATGAAAGTATTTCCTTTTATACAGCTTTTGTCATCTTGATTTTAGTTCCCGAATTTTACACGTCATTAAAAGAGCTAGGGACGACGTTTCATAATGGCAGAAGTAGCATGGGAGCTGCACAGAAAGTATTAGAGGAGTTTGAGGTGAAGGACGAGACAGCGTTATGGGGCGAAAAAGAATTCCCTCAGCTGGACGTTGCCCCTACGATTCAGTTGGACAACCTGGGCTACACCTATCCAGATAGTGGCTTCCAGTTGCGAGCAATCAAAGCAACTTTTCAACCAAAACAAAAAATCGCTATTGTTGGTGCTAGTGGGGCGGGGAAAACGACCCTACTTCATATGCTTGCAGGTATGATCGCTCCTGAACAAGGTTCTATAAAAATAAACGAGCAAGCGCTTCGTAACAATACCGAAGCATCCTGGCTTGATCAGATCGCTTATATTTCCCAACACCCATATATTTTCTCTGGAACGATCGGTGAAAATATACGGATGGGAACGACAGAAGCAGTAGATGAGGCGTCCGTGCATGAGGCTGCTAGGTTAGCAGGAATTGCCCCACTCATTGAATCACTTGATCATAAGTATGAGACAAAAATAGGCGAAGCAGGCAGAGGTCTTTCCGGTGGAGAGAAGCAACGTGTCTCGATTGCACGTGCCTTTTTGAAAAAGCCGCGTATTGTTTTATTAGATGAGCCAACACGTGGACTTGATTTAGCGACGGAGAAAATATTGCAAAAATCGATTGAGAAGCTAAATGAAACGGCAACAGTGATAACCGTGGCGCACCGTCTGCATACGATTAAAACAGCTGATCAAATTCTGTTTTTGGAAAAAGGTCAATTGCAAGCGGTAGGTACACATGCATCATTGCTTGAAACCGTGCCTGCATACCGAGATATGGTGACGATTCAACAAGGGGGGAAATAAACATGACTGCTCTGCGGAAAGTAATGAAGCTAATGTTGATCGAGAAAAAAGATATTATTTTAGCGATTATTTGTGGTTTTATTGCTGGTATAAGTAGTGTTGGCTTGTTTGCGGCAAGTGGCTATCTGATTTCGAAAGCAGCCTTAGTTCCTCCTTTTTACACGTTAATTATTGTGACGTCGATGGTTAAATTACTCGGACTGATTAAAGCTGGTGCGAAGTATGGAGAGCGTATCTATTCGCACCGGGCAACGTTTACGATATTAAGTAATATGCGTGTAGCTTTTTTTGAAAAATTAGAGCCACTTGTACCACATGTGTTTCAAAAATATAGAAGTGGTGATTTGTTAGGGAGAGTCGTTGGTGACGTAGAGAGCCTGCAAAATCTCTTTCTGCGTGTTGTGTACCCACCAATCGTGTTATTCCTCGTTTTTACGAGTACGATTTTCTTTGCTAGCTTTTATTCCATGGCTATTGCGGTGATTTTGTTTCTTGGGTTCTTATTAACAACCATCGTAATCCCATCGATTTTTTCATTTAGACAAGCAAAAATAAATGGCAGAGTAAGACAGGAGCGCGGAGATCTTTCGAGTGATATTACCGAAGTGATGTATGGATTCCGTGATTTAAAACTATTTCAACAGCTACAAACGAAACAAGCACAACTGCTTACGCAATCGGAAGCTTATATTAACGAGCAAAAGCAAGAAAATATCAACAAAGCGTACAGTCAATCGCTTAATAGCTTTATGACGTTTGTTGTCAGTTGGTTTGTGTTAGCGATGGGTGCCTATTTGGTAACAAATGGGACGTTAGAAGGTCTCTTTTTAGCAATGCTCGTCTTGATTTCGATGACTGTCTTCGAGCCTGCTGCACCGATGGCCGTTTTCCCGATTTATATGCAGGAAAGCCGTGATGCATCTACACGCTTATATGATGTCGTGGACGACCCGGACATTCAAGTCAAGCAGATGAAGCCAACCGTGGAACACTTACCAGTTGGACCACCGGGGATTGCGTTTCGTGAAATTCAGTTCAGTTTCATGGGGGACTGGCGGACAACGATTCCTAACCTATCATTGAGCATCCCTGCTGGATCGAAAACAGCGATCGTTGGGGCTAGCGGTTCGGGTAAGTCGACCCTACTGCAACTAGTCTTAAAGCTACAACAGGCGCAGAAAGGGAACGTTTTTTGGAATGACCAAGATACCGCATTTGTTTCTCGGGAGGCAATTTGGGAGCAGGCGAAAGTGGTGCTACAGGATAATCATTTCTTCTATGACACGATTCGGGAAAACTTGTTACTAGCAGATGATGAACTAACGGATGAACAGATGAACGCTGTCTTGGCAGAAGTCCAACTCGGGCATTTTTCGCTGGATGATCCCATATTAGAACACGGCGAGAACCTTTCTGGTGGGGAAAAGCAACGCCTAGCCATCGCAAGAGCCTTTTTGAAAAAAGGCCATTTATGGATATTAGACGAGCCGACTTCCTCCTTAGACGCACAAACAGAACAAGTGATTTATAAGCATCTTTTTGAGCGTGCAAAAGGTGATACGTTACTCTTTGTCAGTCATCGATTAAACGGCTTAGAAAAAATGGATCAAATCATTGTCATGGATCATGGTGAGATCATCGAAAATGGAACTTTCGAAGAACTAATCAACCAACAAGGATATTTCTATCAAATGAAAAAGCTCGAAGAAAGCCTACTCTAAACTCTAAAGAAGCAGAACCAACCTCTGCTTCTTTTTTGTGAACATGGGGACGGTTCTCCTGTACACAAATATGGCATAAAGTGGTAAACGTGAACAGGAGAACCGTCCCCATGTTTCCACCGTCACAAAATGGACTGTTTATACGATTAGTATAGGAAGGGTAAATTTTATAAAAATAGAGCTAATTATGTGGTAAAATTTTCAATAACTAAGAATGTTATTGTACATGGTGCGATGGCACATATATAGGGAGTAACGGAGAAAACAATTCTAATGAAATGAAGTGAGGGACTGTGACGATGGAAAACGAACTTATCAGTAAATCCTATTTTCATACCATGGTAGAAAAAAGTGCTGAGAGGCATCCAATGGAGGTTTTGGGTGAGAAATACATAGAAGAAATGCAGAAAGAAAGCATAGAATTATCCTCGATTCGGTTTGCACAAGGGGAAGTGTATTTCTTACATCATGATTATGAGGCGGCGATTTTTAAATGGGAAAACGTATCCGAGGAGCGTTTGATTCCATGGGCCCAAAAAAATATAGCAGATGCATATTTTGAAATGGGTTTGTTTGATAATGCAGAAGAATTTTATAAAATCGTTGAAACAAATTCGGTTGCGTTAAAAACGGAAGTACTACTGCAACTATTTTCACTATATGTTAGGCAAGACAGACGTGAACAAGCGATCGAAGCAATTAAGGAAGCGGTGCGTTTAAATCCTGATTATTCTAATGTAACGGAGATTGCCCGGACATTTTTTGAGAATTACGAGGATTGGGATAACGCGATGGAACTAGCCATAAATGAGTCGATTCGTACAGAGGCATTGGAAGGCTTTGAAGTGTTAGAAAAGTATGCGGAACAAGGTTTTGCTGCGACAAAAGAACCAAAGGAATTGCACGACGTCTTGGTGACTTTATTACAAGTCGACACCTTTCAGTTTGAATGCCTCGTGACAGAATTGTGGGACAACTATAAAGAAACGGACTTCTATTTTGATTGGTTGGAAGAGATTAACGAGTTGCTTTTACAACACCAAGTAGATGAAGCCTATACTTGGCATAAGCTCCCGATTTTATTTGAAGATACGTATTTCGAATTGATTAGCGGAGAATTTTTAATCCGTGATTTTTCAAAATTGATGCCAAGTCATTTGCAAAATTGGATGAAAGTAGCTTCTGATTCTGATTCAATATGTGCTTCTGGTGTACTTGCGTGGAATGAGGTTTTCCCATCCGAGCTTGATCTAGACTTGGTTCGTGAAGCGGAACGCCGACTAGCGCATTCGGAAAAACAAGATAGTAGACAAGCTGGAATAATGCTCTATGAATCTATTGAAAAGTGGGCCGATAAAGAAGGGCTATTAGAAGATTTATCTCTGTATATGGAACCATTGCTAGAGGAGTCAAATATAGAGGTGGCAAGTCCTCGAAGGGTTCGAAACGTAATTCAACATGCCATAGAGTTTTTGCTTGAAAAACAGGTGGAAACAGAAAAAAATATCATCGAGAAGATTAACTGGAACGAAGAGTTGCTGGCAAGACTTAATGGATTGCAGCATCAATTGGATGATCGGCAAGGAGAAGAAGCGAGGGCAATTAAAGGTTCTTATCATGATATAAAAGAAGCGTTTAGACAGAATATGTTGCAGAAGATTCCGGAGCTCCTTCGAAATTGTTCAGACATGGTCAATGAAGAAAGTGATTTTGGAAAACTTCATGTGAACCTTAATGAAGAAATGAACAAGCGTATAGCGGCGTATATCGAGAACACGGCCTTGCCGGAGTTTAAGCGAAGCATGCAAGAATGGATCATCGGTTGTGAGGGAGAATTTAAAGAAAGCCAGGGTTATTTAGATGAAATGAGCGAAAGTTTTAATAACTTGTATGGCGAAGAGAAGCTCGTGCTAGATTGTGACTTTAAGGTGTTGGATGATTGGCGTCGAGATATGGACCGGATATCGCGGGGAATGACGCAGGTGGAACAATTAAACATAATGTTGCGAAACAACCCCGCGCAGTTATTTTTGAAAAGTACAGGAAGATTATTAGGATCCATTTCAAAAAATAAAGAAAAGCTTGTTGCAAAATATAAAGGCTTCGTTGAAAATGAAGATTATAGTCATGTAACAGAGGAGATCATCCGTCCGTTCATGCAACAGTTAGAATTATTTGAGGGATCTGTAGAGTGGGATGTGAAACAGTTTTTCGCTAACCCATTCGATGTGCTACATGATGTTCGGGAAGAAACACAGACGGATGTAGAAAAGCATAAACAAGCCCTGAACTCCATGAGGGAAAATCCAGAACAGTATCAGGACCCACTAACGTTGTTTAAGCTACAGCTCGTCCAGTACGAACTAATCCACGCACTCGATGAACTAACAATAGAATCATAGAGGGACAGACCTTGGAAACATGGGGACGGTTCTCTTGTTCACATCTGGTATAAAAGGCAAAACGTGAACAGGAGAACCGTCCCCCCGTTTCCCGACCTAAACAGAAGGGTGATAAAATGACAAACAAGTATAAAGATATCATTTCGTCAAAAGAAGAATTTGAAGCGTTTCGTTCCACAATTGGAACCCCTAGTCCAAGAGCTGCGAATAAAGTAATCTCCTTTATCGACGAACATTGCGTTGAATTTATCGCAAAGTCCCCATTTTTATCTTTAGCAACATCTAATGTAGACGGAGAATGTGATGTTTCACCAAGGGGAGATGCTCCTGGTTTTGTAACGGTGCTTGACGAACATCATTTATTTATACCAGAACGACCAGGGAATAAAAGAATGGATTCTATGCATAACATCATTACTAATCCTAATATAGGCCTCCTTTTTTTCATGCCTGGATTAGGAGAGACCTTAAGAATAAATGGCAAAGCCTACATTTGTCGTGACCCTGAACTTCTTGAAAAGAGCAGTGTAAATGGAAAGACGCCTTTATTCGGAATTTTAGTCGAAGTTAAAGAATGCTATGCGCACTGTGCGAAAGCATTTTTACGATCCAAGTTATGGGATCCGGATTCATGGTTATCAAAAGAAGAGCTCCCATCCGTTCCTAAAATGTTGGTAGCTCACTCTAAATTACCAAATGAAACGCCAGTCCAAGTCGCCAAAGATTTACACGAAAGTTATACAAAAAGACTTTACTAATGCAATTGGAAACATGGGGACGGTTCTTTCGTTCACGTTTTTGCTAGCAAACGTGAACGAAAGAACCGTCCCTTTGCTTCCGAGATCTGTCCCTCTGTTCACGAAGGTCGGGTGTTGTTTCCATTTTTGAGAATTACTAGATTATTGGAATTGGTGATAGATTTTTCGTGAAATTGCGATATAATAAATAATGCAATAAATGTCGTTTTATGTCGTTTGACTACTTGTAAGTACAGAGAAATTCGAACGTGTAAGATCAAAGCTTCGCTGCGATTGAGATCATGTAAGAGGGTGGAGTATGGTATTTGACGGAATTATTTTCTCATTTATTATTGGTTTTTTAAGACGTGGATCACTCAAAGGCATTGGGGAATTAAAGATCAAGTTTGGTTGGATTTTTCCGCTTTTGTTAGTAATCCAGTTATTCATATATAGCTATCAGGAACGATTTGAATGGTTAGGTAGCATTAGTAGTTACTTATTTATTCTAATTTACATCATTGGTTTATACTTTCTATATGCATATCGAGACCATCCCGGATTTGTTCTTATTTTCATAGGCGTTCTATTAAACTTTATCGTAATGGTCATAAATGGTGGGAGGATGCCAGTATCTTTGGATGCTGCTGCAGTATTAGATCCTATGTATGCAGATGCGTTGATCAATGGATTGTACGGAAAGCATCAAGCAATAACAGAGTCTACTAGACTTGGTTTTCTAGGTGATGTTATTCCAATTAGTAACCCTTATCCAAGAGATCAGGTCATAAGCATTGGTGATATAATCATGAATATAGGTATTTTTATTTTCATCCAACACCTCATGTTAAAGCATAATCGATTACTTACAGAAGGAACAGCAGTTAGGGGAGGGAAATAGTAAGGTGAGAAAAAAACTATTCAGTAGTAAATTATCAAATGTTATCATTAACATTGTGATCTTAGGATCAATCATCATTTCATTAACTTCAGGTTTTAAGCTGCATTAAGCAATAGCAGAGAAGTGGAATTCATCTTCCGCTTCTCTTCATTTTTTTATAGAAGAGTGTGGTGGTAAAAGTGACTTTACAACAATGGAAAAATCCAACAAACATCTATTTACTCATTATCTCTTTGACTGGATGTATTTTGTTCGTTCTACAAGGTATTTCATTCCAAGCATTTAACATGAATGAATGGCTCATGTTCGGTATGTTAGTTTGCTCCATTATTCTATTGAATGAATATATGATTTGGCTTCCTCCAAAAGGCAACTCGTTATCGATGGATTCGGCAATCTATGTAGCTACTATATTCGTGTTCGGTTTAGAAATAGCTTTTTATGTATTAGTAGCAAGCAGTATCATCTTTGCTCTTTATCATAGAAAAATAGCTTGGTGGAAACATCTATTTAACTTTTCCATCTATTCCATCATGATAACAGGCTCCTTTTATGTGTACACTTTTTCTGGTGGAGAAGTCGGGGCATTTAATTTGGATCAATTGTTCTCTTACGCTTTCACGATGTTTATGTATTTCGCCATAAACGTTATATTAATTGGATTGTTCTTTATCTTAAGCTCCGATGAAAAACTGTTGCAAGGTATGATAAAAGATGCCTTATCTAGTTATTTTATTACATTAGTGTTAGCTCTAATATTAGGCATTCTATTTGAAGCATATCCGTTATTTGGATTGCTTATCTTTTCGATCATTACCATTTTAATATCATTAGTCTTCAAGCAATATTTTCATTTATATGAAATTCTGGAAGAAAAAGCAAATAGGGATGATCTTACTGGCTTGATTAATCATGGCTATTTTAAGGAGTTACTAGGTAAACAGTTTGATGATAAAGCGATGCATCCGCTAAGCTTGTGCATTTTAGACATTGATGATTTTAAAAAATTTAATGACTATCATGGTCATTTGAAAGGCGACCACCTGCTAAGAAGGATTGGCACTATTTTAAAAGATAGTTGTGAAAAAAATAAATTCACAGCTGCTAGATATGGTGGAGAAGAATTCGTTATTTTAATGCCTAATACTAGTAAAGAGGAAGCATTTCTATTTATAGATAAATTGCGGAAAACCTTGAATGACACGTACATCCCTGGTGTAGAGGTTCTGCCTCAGGGCTGTATTTCTTTTTCAGGTGGTTTAATGGAATTAGGAAAAACTGTCTACAGCACTTCTGAATTCCTAACAAAAGCAGATCAAGCGTTATATTACGCAAAAGCCCAAGGGAAAAACATGGTTCACATTTATAACTCAGAAGAAAGCATGCAACACGTTTTAGACGTGCGAAAAGAAACAGAGCTATTAGAACAGAAGCTCAGTATCTTTTTATTCAAAGATATAGATACGTATAAACATAGTAAGCGTGTGTATAAATATGCTATCCACTTTGCTGCGAAATTGACTTTGAGTGAACGTGAGAAAAAGCTACTTATTATGGGGGCTTTGATCCATGATATTGGCAAACTTGAGATACCAAGGGATATTATCAACAAAACAGGTAGGTTAGATCCCTATGAATGGGAAATGATGAAAAAGCATGTGACATGGGGAAAGGAAATAATTTCTGTGCATAAAGATCTGGAAGAATTAATTCCTTTAATTGAATTACATCACGAGCGGCTTGATGGAAAAGGCTATCCTTATGGGTTAAAAGGAAAAAGTATTCCGAAACTAGCACGCATTCTGTGTATCATCGACTCGTTTGATGCAATGACCACCGAAAGACCTTATCAAAAAACAAAATCATTTGATGAAGCAATTGAAGAGTTGAAGCGTTGTGCTGGTAAACAATTCGATGCCACATATGTCGGATTATTCATAGAGATGATCAAAGAAAAATACCCATTAAAATTAAAGCAATAAACTAAACAAACAACAATCGTATAAACATAGGGACAAACCTTGAAGCAAGGGGACGGTTCTTGTGTTTCCATAAATGGAAACACAAGAACCGTCCTTTCGTTCGTCTTCTAAGGGAAACAAATGTAAATGACAGAATTTTATGATAATATCGTACTATAATCCATGTTATTCAAAGAGAGACATTCCGATTGAGAGAAGGAGGATTATTTTCTGAAGCGAGTAGGGTGCGTTTTTTTCATAAGTGTAGCAGTCTTTTTCCTTTTAATTCTGATGTCCATGATATTTACCTCTGGCCTTAACAGAAATGTAATTGGTACAGGAGGAATTATTATAGGATTCATCTTCGTATTGCCATCGATAAAGTTTCATCGTTTGCTCTATTTCGGAAGTAGAGCTAGCCAAGCAGAAGTGATGTTTCCTGATGAACAATTACAACATAAAGTATATAAAGCATATGAAAAGGAAGAAAATGAACACAACCATTCAAAAATCAAACTAGTAATGGATGCCCTTGGTTACTCAGGAATTCTAATCATTACCATATCCCTGTTCGTAGTCCCTTTATAATGTAAAACTGAATTGGAAACAGGGGGACGGTTCTTTTAGGGAACAATCGGAAGTTTGCGAAAAAAGAAGGCACATTTAGCTATTTAAGCTATCTGTGCCTTTGTACTATCTCGTATTACCACTATCCGCAAATTTTTGATTGTCCCAGAAGGACGAAGTCGCTTCCTTCTCTTCCTATGGGGATTCAATCCTCCCCAACCTCATTTTTGATCTTTTATTTATCAGTTTTTTTAACTGTTATCTATGTTTTTTCTTAAAAACATAGATAACAGTTAAAAATGGGTGTACTTTCCCCCTCCCCATTTAAGAGGCTTTTAAAAAAGCATTTAATTCTACCGATCACGGTATCTTATATGATGGAAACGGCGGTATCTTAAATGAATGAACGCTTTCTAGATGACCTTTTTTACACGAAGGACACAAAGTCATATCCTTATTTAATATTTTTCCAAGGACTTCAATTTTACTTAACCCTTCATATAACGGTTTATAGCTAGGGCTCTTTGTTAGTCTTCGACAACGTTCCAACTTCGTTTTTCTATTTCGATTTGCTAATAAACCATAATGCCTTACTTTCACAAATCGTGTCGGTAATACATGCATTAAAAAACGCCGAATAAATTCTACTTTGGTCATCTTTACTTGCTTTCTCTTATTGTTATTCTTATAGTCTTTTACACCGATGGTCACTGTATCATAACCTTGTGAAAGGATACGTTTATTCGAAATGGCAATTCTGTGCGTGTATAATCCAAGGTACTTCATCACAGCTAAAGGACCTGAAAATGTTCTTTTGGTATAACTATACCAATTCAGTTCATAACAGCTATCTAGTAATTGTTGAAACTGACTTCTAGATTGATATTTTGTTGTTTCAGTAAAGAACTTTAATTTCTTTTGGTTGTAATATTGTTTGAGATAATAGAGAAATTTCCCTCTAAATTGCTTTGATAAAACTTTCACAGGAATAAAGAATTTTTTACTCGTTTCCTTCCAACGGTTATCTTTTGTCAGGCCTCCGGCCAAGACTATGGTATGAATGTGAGGATGATAGTGTAAATTCTGGCCCCAAGTATGCAAGACAGATAAAAAGCCAATTTGGGCACCTAAATATTTATCGTCCCATGCGAGTTCGTTCAAAGTTTCTGCCACTGCTTTGTACATTAATTTATAAAGTAGTTTTTGATTGTGATAGATCAACATGTGTAATTGTTCGGGTATCGTAAACACGACGTGAAAATAGGGTGCGTTTAAAATATCTTTGCTTCTTTGATCCACCCAAATCTCTTTATCAACTCCTTGACATTGCGGACAGTGACGATTTCGACAAGAATTATAGCTAAGTTTTGAATCACCACATGAATCACACTCATGCCTGTGACCTCCTAAAGCATCTGTTTTACAATTTTTAATGGCCGTGGCTGCTTTTGCCTGTTCTATGGATACTTTATGAGTTACTCTAAAGTAATCGTAGTTATCAACGAATAAACTTTGTATAGTCATCAATTTTTACCTCTAGGCTGGTCCAATGGACTTTTGATCCCCATTAAACTTTTAGAAGTCATGTGTAAATAAGCAACTGTCGTTGCCACTCTTTTATGACCTAACATATGTTGTATATGCACAGGATCAATTCCGTCTTCGAGAGAGTGTGTCGCAAAACAATGCCGTAAGGTATGTGCTGAAATTGCTGTATCGAGATTTAATCTTTCTCTAATTTTAAGAAAGGTATTTTGTATGCTTTTAACCGTAATATGATTCTCTTGCTTTTGTCCCTTGAAGAGCCAATCATTTTTAGAAAAGGATCGATGATGATAGGCTTTGAAATACTCTCGCAGGACAAGAAGACTAGCTTCAGACAAAATGGTATAACGGTTCGTATCGTGTTTTGTTTTCTGCACACGAACTCGCATTCCTTGACTATCTATATCACTAATTTTTAGTCGTGCAACTTCACTAACGCGCAATCCACTACCATAGATTAAGGCGAGAATCGCCTTATGTTTTAAATTATTGGTACCCTCTAAAAGTGCATATACTTGCTCTCTAGGTGGAATAACAGGGAAGCTCTTGCCTCTTCTCATTCTAGGTACCTTTATTGGATTCCAGGTTTTCTCTAGTACATACGTGTAAAAAAACTTAATAGATGAAATACAATTATTTATTGTCCCTGGTGAAAGTTTTCTATCTCTTTTTAAGTGAAGGATATACCCCTGAATATCTTCAAAAGCAACTTCATCAATTTCTATCTCTAATACTACTTCCACATAGAATAAAAAATCGTTTATTCTTCTTCTCATAGATTTTCTTGTGGATTCTGGTGAGTTCTTAAGCTCAAAGAATAGTTCGATCTGTCGTTTATATTTTTCCATTATAAAAGCCCTCCGATTTGTTAGTTGATTTTTAAACAAACCGGAAGGTGGGTGGTCCACGATTAAGTGGAGTAAAATATTGGTTATGTAATTTTGTTGTTTTTCGTGTTAGAATAAATTTCATAGAAGTATGCTCTCTCTTTTTTATTGTTTGGTTTGGCGATTAAACAATATCACAGAAAGCATACTTTTTCTTTATGTTCTTAATGGTTTTCTTCCCTTAATAACCCTCTATCTGTATTTTTTTCCTCTTTACATAATAACGCTCTATCCCATAGCCATCGCGGGACGCGATTTCGTTCTTCTTGT
>NZ_JAOALK010000039.1 GCF_025154055.1 Aquibacillus koreensis
CGCTTTTTTCCATTATATGTAATGTTAAATTATTCTGCTTCTTGAGTGGAACAAGGGGCAAATCCTTATTAAAAATAAGCATCCCGTTAGTGTAAGTGTAATCCCTCACATTTAAGAGTAAACCATTATATAAAAATAAAAATATAAACTATACCTAAAACTAGCACAATAAGTGGAACGATATATTCCTTTGAGTTCTTATGAAACTTCCAATCCATAAATGACTGAAAACCAAGTATTAGCGTTATAAAGATGGACCAAAACCATTTCATAGAATTATTATCCGACAAATCCAAAGCGATAATAACAGTAAGAATACCGATAAGCCCAAATATACCCATCCCAATTCGGTAAACATTCTTACCAGCCGTTTCCGATATTTTTTTCTTTTCTTCTCCAATAAGCAACTTCCTTAAAAGGTTGTAGGAAATAGCGATAAATATTGCTAATATAGGAGTTGAAATACCCACTACAAAATCCCCCTCAAATCTATTCTTATTACATTAACGCAACCCTTTACTTGAAGATAGCTTTACTTTTTATCTCGTATTTCTTCTAAAATTTGTATTACTCGATTATTTTGTTGTTCAATTGATTTTAGCCTTCTCTCAATAATACTCGATGAAAAGAAAACAATAAGCAAGATTGCGATTCCGACAATATCCAAATTTAATCCCCCAATGATTTATATATTTGTTCCCAATAAGCTCCCGTTAATGTAAGAAAGAAATGTTAGTTATTAGATTGAACATATATAAATGTTTTTCTAACTAGGAATAGAGTTAATATCGGAATAAAGATATAAATTCCTATTTTAACAACGTCTGCATATGCCATTGTAAAACCTATTATAGTGATAATTAGTGATACTAAAAGTAAAACCTTAACAGTCGGTCTAGACACATTCTTGAACCCTTTATTTTTCTTTTCCAATTGCCATACTACCAACCTAGAACTAATCCTACTAAGAAGAGCAATAAATAAGTTAAATACACCTAATCCCTCCAAGAGTAATAAATTATGTTGCTTATAGACTATAAAAAACCGCAGGAAATGAGGTTTAAAGTAAGGCTATATTTCAAAAGGGATATAATCTCTTTTTCTTAAAAATTCATCTATAAGGAAAAATAATAATGCAATGAAAGTAGCTATAATCATTAATGGACCGAGAAAAAAGAAAGAAAGCAAACCGAATCCAATATGCACTAAAAAAGAAAGATAGAAACGATATTTCTTAACATTTGCTGTTATTAAATCTGAGAATAACGAAACAGGTATTCCATAAATAAAGCTTCCCAAAAAGCTATATAAAAATATAAGAATAATGACAGTAAAATCCATATTTGGTTCCGTCATTAATGCCTTTATATCAAGGATGAACAACAAAAAGGTAAAAAACAAAGAAGTATAAAGTGCAACTTTACTCTTTCTAATTACGAGTGGAGTTTTGTAAAGATTTTTTCTTACCCGTGGTAAAAAAGTTAGCCCAACAATTCCTAGAATAACTTTTATGTGTATAGATTCTACGCCTACCCAGATTATGAAATAGATTAGTGTAAAAACCGATGAATATAAAAATAATTTATACAATGCTGACCCTCTTTTTTATTTTAAATTATAACAAAAATGAGTTAATTATAAATGAAGTTTATTGGGCAGTTCGACCAAACTGTCCATCAAGTCTTCTTCAGCTAACCCTGCCATTTAATGCAACAAGAGGCAACTCCTTATTGCAGATAAGCCCCGGTTAGCTTAAGTGTACTCTTTCACATAGTAAATATTAGCTTGCCGTCTCAGAGAGTGGTTTTTTAGAGCAACAGTCATAGATTGATACTTTCTACGACTGTTCTCTATTCAATCCATCTTTTATATACATATCATTTTTTAACTACAATAAATCTAATTTAATCTACTTTCTTTGCTAATTCGGAAAAAAATTCATCAATTGTAAATTCTCCTGTAAACCCAGATATACCGCTAACAGCCTTATTATTTTTTATTGGAATTACAGATTCTTCACTTAATTCATAATAATACCCATTTTCTCCTCTTTGTTCTATAAATAAAATATATCTTCCTCCATTTTCCACATAATTTAAGGCTTGATGTAATTTAATATCTTGAGGTACATTGTCAGTAAGTGTTTTTTCAACTTTAAGTGTAGCGAGTTGGGATTCAAAACCTTCATCATCAATTGATTTTTCAACATCTTTAACTTTAACGAGTGCTATAGTAGATGAGCTATCGATAATGTCTTCAATATCTAAAGATGCCCAATCTGCTGTACTTTCTGTATCCGTTGTGGGGTCTATTAAATTATCTTCTGTCTCATTACTACTACTACAAGCTGTTAATAATCCTATTGCTAATAAAAATAAAAAGATTACCAAAAACCTTTTTTTCATGGTTAATTCCTCCCTCTTTAATTATTCTTATAGATGTTTAAGTCACTTCATTTTGAAACCTTCTTTAAAGAGTAGACGTAATTTCTCTATAGTAGTTACATTTCTTAACCGTTCCTTATTACACATAAGGTCCCGTTAGTGGAAGATAGCTTTATTTTTTATCTCTTATTTCTTCTAAAATTTGTATTACACGATTATTTTGTTTTTCAATTGATTTTAGCCTTCTCTCTATAATACTCGATGAAAAGAAAACAATAAGCAAGATTGCGATTCCGACAATATCCAAGTTTAATCCCCCAATGATTTATATTATTAAATAGCCATGTAATCCGATAGGAGCTGTACCCTTGTTCCAGATAAGCTCCCTTTAGCTGAAATAGACAAATAATAGTTCCGTAAAAAAGACAACTGCAACAATTAAGTAGGCATAGCCGAGTTTCTTGTCACCGTCTTTTTCTTTAACCTTTTCTATTCCAAACAGTAAAAACATTAAAGCTAAAAACGAAGAGATTATATTCATCGAAAGGTCAATACTATCAATAAAAAAATGGTAAAAACCTGTAATCGATACTCCAATTGCAATAATTAAATTTAATTTTTGTAATAATTTCAAATAATCGTCTTCCCTTGTTTAACATTCCTGCCACATTAGCAGAAAAGGGGTAACTACATCAACAACTCCTTCTTGTTATAAAGCCACCCGTTAGCACAACAAGCGATTTCAATTTTTAATAATTGAAATATAACTATGTATTATTTAGTTACAGAAGTGAATTAATTCGCCAACCTATTCCCTCTATATATTTTAATTCTACGATCTCTTCTTCAAATTCCCCTGTATCACCAAGAGGTACATTAAGATTTAATTTTATTGTTGCCTTTGCTAACTCGATACTTTGATAGTTAGCTTTTCCCCATTCTAAAATACTGCCTCTATCTGCAATAGGTTGTGTCAACATACCCTTTATTTCTACAATGTTTAATTCATTTATTACTTCATTAACAACTTCTTGTGTGAAAGTTTCTGTGAGATAAACCGTAAGCCTTTCGTCAGTGTTCAAATCCTCACCTAAATATCTATACATTTCTCCGTTGTATTCTACGGTTTCGACCTCTTTAATATCTCCCCCGCTTTGAACATGGAAAAATCGTTCTTTTCCATTAGTGAGGAGCGTTTTAATATCGTCTTCTGATACTTCACCATCTCTATATTGGGATTCTTCCGATTGTAGAAGTTCATCTAACTTGTCTTTAATATCAGCAATCTCTGTTTCCATTTCAATATGTCCCTCTATTAAATCTTGATTTTCTTGCTTTAGAGTTGAAAGATCTTCTTCAGTAGCCTCTTCATTACTACATCCTTGAAGAGCAATTACAATATTTAAAAAAACGCTTAAATATATAATTTTTTTCAATCTCTTCACTCCCTTCAAAAAATCTGAACTTTCTTGTTAAACTTTTTCTCCCCGTTAGTTCAACAATATTCACTTACTTAATGAATTCTTATTTTCTTAGGTTTGAGTGTGCGAATCACTATCTTTAAAACTTCCTTATACACCAATAGCTAAGCCTAACAACATAATTAAGAACCCTATTACTAGCAAGTTATTAAGTACTGGATCTACGTCAATATCTTGGACACAAAAAAGTTAATTTTCTAACTGAATAAATTCTAGAAATTAAAAGGCTTGACAAGGAGCCTCTGTGAGCATAGATTTTCATGCCAGGAAAGCAGTTTATTTAAAAACATGCTGGCAAGCCAAGTGAGGCTATCATGCTCACTTCTCCATGTAAAGCCGGCTCTCCATTCTGTCTATGCTGCCACGTGCACATTTAGTTCATTTTCAAGTTCTTGTGGTGTTTTATAAGCAATACTACCGTGTATTCTTTTGCGGTTGTACCAACCTTCAATATATTTAAACAACTCAATGTTTGCAGAGTTGAAATCTAAGTATCTTACATGGTTTACTTCTTCTTTCTTTAAGATCGCATGGAATGATTCAATACAGGCATTATCATAAGGGCAACCCTTGCGACTAAAGGAATGGTCCATTCCATACGATTGTATGCGCTGTCTAAAATCTTCACTGGTATATTGTGATCCCAAGTCAGAGTGAAACACTACTCCATCATTGGGTTGTTGTGTGATATAAGCATTGTCCAAAGCCTTTAATACTAATTCTGTTGTCATCGAGCGTGAGAAAGCATAACCAATAATCTTCTTCGTGTGTAAATCCATCACAGAAGCTAAGTAACACCAACCATCTCTTAACGTGTTAATGTACGTAATGTCTCCAACCCACTTTTGATTTATATTTGTGGTGTTAAAGTCTTGTTTTAATATATTGTCTCTTTCAATTACTGTTTCTTTGCTTGGTGTAGGTCTAAATTTCTTAACAATGATAGAACGGATACCAGCCTTTTTCATTAGGCGCTGTACACGCTTGATACTTACGTTATAGCCTTCTTTTTTTAGAGATTCATAGATTTTATGTGCTCCATAACGCTGTTTACTTTCTGCATGAATATCCTTTATACGCTCAGTTATTTCTCTATTTTCACGATCACGATTAGACTCCACATGCTTTTTCGTTTGATAGTACGTGCTTTTGGACACACCTAAAACATCACACATTTGTTTAACAGAGTGATCATCTTTATGAGCATCGATGACAGTGGTTAGTTCAGCAAGTGTTACTTCTTCGCGAATATGGCCATAGCCTTTTTTAAAATGTCATTCTCCTCCTGCAGCTTAAGCATTTGCTTTTTCATCTTAGCAATTTCATCAGCTGTAACAGTGTCACCATCTTCTGTTTTAATCGGAGAGAACTTCTTAATCCATGCATAAATAGTTACTTCAGATACGCCATATTCGCTGCTTAAGTCTTTAGCTGAACTTCCAGAATTATAAAGATCTACTATCATTTTTTTAAAATCTTCATTATATTTTTTGCCTGTATTTTTGTTTCCCATACGGACACAACCTTTCTTCTATATAGTGTAACAAATCTATAGAAACTTAACTAAGGTGTGTCCATGAAACTAT
>NZ_JAOALK010000059.1 GCF_025154055.1 Aquibacillus koreensis
TTCCTGTCCGAATACCACTCTAATTCTGACTTGCAATCGGCTTCGGGCACTTTTCCTGTCCGAATACCACTCTAATTCTGACTTGCAATCGGCTTCGGGCACTCTTCCTGTCCGAATACCACTCTGAATCTTTGTAACAAAAGAATAAATGTCCGTTTCATTCCCATTGATGTTTGTCTTTCGAGCTTTAAGATGGTTAAATACAGCTTTTGTTATTCTGACGTATTCCTCCCCAAGTCTACCGCAATTAAAAAAGTAGTGATGATAATAAATCACCACTACTTTCTGATTTTATAGATAATCCGCTTCAAACTTCTTCATAAAGTCTACTAAATCTCTTACACCTTGGATTGGCATCGCATTATAGATACTTGCGCGCATACCACCAACAGAGCGGTGACCTTTTAATGTTTCAAACCCTGCTGCTTTGGCTTCTTTTATGAAAGTTGCATCCAAATCATGATTTGGAATTATAAATGGAATATTCATGATCGACCTGCTTGATTTTTCCACAGGGGAAGCAAACATATCAGACGCATCTAAATAGTTATATAGAATCGCAGCCTTTTCACGGTTCATAAGCTCCATTTCCTTTAATCCACCTAGATCTTTTAACCATTCAAACACTAGTTTAGCCATATAGATGCTGAAGGTTGGCGGGGTGTTATGCAAAGAACCTGAATCATTAAACGTTTTATAGTCCAACATAGTTGGGCAAGTTTCTGGTGCCAATCCAATTAAGTCTTCGCGTATAATAACGACTGTTAAACCAGCTGGACCTATGTTCTTTTGAGCCCCTGCATAGATAAGACCAAATTTAGAAACATCTACTTGCTCCGATAATATATTGGAAGACATATCTGCTACGAGTGGTACATCACCGGTATCAGGAATTTCGGAAAATGCAGTACCCTCAATTGTATTATTTGTTGTAATATGCACATAGTCAGCTTCCGGGTCAATCATACTGCGATCTACTTCAGGAATATAAGTAAAATTCTTGTCCTCTGAAGATGCGATTACGCGAGTATCTCCAAATTTTTGTGCTTCCTTGATCGCTTTCTTTGACCATGACCCCGTATGAATGAAATCCGCTTTTTTACTATTACCAAGTAAATTCATCGGTACCATTGCAAACTGTTGAGATGCTCCGCCTTGCATAAATAGGACCTTATAATTAGCAGGGATTTGCATTACATCTCGAAGCAGTTGCTCTGCTTCCGTTATGATATCGGTAAATAAAGCAGAACGGTGACTTAACTCCATCACAGACATTCCTGAGTCTGCATAACTCGTCATTTCATTTTGCGCCTTTTCAAGAACTGGTAATGGTAGCATAGATGGACCAGCTGAAAAATTGTACACACGATTCATATAGCAACATCCTATTCTATATAGATTAAAAGAAAAAGGATAGGAAGTTTTCCTAGCCTCTTTGCCCAGACGATCGGCTATTTTTTATATGTGCTCCCTTGTGGTCTTCCACTTTATCGTCAGTAACACATAATCTTTGTGAATATTTTATCATACAAATGGAGCTTTTCAATCATTATTTTCAAAAAATTAAGTCTATTATTTTACAGTTAAGACAGATTGTACCCCATTTATATCTACCTAATAAAAAGACGTACCTTTCAATAGAGAAATGTAATTGTTTATATGGCTTTTTGTGAATACAAGCGGCTGTGAGAGACCTTATTTTCCTGTTTCAGGATAATTTTGAACATGACCGGCTATACAGTACGTTATTTTAACCAATTGCCATCAAAATCAGTAGACTGTGGGCAAATAAGGGATCTGATAGCCGCTAAATTCATATAACCTATGGTTTCAGTTAAATAAGGGATTTCATAGCCGCCAAGAACAACCATAGATTAGCGGTAGCTATATTTACGCCCATAATCTGAACAAAAAAATTGCAATAAACCCCATTATTCAATTCATAATTTAGACATTACCCAGATAAATATGCTAGTATTAAGAAAATTAAAAATTCTATTTTTAATCAGACAGAAGGCGAGGAGAACAATAATGAAAAGTGAAGAATTACGTGCACTTCAAGCACCTTTAAAGGATAAGTATCGCGAGGAACCAAAGGAAGCGATTGTTACGTTAAAAGCACAAGGAACTGTCGGTGAAGGGGTATCATGTAGTGTTAACACTGGTAAAGCATTAGTAGAAGCAGGACTTCACCCAGCAACAGGTGGTACTGGGATGGCTGCTTGCTCAGGTGATATGCTACTTGAAGCGTTGGTTGCTTGTGCAGGGGTAACATTAAAAGCTGTTGCAACATCACTTGAAATTGAATTAAAAGGTGGAACCATTAGTGCAGAAGGAGACCTTGATTTCCGTGGTACATTAGGTGTATCGAAGGAAGCTCCAGTTGGTTTTTCTGATATCCGTTTAAATTTTGATTTAGATACAGATGCATCTGAAGAGCAGGTTGCAACATTACTGAAACTGACAGAACGCTACTGTGTTGTAAAACAAACCATTTCTAATCCAACAAATGTTGATGTTTTACATAGTGTTACAAATTAAAAATCTATAAAAAAGAAGGCTGCGTTCATCAAATTAGTGAACGTAGCCTTCTTTTTTTCGTCCCTTTTTTTCAGAAGAATCCGCGTCACATTATCTCACACAACTTATGACATTAAAGATGTATTCGTGATACCCTTTTTACAGTTAAGCTACCTTTGACTGGGGGTATGAATCAAATGCGCAGGCAAAAACTAGTACTAATTGGTAATGGAATGGCAGGGGGACGATGTATTGAAAATATAATTCAGGAAGATGATTCCCTCTATGACATTACCATTTTCGGAAAAGAACCTCATGTTAATTATAGTAGGATTATGCTTTCTGCAGTCTTACAGGGAGACACCAGCCTTGATGATATAACGATCAATGATTGGAGTTGGTATAAAGACAATAATATTGAGCTTTATACCGGTGAAACCATTACTGAGATAGATAAACAAAAAAAATTAGTCAGGTCTGACAAAGATAGAATCGTATATTACGATAAATTAATTCTTGCGACTGGATCAGAACCTGTGATATTACCTTTACCTGGTGTTACGAAAGAAGGGGTTATATCATTCCGAACAATACAAGACTGTAACGATATGATCGATGCTTCTAAATCACACACAAAAGCAATCGTGATTGGTGCCGGATTATTAGGATTAGAAGCCGCAAGAGGGCTGCTGAATCTTGGGATGGAAGTAGATGTTGTTCATCTTTCTGATCGTATTATGAATAAACAACTAGATGGAACTGCATCAAGGATGCTTCAAAAAGATTTAGAAAATCAAGGCATGAACTTTCTATTAGATAAAGCCTCTGAGGAAATTATTGGTGATACGAGAGCAGAAGGTATTCGCTTCTCTGATGGCACGGTAGCAAAAGGTGACCTTATTGTAATGGCCGTTGGAGTTAAGCCTAATATAGCTTTAGCAAAACATGCTGGCATTGATACAAATCGAGGAATCTTAGTTAATAACTACTTAGAAACTACCGAAAAGGATATCTATGCAGTGGGGGAATGTGCAGAACATAAAAATACGGTTTACGGATTAGTCAAACCATTGTATGAGCAAGGCGCAATCCTAGCTAAACACTTATGTCAGAAAAGCACGAAGGATTATCAAGGGTCTGTCCTCTCTACACATTTAAAAATAGCTGGGGTTGATGTTTTTTCTGTTGGTGATTTTACAACAACTGAAACGACGAAAACAATCCAAATACATGATGAAATAGCTTCTACTTATAAAAAAATCTTTTTTAAAGAAAACAAAGCAGTGGGCGCTGTATTATTTGGAAATACAAAAGATGCAGCAAGACTACTCGATCTCATCATAAAAAAGAAATTCATTCCAAACGATCAAAAAGCTAACCTACTCCAATCTTATGATCTATCTACCTCCTATGCCGCAGTCTTACCAAAAGAAGAGTACGTCTGTACATGTAACAACGTTCCAAAGGGAGTAATTGTAGACAATGTGCTCAAACATAAACTCCAAACTGTTCAAGAAGTAAAAGCCTGTACAAAGGCCTCGAGCTCTTGTGGTGGTTGTAAACCGGTTGTGAGTGAGTTACTTGCGTATATGCAAAGTGATCATTTTCAAGAAAAAATAATGGATAACTCGTTCTGTGCTTGTACGAAACTGTCTGAAGAGGAAGTTGTTACGAACATTCAAAGATACAAGTTAACAAGTGTACCAGAAATTATCGATCAACTTGGATGGACCACACAGAAAGGGTGTAAACACTGCGTCCCTGCTCTCCAATATTATGTTGGGATGATTTATCCCGAATATGACCAACAACAAAGATCTCTCTACTTAAACGAAAAAATGAATGCTATTGCATGTGAAAATGGGACGTATTCGGTTGTACCTCAATTATATGGGGGCATCATCGACACAGAACAACTGCAAAAAATCGTAAATACAGCGAATAAATACGGCATCTCACAACTTTCCATATCTAGTGATCAGAGAATTCATATACGTAACATTGATAAGGAAGACCTCTCTTCTTTTTGGCAAGATCTAAATATGCGTTTACATTCTGTAGCAGCAAATATGGTACAGCATGTTAAAACGACCAATAATGACCAAATTTGCTCCTGCGATAAACATCATGCTATTCAATTAGCCGAAGGTCTCGAAAAACGGACCGAGTTTCTAAATGTTCCCTATCGTTTTCGGATAGGTGTCTCCGCTTGTATGCACAATGGTGCAGGTTCTACTACAAAAGATATTGGTGCAATCAAAATAGATCGGGGATGGGAGATTTATGTTGGTGGCAGCAGTGGGCGTAATGCTCGTTCAGGCCAACTGCTAACAGTTGCTAAAACAGAAGAAGACGCAATCAAGATTATGATTGGATTTATTCAATACTATAGAGATTCTGCAAATTTCCAAGAACGAACATGGCAATGGATTAGCCGTGTTTCAATCGTTCATATACGCGAAGTTTTATTTAATGAAGACCTATTAAACTACCTAGTGGATCGACTTAAAACAGATTTAACACAAAGAAAACACCTAATCGTGAATAGGTAGAACATGGCTTTTGAAAGGAGGAAGACCTTTTGACCGAATTAATGCTAAAGTATTTCCGTGATAAACAAGGAGCTGTGCAAAAAGAAAAGGTTTATGACAGTCAGTGTCCTTTTTGTAGTATGCAATGCAAAATGCAATTGATCGAGCAGACGGTCGTTTCTAGAAAGATCCATAAAACAATTGGTAAAGACAATCCCACCTCAGAAGGTCGTTTATGTGTAAAGGGTATAAATGCGCACCAACATGCGCTGCACCGTGATCGAATTAAACAACCATTGATGAATATTGACAATGAATTTGTACCTATTTCTTGGGATACTGCACTCGAAGTTATTAAGGAAAAGTTTACGAAACTGCAAACAAAGCATGGCAATCATACGCTTTCTGTATATGGAAGTGCATCGATCACCAATGAAGAAGCGTACCTTTTAGGGAAATTTGCTCGTGTTGCTTTAAAAACAAAATACATTGATTACAATGGACGATTATGTATGGGGGCTGCAGCAACGGGAGCTAATCAAACATTCGGTCTGGACCGAGGTTTTACCAATATGATTCAGGAGATACCAAACACGCGCTGCATCATCCTAGCCGGGACTAATATCGCGGAATGCCAACCAACGATTATGCCTTATTTTGAAAAGGCAAAAGAAAATGGTGCTTATATTATTGCGATTGACCCAAGGGAAACAGCAACGACTAAGTTTGCTGATTTACACTTAAAAAACAAGCCAGGAACCGATGTTGCTCTGGCAAACGGCATTTTAAAAGTACTGATTGAGAACGAACTCATAGACAAAGCATTTCTGGATTCTCGAACGGAAGGATTTGATGCAGTTGAAGCACAGATCGCATCCATGGATCTTAATGAAATAGCTGATGTAACCGGCGTGACAGTCGATCAAATCAAGCAAACAGCCCTCGTATTTGGAAAAGAAGAATCCGGGATGATCTTCACAGCTCGAGGCATTGAACAACAAACGGACGGCACTGCGGCAGTTCGTAGCTTTTTAAACATACTTTTAGCCACTGGCAAAATCGGTAAACCAAACGCAGGATATGGTGCTGTCACTGGTCAAGGAAACGGACAAGGTGCTAGAGAACATGGACAAAAGGCGGACCAACTACCGGGGTACCGTTCGATTGAAAACCAAGAACACCGAAATTACATCGCATCTGTTTGGGGAGTTGATGAAGAAGAATTACCCCGGAGTGGTGTATCTGCCTATGAAATGTTTGAAAAAATTGATATAGGAGAGATCACAGGCATGTTTATTATGTGTTCCAATCCTATTGTTTCTAATCCTAATGCTAATTTTGTTAAGGAAGCAATAAAAAAACTCGATTTTTTAGTTGTTGCAGACCTATTCATGTCGGAAACTGCCCAATTGGCCGATCTTATTTTACCAGCAACTTCCTACTTAGAAGATGAGGGAACCATGACAAATGTGGAAGGAAGAGTGATGATTCGAGAGGCAAGCTATCCAATACAGGGAGAAGCAAGACATGATTGGCAAATCATTTGTGAAATAGCAAAGGTATTAGGGAAAGAGAAATATTTTCCTTTTCAGTCTGCCGAAGAAGTCTTTGAAGAAATACGTGTCGCGAGTCGTGGTGGAAGAGCAGATTATTACGGGATTACTTATGATCGTTTGAGAAAAGAACGTGGCGTACTTTGGCCATGTCCAAGTGCAGATGAGCCAAGTGTTCACCGATTATTTGAAAAATCTTTTGCTCACCCGGATGGTAAAGCGCAAATGGTCGCTTTCTCACATCAGTCTGAAGTTGCTAAGCCGACACCTAGTGAGAAATATCCGCTTCTTTTAACGACAGGGCGGGTAATGTCACACTATTTAACTGGTGAACAAACAAGAAAAAGCCCAGCCTTAGCAGCACGACACGTGGAAGCTTTTATCGAGATCCATCCTGAAACTGCCGAAGAATACGGGTTAAAAAAGGACACCTTAGTAAAAGTCGAATCCGAGTTTGGGTGGATTGTGGTACGGACCAAATGGACTGATACGATTCGTAAAGACACTGTATTTGTGCCTTTTCATTGGGTAGAGACACAAAATGTGAATCGACTTGTTGCAGGCGAGCTTGATCCTTTTTGCAAAATGCCAGGTTTTAAGGTGAGTGCAGTAGCCATTTCACCAGTAACGGAGTGATTGCTTTAAGTACAATAACGATATTCTTCCAAATGGAGGACTATCGACATTATAAAATATCAGAATATTAAAAAAATAGGTGTAACTGGGGGATTTTCTAACATGGAGAAAAATATGTACAAAGGAAATGTAAAAATTTTAGGGTTTACGACCCTAGCTTTTTTCCTCACATTTGTTGTTTGGTTTAACATGGCTCCTTTTATGACAACATTAAAGCGAACATTTGACTTATCTAATGATCAGGTAGCTATGTTAGCTGTTGCCAATGTTGCTTTAACGATTCCGGCAAGGGTATTAATTGGTATCCTTGTAGATCGTTTTGGACCAAGAAAAGTGTATGCAGGGTTACTCATTTTACTTAGTATTCCTTGTTTTACATTCGCTTTATCAAACTCATTTATGCAGCTTATGATCTCTAGAATGTTTCTTGCAATTATTGGCGCAGGTTTTGTTGTCGGTATTCGTTTAGTATCCGAATGGTTTCCTTCTAGGCAAGTGGGTCTTGCGGAAGGTATATATGGTGGTTGGGGGAATTTCGGTTCTGCAGCCGCAGCGATGACGCTTCCTACCTTAGCACTCATCTTCGGGGGTGACAATGCTTGGAGATATGCGATCGGATTAACTGGTTTAATTGTTTTAGTCTATGGATTTATCTTCATGCGCCTCGTGAAAGATACACCAGAAGGCGTTACGTATAAAAAACCAAAAAAGAGCGGTGCCTTAGAAATATGTAGTTATAGGGATTTAATTGGCTTAATCGTTATGACTCTGCCGGTGTATGGGATCCTTGCTTTTCTAACTTATAGACTTAGCCATCAACTAAATTTTATTAGTTCTGGTGTAGCTACGACCGTATACCTATTCTTAGGATTGCTTCTCATTTATAACGTATATAAAATATGGGATGTCAATAAAGATCGGTTAAAACAAGGTGTGCCTGAAAATGAAAAATATAATTTCAAACAAGTTGCTATTCTTCAATTTGCCTACTTTTGCACGTTTGGTTCCGAGTTAGCTGTTGTTTCTGTGTTACCTCAATTTTACGAGGAGACATTCACACTGGGTATCGCACAAGCAGGTTTAATAGCAGGTAGTTTCGCATTTATGAACCTTGTTTCTAGACCTGGTGGCGGTTGGTTAAGTGACAGATTTGGAAGAAAGAAAACACTAATCCTATTAATGGCCGGTTTAGCGATTGGTTATATTGCTATGTCGCTTATTGGTTCTACATGGCCAATTTGGTTGGCGATTATTATTACAATGAGTTGTTCTTTCTTCGTTCAAGCAGGAGAGGGAGCCGTTTACGCCATGGTGCCACTAGTAAATAAAAGTTCTACAGGACAAATTTCCGGTATGGTTGGTGCATTTGGAAACATCGGTGCAACCGTATTTTTAACGATATTTAGTTTTGTTAGTCCAACAATATTTTTTATTTGCATTAGTTGTGCGGCTGTTGTATGTTTTGTTTGCACATTCTTTTTGAAAGAACCAGAATCACCAAGTATACAAAAAGCAGCGACAGTTAAAAGAGTAGCACCATTAAAATCATCATCTGCAACACTTCAAAAGTTTTAAAATCCGCTGAAAATCCCGGCTATAGTAACGTGAAAAAAGAGTTAAAACTTTCGTCGTTTTTTTTCTTGCTTTTTCTACATTTAGTTGCTAATATAGAGATTGCATAAATTGGAAGGCTAAATATTCAAACATTAGGGTCTTTCCAAGCAGATAATTTTGACCACTTCTATTCAGGAGTTAAGGCAGCGGTTCGCCGGGTCAAACGCCGATTGGCAACTTTAGTTGCCTTATTGATTGAGTTAAAAGCTCAAATTTTATAAGTTGGTAACTTTATAACCAGTGCATATGCACACAACTTGTGAAACGATCAATAAGAGTGGTAAAAGTAATTATTTGCTATATATACTCTGATCCTAAAATGATATACGCCTGAATATTTAAGAGCGTCCTCCATAATATGTCTATTTATGGTTAACGTATATACAGATGACTGTTGTCATGGAATATATATTTATGCTTTTTTATATGAATGATTATATCAAGCAAGTGTTGTGCGCGAATATGCGTTTGGCACTTGCTTTTTTGTGTTAATAACAGTTTAAAGGGATTATTCTCTGTATTTCGGTAAATATAACAATGTAAGGAGAGATTCAAAATGGGAAAAGCTCTAATTATCGGTTGTGGTGGCGTTGGACAAGTTGCCATCCACAAATGTGTACAAAACAGTGAAGTATTTGAAGAGATTTGTATTGCTAGTCGTACAAAATCTAAATGTGATGAGTTAAAAGAAAAGCTAGATGGACGAGGAACCAAAATAACGACTGCACAAGTAGATGCAGACAACGTGGATGAACTAATAGCCTTAATTGAAGAGGTTAAGCCAGACATCGTGATGAATCTTGCATTACCTTACCAAGATTTAACGATTATGGATGCATGTCTTGCTACAAAAACACATTATTTAGATACAGCCAATTATGAACCTGAAGATACAGCAAAATTTGAATATAAATGGCAATGGGATTACCGTGAACGTTTTGAAAAAGCGGGTATTACAGCTATTTTAGGTAGCGGTTTTGATCCAGGTGTAACTGGTGTGTTTTCTGCTCATGCAATAAAACATCACTTTGATGAAATCGAATATATTGATATTTTAGATTGTAACGCAGGAGATCACGGCTATCCGTTTGCTACAAACTTTAACCCTGAAATCAATATTCGTGAAGTATCTGCAAAAGGTAGATATTGGGAGAATGGTGAATGGGTTGAGACCGAGCCAATGGAAATTAAACGCGTTTATGATTTTCCTGAAATCGGTGAAAAAGATATGTACTTGTTATACCATGAAGAGCTTGAATCGCTTGCAGTTAACATTCCTGGATTAAAGCGAATTCGTTTCTTCATGACATTCGGTGAAAGCTATCTTACACACTTAAAGTGTCTTGAAAATGTTGGAATGACTTCTATTGAACCTATTCAGTTTGAAGGAAAAGAAATCATTCCGCTTCAGTTCTTAAAAGCTGTCCTACCAGATCCAGCTTCCCTTGGACCACGTACAAAAGGGAAAACCAATATTGGTTGTATCTTTAGAGGGAAAAAAGACGGAAAAGACAAAACATATTACGTTTACAACGTTTGTGACCATGAAGCATGTTATAGAGAAGTAGGTTCTCAAGCAGTTTCTTACACGACTGGTGTACCGGCCATGATTGGTGCAATGATGGTATTAACAGGGAAATGGAACAAACCAGGCGTATATAATGTAGAGGAAATGGATCCAGATCCATTCATGGAAGCATTAAACAAGTGGGGTCTTCCATGGCAAGAGGACTTTAATCCTGTGCCAGTTGATAACACGACAGCAAGAGAAGCGGAGCATGTGCGTTAAGATGAAATTTGAAGAATTGCCAACGCCATGCTACGTAGTCGATGAAGGTCTTGTGGAAAAAAACTTAAAAATCCTTAATGGGGTTATGCAAAGAACTGGTGCTAAGATTGTCTTAGCCCAGAAAGCATTTTCGATGTATTCGATGTACCCGCTAATCGGGGAATATTTAAGTGGAACAACAGCGAGTGGTATTTTTGAAGCTCGATTAGGCCATGAAGAAATGGGCAAAGAAAATCATATCTTTGCCCCGGCCTATCGGGATGACGAAATCGATGAAATTATAGATATTTGCGATCATATTATTTTTAATTCTTTTTCCCAACTAGATAAATTTAAAGTTAAAGCCTTACAAGCAGGTAAAAAGGTCGGATTGCGTATTAATCCTGAGTGTTCCACACAGGAAGGACATGCCATCTATGATCCTTGTTCACCAGGTTCTAGATTTGGTGTAACAATAGAAAATTTCCAACCCGACGCGTTGGATGGTGTATCAGGACTACATTTCCATACACTATGCCAACAAAATGCGGATGACTTGGAAACTACATTAAATGCGATCGAAGCGAATTTTGGACCGTGGTTATCCCAAATGGAATGGATTAATTTTGGTGGCGGCCACCATATTACAAGAGAAGACTATGATATTTCTTTACTTGAAAAATGTATTAAGAGAATGCAAGACACTTATGGCTTAAAGGTTTACCTTGAACCTGGTGAAGCTGTAGCACTTAACGCAGGTTATCTTGTTAGCACCGTTCTTGATACATTAAAAAATAAAATGGATATCGCTATTCTTGATACATCAGCATCTTGTCATATGCCAGATGTCTTAGAAATGCCTTATCGTCCTCCGCTACTTGGATCAGGCGAAGTTGGTGAAAAGCCGTATATGTATCGCCTTGGCGGACAAACTTGTCTTGCTGGTGATAATATTGGAGATTATTCTTTTGACCAGCCTTTACAAAGTGGAGACAGATTAGTATTTGGTGATATGGCCATTTATACAATGGTTAAAAACACAACATTTAATGGGATGCCATTACCTGCAATCGCAATTCAAGATAAAAATGGTGATTGTAAAATTGTTCGTGAATTTGGTTATGAAGATTTTAAAATGAGATTATAATAATAAGACTCCTTATATAAGTAGTTCAGTCTTGGTGCACAAAAGCTCTTTTTGTGCCTTTGATTGAACTACTTTTTTTACGTTGTACGCCATTACCTTTTTTTACTAAATTCTGAAACTATCTTAGCAATACGTTCGTATTATTCAATAACAGTCATTTTAAGGGGGAAATCGTTAAATGAGAAAGTCACTACTATTACTAAGTACATTTATTATCATTACCGTATTAAGTGCCTGCTCAGAAAGTGAGCGTTCCAATGCAAAAGACATATTCCTAAATGCGATGGAATCCAGTCAAGAGATGCAAAGTTTTGAGTTACAAATGGAACTCGAACAATCCTTTGGCAACGAAGAACTTTCGAACACAGAAGGATTTGAAGCATTCAATATGTCCACGGATACAAAGATGCAAATGGAGCCATTAGCTTTTCATCAAACAATGGATACAATGGGAATGACCATAGAAATGTACTACACACCAGATGGCGTATTTTTACAGCAGTTTGAGGATCAGTGGTTGAAAGCATCACAAGAACAATTTAATGAATTAAATGAATTAATTGGCGTCTCTCAAAACATGACACCCGTGGACCAATTAGAAGAGCTAGAGGAATACGTGGAAGACTTCTCAATAGAAGAAAATGCTGATCATTATGTTCTCACAGTAGATGCAAAGGATATCGACATGGAGGAAATTTTGAAGAGTCAATTAGGAGAAAACATTCCAACAGATGAATTAACAGATGAAATGATGGAATCAGTTTCCGTTAATAACTTACACTATACCATTTCTATTGAAAAAGAAACATATTATCCTACTAG
This sequence comes from Aquibacillus koreensis, assembly GCF_025154055.1. Lineage (GTDB taxonomy): Bacteria > Bacillota > Bacilli > Bacillales > Amphibacillaceae > Aquibacillus_C > Aquibacillus_C koreensis. Next base: position 12,592 of record NZ_JAOALK010000059.1, read on the forward strand.
TTTAGTCATTGATATGAACGTTGTTATCGAAGAGGATGGTCAAGAAACAACGATCGTCCAAAAAGTCGATGCAACCTATAGCAATTATAACGAAGTAGATGAAATCATTGTTCCAGAAGAAGTTCAAAGTAATGCAGTAGAGATGTAAGTTGGTATAAAAGACGAACTTCTATAAACTGCGCAGTTTCACGAAGATAAGTTGGAATACAATTTAAGCGGCTATGAGAGACCTTATTTGCCAAAATTATACCGATTAGAACCTGAGCGGCTACTCAGTACGCTATTATTATATAGGGAATATAAAATGCTAAAAAGAAAGCATAATTGCCTTAGGCAATTATGCTTCTTTTGACTCTCTATTTGTGTTTATATCATTTTGATTCACTAACCCAAGTGTCTGAGCAGTTGAAGTATGAATTTCTTTAATTAACTTTGGATTGTCTACGAGTGACTTGCCGTAAGAAGGGATCATTTCTTTAATCTTTGGTTCCCATTCTTTCATCTGGTCCGGGAAGCATCGATTTAAGACTTCCAACATAACAGAAACAGCCGTGGATGCACCAGGTGAAGCTCCTAACAAGGCAGCAATAGATCCATCTTCTGAGGAAACTACTTCTGTTCCGAATTGGAGAGTTCCTTTACCGCCAGCATCTGTATCCTTTATTACTTGCACACGTTGTCCTGCTACGACTAAATCCCAATCTTCACTTTTGGCGTTCGGTATAAATTCTCGTAACTCTTCCATACGCTTTTCTTTTGATAACAATACTTGTTGGATCAAATATCGTGTTAATGGCATATTTTTGGCGCCTGCTGCTAACATAGTCAGAAGGTTGTAATGTTTTACAGAATTGATCAAATCAAAGATCGAACCATTCTTTAAAAACTTAGGTGTGAAACCCGCAAATGGGCCAAATAACAATGATTTTTTATTATCGATAAATCGTGTATCAAGGTGTGGTACTGACATAGGAGGAGCACCAACTTTGGCTTTCCCATACACTTTAGCATAATGCTGCTCCACAACTTCTGGATTTTTACACACCATAAAGAGTCCACTTACTGGGAATCCACCAATATTTCTACCCTCAGGTATTCCGGACTTTTGAAGCAGGTGTATGCTTCCACCTCCGCCACCTATAAAGACGAACTTTGCTTTATGACGTTCTAATTGACCACTCTCCAGATTTTTTACCTTTAACTCCCAAGAACCATCACTCGCGCGTTTAACATCATTCACGCTATGTTTGTAGTGTACATTGACACCTTTATCCTTTAACTGATCAAATAATTTTCTCGTTAAAGCACCAAAATTCACATCTGTTCCGGAGTCGATTTTCGTTGCTGCGATAGGTTCCTTTTCGTTCCGATCTTGCATAATTAACGGGATCCAATCCATCAATTTTTCTGGATCGTCCGAGTATTCCATTCCATTAAATAAAGGGTTACTTGATAGCGCTTCAAAACGTTTCTTTAAGAAAGAAACATTTTCTTCTCCTTGCACTAAACTCATATGAGGTAACGGCATGATGAAATCTTGTGGATTTTGTATTAAATCACTATTTACTAGATGCGACCAAAACTGCATGGAAACTTGAAACTGTTCATTCACTTTGATCGCTTTACTAATATCAATAGAGCCATCTGGTTTTTCGTTTGTATAGTTTAACTCGCAAAGCGCTGCATGCCCAGTTCCTGCATTATTCCATTCATTCGAGCTTTCCTCACCTGATTTATCAAGCTTTTCAAACACTTTAATATTCATTTCTGGTGCTAACTCTTTTAAGAGCGTTCCTAATGTCGCACTCATAACTCCCGCACCAATTAAGATAACGTCTGAACTAGTTTGTCTGTTGCTCATTTTTACCTTCCTTATACCCTAGGATTTTCAGAAAGGATGTAGGCTTTCCTTCATAGGCGCCACAGCAAGGCAGGGCGTGACCTAGTCACACATCTTTTCTGCGTCAAGTTAAATCTGTACATAGTGTATCACTATTTTTTAAAAAGTTAAAATATTTATAGTTACTATTATAATATAACATACCGTTATTTAACAGTTGCTGAGATGAAGGGGGAGACTTTCTAAAATTAGAAAAACCTTAACCCTATCATAATTAAGGGGTAAGGCTTTTGTTTTGCGCTGTAAAACAAGTATCTAATAAAAAATTAGATTTGAACATTTAACGATCTCTTTTTATTGTCCAACAGGTGACCTCCATCTGTATTTTCTTTTCACCAATTGATCTAATCCGAACATCTTTTCCTTTGTATGGAAAAAACCTTGCAGTAAATACTTCTTCACCTTTATTAACAAAAACTTCAATAGAAGATGTATCTAAAAATATTTGTAAATGACTTAAGTGATCTAGTATACATTGCCGTCTCTCTACTAAACCATCAACATAACTTTTACGTTCCAATGTAAATAGTTTTTGATTAGAGTTAAAGATGATCCGTACATTATCTCTAATATTTATTTCTAATAAGCTTGTTCCTTCACTATTTATTTTAGCCTCAATCTCACTAGCACTGTTTTCAAGCTCGAATGAAAATTGTTCATTAACATCTAGTTCCAAATCGGAATGATTAACCATCTTTGACCTTAATGTTTCTAACTCTTTTACCGGCGTTTGATAAAGCTTGTCTTCCTTCCATGTCAGTTGCCTTGGAAGGGTCATCGAATGAACCCATTTATGATCAATGGTAGGTTGCTTGTCTTCATCTTGGTCTGGAACCCCCATCCAACCGATAAGAATACGACGTGATTGTTCATCTAACATAGTCTGTGGGGCATAAAATTCAAAACCTCGATCCAATTCACAAAAGCCTTTTTGTACTTGTAGCTTGTTTTGTTCATTCATATCTCCAATAACATACCCTGATTGGTACACATTTTGATAATTGAAACCACTTGCCTTCAGACCTTGTGGAGAAAATAACAGTATGCCTTTACCGTTTAATTCAAAGTAATCCGGGCACTCCCACATATAACCAAGACTTAGGTCTTTATCCATAATCGAACCAAGAAACTCCCAATTTTCTAAATCATGAGATTGGTATAAGACAGCATCGCCTTCTAAATTTTCCTTTTGTGCCCCGATCACCATATACCAAAGTTCATCTTTACCTTGCCAAACCTTTGGATCTCGAAAATGTGGGGTGTACCCATTCGGTAATGTGATAACAGGTCCCTTTTTTTCAAAATGAACACCATCTTTTGATATGGCAACACATTGGTAGGATTCACGTGTTCCATCTTCTCTTTTTACATTTCCAGTATAAAATAAGTACATCTGATCTTGATGAATAATAGCACTTCCTGAATAACAACCATCTTTATCAAACCAATCAGAAGGTGCTAAAGCTATCGGCTCTTCTTGCCAATGAACTAGATCTTTTGAGGTGTAATGTCCCCAGAACTTTGGACCGTGCCCCGTTTTAAATGGCATCCATTGATAAAATAAGTGATAAGTACCTTTCCATTGGATAAACCCGTTCGGATCATTTAATAATCCAACAGGCGGCATGACATGATAATGAAGACGATAGGGATCACTTTCCACCTCATCCTTATATTTTAATATCTCTTTTAAAGCATCCGATTTTAACTGTTGGTCACGCTCCATGCTAAACATCACCCAACTTCTTTACATATTCCTCTATTTGTTTCAGGTCAGGAAGTGCTGTCATTGCACCTTTTGTAGATGCAGCTAATGCACCCGACACACTTGCATACTTTCCAATCTCTATTGCTTGTTCCACTGTAATGCCTGCTATGTTTCCATCGTATTCATTTAGTTTGTATAAGATAACAGAAACAAAGGCATCACCTGCTCCAGTTGTATCAACAGTATCAACTGTCATCGCTGGAATGTTGATTGGTTTTCCATTTATGACAACGACACTACCTTTTGCACCGAGTGTAATAAACAACAGTGGAATCTGATAAGCTTTTATTTTCTCAATACCATTTTTGATAGCATCTTCCCCTGTTATAAATGTTAATTCTTCATCCGATAGTTTTACCACATCAGCTTTATTTAACATCGATATGATCGTTTTTTTTGCTTCATCTAAACTTCTCCATAACCCTGGACGGAGATTAGGGTCGTAAGATACAATCATTCCTGCATCTTTAGCTAGCTTAACCGCTTTTTGTGTTGCTTCTTTTGCTGGTTGATCGATCATTGAAATCGACCCAAAGTGGAGAATACGATTCGCAGCAAATAATTGTGGATTAATCTCTCCTGTTTCTAAAAATCGGTCAGCACTAGGATCTATATAAAAATCGAAGCTACGATCTCCATCTTTATCCAATGTGACAAAAACTACACCAGTGCGATGTTTTTTTGTTAATAGCATATGGTCAGTACCCACGCCATAGTTTGTTAATGTGTCTTTCAGGAATCTACCTAATACATCCTCACCAACTTTGCCCAAAAAAGTTGATGGAGCCCCTAAGCGTGCAACACCAACCGCGACATTAGCTGGTGCTCCACCTGGACTTTTCTGATAGGTTATATTTTCATTATCTAATGGAATAAAATCTATTAATGCTTCCCCTAAACAAATAACACCCTTTTTCATACTCCAATTCCCAACTTTCTATTTTAAAATAGTAGAATTAATGTCCACAGCGTCCCAGAAAAACTTAAGTAAAGAACAAAAAGTCAGACTTGTCATCTGACTTTTTCCATTGATCTATTCTTCTTTCCAACCTAATAACAGTGTTGCTAAAAATGCTGATGCCGTAGCAATAACAAAGCCAATTAAATAGTTCAACGGATCTTGCGCAATGGCAAACATCGGAATACCCGTTAACCCTAAACCGTTAGAAGTTACCTGTGTAAATGCTACATAGAAACCACCCATTGCCCCACCGATAGCAGCTCCAATAAATGGACGTCTATATTTTAGATTAACCCCAAAGATGACAGGTTCTGTGATTCCAAGAAAAGAAGAAAAAGCAGCTGGAAGAGCAATCTCTTTTGTCTTTTTATTTTTTGTTCTAAAGAATACAGCAAGCCCAGCTCCACCTTGAGCCACATTAGCCATCGCCCATATTGGTAATAAGTAGTTCCCTGCCATTTTCGTTAAAATTTCCGCCTCAATGGCATGGAAACTATGATGAACACCTGTTAAAACGATAGTAGAATATAAGCCACCAAAAATTAATCCTGCAATACCATGTGTAGTGCTATAGATCGCATCCAAAGCTGTGATAATTCCATCCCCTAACAACCTACCAAGTGGTCCGATTGCAGTAAATGTAATAAAGCCAGTAAGAATGACTGTAACAAAAGGGGTAATTAAGAGATCAATCGCATTTGGTACGATTTTTCTAACATTCTTTTCTACTAAACTCATGATATAGACCGCTAATAATACAGGAATAACGGTACCTTGGTACCCAAGTAGCGCTATATCTAATCCAAATAGATCCATATACTCTGGCGTTGCATCGGTAAGTCCCCAAGGATTTAATAAACCTGGGTGAATCATAATTCCACCAATAACAGCGCCTAAATAAGGCGTTGCACCAAATTCCTTCGCAGCACTAAACCCTATTAAAATTGGTAGGATGATAAAAGCAGCCGATGAAAACATATCCAATGTCATATAGAGACCGCTTGAAGGATCAACCCATTCATATGTTTTCATTAAACCTAGTAAGCCCATTAACATACCACTAGCTACAATAGCAGGGATAATTGGAACGAATATATTTGATAACATCCTTGCAAAGCGTGCAAATGGATTCATTTTCCTCTTTGCTGCTTCCTTGTGCGCGTCACTGGACTGTGAAGTTGTATTGAATCCCAGTTGTTTTGCGAATGGTTCATATACTTTGTTCACTGCCCCAGTACCAAAAATAATTTGGAATTGTCCTGAACTTGAGAAAGCACCTTTTACTCCATCGAGTTCTTCAATAGCATTTTTATCTACTTTTGCTTCATCATCAATAACAAGACGAAGACGTGTCGCGCAATGTGTTCCACTAATAATATTATCTTCTCCCCCTAATAAAGGGATTAACTGTTTGGCAATTTCTTGATAATTCACTGCTATTCCTCCCTTGATTGTTCTTGAAAACAACAAAAAAAGACCTAAAAAGTGTATGGAACGCACGTAGACACACGTATCCCACTACACAATTTAGGTCTTGCCTGTTCTAAACAGTAACAATCCTACCGTATTTACTTCAACATTATTTTATTTTGAACCCTAGCAAAAGTCAATAAAAATATCTTAATGAAGTTCACGTTAACATCCTTTGAATATGCAAGGCAATATAACCTATTTCAGATGACGGAATTTCAAGTTGGTATTCCTTTTTCATAAAATTACTTAATTCTTCTGCACAAATATAATCTCTTTCATTTTTTCTTTTAATCAACTCCAACATTTCCGGATCCATATTTTGAAATGGTTTATCTTGAAGTATTCGGCTATAAGCAAAACGTAAATGTGTAACTAGCCGTTGATGAGAAATGCTTTCTGGGTCAATGTCCACCCCTAACCACTCTTCTATAAAATCAACTAATTCATTTATGATGGTTGCTTCTTTTACAGTCTGCTCCATTGACTGTGAATTTAATTTCGCTGTATGGATATGTAGCGCGATATGTCCTGCCTCATCTTCCGGTATTTCTATATTCAATCGTTTCTCCATTTCTTGTCTTGCCCATATACCAATTTCATATTCTTTTCTATATAAGACCTTTATTTCCGCTAGCAACTTATTTTTCAATAAATACCCCTGCTTTAATCGCTCAATCGCAAAAGCAATATGATCTGTTAAAGAAATATGTATATGATTGCTTAATGGTACCTTCAATTCACCTTCGGCATAACTAATTATATCTTCTGCTAGGAAAATTATTTCCTCTGGAACAATTTTTAGTAACTGCTGGAACTTTTCATTTCCTTCTTCCATTACAAAAATCTTCTCTATTTTTGATTTTATAACGATATCCTTTGGCTTCTTATTAAAAGCAATTCCAGATCCCATTACGATCTTCTCTTGCTCACCTTCTTTAATAACTACCGCATTATTATTTAAAATCCGGTGAATTCTCAAACCTTTATCACCTCTGACACACCAAGTGCAATTTTCTAGGAGTATTATAACATCATGGCGAACATATTACATTCTATCGTTTCCTTATATGGTTACTTTTATTAACCTCATTCCCTTGAAAACTCGTTTGGTACAGATTAATCATTTTTCTTTTCTGGAATAGAGTAGAGAGTTATGAGCAGATTTTATTAAAAATTTTCGATTTCGTTATACTATAGAAGAAATGGAAGAATTGGAGGTATTACTGATGCATATCGAAATGTGGACAGACTTTGCTTGACCATTTTGCTATATTGGCAAAAGGCGTCTGGAGGACGCTATTCAGAAAATAGATCATCCCATTGAAGTAACCTATAGAAGTTTTGAATTAGACCCTACGTTAGAACGTGATGTAAAAGGGAATATGTATGAAAAGTTAGCTCAAAAGTATGGTATGAGTATTGAGCAAGCAAAAGCAAATACAGCAAACATGGTCCAAATGGCTAAAGAAGTTGGATTAGATTATCAAATGGACACGTTAATATTAACGAATACATTTGATGCACACCGTGTAGTCATGCTAGCCAAAGAGCATGGTCTCATGAAAGAAATGACCGAAAGAATCTTATATGCTTATTTTACTGAATCCAAGCATATTGGTGATCATGATACATTAACCGATTTAGCTGTAGATGTTGGCTTAAACCGAGAAGATGTTAGGAACATGCTTGCTAGTGACGACCTATCAAGAGAAGTGCGTGCTGATGAACAACAAGCTAGAGAATATGGAATCAATGGTGTTCCTTTCTTCTTAATTAACAAAAAATACGCGCTAAATGGTGCGCAACCGACGGAGACATTCGTACGAGCACTTCAAAAGGTTATAGCCGAAGAACAATTATAATTCTAGTAGATGTACATCAGATTATGTAGATGAAAAAATTAAACAGCAAGATAATTAGTAAAGAAGAACGTTGGATAAATTCCCCCGACGTTCTTCCTTTCGTTTATTGTATGAAACTATGGAGTGCTAATAAAAACTATATCTCCATTTTAGTTCCATTTTATTTCCCCCTTACCTTCTAACAAATCTTACAACTCCATAAATGCTGTAAGCAATAAGAACAATGAAGTTGACCACAAAACGAACAATAACGCCGCTAAATGTTTTACAAGTCCATATTGGTGATGGGTATCATCACTCTTCAATGCCTTAATCAATTGCAACACAAATAAGTAACCAAAAATAAAAAATAATAAGATCAAGAATAAAACCACTTCTATATACGCCCCTTTATAGTGCATTTTAAATGAGGGAATACCCTTTATTCGATCCCAGTTGCTTATAAATAAAGAAGTATCCCCATTTTTTACAGAGTTCAAGATGAATTCTACACCAATAATATTTTAACATAACCTTCCAATTGCGTTGTGGATCGCCACAGCAGTTGGAAATCCTTTCATGTACAAACCTAATTAAACCACTAAAAATAAGCAGTCAAATGCTAATTGGACTGCTAAAAAATTTAATGAATTTATCCGTAAAGAAGGGACAGTATAACACTGTCCCTTAGCTCTTGACCTGCAACCTACTTTTTTTAATAATGCTACCCTTTTTCGCTGTTGTTTCCCGCATAAAATGACCTGAACCAAGCCAAGCTGCAAGCGCAAAGATTAAGTAAATTGCTTGTGTTGCCTGCGCCCCTTGTAAGAGTAGTTGGAATCCCATACCAAAACCCAGTGCAGGAACAGCAACCATGAAAGTTCGAAAAATCCGTTCAAAGCCTTTTTGAGAAGGTAGGGGCCAAACACGTGAAAATACAATTCCAAGTACAACACCCCAAACGGTTACTACAAACAACTGTACGAGAACGAGTGGTGTTGGAAATGGCCAGTCTAATAGATATGACCCGATCAGATAGAACAGTTCCAAAAACAAAGTGATGCCAATGACTTTTCGAAAGGTTTGCAGCCCCATCCAAGGATGAAACCAAACAAGTATGGTAAGTGAAATTGCAATGATATTTATTAAATTCAACGTTTTTGCCTCCTTCTCGGGAACGGGTATTTACTTATTCACTCTCTTTCGTTGCGGCAGCTTCAAAATGGCTATTATCCATTTCTGGTGCTCTTACATTTTCAATTAACTGCTGAATTTCAATTGGAGGTTCTGGTGTGTTTCGTGAAACAATGAAACTTACGATGAAGTTTATGACCATACCAACAACACCAACACCTTGTGCGTTAATTCCAAAGAAGCTATCAATAATTGCTTCTTCTGTTCCAAAAATGGTTCTGGAAAGAATGAGACTAATCGTCACAAGTGTAAATATTAAGCCCGAAAGAATACCAGCGATTGCTCCTTCTTTATTCATCCGCTTATCAAATATACCGAGTAAGATAACCGGGAAGAGACTCGCAGCACCTAATCCAAATGCCAAAGCAACCACTTCCCCAGCAAACCCTGGAGGATTTATACCAACGTAGGCAGCTATTAAGAGTGCTACAAGTAAGGATAATCGACCTACTCTTAACCTTTGTTGTTCAGAAGCCTCTTTATTAAATATTCGATAATATATATCATGCGATACCGCACTTGACATCGTGATCAATAAACCAGAGGCTGTCGACAGAGCTGCTGCCAAACCACCCGTTGCAACAAGTGCGATAATAAACGGAGCTAAGTTTGCGACTTCTGGTGTGGAGAGTACCATGATATCTTTATCAATGACTACTTCATTATCTGGTGAACCTTCTGCGAAGTTAACAATTCCATCCCCATTGAGATCATCAAATTGTAATAATCCTGTTGTTTCCCACTTACTAACCCATTCAATATCCTGCACTTCTTCTAACGGTTGATCTGCAATCGTATTGATCAGATTATACTTTGCAAATGCACCAACTGCAGGAGCAGTTAAGTATAAGAGTGCAATAAATATAATGGCCCATACCGCTGACCAACGAGCAGCACGAACATTTTTAACTGTATAGAATCGTACAATAACATGCGGTAAACCAGCTGTTCCGGCCATTAGTGCTAAAGCAATCATGAATACATTTAGAAGAGATAAATTCGTAAATGGTGCCATGTATTCTGTCATGCCTAAATCTACTTGAATGGTACTCAATCGTTCTACAATATCGCTACTAGTTAGCGCCAGTTGTGGAATTGGGTTTCCCGTCAACTGGAGTGATATTGCAATAGCTGGAATTAGAAAAGCGATGATAATAACGAAGTATTGTGTCGCTTGTGTCCAAGTGATCCCTTTCATCCCTCCAAGAAGGGCAAAGAAACCCACAATTGCCATACCAATTAATACACCAACAATAATATCCACTTGTAAGTAACGACTAAAGACAATTCCTACCCCTCGCATTTGTCCAGATATATAGGTGATAGAAATGAAGATTGTTGCGATGGCTGCAACTGTCCGCGCAGAATTAGAATAAAAGCGATCCCCTATAAAATCCGGTACGGTGAACTTTCCGAACTTTCGTAAATAAGGGGCTAATAATAAGGCTAGTAAAACATAACCACCTGTCCAACCCATCAAGTAAATGGTTCCATCATAACCCAAGAAAGCAACAAGCCCTGCCATGGAAATAAAGGATGCAGCAGACATCCAATCGGCTGCAATTGCAGCACCGTTCGCAACGGTTGGAACGTTCTGACCTGCCACATAGAAGCTGGATGTATCCTTTACTCTCGACCACCAGCCAATCCCCGTATAGAGGGCGAATGTAAATAGTACCATGATTATCGTAATTACTTCTACACTCAATGCCATACCTCCTTACTCAACAAAGTATTAGTTTTCATGCTTTTTTTCAAAATACTCCCGATCCAGTTTATCCATTCTGATGGCATAACTTAAAATTAATAGGATAAAAACTAGTATGGCACCTTGGTGACCAATCCAAAATGATAAAGTTACCCCGAAAAATGGTACTTCATTTAGAGGAGCGGCAAAAAGTACACCTCCACCTAAACCAACAAGAAACCAAATAACTAATAAACCACTAATGAACTTTATGTTTTTCTTCCAATACCAATTCTGTTTTTCATTGAGTGTCTGTACTCTTTCTGGTTCTCCCATTGCCTAACCCTCCTTTTGTGCGTTACTTCCGACCACGTTTACAGCACTACCTTACAATTTGGGATGATGCTCTGCTTCATTCACCTCCGTTAGAAAACGCTTACAGTTTTCGATTTACAAAAATTTATATTTGCAATCGACTTTTCTGTAGCTTGTTGTCTATTATATTAAACAAACGCTGTGTAATTTTTATATTATTCTGAAATGTATAATTTTTGGTTTGAAATGTTTAATAACTAGAACGAGTTGTACTTATATTCACGTCTGATGAAGCGCTTCCATAAATCCCTTCCATGCTGTTCTACTTACAGGGATTTGCGACTTTTCGCTATCATTGATCACAAGATTATATGCGCCATTAAACCACGGCGTAATTTCCGTTACTGCATCCAAATTCACTAAATAACTACGATGTGGACGGTAAAAAGAGTAGCCTCGTAATTTTTCCTCTAATTCTTTTAGATTCATTTTTGTTTCAATGACTTCATTATCTAACTTATAGATTTTTAGAATTTTGCCCTCGCGTACTGCATATCCAATTTGCTTTGGATCTAGTATCCTCATCTTTTCTTCTACAGATATGACTAGCTTATCAAACTGCGGCGCACTAGATTCTTTCACACTTAACTCTGTTCGAACACGTTCCATTGCAACTTGAAACCTCGCTTTATCATATGGTTTTAATAAGTAGTCCGTTGCTTGGATATCAAATGCCTGTACACCGTAATTGTCGTATGCAGTCGTAAAAACAATCAGTGGTTTTGGTTCACGAAGACCTTTTCGAAGCAGTTGTGCAACTTCAATTCCATTGATCCCCGGCATATGTATATCTAGAAAGATGACATCTGGATGGATAGATTGATAGAGTTTTAATAGCTCTTCACCGTTATTAGCACTCTCGCACAATATTACGTCGTTTTCTTGTTGGAGTAGATAGGTTAATTCTTCTCTTGCTATCCGTTCGTCCTCTGCAATCATGACATGCATTTTCATTTCAAACGACCTCCATTATACTGTTTCACTTTCAGAAAAAGTTTCATCGTCATCGCATGAACCAATTGGTAGTGTAAAAGACACAACCCCACCATATTCATGATTCATAAATTGTAGTCCTGCTTGCTCTCCTAATAACCCTTTCATCCGTTCGTTAATATTGTACAAAGCAATCCCATTTCCGCCCTGTTCTGTTAAAGGTTCCTTTCCAATTTTTTGTAAAAGTTCTTCAGAAAAACCTTTACCGTTATCCTCTACTTCAACAAAAACACTTTTTGCTTCTTTTTTTATTTTCACTGTGATTTTTCCTATTTCCTTTTGGATGTCAATGCCATGCTGAATACTGTTTTCTACAAGTGGTTGTAAAGTTGCTGGAGGAATAAGCACGTCTTCGATGCCTGATTCTATATCTATTTCAACTATGATCTCGTCCGGGAACCGCGCTTTAACTATTTCCAAATAGGCATTTAAATGACTCACCTCTTTGTGTAATGGAATTAAAGACGCATTTGCAATTTTTAAATTAGCACGCATATATTGACTTAATTGAACGAGAATATGTCTAGCATATGCAGCATCTACTCGTAATAGGGAATGAATCAGATTAAATGTATTAAATAGAAAATGAGGGTTAATTTGTGCCTGAAGATTACGCATTTCTGCATCTTTTAAAAGTGCCTTCATCCTTTCCGCTTCTAATCCACTTATCTGGTTGGAAATAAGTGTACCAAGTCCCCTTGCCAAAGTCGTTTCAACTGTACGGATTTGTTGCGAATGGCGATAGTATAAGTTGATTAACCCAATAACTTCCCCCGATCGATAAATCGGGACCATGATCGCTGTTGTTAACGGACAGCTTTCAAAACGACATTGAATATCGTTTTTATTGTATGCAACTTGAATTTCTCCACCTTCAATCGCTTTATGAGACAGTTGCATTTTTAATCGATCCCCAGGACAGTGATGATCTCTTCCTAGTCCGACATGGGCCAATACATCTTGTCTGTCCGTTACGGAAATCGCATCGACATTTAATTCATCGTATAGTAATTGTGCTATCTCGTCTGCTTTATCTGAAAAGGAATCTTGCCTTAGTAATGGTAGCGTTTTTTCTGTAATCGACAACGCACGATTTGTCTCTATAGCGGCTTCACGTTCTGTTTCATTTAAAGCAATTCGAATCATCATCGTAATGATCGCCAATGCAACTGAATTCGTAATAACTAAAGGAATTCCAATCGTATTAACGATATCAACAGCTAACTTTTGATCAGGTAGAAAGATAAGAAACAGACTCATGTGCAGTACTGGAGGGAATATCCCAATAAATAAGGCTTTATTAGGTGCTATTACTCGCTCCTGTGAAAAAAATTGACCCGTCCAACCTGCAAGAAGTCCAGCTACAGGATTGATTAGACTATTCGCCAACCAACCAATATCACCAATGAAAAACACATAAATTGCAGCAATGATACCAGAGCCAAACCCAACAAATGGGCCACCAAGTAAACCTGCAATCATGACTACAACAAGACTAAAACCTACCATCATTTCATCCTGCTTCACATCTAGTATCCATGGTGCGAGACGCAGTCCTTCATCGTTCACTACTACACCGATATGTGTACCCATTATACTCAATAGCCCAAAAACTAATGCATGATAGATAGCCGTTTTCACGTTCATGTCACGGTCTAGCAAGGAACGAAAGCGAGGGATTCTTGTTAGCATAAATGTGATTAGAAGTAGTAAACCAATTCGCTCAAATAACGTAATCGTCAGCTCGAACATATGCTACCGTCCTCCGATTCCCGTATGGATTTGAACTTGTAGGTCTTCAAATTGCTTACTCTGATCCTTTTTTGTACACATCGCACCAATTATGGCACTAAAAAATCCCAATGGTATTGAGATGATGCCTGGGTTATATAGAGAAATTACATCATATCCTTCTGGTCCTAACAAGAATAATAATAATACAGCTATAAAACCTGTCGCGAGCCCTGTAATAGCGCCCACTTTATTAAAGCGCTTCCAATAGAAGGTAAGAATAAGTAACGGCATAATTGTGGAGGCTGCTGTAGCAAACATAAAGGAAACCAAAAAAGCAACATTGCTATCTTTCATACCTAGAGAAAGTAAGATAGACAATCCTCCCATAGCAATGGCTGCGATCCGAGCAACACGAAGCTGTTTTCCTTCACCTGCCTTACCTTTTTTAAAAATATGAAAATAGATATCGTGAGAAAAAGTAGATGTGGCAGCAAATACTAATCCAGTTACTACGGCAATGATTGTCGCAAAGGCTACAGCTGTTACAAACGCAACAAGAAAATCACCGCCTAGAACCTCTGCCAATAATAGAGAAGACATATTTCCACTAGGATCAATCGCAATTAACCGGTCCCATCCAACAAAGCCAATAGCTCCAATTCCTAGAATTAGCGTCATCAAATAGAAAACCCCAATAATCCAGCTTGCTGTCAACACGGATAAGCGTGCTCCTCTGACGTTGTTAACTGTAAACATTCGGATCAATATATGCGGTAATCCAGCTGTACCTAATACAAGTGCCAACATAAGTGACATACTTTCTAGAGGACTATCAAATAAATTTCCGGGAAAGAAGAACTGCTGCCCTAGTGGACTTTGCTCTACTGTTTGCCCGAGTAAAAGACCAATATCCCAATTCACTCTAGAAAAAAGAATAAGTAATAGTAATATCGTTCCAGACATAAGTAGTACTGTTTTTATAATTTGAACCCAAGATGTCGCAAACATTCCGCCAAACACAACATAAAGTGTCATTAATATACCAATAATCCATACTGCAACAGTATAATCAACACCTAGCAATATGTGAATTAATAGTCCTGATGCGACCAATTGAGGAATCATATAAAGTAATGATATTAAAATGGCACTAATCGCTACCGCTAATCGCATTTCGTCTCCTGGAAAACGTTGTGCAACTACATCACCTAACGTGTAGGTGCCTAGATTACGGACAGGTTCAGCAATTAAAAATAGTAAAATAACATAAGAAACTAAAAATCCTGTAGCATAAATGAACCCATCATAGCCGTGAAACGCGATCAAACCAGCTATCCCTAAGAAAGATGCGGAACTAATATAATCACCAGCAATTGCCATTCCATTTTGAAAACCCGTTAAACTTCCGGAAGCCACATAGAATTGGTGGGTGGTATTACTTCGTCCAGCAGCCCAATGTGTGATAATGAGTGTTCCAACGACGATCACTAGAAAGAAGATAAAATAAGTTAGGTTCATATTTTGCCTCCTCAGCTTTCTTTTTTTCTATTTATCAGATTTTTAATACTGTCATCTGTCTTATTTGCTCTTTTCCAATATATCCAACCCAGCAACCACGTGATTAAAAATAAAGAAAATGCATACACCCAAACAAAGACAAGATAGAAATTTCCTAATATAAGTGATAATTCATACTGAAAATACGTTATGAATAAAGGCAACAGCAAATATATAATTAGAAAACCAATGGTTGTCCAAATAATGAATCTATGTTTTTCTTGGATGATTTGGTGAAAAGCTTTTTCCTCTAATAGAGAAACCTCTTTACTTATTGAATCTTTTGCTTCTAACAATTGATCACCCACCCTCATCAGCACATTATATAACTTCTCTATTTTTTATGATTAGACTAATTTAATAGAAGCTTCTTTTATATTATATTCGTAATCCAAGACACAATTACCTTCTACTTAAAAGGATCTCTAATTCTCTCGTCATAGACGCATAGAATGATTTACAAAATAGCTCAGGGCTATATCTTACTAAAGCTGAACTTAATAGCCTACAAAAATACACAGCTCAATTAACATGTTAATTGAGCTGTGTATTTTGTTGAAACGGCTATACTATCTTGTTTTTGTACTTATCTTTATTTAACCAGTTATAATTGTGATGACTAAATCTATGTACCTCTCGCCCGCATTTTGGGTTGTCTTCCAAATCACTTTATAGCTAGCAATTAGCTTCTTAGCAGTTGCTATACCCTGCCAATCATTCTTGATTTACTTCCTAAACACAGGTAATCAATGCATTTACTGTCTATGGAAAATGTCCTTTGCCCTGTTCTATTCCGTTCAATTACAACATACCTGTTTTTCATGTCTCCTGTTACTAGGTCAGGCATAAGTGAATAACCTAGTTTTTACAATACAGATCGTTTATCTTGTTCGTTTTTAGGAGGTGAATCAAGTACAGCAAGAGGGATGCGGATATTAAAACTAGTTCCTTGGCTTATTTCACTCTTAACATTAAGTTTACCATTCATTGATTTAATTATATTTATGGCTACCATCATCCCAAGACCGGTCCCTTTTCTTCCTTTTGTAGTGAAATAAGGTTCTCCCAAGCGTGACAGTTGTTCTTTGGTCATACCCTCACCACTATCAGAAATCATTAACAAAAGATCATTATTAATTCTTTGGGTTTCTATTCTAAGCTTACCTGCGTTCGGCATAGCTTCAATGCAATTTTTTGTAATATTTAACAGGCATTGTTGAAAAAGTTGTTCCTCTCCCCTGATATAAAAATCCTCCACTTTTGTTTCCAATTCTACATTGTTCATGCTAGCAAGTGGATAAATAAGTTGGAGAGTACGTTGCACCGCTTCTTTTGTATTAAGTATTTTTTCATTTTCAGAATTAGGCTTGGCAAACAATAAATAATCACTAATTATTTCATCTGCCCTCTTCACTTCCAATAACGCTATTTTTAAATATTCTTTTCTTTTACTATGAGGTAAATCATCCTGAAGCATTAATTGTATAAATCCTTTTACAACAGTTAATGGATTTTTAACTTCATGTACAACAGAAGAAGCGAGATGACTGACTATTTCCATCTTCTCTGCTTTTAACAGCTGTTTTTTTATTAATATACTTTCATGAAAAAATTCATAAAGATATATTAATAAAGCAGTAGCGCATATTGTAATTATGATGTAGAAAAATGAAAAGAAAACACTGAAAGTTTGACCAAAAATGATCGTTGAGTTCACTAAAGCTATGATAGCAGCTGATAATGAAAGAGCAGTACCAATTAATACTTTTTTGTTTCTTGGCGATTTCATAAATCGATTAGACATTGTTATTAATAAGACAATAAATACCACTACGACAATTGGAGTGGCAGTTGCTCCTAATCCGCCAACGAAAAAGCGGAAGATCACCGTTACCCCACTTAATAGAAGGATAGATGGAATACCAGCATATAATCCTCCAATAGTTAGTGCAACTAACCGTAAATCAAAGATATAGCCGTCTATAACTGGTATAGGAAATAATATACAACTAATAATTGCTAATGATGTTGATATATTATATGTCCATAATCTTTTTCTATTTGAAAATTTATTAAAGTGTAATTCTAAAATAATTGGTGTGAAAAGTAAGAAAATAATTAAAAAAAGAAAATTTATTAATAGCTCTTGTATTCCATACATAAAAAATTCCGCCTGTTCATCGTTTGTATTTTTATAGGAATTACTTACACTTAAATATTATTCTATCAAAAGCTTTATAAGAAAGGTAATAGAATTCAAAATGTTTTCTTTCTAATTAGAGAATTCTAATAATTAGAGTTTTCGAACAGTGCCTGTGCACCACTCGTGAATTGTTGAATTTCGTCGAAAAGTGGTATATTAATAAATCGATATATATATACATTTTATGGATGGTGACTAGGAACTCGTAACTTACAAGATAGTTCTATCTTGATAGAATAGAAAACCTTCCCCACTAAAATTATAAGTAAGGAAGGTTTTTACTACATATCTTTAATTTAATTATGTTGTTGGTTTGCTTTTTACGAGACTTAATCCTATTACATACTTATCAAGAGCTGAACCTATTCATCCCTATTTCTTTTTGTGTAAAGCTAACCAGTCTATCAGTATTATGGAGATACTTGCTTCTTTTTACGTATTATAATAGCCGAAAGGGTTCCAACTATTAAAAGAGCCAATCCTATTATTAGCATATTATAGTAATTTGTAGCAGTGGCAGGAAGCTCATCTGAACTGTCAGGATCTGTTGGCTCTGGATCTGTTGGTTCTGGATCTGTTGGTTCTGGATCTGTTGGCTCTGGATCTGTCGGCTCTGGATCTGTTGGCTCTGGATCTGTCGGCTCTGGATCTGTTGGTTCTGGATCTGTTGGTTCTGGATCTGTTGGCTCTGGGTCTGTTGGTTCTGGATCTGTTGGTTCTGGATCTGTTGGCTCTGGGTCTGTTGGTTCTGGATCTGTTGGTTCTGGTTCTCCAACATCCTCGCCTTCTAAACTTTGCGCGAACATCCAATCAAATACATCTTCGTATCCGCTATCTAAAGTACCCGCGGTAGGTGCCATATCCCAATTTGTCTCATATACATTATTATAAAGAACCGCCGCTTCAACTTCATGCGCTATATAAGCTTGCAAGGGAGGGTTCTGTTCCGGATTCGGTCTCTGATTCGCCTGATCGAATTGATTATAGGGCCATACAAAGGATTCGTTGCTGTCAATTAGCGAAGCCCTCGCGTTGGTCATACTCGGTAAACTCTCGTCTATGAAGCCTTGGAGGTTAGTCTGGTATGACTCGCCGTCATACGCATTTACAAACATCCAATAAGCTAAGTCTGCGTGCGCTTCGTTGCTGTCCACCTCGGGAAACCCACGTACTGGAGACATAGGAGCGCCGGCCGCGAAAAATCCAGGGTATGCGTTAAGTAAGCTGTTCGTGTACATGCCGCCCCATGAGAAGCCCGCCACATAAATACGGTTCGGGTCTACCGCTCCGCTGGTAACCAAATCATCTATTACAGCTTTAACATTGGCTGCATCAGGAGTACTAATGCCATTATAGGAAATATTCAGTACATGGCTGGCATACTTGTCAGGGTTTTCACCCATTTTTTTCATCAGCGCGACCGCACCATTGGCGGATTTCATGGCCGCTTTTTGGTCTGTCTCAGGGCTTGTGCCGCCACGTCCCATCCCGTGGATGTAGACATACAGCGGTAATCCTTGTACTGTCTCACCATTTTCATTCGTATGAAGATAGAGCGAGCGATTGACCGAATTGTCCGTGTGTGTTGTAAACTTGTCAAGAATAGGGTTCACAACTTCTTTTTGTTCAAAAACCACATTCTCAAGCGATCTTCCTTCCGTCAGAGTGATATCTTCGTTTTGAACGACATCGTAAACCTGTAGCGTCGAGTTCATGTTTCCATCCAGCGTTGTAACGCCGCCGCTCTCCGTATAGAACTCAAGCTCGACTACAATATAACGACCGCTTTCCAATCCGTCCTGATAATCCAGCGAATTTGCTACCCCCAGATAACCACGAACATTTGGTTCATCATTGGTGTACACCCTTGTGATATTGCGAGGCCCTTCAAATGTCACCGCGTCGCCATCCAAGGTCGTGTTCCTTGCCGATACGGTAAACATCTCCGGTTTCAGTTCGGAATCTTTCACCGCATTGCCTTCGCCCAAGTCAATAATGACCGCCGTTGTGTACTCGCCTTTTGCGAAGTTGTCATTCCATACGATAAAGTCAAGCAACTCCGCATCCGGATTATTTTTGAATGTCGCGTGTATCTTATGGTCAGCGCTAACATTTTCAATGGTATAAGTATTCTCCTCCGTTACACTCACATCAACATCGTCTACCGTTACGGTATCTATAACCTGGCCTTGGTCGGGGGTAAACGTAAAGGTTATGTCTTCTCCCTCTTCTACTCTTTGGACATTGCCGGGCGCGTTCGGCAATATTGTGCCACCCGGTCCTGTTGTGGCGGTAATTGAGAATCTCTCGTCCACCTCGTCGGCGCCAATAAGCGTTAGCTTGTCTCTAAATGAAGCGTCGCTGCTAAACCCCGCATCTGGATCTCCGAAACTCGAGACGACCTCGTAACGGTCATTGCCCTCTGACGATGAGTTGTTGATATAAACTTCAAAAGTGAACGGGCCTTCCTCTAAGGTCAAGTTTCTTTTGGGTATTCTCACCTCCACGATATACCCAGTTTCCGTAAGATCGGTCCACGCCGCTCTGCCCTGGGCATTCTGTCCCGACCACAGACCCATAGCGCTGACACGCCACTGGTTAGATCCGCTGCTGCCTGGACCAACATAAAACTCCACGCTGTCGTACATGTGATCCGGACCATTCCCAACAAATACATCGCTGTCCTCTACGACTACACGAGCGTACAGATAGTCCTCGTCCCAAAGAATCCTGGTTGTGCCCGTAGCTTTGGGTCTGGGGTCATCGGGTACATTGCTTCGGTTAATGCTATGTTCCATTGTTTTCTCCCATAGCCGGTCGTTCGACCCAAGTTCAGGAGTCCCGTAAAGGGCTGTCGCTGTCTCGTCTGTCAATAAGCTTGGTCTGAGCTCAGATTCGGCAAAGCTGACAGACATCGGCACCAACATTGCCAAGCAACAGAGAAATGCGAGCATTGCGAGCATTCTTTTAACAGTCTTTGACATAGGTAAAACCTCCTCATTTTTTCGTTCTTTGGTTAATCAAAACTTAGCGTTGCTACTAAAAAAATACACAATGACCCTAATCATAGTAATTTATGTATTCTAAACCACCTCCCTTATATAATATTTTTTGTGAGGATTAGGTTGAATAATTTCCAGTTACAAACCTCAGATTTAATCGACACTTATCCGTAAATTAACTGGAAAATATATGCCTTTTTTTGACATATCAATAGTCTTATTCACTGCCAACTACAGTCAATTCGCTTCGCTCAGAGAGTCAGATGGAGACCGAACTCCAACTGACCATGGAAGCTAATTAAATCTGTCTTCATTTATGAGCGACGTTAGAGGTCAGCGTCTTCTGAAGACATTGATAAATTTTCAGCGGCTTTCCAGACCTGCCAATCCATTTGCTATTTAACTTTACTAATACACGTGTAACAATTGTCTTAGGCTATCGATGCGTTAGATATGAGCGGACTTGTTAGTTAGGGTTACGTATCACTGATGACGTTTCTGTTAAGGGTATAGACGGAGTTTATTTGCGCGACTAGTTGGATGTAAAGCTGACAACTGTAACAATGAAACCTGAAAAAATAGCCAGCATTACAGACATAAAATAATAAAATTTTCCTAATCTACTTGAAATAAAAGGGGTAACTGTTGGAGAATTGTGGGATAATCATCATCGGGAACTATTCGGAAATGAGCAGCAGCATCCATTTAATCCAGATTCTATACAACTAACAGAACCACGAACTAAAACTAGTATTTTTGCAATTTCAAAATGTCCATCTTGTAACATGAGTATCTTCTCCTGACGATTTATTTTCTTCTGTTGTATTCTGATTCCATTATATATGAATGCGCTTACAATATATATATTAATTCTTATTTTTTATACATATTCCTTAAAAAATCACACGCGATCAAACAATAGAATCTCTGTTAGAGTTTGCAGAAACATCCAATCGAAAGAAATTCCAGAGCCAGACCAGTTTCTACTGATCTAAGATTAGAACAAGTCTTGCACGCGGTGACAGTAACTCGAAATTTAATTTCTTATTCACTATTAGATAATGAGAACGTCTTATCTGTATAATAAAAAAAACTAGTAAAATATAAATTAGTGAATATAACTAGAATTAATAAGGGCTTCTATTTGTTTTTGGGTAGTCCTTTTCGGGTAACTATAGAGAAAGAATTGTGAAAGGAGAAATGACATGCAGGATACGAAAAAAATACTGTTAAAAAAGGATGATATGACAAACCCAGCCATTGTTCCTGAATGGGTCATACAAGAATACAACACCTTTCATCAAATCGTAACGAACAAAACATTCCCTTGTTATTTTGGTATGAAAGCCGAAAAAAAAGGTGAACTTCGTTATGCCTATATCACGCAAGAGGATTGGTCTAACCTACCAATGGCTGTTGAGGAATTTTTAAAGCTCTTTGAAGAACCACCCTACGTTCGTCATGGTCTTTTTGTCTTTGTAGAACCTGAAGAAGAGCAGGATGACCTTGAACATTACCGTAAAAAGTTTTGGGCTGTCTTACAACAATTACATAAAAACGATAAACAGAAATGGCCAGATGACAAACCTAAAGATCCAGATCATTACTTATGGGACTTTCATTTTGGCGGGGAACCAATCTTTGTATTTGGAAATGCACCCGCATACAAACAACGGAAAACTCGCGATCTAGGTAACAGCCTTATCCTTGGTTTTCAGCCACGGAAAATTTTTGAAGGACTTGAAGGAACAGAAAAAGGTGGCATTATGTCTCGTGAAAAGGTGAGAGAACGCGTAGAAAAATGGGATAACTTACCTAAACACCCGGATATTTCTCACTTTGGAGACCCTGATCACAATGAATGGAAGCAATTCTTCATTGGAGATGATGCCGAACCGATAAAGGGAAAGTGTCCATTTCATCATAAAGAGCAGTGAAGGGAAAACCTCACACATTCGCAAAGTGTGAGGATTCTTTTTCCTATTATGTGAACAGGAACTATGAAGAAAATCCTTTATCTTAGAAGAAAAGCAGTACAGCTAGTCAGCTTATTTCTGTTACATAAAATTATTTATAATAAAAACCCATATGTCCGACACTTTTCAAGTATAATAAAGCCTATTCAGATCATGCATATATATTTCTTGGAGAGAAATTCTATACATAAGACGAAAAAAACAAAAAACGAGGTTAATACATGAGTAAAAGAAGTTTTACGGATTATCCTATTAGCGAAGAAATAAAGAGAGCGTTGGCTGTGTTAAAATACGAAACGCCAACAGAAGTGCAAAGCGAAGTCATTCCATTAGCATTGGAAAAGAAAGATCTTGTCGTAAAAGCTCAAACAGGAAGTGGCAAAACTGCCGCCTTTGGTATACCAGTTTCCGACATGATTGAATGGGAGGAAAAGAAACCACAGGTTTTAATTCTTACCCCGACTAGGGAGCTTGCGGTTCAGGTTCGCGAAGATATTACGAATATCGGAAGGTTTAAACGGATTAAAGCAGTGGCTGTCTATGGAAAAGAACCTTTTTCTAAACAAAAGGATGAGTTGAAGCAAAAAACGCATGTAGTTGTTGGTACGCCTGGGCGAGTGATGGATCATATTGATCGAGAGACCCTCGCTTTGGACCAAATCAGGTATCTTATCATCGACGAAGCTGATGAAATGCTTAATAGAGGATTCATCGATGAAGTGGAAGCAATCATTCAAGAGCTACCTTCAGACCGAGTAACCATGGTTTTCTCAGCGACCTTGCCTAAAGATGTGGAAAGTCTTTGCCATAAATATATGAACGATCCTACTCCTATTGAGATTAAAGCAACTGGAGTAACATCCAATACCATTGATCATTTTTTAGTGGAAGCAAAAGAAGAACAAAAGATTTCACTTCTTCAAGACGTTACAGTAGTAGAAAACCCAGACAGCTGTCTCATTTTTTGCCGAACCAAAGAAAACGTGGATACTGTGTATAGTGAATTAAATAAAGCTGGATATTCATGCGAGAGGCTTCATGGGGGACTAGAACAAGAAGACCGTTTTGCTATAATGGAAGGTTTCAAGATGGGCAACTTCCGCTATCTAGTAGCCACAGATGTTGCAGCTAGAGGTATTGATATTGATAATGTAACACTTGTGATCAACTATGATGTTCCAATGGAAAAAGAGAGCTATGTACACCGAACCGGAAGAACCGGTCGTGCCGGAAATAAAGGTAAGGCCATTACGTTTGCGACACCTTATGAAGAAAAGTTCATGAAAGCAATTGAAAGATATATTGGCTTTGAGATACCCACTTTAGAGGCTCCTAACCATAAAGAAGTGACTCGCTCAAAAGCTGCTTTCGAAGAGAAACTTAATAGTAAGCGTATTGTAAGAAATAATAAAACTGCCCGGATTAATCAAGATATTATGAAGCTCCATTTCAGTGGTGGGAAAAAGAAGAAAATTCGTGCTGTTGATTTTGTTGGAACGATCGCAAAAATTCCTGGAGTCACAGCTGATGATATCGGTATTATAACCATCAAGGATCAAATGTCTTATGTTGATATTCTAAATGGAAAAGGTTCGTTAGTTATGCAAGCCATGGAGAATACAACAATTAAAGGAAAGAAGTTAAAAGTAAGCAAAGCAATAAAATAACCATATAAAATAAGACTAACTCCCCTTCATTATAAAAGAGGGGGAGTTAGTCTTATTAGAAATCAAAACTAATGTGGATCCATCCTATTCATGACTTGCCCATTCAAGGGCCTTGCCTCTCTCATTAACATCAAAATTTTCTACTTCTATATTTGGTATTTGATTAGTAAGTTTGCCTATAGCATTAACCCATTTCTTATCACTTATCACAGCAACCTTATTAAACTTATCCAAATGGTTTGCTTCAAATTTCAATTCTTCTATGAAGCCTTCAAAAGAGTATTCCATTTTGTTTACGGTAATCACTACATTAAAAACATCATATTCCTTTTCCTTTTGCTTAAAATAATTCTTAAATTCCTTTATGTCTTCCTCTGTTACCTTTCCTCCAATTTCCAATTCCATCACCTTAGGCATATCATTCGTCTTTATTGATAGCATGCTTATTCCTCCTTACATACTGGATTAGTAGCTTGCGAAGATAGCAGTCCGTATATTACTAAATTTAAACCAAATCAATAATCTGTAACTGCTCTACTTCTTGTTTACCGCAGTTTGATAGTTGTCAAACATCATTATCCTTATATCACATGTATTGGAGAGATCGTTAATACTAGAGAATATACAAAGTACGTTTAAACTTCGTGTAAAATGTTTAATAGTATAGTAATGAGATTAATAGAATTGACTTAATAAAACAAACAGGAGTTTATAATTAGGAGGAATGAAAATGCCATATAATTCTATTACTGACTTACCTGCACAGGTTTCAAAACCTCTTCCGAAACATGCAAAGGAAATATTTAAGGAAGCCTTCAACTCCGCAGAAGAGCAATATCAAAAGGAGGAAACTGCTTTCAAAGTAGCCTGGAGTGCTGTAAAAGAAAAATATTCTAAAAATGATAATGGTGAGTGGGTTAAGAAGGAATGAACTTCCCTTTTGTGAGAGATATCTAGTGAAGTAGAAGATAAGTAATCCTTAAAAATAAAGCCACTACCCGTAAATTATCGAAATCGACAATTTACGGATAGTGGCATATCATAATTATTTAGTCTTGTCTTCCCTATTCATTACTTTACAAGAATCCCTTATAACTAGAGTAGCATTTACCTTTTCTATAATTCCTCTTTGCTGTTCTTGCTCAATCGATTCAATGAGAAGCTTGGTTGCTCTTTTTGCTAGGTCGGTAAATGAGATATCGATTGTTGTAAGTGATGGATTTAGGTAAGAAGAAAAAAATGAGTTGTCAAATCCAATAATGGATATATCTTCCGGCACGCGTAACCCTAATTCACTAATTGCTTTATATGCACCAATTACCATCGTATCATTACTTACAAAAATAGCTGTTGGCGGATTTGGACCACTAAGTATATATTTTATACCTTCATATCCACTATTTTCTGTAAAATCACCATGGTAAGTAGCATCTTTCCTCATCTCTATTCCATGTTGCATTAGCGTTGCTTTATAGCCTGCTAACCTTTCTATTGCAGACAATTTATTAATGTTTCCAGTAATAATACCAATTGACGTATGTCCCAGTTCCAATAAGTAAGATACCGCTTTAACACTTCCCTCATAGTTATCTACATTAAGATAGATCGCATTGTGTTTTGTGTTATAAGCTTCACTCGTATCAATCATAGCAATGTAATGTTTTTGTTCAATGAGGTTAAATATAAGCTCGTTTTCAGCTTCTTGCGTCCCTACAAATATGGCTCCATCGATTAACTTTTGATAAAAAAGACTTTGAACCTTCTTTAAATCCTTTTTTGAATAGGCAATGGAGATGAGAACATAATAATCCATTTTATTCGCTTGGTCGCTAACTGCGTTAATAATTGGTGAGAAAAAAGGATTATCATGTATTAGATGATCCTCTGTTGCTTTTACATGATGAGGTTCTTCATCTTCTTTTATATCTAATAAGATGATTGCGATCATTTTATTTTTTACACCAGCTAATTTTCGTGCTGAAGCATTTGGAGCGTAATTGTGTTCTTCAATCGCTTTCCATACTTTGTCTCTTGTGGCTTGTGGTATATCTGGGTAATTATTGATAACTCTTGATATTGTGCTTCTAGATAGACCTAGAAGTTTAGCTAAGTCTTCACTACGCATAAAGTCTCCACCTAATCACTGATATTTATCCCATTATATCAGAATAAAATTGGTAATGTATTCCTCTTTTAAATTTATCTATCTCATATGAAAAGAGGCTGTCTTAAGATCATAGTGACCTTATGACAACCTCCCTCCACCAACTCTGAAATATAGTTTATGTTTCAGATTTTCCTTTAATGAGTTTGATTGAACTTGCTACTTAGCACTTTTCTCTATTACTCTGCTATTTTTCTTGTTCTTGCTCTAAAGTAAACAACTATACCAATTGCAAGAGCTAAGAAACCAATTAGTAAATAGTTATAGATGGATGTGGCTGTATCTGGTAATCTATCAGCGTCTTTTTCGCTTGGTTCTTTCTTGTCTCCATCTTCCTTATCTTCACCATTTTCATTATCAGGATCTTCCGTAACTGGCTCTTCGGTACTTGGATTTTCCGTAACTGGATCCTCAGTGCCTGGGTCTTCACCATCCGGGTCTTCCGTAACTGGCTCTCCAGCGCCTGGGTCTTCACCATCCGGATCTTCCGTAACTGGCTCTCCAGTGTCTGGATCCTCATTACCGGGTTCTTCCGTGCCTGGAGGATTTTCATTTTCCTCTTCTACCTTTTTAATGACAACATTGTCTATGAATACATCGTGTAATTCTGTTGGCGTTAATCCATCAGCATCATTCCCTAGAGCAAAACCAAACTTAGCTGCAGGGTCAGAAGCTTCTGTCATTTTGAATGTGTAAGTGTACGTTTCTAATTCCTCAGTTAATGATGCTGTTTGATCGAAGTAACCTGTCCAATTGTCATCTTCTTCCCCATTATGTTGGATTTGTACACGTAATGGACGATCAACAGTTGCTTTTGCATCAAATGAAACTTCATACGTAGCATCTTCATCCATATTGATTCCATGTTGAAATAATTGTATATTCCAATCGGCAGTTCCTATATCTGTAATAGCCGCTTTTGCTCGTCCCTCATCGTCTACCGTAAAGGTTGCTTTTCCAGGGTTATATGCTTCTGCTCTCCAACCAGCTAGTCCATCAAAAATGCCATTTTCAACAAGATTTCCTTCTACCTGCTCTAATGGCAACTTCTCTAAGAAGACGTTATCAAGGTAGACGTCACCATCATTACCGCCCATATTAAATTGCAACACTGCTTTATTATCAGTTGGAGCATCTACAGTAAAATCTAACGTATATTCTTCTGTAGTTGGAGTCAAACTTACTGTTTGTTCATGAATTACTTCAGACTCTGCGTTTGTCAGATTCACTTGAATATCTCTTTCTGCTTCTACACTTGCATCAAACGTTAGTTGATATTGTCTACCATTCTCTAAACGGAAGTCTTTCTGCGTTAACTGGACAGAATCAATAGCATTACCACCATCCGTTATTAATGCTTCAAATCTACGTTCATTTACTGCACTTCCTATATACTTAGATGCATCTGCCGTTTCATCTGTCTTGAATTCCCAATACCCCATTCTTTCAGGGCCCTGATCAAACGTACCATTATAGATGTAGTTTCCCGTTGGAAGTGGATCTCTTACTATTTCGGAAGGATCGACTGGTTCTGGATCAGCGATTTTTTCTAATCTAACACTATCAAATGAAATACTACTATCATTTAGACCCATGTTGAATTCATATCGGGCTTTCACATCGGTTGCATCTTCCATTGTAAATTCAAAGGAATAATCCTCCCAAGAAGAAGTAATGGTGAATGGATCTTGCGCAGCATAATCCTTCCAACTGCGATCTCCGTCTGCACCAATTTTTACTTTTAATGGCCTTTCTGTCTCTGCTTTTGCTTTAAAGGAGGCTTTATACGTAGCGCCTTTTTCAAGATGTATTGGGGATTGAAGTAACTGTACGCCGTGTTCCACATTCCCACCTGATTCAATTTGTACATCCATCACACCATTATTGACAGCAAGACTAGCATTAGCACCTCCAGCCTGTAAAAACGTCCAATAATCAGAATATGGAACGCCTTCTACACCATCAACGGCAGGATCATCCATGTCAAAGCTACCATTGTAAACATAGTTTCCATCTTCAAGAGGTGCTCTGCCTTGGTTTTCCTCTTCCTTGTCAGGCTTCGCGTGAACTGGGTATTCATCTTTCTCGTAAACTCTTACATAATCGACTGCCATTTGTTGTGGAAATACTGTTGTGTCATCTGGATTACCAGGCCATGAACCGCCAACAGAAATATTCATAATCAAGAAGAAGTCTTGATCAAATGGGGCAGGATAAGTATAGTCATCTGCGTTGTCATTATGTTTCGTGAACCAATCATTTGCAGTATGATATAACTCCCCATCGATAAACCATCTAATTTCTCCTGGTTCCCATTCTATACTGTACACATGGTAATCATCAGCAAATGTCTGTCCATCCGGTAGTTCATGCGTTCCTTGGATTTGTTGATGCGGTTCACCAAAGTGTACCGTTCCGTGGACCGTATCAGGTTCATGTCCTAACATTTCCATAATGTCAATTTCTCCACTCACCGGCCATGTTCCATAAAATGGCTCGTCCTCTGGCATCATCCAAATTGCTGGCCATATCCCTTGTCCTGTTGGCATTTTTGCTTTTACTTCCACTTTTCCATACGTCCATTTTTGCTTCCCTTGCGTTATTAGCTTAGCAGAAGAGTAGTTATAGGTTTGACCATCAGTTTCTGTGATATCCTCTTCTCTTGCTTCTAGAATAAGAGAGCCATCTTCAATAAAAGCGTTATTTTCTGTATAAGATTGTATTTCACCGTTCCATCTACCATTCGTAGGAACATCATAACTCCAGTTATCCATGTTTATTTCGCTACCATCAAATTCGTCAGACCAAACCAAATTCCAATCCTCTGAGCTATCATTCTCAACAGCTGATACACTGCTTATAAAGGTGAAATTAGAACTAATAAGCATAACTACTAGTAAAACTAAAACCATTCTTCTCCGTTTCATCATAACCCAACCTCCAAATAATTTATTTCGTGCATCGTGTTACAAAATATGATGAAGCATCCCCCCTCCAATGAAATAGATTTAAATAACATAGAACTTTTTCGTCTTGTACAATTCAGTTACTAACACGCGTTAGTAACGGGGTAAAAAAAATAACAATCCTGTTATTTAGTATGTGGATTACTTGTTTCATTGGAAGGAAAGCGTTTTCATTAATGATGTTATACTATTTTTAAAATTTTATCAATAATTTTCTGAAAATTATTGATTTTCTAAGCAACTCTTCTTCTTCTATATAAAGTCGCCGACCAGTTCTAATCTAACATGTTTTGAATACCAAAGTATTCCGTTAGTGGTTGTTTCCTACCTTCATTGTGCCATTTATGGTATTCTTTAAAAACCTGTTGAACGTTGCTATCAGCCCTTTCCTCTACTAAGAACTTTATAGCAAGAAAACTACGCCAATAATCAAACATAATACTGGATAATTTCCCGTGATATGAACTAGCACCAAAATCTTCTAATGAATGCTTTCCATATTCGTCCTTGAAGACATCAACTAATTTCGTTTCTATATTTGTTATTTCATTAAAATCTTTTTCATTGAGTAATATCTTTCTAGGTAGATAAAAACACATCCCTTCCTCAAACCATATACTATCTTCTCTTCCGTCTTCAAATTCATCCAAGAATAGATTAGAATGATGTGTTAGTTCGTGAGCCAAAATGATAAATAAATGGTCAGTGGAATAATTCTCATAAAACCTTTGAATGTTTGGAAGATCCTTGCCATCTAATTGTCTTACCAGAAGTTTTCTCCAACTTTCTAAATTTGGTGACATATATATTAAGTCTTTGTTTGTGTATGCTGGTATTGGTATATCAGTAAAAATAGTAGTTGCTAACTCTTCGGTGGTCCATAGAATACCTTTTGGTAATTCGGTTAGATCATACTCAGTTTTAAGAACTTCTTGGTACTCTTTCAGTCTATCAGTAAATTGTTGTATGATATTTTGATATTTCTCGTATTCTTCTACTCTTTCAAAAGCATAGATTTGTTTCATTAACGTAACTCCCTTAAACCAAAGAATATTCCAATTTACAACCTAAGAAATACTGTCTATTTAATTTGATTATTTTTCTTAGATTTATTGCTTCAGGTTATTATTTTCAATAAATCGTTCAAAATCATCGTTAGTATGTTGACTTAATTGATGTTGGTTAAATTTTTCTTACACTCCGACGGCTATCTTTTCAGTAGCCGCTTTTAGAAACTTTCCAGCATTCTCAAGAATATCATAATCCTTGAATTGTACAAATGCATTTCGTTTATCTATCCAATCCTTCCTATATATTGAACGTTGTCTTTCAGCCTGATCCAGGCAATCCTTCTTAAAAGAAAATCCTTCTAAATGAAGGATTTCTATAAACATACGATTATTAATTAGCTTCCTCTGTCTGTGTCACTACTACTCCGCATTGACGATCAACCCATATAGATATTAAGCTACCCTGCTGAGATGTTTGTATTACCATTGTCTTTCTTAATTATTTTAATTCTAAATAGTAATGTGGAAATCAAAAAACTCCCTTCCAATTTGAAGAGAGTTGTTGTCATGAAAAAGTAGTCAATTCCGCTGCCCTAACAAAAATTAAATCCAGTAATAATTGGTTCATGAAAGGAGAAACGCTGTTATCAATCCATTGCAAGAAACGCTATTACAACCGCGATAAAATGATACTTAAACTCCTTATTCTAACCAAATTATATCTTTACATAATCTTCTCAGCCTTTTAGTTACTTATTCGTATTAAAATAATTGATGAGACCACGATCTTCAAAGTTTAAAATGTCGATTCCAAAGGATATTAAAATGGTAAACACAATACTCCATACTGCAATACTACTCGATACCCATAAGAACGTTTTCTTTTTTGTACCGCCAAATGTCATGCTCGCTATAGCAGTTAAGTGACTTCCAACGACTAATGGACCAAGCATTGCTAAGCCAGGTAAACCATATTTTTTCCAAATCTTCTCCGCCCTTGTTGAGCGTTTGCTTTCTTTTTGTTCTTTTTCTTTCTTACGTTTCTTTCTCCAATTGTTAATTTGATCAATAAAAATAATTACGAGTATCACCGTTAAAATGTTCCCAATTAAGCCAAGCAATACCACTGGTACTACCCCAAGTCCCGCAACAATGGCAATTGGAATAACTCCATATCCCTCAAAGAAAGGCACTGCTGATAAAATAAATACGAGAACATATCCCCAAAATAATTTCATAAATTCGCTCCTTTAGTGTTAATGTGTATAAAAAACCTTCTCTCTTTTAAACACATAATGTCAATCGATATTTCCCAGAAAATAATGCTGTTATTTTCCATCAATTACTCTTTTACGATAAACTACCACTGTTAAAATGCAAAGTATTACCATCCAAGCAGCAATCACGATTAAATAACCAATGACATCCGTGAAAGCTTGCCCCGCGTTCACTGTTTCCGCTAAAAATTGCAATTGATAATTAGGAAGATATTCTAAAAATGCCAAGTTCGGATAATTGGCTATAAACTCTAAAAGAAGCGTTCCCATTCCAAAAACAAACAGAAGAGGCATTAAAACCAAAGATGCTTCCATAACGGTTCGCGTCAACAACCCTAACAGTGTTCCCATCGCAAGATAAAGAATCAATGACATGAAAAATGCAAAATATATAGCAGGTTCATTTACAAATTCATACCCTGTGATTCGCATACAAGCGACTAATGATATTACCGTTAACAATGCACTAAGTCCACTTTTTCCAGTAATAATTTCTATCGTTGTTGCCGGTGACATCATTAATCCTCGAAGCGTATTTTTCTCTTTCTCTTCCGCGATAATTGCACCCTGCACAAATACTGTAATCGAAACGAAAGTTAAATTAATGATGAAATAATGTGTACCAAGAGGGACTTGCTCTGATTGTGTGAATACGAATGCTAGAATAATCGGCATAATAACAGTAGATAACACAAACATATTCTTTGATACATCTTTGATATCTTTGTTAAAAATAGCATATACTCGTTTTAATGAAAAACTCATAATAGCGACCTCCCTGTGACATCTACGAATATATCGCCTAATGTCGGTTCATTAGAATACATGGTGATGACTTGATTGTTTGACATATATTCATACATTTTTTGCGCGCCTTCTGGTCCATTTTTCAGAATCCTTCTTTCTCCGCCAACTAATTCAACCGTCAAGGTGTCATCAGAATATTTCCTTCTTAACTTAGACGGTTCATCCAATAATTGAACTTTTCCATTGTTCAAGAATGCTACTCGATCACATAATAGCTCTGCTTCCTGCATATCATGTGTCGTTAAAAATATTGTTGTGCCTTTGCGATTAAGTTCCTGCAGCCCATGATGGATGTGTCTCGAATTAGCAGGATCTAGCGCAGATGTTGGTTCGTCGAGAAAAAGTAGTTCCGGCTCATGCAAAAGTGCGCGGGAGAGCGTTACTCTTTGTAGCATACCTTTAGAAAGCTTAGAAACAATTTTACTTTTAACATCTATTAAATTAACCATTTCCAATACCTCATCAATTCTTTTCCGCTTATTTTCCACAGAATACAATTCACAATATAAATGGAGGTTATCATACACACTGAGTCTACTATATAGCCCACTGTTGTCTGTCATCACGCCGATTTTCTTTAGATATTTCGGGTGATTCATCTTTGTAGAAGGGACATCAAAAAGTAAAGCCGAACCACTCGTTGGATGAAGCTGACCAGTCAAAATTTTAATTGTGGTCGTTTTCCCAGCACCACTAGGACCCAAAAAGCCGAAGATTTCGCCTCTTTTCACCTCGAAATTCATGTTGTCTATTGCTGTTTCTTTCGAAAAAACTTGTTTTAATGCTTTCACACTAAGTATGTTATCCATCCTTGTCCTCCTCTTAGTCGCTGTTACCTACATCTCAAGAATAAGAAAAGACACATACTATGTCAGTATTTTTAAGGTGAAAAGAGTATATAACCGGTTAAAAGGAGCTATTTTAATCCGAGCATTACCTTTAAATCTGCCATTTTATTTTTAGATAACGGGATTTCAGTTTTAGTTGCGTTTTCTAATATCAAACTATAGCTATTTCTCGTCCAAGTTACCACTTCCTTGACCTTTTGCAAATTCACAATATAAGAGCGATGACATCTAAAGAAACCAAATGATTGTAGTTTCTCTTCTAATTCATTTAATGTGAACACGCACGGGAAACTTTCTCCTTGAACATGTACATTGGAATGTCCATCATGACTGTCAACATAATCTATTTCAGGCGGATCAAACAAAATTAATTTGTCATTCACCTTGGCGGGAATCTTATTAAAGTGAATCACTGATTCTTCTGGCTCCTCCACAGATTCTTGTTGCTGACTTTCCTTTTCTAAAGGGGAGGTCATTTCTACTGAAAACAAACCTTTTTCGCTAAGCCGATACACGTGATCAGAAAATGTAATCGCACTTTCCATATTACTTGTTAGAATTAATATTGCCTTTCCCTGTGCTTTTAAATATTTTGTAATTGCAATAAAAATTCGTTTTGTTTCAATATCCACATTTTGATCTGGTTCTTCTAAAATAAAAATATTTGGGTCCTGCGTAAGTAATTTTGCCATTTGAAGTCTTTTTTTCTCAGAAAATGATAACTGCTTTATTTTTGTTTGTTTTTTCATCTCCAATCTTGCAAGCTTTAGGGCATCTGCTACTCCCAACGAAGATGTGAATAATCCTTTGAAAAGAATCAAGTGGTCCTTCACACTTAAACGCTCGTAAAATCCCTCATCCAAAAAGAAAAATCCTACTTTTTGATTTTCAGAGATTTTCCCGTGCCTCATTAGTTCATTCTCAACCAATACACTTCCATTTGAAATGTACTCTTGCCCAGTAAAGATATTCAATAAGCAATTTCGAATGTCTGTCGTCGAGTGAATGGCAATTACTTCGCCTCCATCGATATTCAAATGAATAGCGGGAAATACGGTACTATCCTGGCGATGTTTCTCAACATCTATCAAACTTAATACACTCATATCCATATCCTTTCCGCATCTGAAGTGTCTACCTAATTTCTTGGGTTGTTTTCGTCATATTTTAGACTAAATCCATCCCTTTTCAACCGCTTTTTGTACAGCCTGCTGTCTTGTTTCAACTTCCATCTTCTGAATGGATAAAGATAAATAGTTGCGGATTGTGTCTTTAGTCAGGAATAACTTTTTACTAATTTCATTTGTTGTATAGCCATCCTTCACGAGCTTTAGCACATTGATTTCTCGTTCATTTAGAGGATTTCTTTCATTCATAAATAAAGCAGCTGCAAGATCCTGGCTTATTACCCTTTCACCTCGCATAATTTTACGAACAGCACCGATTACATATTGGATAGGCTCATCCTTCAGGACATATGCATCAATATGAAGATCCATTGCCTCCTGCAAATAACCGGCCCTTGCAAAGGTTGTCATAATCATGATTTTACACGGATAATTATGGTGGCGTATTTTCGCAGCTACTTCTAGTCCGGACAAATGCGGCATTTCAATATCCAAAATGCATACATTTGGCTTTTCTTTTTTAATTATAGCCCAGGCTTCTTCTCCATCTGCCGCTTCACCTGTAATATGTAAATCATCCTCAAGCTCGATGATGGATATTAAGGCACCTCTCAGCAGCTGCTGATCCTCGGCGATACAAATTCTAATCATTTCCCGTCCTCCTGTATCGGATACAGCGGTATAGTTAGGATCACCTTTGTTCCCTCCTGGTCATACGTCACTTCTGCATTTCCCTTTAATGACCTCATCCGCTCTTTCATTGTAAATAATCCATTGCCATGCTGCTTTTCGGATAAACCGATTCCGTTATCGATAATAGCTATTTCCACTCGGTCCTCTATTTGGTAAAGGTTTATTCTGCACACAGCTGTCTTACTGTGCTTTATCACATTTGTTACCGCCTCTCGGATGCTATAGGCCAGCATCGTTTCCTGCACACTGGATAGCAGGATATTGGTAAGCTGATGATCAATCTGCACACGGATGCCAGCTTGCTTAAGCAATTGCTCACAATGCTCGAGTTCACCCTGCAACGATAAAAAGTTGATTTCCGATATAATCTCACGCACCTGCTTATGGGCAGAACGGACTGTCAGTATCATATCATCGAGCTCCTTATGAATCCGGTGATTTTCGTTTGGCATCAGCTTGGAAACAAGTTCTGTTTTTACCTTTATAACCGTCAACGTATGTCCTAAAGTATCATGCAGATCGCGAGCAATCCGCTCGCGTTCCTGTTGCATTGCAATGTGAACCGCCGCTTCATCAACCCTTCGCTGGAGCAGCTTGGATTTCTCAATATAATAGCGTAACCACGGCAATAGCAAAATAAAAAGCATAACCGCCAGAACAATTGACTGTGCATTTGAAAACAGCACATCCTGATAGCGCCAGACGAGACTGGCAAGAAGTAGGAAATTTACGCCAGTAGCAATCCACAAAATACGGCGGTTGACTGCTCGCCCGACAAAATCTGCAAAGGCAATCTGAAAGAATATCCACTGTGGACCGTCTAAATAGGCAATATATGCCGGAATAACAAAACCAAGCACAGCAGCAGAAAGCAACAGACCATCCTGATACCACAGTGCCAAGTAATAGGCTCCTAAATAGATGACTATAAATAGAATCTTTAAAACAAGTGACGGAATCTGCTCCGAGACAACAACCGCATAGCTGAACAGCAGGACGGTCAGTACATCAATAATTAAATAATAGCTTGCCTGACTTTTAGGATACCATTCCAGCTTCTATCCCCCCTATCTTTCCAGCCTCTGCAGCATTCCCTTTCGCAGCCATTCGACTGGTCCATACGGAAATTTTGCTAACCACACATTTGCCAGTATAATTTGCCCTACTACTATCATACAAAAAATCCCTATAATTTCCACACTATTTAGTTTACCTCCCAGGCCAAACCCCCACCCGTAAAAAATAGTTGTGGCAGTGATGTTTTGCAGAATATAACAGCTTAAAGACATACGGCCAGTTTTCTCTAACCATTTCCAAACTCGCCACGTGCTGTATGTCCGGACAACAAAAGCAATCAACCCTATATAACCCAATGCCAGCACAGGAGCAAATAAATACCGGACAGGCAAATCAAATAGACCACCTGGTACAAAAGTCAATACATTCAAAGGCAGACCTATACCTAACCCCCAAATGAGCATCTTCTGTTGAATGGCAACGCCACGCTCATTAAAAGAGAAAGCACCACTACGCATTAGTTTTATACCAAAAATAAATAAACAGATATTTAAAGGAATAATAAAAATCGCCTCTGCTCTAAAGAACATAAAATTAATGAGACGATTCTGAACCTGTTCCAGCCATGTTCCTTCTGCGTAAATCGCAATCAACTGAGGAGAACTCGCCATTGAAAACACCGATCCTTGAAGCATTGAAGTAAAAATCAGGGCAAGCATTCCTAAATGTATAGCTCCAGCAACCCATAACGCGCGAGTCATCGCCCGCTCGCCGCACTTTATTATGAAAGCAATAATTCCTGCAGTGACAGCATAGCTCATGAGCACATCATACTCCATTACAAGTGCGTAGTGTAGAAAGCCTTCCACCATTAAAAATATAATTACCCACTTGTACCTTCCAACCCAAGGCTGATCACGCCTGATGGACTGCTCGTGTTTAATTGCCATTCCTACTCCGAACATAATCGTTAACATGCCAAGCAACTTACCGTTAACCACGAACAACACAATTAAGCGGATCACATCATCCATACTCGACCAACCGGTAAAATCCGTGGTCGTTATATACTTTAGATCCCCTAAATGGGCAAAAATCCAAATATTCGTTCCAAGTGTCCCTAAAATTGCTATCCCTCTTAAAATATCAATCAATGCAATACGTTTCATATGAAACCCCTCCATTTCCGTACCTTTATCGTACATTGGAGGGATCTACGAAAATATCGACAGGCGTCAATAAATACAGATGACACGTGTCATTTATTATCAATTGATTAATATAAAAGTTATTCTTAAAATCTTATAGCTAACATTTGGACCTTAACTTTTTTATTTCTAAGGTGAAATTAATAGAGATATTATGATGACATTAATTCAAGAAATCATTAGTTGGATACAGAGAACGCAAAAAACTAATCATTGGCATTTCGATCAGAAGACTAATGTCAATCCCTTTATCGAATTATAATATAAAACCAACTAAAACAATTTTATGTTCTAGTTGGTCTTTTTGGGAACTTAACTTACTTATGATACGGTTCATTTCTATTAATCCTAAAAGCCCGATAAATCTGCTCCACCAACACCAATCTCATCAACTGATGCGGAAATGTCATTTTCGAAAACGACAATGCAAAGTCACTTCTCTTCTGTACTTCATCACTTAAACCTAACGATCCCCCAATCACAAAAGCGATCTTACTTTTGCCATGTGTCGCCAAATGGTCTAATTTTTCGGCAAGTTTTTCAGACGTTAGCATTGCGCCGTTTATTTCCAGGGAAATAACATAGGTATCTGCCGTTATTTTCGACAAAATCCTCTCCCCTTCTTTCCTCTTAACCTCTTCCATTTCCGCTTCACTCATATTCTCTGGTGCTTTTTCATCAGGTACTTCCTTCTCATCTATAGTTGCATAAGCACCTAATCGCTTTGTATATTCTTGAATCCCTTGCTTTAAATATTTCTCTTTTAATTTCCCTACTGTTACAATTGATATTTTCATACTGCAATGTCCCTTCCTGTTCTTCGCTTCTTTCATTTTAACAAAACAAGAATCAGTATCCTAATATCAATGTTTGTTACCATCCAATGATGGGTACCGTTTCTATAAGAGAAGATAATTCCTATGAAGGAGAGATCTAGATGAAAGACATTTTATTTGTACAAACAGGAACTGGAACGGACGTTCATGGACAAGATATTACAAAAGCAGCTGTTCGAGCAGTGGAAGATGCTATTTATTCGAACTCGATGCCTGGTATTGAAAAGGCTTTACCGAACGGATCATTAGGGAATATGGAAGTGAATGTTAGGTTAGCAGTACCGTTAGACCGTGAACAAGTTGATACGCAAGTAATTAAACAAATGATACCTGACGGGAATGTACAAGTAGAAGTAACAGAAGGTGGGATGGCAACTTCCAGTGGTATCATTTTGAAAAAAGAAAATGACGATAATGACTTAATGTATATCGTAAATGCTGCCATTGAAGTAGGTGCATAATTAACTTGCACTTACTGCCCTAGCTCGGCAATTGATTTCTATTCCAATATAAATTACTCTAAAAGAAATAGAGCTATATAAAGGAGCGCTAATAATGGAAAAGATCATTTTTGTTGAGACTGGGATGGGTATAGACGTACATGGCCAGGATGTTACGAAGGCTGCAGTACGAGCTGTAGAAAATGCCATTCATTTTAACTCTATGCCTGGTATTAGAGACTATTTACCTGAACAATCGTTAGATAATATGCATGTAAATGTGAAACTTGCTGTTCCGATGGACAAGGAGTTACTAGATCATGATCGAGTAAAAAAAGAGATCCCATATGGTACAGTTACGGTTGAAGTAATGGACGGAGGAATGGCCACAACAAGTGGTATTATATTAGAGGATAAACAAGATAAGAATGATTTGATGTATATCGTTATTGCATCTGTTGAAGTAGGATATTAAAATATACGTAAGAAAATACCCGGTGGATTGTCCACCGGGTTTTAATTCATTTTGTGTACTTGTTTGTATTACTGAATTTCTAAATAATCTACAAAAGCATCCCAGTTACCATCATCTGCTGTTACAACAAGCTCGATCTCTTGATTCCCTGTTCCATGGCTGACATTGTCAATTGTGTAGACAGCAGGATATTCATCTCCGAAATAGAAAGTCCCTTTTGTCTCTCCTCCAATTTTCAAATCGACTCTAGCCATGTTGCTATTATTGGATGCTCCACGGAGTGAAAAACTATGAGTTCCACTGTCAAAATACTGTGTATATTTAACAGCATCATCGTTTCCATATAATGCAACCCCATCGAAAGGTGAAGTAATATTTCCAGTATACTGACCACCTTTTGTCATTTCTTCAGCTTCCACGATTGTGGAACTACCGCTGCCACCATCACCACCGTTTGATGGAGGAGGTGTACCGCCACCAGAGCTACCGCCTATATTTAGGTCATTCTGATACACATCCGCACTTCCACTACTCTGATAACCTTCAACTGTTAGTGCGACTTCATACATGTTACCCATTTCCATTCCTAAGCTTTCCCATGCATTGAAGTGCTCACTAACAGAAATCGTGCCGCTAGTACGTTTGGACTGACGAACACTCCAGTACTGCTTAAACGTAGCAGTTCCTTCAATCGATGGCTTATTCGTTCGAGTCGTTTCATATATGTCATACGTTCCGCCATCAACGTTTACAGTACCTTTAAACGTTCCAGTAGGACGATAACTTCCCCAGCTATCTACGATGTAGAATTCTACAAGGGGATCTACTGTCCAACCATAAACAGTTAAGTACGAATTACCGCTCGGCTGGTAGTTTGCACCATAGTCAATGGATATGTTCCCAATTTGTTGGTGTGTTTGCGTCTGATCAAACTTTTGACCTTTACGGAATAAGATGTTCCCAACATTGCTCCATTCTGCACTAAAGGTACCACCATTATTTAATGTCATACTTCCGGAACCACCGCTGTCCTTCCAGAATTCATAATCATAGCCTCCATGCGTGCCCGTATCATTACTAGTGACCGCTGCATGTACACTTACTGGAATTAGAAGTCCGATACAAAACAAAACTGCAACAAATAACTTTAATTTTATATGTTTAATTTTTAGTTCCTCCTCTTAAATTAATGGCGCATCTTATCTTTTTCAGAAAATACACCACTTTAAAATCTCTCTTCACTATCGGGATTCACTCTTTGTAATCCCCAAATGCTTATATTTTTCTTGATTGATCTTTGTCATGTGTAGTTACTGTTGTGGTTTCTAGAGGTATTATGCTTGATACGTTCATTGCTCTCCAAACTTATCAAATACATAACTTATTTAATGTAAGGGATTTCAGAGATTTTCAATACGATCCATGGCCATGAATCGTTTATTATGTTAGCATTAGCCAAAATAATTCGTCAAAAGGCAATACCATTCCAAAAATATACAAACGATTAATGCTTTTTAACTAGTTATACTGTTCCTATTAGATTTCTTGTTACAATCGACAATTTTTTTAGTTTTTTCTAATAAGTCCAATAGAAATACAAGGATAGTGTTACTTTTAATACGTCATATTTACTATTTTTCTATATTGGCATCTCAACGTTATAACTTGATAATAAAAATTAGTTATATGTAACTATATAAGAGGATAAATCGTATGATTAACCTGTCTTTACCTCAATCAATTCAGATAATAGGACCTAATGTTAATCAATATTACACAGATCATGCTCTTCTACCTATTTTATGTAATGTCGGTTCAAAACGACCTTTGCTCCATTAAAAATATGCTCACTTAAGAAAAAAAGCCTTACTTTTGAATTTTTAGTTATAGGTCGTCCCACCTCATGCATACATATGAAGTAATAATCTAAGAATAGGGGGCGTATGATGAAACAGTTATCATCCATGAAGTTAATTCGGTATGTTGTCGGTTATGTTTTTATCGCTTCAGCTATATTAAAATTACTAGTTCCTGACTTTGAAACTGCTTTTGCCAGTTATGGACTACCATACCCTGAAGTTACTGTTTTAATTGTAGCTATAATGGAACTGATCTGTGGTGGTTTGTTAATATTTGATTATTATGTTAAACAAGCTACTATTCCTTTACTCGTTATCATTGTCATCGCAATTCTTCTAACTAAAATTCCTGTCCTACATGCTGGATTCTTTCAATTCGCATTTGAAGCAAGATTGGATATTGTTCTACTTGCTTTACTTTATATTATATGGAGATCTTACAAATAGAGAAGTTAAGGTAACCAGATCTAAATCGGTTGTCTTTTTTAAACTTTATGCTATATAAATATACACAAAACACTGTTGTTATCCACAGAGTTGTACACAGAAGCTGCTAAAATATGATTATCAACAACGAAGTAGTAATTATAAACAGGTTCTCCACAAGATTTAGACAATCTAATAATTAGCCTACTCTCTATTTTGTACAAGAATAAATGTTCCCTACCATATATAGAGACTTATCCTCAGGTTTATCCACAGTCTGTGCATAACTTTGCTACTTACTAACAAAAAAAGGCAGTTATCTACATAAGATAACTGCCTTTTACTCTTTTTAATAATCTTGCGCAACTAATTCTACCGTAGTTTCATATCTTTCTCCATTTCGATAATACGTAATCGTCATAGGATCACCGACATCTTTTTCTTGGTAAAGATGCTTTCTCAGACCTATAATATTTTGGATTTCATTTCCGTCTAAGTGGGTGATCACATCATAAGGTTCTAAGCCCGCACTACTTGCAGGTGACATTGGCTCTATACTTCTTAAATAAATACCTGAGTCAACTTCTTTAGGTAAGTATAAGCTTCTTTCCCACTCAACTTGGGCAACATCCTCTAAAGAATAAGCCTCTACACCTAAATAAGGTCGGGTTACTTTTCCTTCTGTTTCCAACTGTTTAATAATTGGAATCGCATCGTCTATAGGGATCGCAAAGCCTATTCCCTCTACTGCTGACTGTGCAATCTTCATCGAATTAATCCCAATTAACTGTCCACTAATATTGATAAGTGCTCCACCACTGTTACCTGGATTAATGGCAGCATCTGTCTGAATAACTTCTGCTTGCCAATCGGCCCGTCCATCTTGGTCAAAATCTTGTGGAATAGCTCGTTGTTTCCCGCTAACAATGCCTTGTGTTACAGAACCAGATAAGTGTAATCCCAAAGGACTACCAATTGCTATAGCTGGTTCTCCTACCTTCACATTTTCAGAGTTGCCTAGTTCCACTACTTTATCCACATGGGAAGCATCCATTTCTAAGACGGCCAAATCAGTGAATAAGTCGCTGCCTTTAAGTTCCGCAGTCACATGCGTGTCATCTGATAGAACCACTTCTATTTCATCTGCACCTGTTATTACGTGGTGATTTGTAACCACATAGGCACTTCCGTTATCTACTTTATAGATTACTCCAGAACCAGTACCAGCTTCACCAGAGCCTTGTTGTTGCCAAAAACTCCCTTGCGATTGTATGTTAACTACCCCAACTACTGCCGGTGCTACCCTTCCTACAATATCTGTAATTTGTGTAGAAACATTTACATTTAGATTTTGTGTCTCTACTGCTGGGTTCGTAGCCCGCTCCTCTTCAAAACCTTGTAAGATCCCAGTGTCTGGTTGCTGCTTAACAACGATGTCATATGGCAATAAATTGTTATTAATTAAGGTAGGAAGCGCAACTGCAAATAAAAAGATACCAACAACTAGACCAAGTACTGCTGGATATAGCCAATTACTTCGCCTTCTTGCTCTTCGATAATGACTATCATAATACCCCATCTTAACAGTCCTTTCTTATTAATCCTCGGTTCCTGTTAATATAGTTTGGCTTTTGTCCAGTAAATTTAAACAACTTTATATAAAGGTGTTGGATTACTTGGGTCGGTATCATGTATTTCCAAGCTGTCTCCTATTGTAAATCCATTGTCATTTAAGTGATTTTCTACTGACATCCTTGCTAATTCTTTCATATTATTATCTTTACTTAAATGCGCCAAATAAATACGCTTCGTATTATTGCCAATGATATCTGTTAGAGCGATTGCACAATCATCATTCGATACGTGACCGGAATCACCTAAGATTCGACGCTTTACATTCCATGGGTAACGTCCCATACGTAACATGGAGACATCATGGTTTGATTCAAATATAAGCGCATCAGCATTTTCTACCGTCTTCTTGATTCGTTCAGATACATAACCAAGGTCAGTGACAAGTGCTACTTTCTTTCCTTCATGATGGAACGTGTAAAACATAGGCTCCGCTGCGTCATGAGATACACCGAAAGATTCCACATCTAAATCTCCAAACGTTTTTACTTCTTCCATATTAAATACATACTTTTGATCTAAGCTTAACTTTCCTATTGCGTTCTCCATTGCTTTCCATGTTTTTTCATTTGCATATATGGGTAGATTAAAGCGTCTAGCTAGAATGCCTAATCCCTTAATGTGGTCACTGTGTTCATGCGTTACTAAGATTTTTGTTATCTCTTCTGGATTAAGATCTGCTTCCATAAATAACCGTTCGATTTCTTTTCCACTTAAACCTGCATCTACTAATATCTTTTCTTTTTCCGTTCCAATATAAAATGCGTTCCCCGAACTTCCAGATGCAAGCACA
Organism: Aquibacillus koreensis; assembly: GCF_025154055.1. Lineage (GTDB taxonomy): Bacteria > Bacillota > Bacilli > Bacillales > Amphibacillaceae > Aquibacillus_C > Aquibacillus_C koreensis. The sequence continues at coordinate 56,501 of NZ_JAOALK010000059.1, forward strand.
CTAAAACTTAAAGTCATTTGCTCTCCACTCCATTAGTCATTGATATTTGTTGTTAATTGAGTGATTATTTCTTCTATGAAATTTTCTTTCTCTTCTTCTTCTTCTAGGTTCTTACCATTGCTAAAGATCTCTATCTGCGTTCTATTCGTAGTTCGAAAATCCTGCACAAAGCTATCTATTGTATTAGCTAAGAAGGTGTCCTCATCTCTCGCAAAATAATGGCCTTCAATCGCATTTACAAGAAAACTCTCCCGATTATCCCGCTCGCTAACCGTAATTTTCCATGTTGGATTCAATACTTGTACACCATATGGTGAAGGGATTAAATTATGGTATCCAAGCTCTGCTTTTTCAATGGTTTGTTCTGACCTAATAACTTTTGCATTATTGAAAAGTGTTGAAACGGCATTATAATCGGTGATTAGCGTTCTATCTTCTTTAGGCTCATCTACCTCTACAAGCATTGTTTGTATATAACCAATCATCTCATTATCCTCATTTAATTGAATTAATAATAAACCTGCTCGATTAAAATAAATAGGTCGCTCCATCGTTTGAAAATAGACAATTATGTTCGTATCTTCTTCCTCATCCCACTTCACATATTGATCACTATTTAGAAATGAATTTTGTAACGTTTCTGGTTTTATGCTTTCGACATTAATTGGTACTGGTTCTTTAAATCTAGAAATAATGGTTGTGTTGTTAACAACTGCTATATCTTGATTTGGTAAGGATTTTAATGTACTTATTTCTTCCTCAGAAAATTCTTTACTTGCAGCAGTAATTAATGGTTCTTTCATTACTTGATCACGCGATAAAATTTCTGTACCGTATAAATTTACACTTAAATCCTCTTCTGTAGAGGATACTTGAGGTATAGTGGTAATTTCGGATTTCTGACTAGCTAGATATTGACGAAGTAAGAAAAGATCTAAAACTAAGAAGCATATAATAAATAGTGTCTTAATTTGACTCCACTGCACTATCAACGCCTCCTACTTCTTTTGGTTCTTTAAATTCGCTCCATCCACTATGTCCCTTAATAAACCAAGCAGGAGTTAACTTAAAGACTTGTCCACCTAGTTCTTCAATTTTATACCCAAGCGCAACATCAAAAATGGTCATCGATTGATATTGCTTATTTAATTCTAAAATACTTATGAGTTCGTTAGCATCAATTAGCTCCTCCTGACCTAATTCTTGCATATACTCGGCCTCATTCAACTGGATTAATGGTCGATTATACTGATACACGGTTTGATTGTTCCATTGGATTGTGATCGCAGAATAAATATCCTTTTCAAATATGGAATACCCATTATAATTTAAGCGATATTTCACTGTACTTTTGTCCAAGTCTGATAGTACATATTGATAATCTTTATGCGTGGTCCAGCCTTTATGTGCATTTAACCATTGTATCGTCTCATTTATGAGTTGTTCCCTTTTGATGTCTCCGTTTGTAAAATCTGTCATATTCATAAAATCCATGTGGTATGTGTTCTTATTTAGCTCTCTATATCCATCTGTAAAAGTCTCACTATCTGCAGAAATTCTAGTCCAATGAAGGGCTGATGGATTAACGAATAGCAAATTCTTTAAAGGTGTTATTCCAATGGTTTGGTAACGTACTATATGTTTCTTCATATTCGCTTCTTTAGGCAAATAGATCCTTTGATTCGCACTATTCTCAAATAAAGTATATTCCACCATATTAGAGCTATTATATTTGTTTCTTAATGAATCCATTACAGTAGCTGCACTCTGAATACTTGCATTTATGGTTATCCCATTTTCAGTATTCCTAAAATGAATGTGATTTTTGGTTCGATCCTCGTCCATCGATATATACATACGATCAAAAGTACTCTCTGGTATAACCGTTGAGTCTTTATCTACCCTAAATAAATCTGCAATAAAATCTGCTGGTATCGCAGTCGGAAAGATTACTTCAATTTGGTTCAAATCATTTGGACTAAAATCCTCACCTTCATAATCCGGATTAAAGTCAAATAGCGCCCAATTTAACATTTGATCATAGAGCTGTGTTTCTTTTTGCTTATTTAAAAATCCTTTCGGTTGACCCTCTTCCATGTGAAAGATAATCATATTAGGTTTTATAACTGATTTCTTTGTTTCATCTGCATTTCCATTCAAAGATGCAGGTATTGGGTCTCTGTCTTCCTCATTTACATCATAATTTGTTTCAGAATTCCAAAGTGTGAAAGTCATGACTAAACTAAGTCCCACTAAGAAAGTTAGGATGAATGTTTTCACTTTTTCAATTTTCATTATTTTTCCCCCCGCTTTCTATTAATAAGCGGAAGTGTAAAGAGAATCGTTGTCCCCTTACCTTCTTGACTTTCTGCCCATATTTGCCCATGATGTGCTTCAATTATTTCTTTAGCAATTGCTAATCCAAGACCTGTTCCACCTAATTCTCTTGACCTTGCCTTATCCGCACGGTAAAATCGGTCAAATATTTTATCTAGTTTCTCAGGTGCTATTCCTAATCCTTGATCAGAAATAGATATTTTGACTTTTTGTCTTACTTTCACAACTTTAAATTTAATTTTTCCACCTTCTGGAGAGTACTTAAACGCATTGGACATGACATTATCTATGACCTGCGTAATCTTGTCTTTATCGATCCACAAGAATAAACTATCTTTAGGCAACTGTCGCTCTATGATGATATTCTCTGTTTTATTCACTTCGAATCGATCGATAATATGGTGAAAGAAAGGGGTGATATTTACTCTTTCTTTATACATCGTTTGTTCTTTATGATCCATTTTTGATAATTGTAATAAATCATTGACTAAACGTATCATTCGTTCTGTTTCATTCTGTGTCACTTCAAGAAAACGTGGTGCTATCTCCTTATCCTCCCATGCACCATCCGTCAAAGCCTCTAAATAGCTTCTCATTGTTGTTAGCGGTGTACGTAATTCGTGAGAAACATTTGATACAAATTCTCTACGTTCTCTCTCAACTTTTTCTTGTTCCGTTACGTCACTTATTACCGTAATTAAACCGTTGAATTGATCATACTCATCCAACACAACAGAGAAATTCGCCTTTATTAGGAAAAATTGTTCGTCATCACTAAAATCAATGGTGATCGATCCAGTTTCCTGAAAGTCCATTAAATCTACAATCTGATCTTCCAGTTGGAGTACATCTATTAATGCTTTCCCTTTTATCTCTTCAAATGTCTTCCCAATTAACTCAGAAGCTGGAACATTCATTAACGTAACAACTCCAGTTTCATCTGCAGCAATTACGCCATCAGACATATTAGAGAGAACAGAACTTAATTTCCTACGCTCTTCTTCTGTTGTATGATTAGCATGCCTTAACTTATCATTCATATCGTTAAAGGTTGTTGCTAACTGTCCAATTTCATCTCCACCATACACATTAACTCTTTTGGAAAAGTCACCGGTGGACATAATCATCGCTTGCTTTCTCATTTCAGAGATTGGTTTTGTGATCGATCTCGCTACCAATATACCAACAAGAACAGAAACGATTATTGCAATAATGGTCCCGTTCAAGAAGATTTTATTAATTTCTTCTAATTGGGTATAGACTTCTTCTTTTGATGTTTCAATAACTAAAACGCCAATAGGCTTATCTTCTTCACTAACTTCTAACGGCTCAATCCTTACATACATTCGATCCCGGTCCCTAGTATAATTATCTCGATACATATATTCTCTAGGTTCACCGTAAAGAAATACTAAATTAACGCCATTTTCGCCAGTAACCCGTTTGCCAACACGATCAGTTTGATTGTTATTCGTTCCAATTATTCGATTTTGTCGATCAATAACCTGTAAGTCTGTATAAAAACCTGTATTTGGTCCTGCATAGAGGTCCAATATATCTTCAACTGCATCCTGAAGCGATGGACCCTCACCATCTTCGGAACGTTCTTTTAGAAATTCTCTTTCCAGGTTATTGCTTAAAACATCAATACGTTGTTCAATGTTTTGCTCAAAGCTACTTTCTAAATTTTCCTTTAATTTCTGAGCAAAATATGCACTGACTACTTGGATTGCTAGTAGTAACAATAACACTAACACGATAACGATTTTAAATTGTATGGACTGAAAAAAGCTTACTTTCTTCATATAAAATATTACTCCTGTTCAGGATTTCTTAGATAATATCCAACACCTCTTCTAGTTACAATCCATAAAGGATTACTAGGGTTGTCTTCTATTTTCTCCCTTAATCGCCTTACCGTTACATCAACTGTTCTTACATCACCGTAATAGTCATATCCCCATACCGTTTCTAAAAGGTGCTCTCGAGTCATTACTTGCCCAATGTGTCGAGATAAATAATGGAGTAATTCAAACTCACGATGCGTTAATTCAATTTGCTTTGCATCCTTTGTAACGGTATAGGCATCTGGATGAATGACAAGTGATCCAATTTTTATATCTTTATTTGCTCGTGTTTGATCTGCTGGGACTTGTTGTTGTCTTCTTAAGTTTGCTTTCACACGTGCAATAACTTCCCTATTACTAAAAGGTTTGGTTACGTAATCATCTGCACCTAATTCAAGCCCTAATACTTTGTCTATTTCAGAATCTTTTGCCGTAATCATAATAATTGGCATTGTATATTTTTTACGTACTTCTCTACACACTTCATTTCCATCTTTATTAGGTAACATAATATCTAATAAAAGAAGATCTGGGTTTTCCTGTTCAGTTAATCGAATCGCTTCATCACCGTCATATGCACAAACTACCTGATATCCTTCTTTTTCTAGATTAAATTTCAAAATATCGGCAATTGGCTTTTCATCATCAACAACTAGAATTTTTTGACTCATAAACTACACATCCTTCACAGGCTTTAGTTAACTCTCATTCTACATTAATTTCAAATAAATGTCTTTTTATTCTATAAGAAAGGAATACTTAATGTGCTATTTCCTTTAACTACTAGTACAAAATGATATAAAACCCTTGTTGCACGCATACAACAAGGGTTGGTTTAGTTTATATTTGATTAGGGTAATACATAACTATCTAATTAAAATAATCCTGCTGGGTTTTGTAAAGATCCATTTTTATATACTTCAAAATGTAAGTGAACACCAGTAGAGTTACCAGTAGAACCCATAACACCAATTTGACTTCCCTTTGTAACAGTCTGTCCTACTTTAGCATTAATCGAAGACAAGTGTGCGTACACGGTTCTATATCCGTTATTATGATTAATTACTACTTTATTTCCGTAACCACCGTCCCAGCCAGCAGATACCACTGTACCATTATCAGCTGCAAGGATAGAACGGTTACTTACACCAGCAATATCAATACCTTTGTGGTGAGATCCCCATCTCATTCCTACATGACTTGTAATATGGCCACCGACTGCAGGCCATTGGAATTGACCAGATCCTCTAGAAGGTACAACTTTTGTCCCTTTTAGTACAATCTTTTTAACCGGTTCTTTCGTAACTGTTTCCTCGACTACTTCTTTTTTAGCTTGTTTACCATTCACTTTTTCAATTACATAATGGACTTCTTTCTTACCTTCTTGTCCATCTTGTTTCACTTTTGTATCGCCTTTATATAAGTCATCCGTTTCAACTACTTCTGATTCGTAGTTAATTGTTTCTTCAACTAGTTTTTCTTCTTTTATAATCACATTAAGAAATGGCTGATAAGCTGTAACATTTAGTTCTTGACCAATTTGTAAAACGGAATCTTCATCAAGTTCTGGATTTAATTCTAATAATTGCTCCATTTCAAGGTCATATTTGATGGCAATTGCACCTAGTACTTCGCCTTCATCAACTGCGTGTTTTTTATCTTCTAATGTACCTTTTTCTAATAGCTTTTGACCTTGTTCTTCTGTAATTATTTCATCTGGAGAAACTTTTTCTTCCGACATTGAAACTTCTTCAGATAGTTGAACGTCTATTATTTTAGAATCACCAACAGATAAAGAGACTTCTTGTTCTTCATCTTGTTGATCTTGCTCTTCTAGTTGTTTAATAATTTCAAGGTCCACATATTTTGCTTTAAAATGATCTAAAGTTGTCTTGGCAGTTTCCTCATCTTTAAAATAGCCAAGTACTTTTTCACCAATTTTAACTTGGTATGATTCAACCATAATTGATAATTCATCATCTAATACTTCTATAACGTCACTATTTGAAGTATTTGGACGGAAGACCTTTTCTTCCACATAGGAAACCTTTTCACCAGCAACAAAGTTATAATCTGTGTACTGTTCTTCTTTTTCATCTATTAGATCATCTATATAAGATTGAATTACTTCCTTGCTATTTACCATACCAACGTGTTCACCATCAACATATACATGAAATACTGTTGATAATTCTAAATCATCTGCGAATGCAACATTAAATGTTAGCCCCAGACCTAATGCTGTTGTAATAATTGTCTTCTTCGCTAGACTCATTGATTTAGAATCTGTTATTTTCATTGGTTTAGTTTCCATCATACTCTTCCACATGTTACAGTCCTCCTACTACATTGCAACTTACACATGTATGTTTATCTGATTCAGTTATTTTGTAAAATTTATGTAGCATCTCTATTAATGCCTATTTTAATCTACCACAGATAGAGTCCATAATTAAATAGTTTTCAAGGTAATGTAAAGAAACTGTATCATTACTTCCAAAATCCTCCTATTTTTCTACTGTTTATTACACCATTTCGTTTATAATGTTACTTTATTGTAATAATTTGCTTGTTGTTCCTATTGTAGGATGCTAGATAGGACTAGTGTCCGGTTATTAGGGAATTGAGCTATTGAAGATATAATTTAAATTACATAGTTTGTATAGAGTGCGAAGTAACTAAACAAGCAGGACCTAGCGACACACAATGACCTTTGTATGCGGACATTTATTCCGCTATTTTTACTAAATTGATCATTTTGATGCTTCTCGCGGACATTTGTTCCGCTATTTCTTTATTTTGAAGCAATTTTCTTACGATTTCGATGAAATAACGGAACAAATGTCCACCAACAGGCTAAAATACGTAGAAATAACTAAAATAGAGGGAAAAATGTCCGTTTAAATGCAGTATTGTTCTCGTATTCAGGGATTAAGATGACGAAAACTCAGCTAGTGGCTATTAGGACAGATTTTCTATCAAGTCTGTATTTACTTATAAAAAAGCCGTTGAAGTAATCTCTTACTTCAACGGCTTTTTTTACTCTTATTAACTATAAACACTTCTGACTACGTTAGTCTGTTTACGATCCGGACCCACGGAGAAGATCGATAATGGTATTTGTGTTAATTGTGAAATTCTCTCTAGGTAATGACGAGCATTTGCAGGAAGCTCATCTAGGTTAGTTACACCAGTTATATCCTCAGTCCAACCTGGTAACTCTTCATATACTGGCTCACATTCAGCAAGTACCTTTAGACTAGCAGGAAATTCATTCATTACTTTACCTTTATATTGATAAGCAGTACAAATTTTTAATGTTTCAATTCCTGTTAACACATCGATGGAATTTAACGATAAATCAGTAATACCACTTACACGACGTGCATGACGAACAACAACACTGTCAAACCAACCAACTCTTCTTGGTCTTCCTGTTGTCGTTCCATATTCATTACCAACTTCTCTTATTGTATCACCAATATCATTGTGAAGTTCCGTTGGGAATGGACCGTCACCAACACGCGTTGTATATGCTTTTGACACCCCAACAACATGGTCAATTTTTGATGGACCTACACCTGAGCCAATGGTTACTCCACCAGCAATCGGGTTAGAAGAAGTTACAAATGGGTAAGTACCTTGGTCAATATCAAGCATAACTCCCTGTGCACCTTCAAATAATACACGTCTTCCTTCATCTAACGCATCATTTAATACTACAGATGTATCACAGACATATTGTGCAATTTCTTGTCCATATTGATAATATTCTTCTAATATATCTTCTACTTTAATTAATTCAGTATCATACAGTTTCTCAAATAAACGATTTTTCTCTTTAAGATTCTGTTCTAATTTTTCTTTAAATAATTCTTTATCCATTAAATCAGCAATTCGGATACCTACTCTTGCTGCTTTGTCCATATAGGCTGGACCAATTCCCTTTTTAGTTGTACCAATTTTATTTACGCCTTTTTCTTCTTCCTGTAACACATCTAACTTTAAGTGGTAAGGAAGAATAACATGAGCTCGGTTACTAATACGTAAGTTATCAGTTGAAACTCCTTTGTCGTGTAGATACTTTATTTCTTCAACTAAGGCCTTAGGATCGATAACCATTCCATTACCTAGAACACAAACCTTATCATTAAAAAAGATCCCTGATGGAATCAAGTGTAATTTATATGTAATACCGTCAAATTTTATCGTATGACCAGCATTGTTCCCACCTTGATATCGTGCAACAACTTCCGCATTCTGAGAAAGAAAATCTGTTATTTTTCCTTTTCCTTCATCACCCCACTGGGTTCCAACAACTACTACTGAGGACATGTAAGGCACCTCCGCCAATTATTTTTATCACAAAGTAAGTTTACCAATCGATGGATAACATGTCAATGAGAATAACGAACAATTGTTATCCTCAATATACATTTGTTCGTGTTTAATACATCATCATACATCTTTATTATAATGATAAATGGTGAAATTCATTCATCCACCGTGTAGTTATTTTTTTCGAACTGTTATTTATTCGCTGTTGATACAAAATGCGACGTAACTATAGCAGCCGCTAATCTATGGTCGATTTTGGCGGCTAAGAGATCCGTTATTTGTCCGAAATCTTCGTTTATATTATTTTAGCGGTCACCAGATCCCTTATTTGCCCTGATTTCATTGATTACATGGGCATTTTGCTAAAATAACGTACTGTATAGCCGCTTAGATTTTAAATTTTCCTAAAATAGGAAAATAAGGTCTCTCATAGCCGCTTGTGTTGTATTCCCTTATTAACTTGTGATATGACATACGCTATACAAAAAGTGCAAATACCATCAATCCTTCTTCAACATAAAAAGACATTACGCCCCTGTCTAGAAGTGTAATGTCTTTCATTTTATGCTCCTGCGCCCACAGGTGGAATATCACTTTCCTGATACCTGTGATCTAAATCTACGAATTTGTTATATTCCTTTACGAACGCTAATTCTACTGTACCTACAGGACCATTACGTTGCTTTGCTAAGATAATCTCAATGATATTTTGTTTCTCCGATTCTTTATCATAATAGTCATCTCTATATAAGAATCCTACGATATCGGCATCCTGCTCAATACTTCCAGATTCACGTAAGTCAGACATCATTGGACGTTTATCTTGTCTAGATTCTACACCACGTGATAGCTGTGATAAGGCGATTAATGGGACATTTAACTCTCTTGCTAAACCTTTTAGTGAACGAGAGATTTCAGATACCTCTTGTTGTCTGTTTTCACCAGGCTTACCGCTACCCTGAATTAATTGAAGGTAATCGATAAGGATCATGCCTAATCCATGCTCTTGTTTCAATCTACGGCATTTGGATCTGATTTCACTTACACGGATACCAGGTGTATCATCAATAAAGATCCCTGCATTAGACAGGCTTCCCATTGCCATCGTGAGCTTTCCCCAGTCCTCTGGTATAAGGCTACCTGTTCTTAAGCGTTGTGCATCAATATTACCTTCCGCACAGATCATACGGTTTACGAGCTGTTCTGCACCCATCTCTAAACTAAAAATAGCAACATTTTCGTCTGTTTTAACAGCGACACTTTGCGCAATATTCAAAGCAAAGGCTGTTTTACCTACAGAAGGTCGAGCTGCTACAATGATTAAATCATTGCGTTGAAATCCTGAAGTTATTTTATCTAAATCTCTAAAACCAGTTGGAATACCTGTTACATCTGCATGGTTTTGATGTAATTGTTCAATATTATCATAGACTTCGATAAGGACATCTTTAATATTCTTGAAAGAACCAGACTTTTGTTTGTTTGAAACTTCTAGTATATTTTTTTCCGCTTCATTCAATACATTATCTACTTCATCTTCACCATCATAACTAATACTTACAATATCAGTTGCAGTTCGTATTAATCTTCTTAACAATGCTTTTTCTTCTACGATCTTACAGTAGTAACCAACATTAGCAGCAGTTGGGACGGCGTTTGCTAAATCACTTAAATAGGAAACTCCACCAACCTCGTCTAATATTTTTGCATTGGACAGTGCTGTCGTAACAGTAACTAGATCAATTGGCTCCCCTTTATCAGACAAACTCATCATGACACCAAATATTCTTTGATGACTAGCTCGGTAAAAGTCTTCTGGCATCAATAATTCAGAAGCAGTTGAGAGTGCTTCTGGTTCTAAAAATATTGCACCGATAATAGCTTGTTCAGCTTCTATATTATGCGGGGGGATGCGATCATTCCATTCTCCACTCATGAGCTTGCTCCTTTCCAAAAGAAGATGTAAGAAATCTAGATTGTCGTTTTCATAGTTTATATGGGTAATAAAATCATATTTGCTAGTAGCTTTTCTTCTATTCCGAGGATTATTACTTATCGTATAAATTACGGAATGGGAGGATGACATCCTCCCATTCTTTTTATTCTTCTACTACGTGTACTTTTATTGTTCCTGTTACTTCTTGGTGTAACTTCACTGGCACATTGGTGTATCCTAGCGCTCTGATCGGTTGATCTAATTCAATCTTACGCTTGTCCATTTTTATTTTATGAGCCTTTTTTAATTCCTCTGCAATTTGTTTACTTGTAATGGAGCCAAACAAACGGCCACCTTCACCAGATTTAGCTTTTAATGTTACTTCTAGATTAGCAAGTTTTTCTTTTAATTTCTTCGCTTCATTCACTTCTTCTTGTTCTAGTTGTTGTTCTTTATTTTTCTGGGCTTGTAGGGCCTTCATATTTCCACCAGTAGCCTCTACTGCTAAGTTGTTTTTTAATAGGTAGTTACGTGCATATCCGTCCGAAACATTTTTGACTTCGCCTTTTTTACCTTTACCTTTAACATCCTCTGTAAAAATCACTTTCATTCCGAAGTTCCCCCTTCAATATATTCATCTATAATTCCTTTTAATTGATCATAAACTTCACTTACAGTTGTATCATCCAATTGTGTGGCAGCATTAGTTAAGTGTCCGCCACCGTTCATTTTTTCCATAATGACCTGCACATTGATGTCGCCTAGCGAACGAGCGCTTATACCGATACGCCCATCTTTTCTTTTCGATATGACAAATGATGCTACAATACCACTCATCGTTAAAAGTGTATCTGCTGCTTGTGCAATCACAACAGGCCCAAATGCTTCATCAGGACTTCCCATTGATATCGCAATACCATCACGGTACACTTTTGTATTTTCAATCAATTGACTTCGTTTTACATAAATCTCTAAGTCTTCCTTCATAAACTTTTGTACAAGTACCGTATCTGCACCTTTTGATCTTAAATAGGATGCAGCATCAAATGTTCGAGAACCTGTTCTTAATGTAAAACTTTTTGTGTCTACAATAATCCCTGCAAGTAATGCCGTTGATTCTAACATGCTTAATTTTAATGTCTTTGGTTGATACTCTAACAACTCTGTTACTAATTCAGCCGTTGAAGATGCATATGGCTCCATATATACGAGCGTTGGATGTTCGATGAACTCTTCTGCTCTTCTGTGATGGTCAATGACCACAACATGATCTGTTTTACTTAACAGTTTCTCTTCAGCAACAAGAGAAGGCTTATGTGTATCAACAACTACGATAAGTGTGTTTTTAGTGACTATGTCATAGGCCTTTTCAGGTTCAATAAAATAGGACCATAAATCATCATTTTCTTTTATCTCTTCTACAAGACGTTGTACGCCTGTATCGACATCATTTGGATCCAAAATCACATATCCACTTACATCATTGGCTTGTGCAACCTTTAGAATACCGATTGCCGCTCCAATTGAATCCATGTCTGGTGATTTATGTCCCATGATGATCACTTGATCACTTTCCTGTACAAGCTCTTTCAACGCATGGGAGATGACACGCGCTCTTACCCGGGTTCTTTTTTCCATTGGGTTTGTTTTGCCGCCATAAAAACGAACTTTACCAGACTCTTCCTTAATCACGACCTGATCTCCCCCTCTACCAAGGGCAAGGTCTAAACTAGATTGAGCTAACTCCCCTAAGGTAGGTAAGGATACTCCACCTAAACCAATCCCTATACTCAGTGTTAAAGGGACATTCTTATTATCAGATATGAGCTCACGGACTTCATCTAATATTTCAAATTTAGATTTTTCTAGTTGATCTAAGATTTGTTGATTCATAATTGCTAAGAAACGTTCTTGTGACGTTCTTTTAAGATAAATTCCATACTGGTTGGACCAATCATTTAAAATCGATGTAACGCGGGAATTTATTTGACTTTTATTTGTATCATCCATTGCTTGCGTAATCTCTTCATAATTATCAAGGAAGATAATACCTAAAACTGTTTGCTCATTATGATATAAGTTTTGAATCTCCGTTTGTTTTGTCCGATCGAATAAATACAATAGACGTTCATCTTTTTTTGCGAGAATTTGAAATTCATAATCATTTATTGTAATCCAAATTTCTTCTTTGTCTTCTTTAATCATCGTAATTAGTTCATCGGAAAGTTCATTTAATGATTTTCCAACTAACGTTTCATCAGTAGTAAACTTATTCATATATGGATTAGCCCATTCTACAAGATAATCCTCACTATATAAGACAATACCAATTGGCATTTCTAATAAAGCTTCTTCTCCGACTTTTTTCACTCGATAAGAAAGCGTAGATATATATTCTTCCGTTTCACTAATAAGGTTCTTTTCCGTTCGAACACTATAAAAGATCGAAACCACTAATATAACCGTCATTATAATACCAGCCACCCATTGGTAATACCAAATGAATCCTAGTAAAACTAATGATATTACATAAATGACCCATAAATGACTACTCATCATTGTTGGCTTTTTAAAAAACTCTGGCATAAACTGTTCAGCTCCTAAAATCTAAGGTACGAGCTATTTTGTATTGTTTAAACGTTCCTTTAAAGAAAATCCTAAATCAATTATACCTAAGATTCTTATGATATAAAGACCTATAACAGGAATTATAAAGGAAAAGATCATGACAATTATTGGTACAGCCTTTGGAATCCCCTTTTTTTCTGCAAAAAAGAAGATAAACGAAAAGCCTTGTAAAACAAGTAAGAAGCCCACTAGATGAAATATATTTATAACACTTATATATAGCATACTATCCGGTTGCATACTAAACATTGTAAACAAGTAAGCAAAAAAGTAAATCCAAATCATCATTTTTGGCAGTGCAAACCGCTTAAATGGAGGAAAAGATAATTTCCTTTTCTCTAATTTATTCAAGACTTTGTAACTAACCCATTGAGATAGAAAACCGATCACCATTGCGATCATCACCATGATATATGGTATGAGGTTAAGAATATCATACATTTGTTGCTTTATTTGTTCCGAAACATCTACAGATGGATTAAAACCAAAATCTTTCATCATCTGATTACTCATTTCAAGTGACTCATCGATCATTTGTTTTAATTCTTCAAACAAGTTTACTTGGAACAAACCTTGTATGCTAATAAATACAAATAATAATCCTAGTACAAATCCTACTGTTCCTCTTGCCCATGTTTCATAAGGCGAGAGGTTTTGCTTGATTGCAAATCCTATCATTACTCCTCCGATCGCAGCCATTATACCGATTGGTAGCGAAAGAACAGAAATAAACATCGATAGGAGTAAAGTTAATACTATGAATATGATTGAGTATTTCCATTCATATCTCGATGTAAAGATTATAAATGGGATTGGCAATAGGAAAAAAGTGATTAGCTCACTTCCAGGAAGAATCAATGTAAGAAATAGTAAAATAATATACACAACTGCGAGAATAATGCCTTCTTTTACTACTTTAGAATCCATCATCTTTTAAAAGGACACCTCTTTTATTTTTACGGCTTGGTAGAAAAAGCACAGCTACCTGAGCTGTGCTTTTTGTTATATACGTAGGTAAACAATATCTCTTATGTCTTTGTCCACTCATAGATTATAAACGATATTGGTCTATGAATACAAATCTTTATTCTACCAACTCCATGACACTCTACCAATTTCAGAATTTTTTAAAATCATTGAAATTTAAGCTTGTAACTTATACTATTATAGAAGTTATATATACAATCATAATTTAATGGGGGAACGTACCTTGATAAAAACCATCTTTTTTGATCTGGATGATACATTGTTATGGGACAATAGAAGTGTAAAACAAGCATTCCGGGAAACGTGTGAATTGGCTAAGCAAAAATATAATATCAATCCGGATGAATTGGAGGATGCAGTACGTGAAGAAGCACGAGAACTCTATGCTTCCTACGATACATATGCATTCACCCAAATGATTGGGATTAACCCATTTGAAGGCCTCTGGGGCAATTTCGGGGACGATCATGAACAATTTCAAAAGATGAGAGCTATTGTACCGACATATAGGAAAGATGCTTGGACAAAAGGATTACAAGCATTAGGAATTGATGATGCGGCGTTCGGCCATTTTCTAGCAGAACAATTTCCTATACAGCGAAAAAAGAATCCATTTGTGTATGAAGAGACTTTTTCTGTATTGGAACAATTAAAAGATAACTATCAGTTATTATTATTAACTAACGGTTCACCTGAATTACAAAATACGAAATTAACCATTACACCTGAGATTCAACATTATTTTGATCATATCATTATCTCTGGTGACTTTGGTAAAGGGAAACCGGATCCTGAAATATTTTCCTATGCGCTTGAAAAGAGTAAGTGTCTAAAAGATGAAGTACTAATGGTTGGTGATAATTTAATGACGGATATCTTAGGCGCTAACCGAACAGGAATTAAAAATGTCTGGATTAATCGTGAAGATAAAGAGCGAAACGATGTAATTCCTACTTATGAAATTAATCACTTAACAGCGTTATTTTCTTTATTAGATAAGTTGAATAATGTATAAAACAAAAAAGCAGTGTCTTTAAAGAGACGCTGCTTTTTGTGTGAAATACTATTATAAATTAATTGCTGTTACACCATAGATATCTGCTAGTTGATCTAACTGTTCTAACTCTTGTTCATCAAGGTGCTTATCAATAGTTAATAACATGATGGCTTCCCCACCAACATTAGATCTTCCTACTTGCATCGTTGCTATATTAATTTGTTGATCTGCTAACGTGCTACCTACTCTACCAATTGCGCCAGGCTGGTCTTTATGTCTGATAAAGACTAAATGTCCCTCTGGCACAAGATCCACACTATACGTATCTACTTGAACAATACGCGCACCAAGACCGTTGAGCAAAGTACCAGCGACTGACTTTGTTCCTTCTTTTGTTTTCACTTCGACTTTTAATAGATTCGTGAAACCTTTAGACGTATTTGTTTTTTGTTCATTAACCGTTATTCCTTTTTTCTCAGCCATATAGGATGCATTTACGTCATTAACATGTTCACCTAAATGCTTTTTTAAGATTCCTTTTATCGTATTTCTCGTTAATGGAGCAACCTCTACTTCAGCAAGTTCACCAGAATAATAAATATTTATCTCTTCAATAACACCCTCGGTCAGGTTCGTTAAGAATATTCCTAGCTTTTCTGATAAGTGAAAATAAGGTTCAATCCTTCTCATGATTTCTTTCGGCACGGATGGTAGGTTGACCGGATTTCTTGCAAGACCTGTAGTCAAAAAGTTTAAAACATCCTTACTCACATCAATAGCCACATTCTCTTGCGCTTCCACTGTACTCGCTCCTAAGTGTGGCGTTGCAATTACTTCATGGAGTTCTAGTAACTTATGATTTACTGCTGGTTCTTCTTCAAATACATCTAACGCAGCACCAGCAACCTTCTTTGTCACTATTGCTTCATATAATGCATCTTCGTCGATGATCCCGCCTCGTGCACAGTTAACAATCTGTACCCCATCTTTCATTAATTTGAAAGTATCTTTATTAATAAGGTGCTTAGTTTCTTTCAACAATGGTGTATGAACGGTAATAAAATCTGCTTTCTTCACAACATCTTCCACTGTTCCATAATCTACTCCCATTTTCTCTGCCTTTTCTGCAGTTAAAAAAGGATCATATGCGATAATGTTCATTCGTTGACCTTGTGCTCGTGCTGCAACTTCCGCACCAATTCTTCCAAGCCCTATAACCCCTAGCGTTTTCCCCTTCAATTCTACACCAACATGAGATTTTCTATCCCATTTCTGATTCTTTAAGGCAAAATAAGCTTGCGGTATTTTTCTTGCTAACGACATCAGCATGGCCATTGTATGTTCCGCAGCAGAATTAGTATTTCCATCCGGAGCATTAACTACAATTACACCATGTTCCGTCGCAGCGTCTAAATCGATATTATCTACCCCTACACCGGCACGGCCAATGATTTTTAGTTTACTAGCATTACGAATAATCTCTCTTGTTACCTTCGTCTGACTTCTCACTAACAAAGCGTCGAAATCCTTAATCGTTTTCGCAAGTTCATCCGGACTTAAGTCTGTAGCAACCACAACTTCAACGTTCTCTGCTTCTTTTAAAGGCAAAATTCCTTCTTCACTTAATGGATCACTAATTAACACTTTAAACTTCATACTAAATCCCCCTATTCTTAATAAGTAATGAATGATTGGTAGTCTCAAATCCTGCTCTTTTTGTCTATCAACATTATAAATAAAAACAATAAAAAAACTTTCCACCACCTACTTATAGTAAGGGGCGAAAAGTTGGGACTCACGCGGTACCACCCTTTTTCACTGTTCAGCCGAAAAGATTAAATAGAACAGTCTTCATTGGTATCATGCATAACGGGCATGTAACGTACAGACCTACTAGTTTTCAGTCTGTCTACTCCGAAGTGCTATTCAATGCTAGAATCACTGGTTTACACCAACCACCAGCTCTCTTTAGATTCTTATTCAATGAATGTGTCTTCTTCAACATATTGTTTAAATTATTTGAATTTTCATTTATCATAGCAGAATTAAAAACTTTGTCAACATATATAACAAAGTTTTTAAAATGTAAGCGTTTCGATTCTGTAAAATAGTCCAAAAGTTATATTACATCCTCTGCACCTCTGATCGCACCTCATGTATAAGGCACGTAAATCAATATCTTGAAGATAAGGTGGTGCAGAGTTGATATAAACTCTGTCGTAACTAACCCCCCCGCTCCTCGAGTGAAATTGGCTCCCTTTCCGCGGGCACGGCCTCAGCTAACTCAGTCGCAAAGTACGCTCCTGAGTGGATCTTCGGCACGCGCTGTTCCCGCAGGAGTGTCGCCAATTTCACTCGATCCGCTAGTTACTGCTTTTAGTAAAATCGAACTTGAGCTCTTTCAAAAGGAGTTATACATTTCCATTGCATTTGGTACAAATAACTCTACAAATCATGACTAGCTTACTTCTCACTTTAATAGAAAGCTAAACATAGCGGAGGAAAAACACGAGACTCCTGTGGGAAAGGAACAGTCTGAAGACCCCGCAGTGAGTGGTATTTGCGAGCGAGGAGGCTGAGGCGTTCCCCACGGAAAGCGAGTGTTTTTCCGCAGCGGCGGTTTAGCAATCATTCTATAAGAACCTTGAGGATGTACTATCAATGTTACGACGGAGTTTATAGAAACTATGCACCAAAATAGTATATTCATAAAAAAGAAAAACCTACTAGACATTGGAGTGACCTAACTAAATGAGACAGAGGAAAAAGCACCCCCTGAGTCGTATATAAATTAAACGACTACTGGAGGTGCTTTTCTCATGGGAGAAAATAAAAATGTTTATTCTGAAGAGGTTAAAAGGAAAGTCATTGAAATGAAGTTGTCTAAAAAATATACCAATAAACAGATTATGGAGAAGTGCGGTATACGTAACGTTAGTCAAATCAAAAGATGGATGAAATGGTTTCGTGATGGGGAGGAACACCGACTGTCGCAACCCATTGGTAAACAATATTCCTTTGGGAAAGGTCCTGAGGAGCTAAGTGAAATAGACCAATTAAAACGGCAAGTTAAGCATCTAAAAATTAAAAATGAAATCTTAAAAAAGTACCAGGAAATCGAAGGGAGTTGGTACCAGAAGTAGTAATAGAGCTAGTGGAGTCATTAAAGGAAGTTTATGCGGTATCGATGATATGTGATTGTATTGGAGTCCCTAGATCTACTTACTATCGTTGGCTTCAAAAGTCATGGGAACCGACTGAGCTAGAACAACAAATAATCGATATTTGTAAAACCCTAAAATACAGAGTTGGACATAGAATGGTTAAAAAAATATTAAAAGAGGATCATCATATTTCTGTAAATAGGTTAACTGTGCAAAGAATCATGCAAAAATACAACATCCAATGTCGAGTCAAACCTAAAAGAAAATCAAAAATTGCTGGTGAAAGTAAATGTATCGTTCCAAATTTGTTGGAACAGAATTTTAAAGCAGATAGACCTAACCAAAAGTGGGTTACAGATATAACATACTTGAATTTTGGAGAGTCAACGATGTATTTATCATCCATCATGGATTTGTACAATAATGAAATTGTTGCTTATCGAGTTAGTCATAACCAAGAAGTAGATCTAGTGCTAGAAACATTGAAAGCAGCTTGTAATGGGCGAGAAACGAAAGGACTGATACTTCACAGTGACCAGGGATCGCAATACACTTCGTATGCTTTTCAAGAGTTAGCTGAAGAAAAAGGCATTATCACAAGCATGTCCCGCAAAGGCAATTGCTTTGATAATGCCGTCATTGAATCCTTCCACTCCACCATAAAGTCGGAAGAATTCTACACACACCAAAAGGCGCGTCTTACAAACTCTATTGTACTAGAAAAAGTCGAATCTTACATGTATTATTACAACTATATACGACCGTTTTCAAAATTAAACTGCCTTTCCCCTGTTCAATTCAGGGCAAAGGCAGCATAGGTGCTTTTTCTTGTCTCATATTACTAGGTCAGTTCA
>NZ_JAOALK010000002.1 GCF_025154055.1 Aquibacillus koreensis
GTCACACCTGTTCCCATGCCGAACACAGCAGTTAAGCTCTTCAGCGCCGATGGTAGTTGGGGCATTGCCCCTGTGAGAGTAGGACGTCGCTAGGCGAAATGAAACCTTTAAGAAATTAACTTCTTAAGGGTTTTTTATTTTGGCTAAATAATTCTTTGTAAAAGGTTTCATGAGATGAATTTATTTTATAAAATTTAGCATAAAATTATATGCAGGTGTTAGGGTATTACTAGAAAACGATTTAGATGAGTAATTGATGTGTTAAAAATTGAAAAATCTATTAGAAATGACTTAAATATGTTAGGATATAGAAACGAGCGAAATATTAAAATCAGTGAGAGCCCTTTCTATTAATGGAAAAGGGAGAATGCTATGTAAGAATAGAGAAATGATTAAGTGAGGGTAAAATATGGATGAATATAGAATGGAACGACGAAATCAAAAAAAATCGAAAGTGAAAAAACGGATTTTATATACGGTTCTATTAATTATAGTAATTTTTTTGGGGATTGGAGTTTACCTGTTTACGCATGGATACAACGCGGTACAAAATTCTTATGAGGACTTAGATCGTAAAGATAATAAATCAGATTTAAGAGAAGAAGCCATCACAATTGGTGACGATCCTTTGTCTATCCTACTTATTGGTGTGGAAGATTATTCAACAGGTGGAGAAAATGGGCGTGCTGATACGCAAATTGTTGTTACATTAAATCCAAAAACAAATAAGATGACAATGACCTCTGTTCCACGAGATACAAGGGTCGAACTTACTGCAGAAGAAGCTACTGATGCTTATGCAGGCTCGCATAAAATAAATGCAGCATACACATTTGGTTCGATTTCGGGATATGGTGCAAATAAATTAACAGTTGAAAAAGTTGAGGATTTACTTGGTATTCCTATCGATGAGTATATAACGGTGAACTTTGACGGATTTAGAGAAATAGTAGATGCTCTAGGTGGGGTTACTATAGATATAAAAGAGGGTTTCTGGGAAGAAAATATTTATGATAACAACAATAGGATTACTTTTGAATCAGGACCTGCAAAGTTAAACGGTGAGGAAGCACTAGCGTTTGTACGGATGAGAAAAAGAGATGTGAATACCGTTTACCCACGTGATGAAAGACAGCGACAGTTTATTCAGGCCACCATTGACCAAGCAATTTCCGCAGGTACTATTTTCAAAGTTGGGGAAATATCTAACATCATAGGTGCAAATGTTACTACAAGTTTAACCGCCTCTGAAATATTTGCTTTACAAAAAATGTATTCATCTATGGATGCATCTTCGATTGAAACGATAGAAATTGAAGGATCTGATCAAAGAGTTGACGGAATATGGTATTTTATACCTGCCGAGAACGGGATAGAAAATGCGTCATTGCAATTAAAGGAGAATTTGGGCTTAGATAAGCCAAATGCAGAGCAAAATACAGATGAGAGTACAATAACGGAATAATCAGAGTTTCGTAACACAGGTGGCAATCTTTTGTCGCCTGTTTTTTTTATAATAAATTGCCCCGTAGGTAAGGTTATGGTAAAATAGGAAAAATTTAATAATGGAGGGAAAGAAGTGGAAGATGAAGTTGTACTTAGTAAACCTCGTATAGACTTAGAAGAAGAGTATCTCTCCTTTTATTATGAATGGTTAGCTAGTGAAGAGGAGATGATCCCATGGGTAATTGAAAAGGATCCTAGTAATTTTGATGCGATGATTCAGTTTCTTACAGACCATATGAATGGCATAAATCTCCCTTCAGGATGGGTCCCTGACTCCACTTATTGGCTAATCAACAAGAAAAATAGAATTCTAGGTGTTGTAAATATCCGTCATCAATTGACGCCATTCTTATTATATAATGGAGGGCATATCGGTTACGGTATTCGTCCATCTGAGCGCCAAAAAGGACATGCCACAAAACTATTGAATTGTGCATTAGAAAAGGCAAAAGAACTAGGTATTTCGAAAGCGTTGGTCGTTTGTGATGAATCAAATACTGGCTCATATAAAACTATTGTGAAAAACGGTGGAATAGAAGACGAAGATTATGTTGAAGAAAATGGTAATGTTATTAAAAGGTTCTGGATTGATCTTTATTAATAAAGAGGTGTTTTCTTATGATAATTATAAAAATGTAGCCAACATACATGAAAATAATAAGGTATTTCAATCAAACTGATGTTAAACTAAAAGAAAACAGTATGAATGAAGTTGAACGAACATAGTATTACATGTTAGAAATTAGATTAAAAGGAGCGAAATACGTTGTTTCTTCAAGAAGTGTCAAATATGAAGGTGTTTAGTCAGCTTTCTCTAAAGCATGTGGAAGATCGATTAATTATTACTGCAGAATTTCCAAAAGCCTTTCTTAGGCAAAATAGACTACAACAACCATTTTTATATGTGAGTTTATATGTTCGTGGTGGAGCGATTATTAAAATAATTGATGAAGGTACGGCTGAACTGTATTCTCCTTCAAAAAAAGAGTTTGCTCCAGAGACATATAAACAGATCATCCAATTTGCAATGGAACACGCTCCACAATTTAAGAATAAGGCCAAGAAATAGTATGTATGACTAAGTGTTTGAAATAGCTTAGTCTTTTTTTATATCTAAAATAAAGAAGTGGAGGAGTGAAATTGAACAAGCATCTCGTATTCGTATATGGTACGTTACGCGCTAATCAGGGAAATCATCATTTTTTAAGGACTGCATCGATTATTGCACAGCATAGTTGGACAACTGGAAAGCTCTATAACGTTGGTTGTGGTTATCCTGCTATGACATTAGAGCATGGCAGTAAGGTTTATGGTGAATTATATAAAGTATCGGATGAAGTCTTAGTTCAACTAGACATGCTAGAAGACTATCAAAAAGACAATCTCGAAAATGGTTTATATGATCGGACCGTCCGTACTGTTTATACAAATGATCAAGTACATGATGCGATCCTCTACTTTTTTACAATGGAGCAAGTGAAATTTTTGCGTCAGATTAAAAGTGGTGATTGGGTAGCAGATCAATCCAAAGGGCATAGACTATGAAACTGTAAGCTATGTTCAACTTAATATAGAATTAATACTAACGGCTAGTAAGGCCGTTTTTTTGTTTTAATATCTCTAATAGTGACCAATTAAATACGTACTCTTAGAAAATAAAAAAAATCGCTTGTTGATCCAAACTCTACTTAAACACTATGTTACAATTTTAATGGATTTACATAAATTAGAAACTTTTTAATAATTTGTATCGTCATTAATTAGAGAGGAATAAAAGGGGGCAGCACGTTGAAAAGGAATCGTTTTTATATCATCATTTTTTCACTATTGGTTTCGCTTTTTACATTTTCTATATCTGAAGTTGTAATGGCAGATGAAGAAAACAGACTTGATATTCAAGTCGAGGCAGGTATTGATGGAAAAGCAAAAAACGAACAAGGCTATCCAGTTACGTTAACAGTTACAAATCCTGGGGATGACTTTTCTGGTGATTTGTTAATAACTATTCCGAAAGATCATCAATCGTATGGGAATAAAGTAATTCCTATTGATATTGCTTCTGGTACAACAAAGCAAATTCACTTTTCTGTACCAGGTATGATGGGAATGGATATTTTTAGACAAAATCCTAATCAATTTAACCAAGAGCAGTTCTTTCTTTATGAAGGTGATTGGCAAGACGGACAGGAAGTGCCAATCGATTCTAGTTTAGAGTTAGCGCCAACCTATGTCCAACATAATCAAGTGGTGATTGGAGCTCTAACGGAGCAACCAGACCGTTTGAATTATTTAAAGTTGACAACACTCCGAGGGGATAGTCCTGAACTATTGGTCCTTCAGGAAGAAGATGTTCCATCAGAAGCAATGGGGTTAGATTTGTTGGATATAATCATTATTAATGATTATGCAGTGACACAATTACCTGAAGAAAAACAAGAAACAATTAAAAATTGGGTGCGAGATGGTGGAGTTCTTGTTATTGGAAGTGAACTTGATTTAAACCAACAATTAGGTTCGCTCGCTGATTTGGCGCCGCTAGCCATAACAGGTAAGGAAACAGTTGAGACAATAAATACATTTAATCAACTTACAGAGGAACAGGTCTTCGATATACAACAATTTGAGTTATTTACAGGAGAGTTAAGTGACGTAGCTTCTATTACCTATAATGAAAATGACATTCCTTTACTCGTGAGTCAGGCTGCTGGTAAAGGGACCGTGGTCCAGCTTAGTTACGACTTAAGTCATCCAGCATTTGCAAACTTTGAAAAAGGGAATAACAAGATCTGGCAATCAATTGTTAGTCATTTGAAAAGTTTTGGTTCACAACAACAGGGTTATTATTATGGAGATAATTTAATTAGTTTGTCCGAGACTTTTTCTACATTGGCTAATTTTAAAGTGACAACGCTTATTATTCTATTTGTAATTTATCTCGTTTTACTTGTTCCAGTCTTATACTTTGTCTTGAAAAGAATGGATAAACGAGAATGGGCATGGGTGGCAATACCTGCATTTGCAATTATATCAAGTATTGCTTTATACACTACAGGGGCGAAAGACCGCCTTGGTGAAATTCAAACAAATATGGTATCAATTATTGCTGTAAATGAACAGGGAGTCGGTAGTGGAAAAGGGTCTGTTTCATTTCTATCGAAGCAATCGGGGAATTACATACTTAGTGTAGATCAAGCTTTAAATCCCTTTCCTGCAGAAGGTAATTTCTATGGTGGAGAAGTAGCACAAGAGGACATCCCAGTAATATATACGAATACCGACAAGCAACACGTACGGTTTTTAGATGTAGAGTTTTGGTCTCCTAGGAGTGCAGAAATAGACATGCCATATAAAGAATATGGCAAGTTTGATACCACTTTAACCTACACAGACGAAGAGTTAAATGGAGAGGTAACAAATGATTTTGGCCATGATTTTGACGAATTATACCTCATTACCGGACAACGATTCGAAGCGTTAGGTGCACTTAAGGTAGGAGAAACAAGAGAAATAACAATGAAAGCCTCAAATAGTCGATTGTTTACGTCGCCAATGCAAGGAGTTGGCCATCAAATCTTTGGACAACAAAACCCTGGCCAAATGGATCAGGAGAAAGAACGTAAAGCACAAATGCTAAATAATGCGATCAGGGAAGAACTTTTTACGCGTGATGACACGCCAGTTCTTGTTGGATTTACACATGCAGAATTAACTACCTCACAAGTAAATGATAAAACTACTGATCAAACTAGTTTGCATCTTTTCACGCAGCCAGTACAAGTTGAATTACCAGATAATAGTGTTTCTCTATCCACAGAAATAAACGTACCTGAAATAGCTGTGGTAGAAGGAATGATTCACTATAATGGTTTATTGGAAGGAGAACGTTTCTTTGATGGGGAACCTGGTTTGTATGAGCTAATCTATCAGATTCCAACTGCTTTAGTTGAGAAGTCATTTCAAGCAAACGAAATGAGTTTTAGAATCACTGATATTCCTGGAACATCCTATTCTATATTAAATAGTAAAACCGGTGAATATGAAGCCATTACAAGTACCAATGTTTCTTTTAATCAAGATGTCGATACAAACTATATAAACGACAATGCAATTATTTTCCAGGTGAATACAGAAATGAATGGTGGATCTGTAGAAGTACCAAATGTCTTCCTTGAAGGAGTGACCAATTAATGATAGAAATAATAAATCTTACTAAAAAATATGGGTCTTTTACAGCTCTGAACAATTTAAATCTTACGATTGAAAAAGGTTCTGTGTTTGGGTTTGTTGGTCCAAATGGTGCAGGTAAAACAACAACATTTTCCATACTAGCAACTTTGTTGGCTCCTACAAGCGGGACGGCATATGTAAATGGGTATGATGTAACAAAAGATCCAAAACAAGTACGTAAGCATATTGGGTATATGCCAGATTTTTTTGGGGTGTACGATCAATTTAAAGTACATGAATACTTAGATTTTTATGGTGCTAGTTATGGTGTTCCGAGTAAGGAACGGCAAGCTATTATTCCACAACTTTTAGAGCTAGTTAACTTAACTGATAAAAAAGATAGTTATGTAGATCTTCTGTCACGAGGGATGAAGCAACGACTTTGCTTAGCAAGATCACTCATTCATGATCCAGAGGTACTTATATTAGATGAACCAGCATCAGGTCTCGATCCTCGTGCACGTATCGAAATGAGAGGGATCTTACAAGAGTTAAAAAATATGGAAAAAACGATCATCATTTCGTCGCATATTTTACCTGAGCTATCGGAAATGTGTGATTACTTAGGCATCATCGAACATGGAAATCTAATCGCTAGTGGAAATGTTAATCAGATCCAAAGTCAGCTACAAGCAAATAAAATACTGTTTGTTTCCGTAAAACAGGACATAGATAATGCAATCGCCTTTTTTGAAAATGATTTAAATGTGCAGTTGGTCGAGAGAGATGATAAAGATGAGCAGCTCCTCCATGTATCTTACGAGGGTTCTGATGATGATCAGGTCCAATTACTAAAAAAGGCTATTACAAAAGATATTCCGATTTTAACCTTCTCACAAAAACAGAGTAATTTAGAAGATATATTTATGGAAATTACAAAGGGGGAGGAATAATGGAACGTTTCTTCACACTATTTATTAACCCGGTATTAAATAAAGAAATTAAATTACGATTTCGCTCTTTTAAAAGCTTTTTAGGGATCTTTTTTTACCTAGCAATTTGTGGATTAGTAAGCTTAGCTTTTATTTATATAGAATCGACCTTTGGGTATGGTGGATTTAATGCTACGGATAGCAGGAATTTATTTATGGTACTTGCAATTGGTCAATTAGGGTTAGTCACATTTATGACACCTGGTTTGACGGCGGGTGCCATCAGTGGGGAAAGGGAAATGCAAACGTTAAATATTTTACTAACAACGCAGCAATCATCGACTTCTATTGTACTTAGTAAGCTTTTCTCGTCTTTGGCGTTTCTAGTACTGATGTTGTTTGCATCACTACCGCTTTATAGTATCGTTTTCCTATATGGTGGTGTTTCTCCAAGCATGGTAGTGATAACGTTTGGCTTCCAGCTATTATCGATGTTTACAATTGGTAGCTTAGGAGTTATGTTCTCAACTATTATCCGTAAAACAATGATTGCAACAATCACTACTTATGCGATGATGCTTTTCTTTTTAGTTGGTACATTGATTTTGTTTGTAATCTCACTAAGGTTTTCAATGGCATATAATCCTGGATCGGTTTCTGGAGGTAATGAATATTTACCATATTTATTTATCATGTTAAATCCAATTGTTACATTGTTTACGATCTATGAACCTTCAGCCTTTAGCTATGAGTTGCAAGCGACTGGAATAGAATGGCCACTTTGGTCAGGATTTGTGATATCGTATTTTCTAATTGCAATAGTCGCACTTATCATTAGTATTCGACGTCTACGTCCATCAATGAAAGTAAAAACAAGAAAAAAGAAGGAATAACTTATGAATCAGCAAAATCAATTTTTTCGTTTGTTACACGAAGTAAAGAAAAAGTTATGGATCAAAGAGGCCATTCAGATCTTCTATTTGGCCTTGATCACTTTTTCTGTCGTGACTTGTCTTTGGTTGATAGCAAGTAGGTTCCTCTACATTCTGTTTCTTGAAGAGAAAATACTGATTAGTATATGCATCGTGTTTATTGTGTTTTTCATTTATTTCTTTCTCAGAAGACCAAATGATCTGGCAGCAGCAAAAGCCTTTGACAAGCATCAATTAGAAGACCGTGTAGTTACGGCGATGGACTTTTTTGATGACCCGTCGGAAATTGCTGCTATGCAAAGAAATGATACATTGATCAAAATGAAAGAAATACTCCCTACTATTAAAGCACAGAAATTAAAGTGGTTTGATTGGAAAAAGACAACAATTACATTTTGCATTAGTTTCATCGGCATACTGAGTATCATGTTTCCAAATGATGTGATGTTAACTGCAAGGGATATGGAAAAGGAAAGATCAATTGTAAAAGAACAAAAGGAAAAAATGGAAGAATTGGCAAAAAACCTCGACGAGAACACTAATGAAGAAGTGAAAAAGGAATTAGAGAAATTAGCAAATGAGATAAAACAAGAGAAAGATCCTTCTGAAGTTCAAGAAGATATTTTACGTGCAGAAAAAAAGTTACATGAATTAAAAGAACAAGCAGAAAAGAGTGAAAAGATACTAAATGATATAAGCGAACAGTTAAAGGCACCCAATTTAGAAAAACTAGCTGAATCTTTAGATCAGAATAATCAGTCCCAAATGGAAAATCAAATGGCTGCATTGTTAAATGAACTCGATGAACTTAGTGAAGAAGAATTACAAGCACTTCAAAACCAGTTACAAAAAGCAGCAGAACAATTAGGTATAGCTCAAGCCCAAGATAAAGCGATGTCAAAAGAAGAATTACAAGCGATGCTTGAAGGCATGGAGGAACAGTTAAAAAAATTAATGGATGTAGCTGGTGAACAATCGCAGTTAGCAGATGCCCAAAAAAATGTACAGGAATTAGCGCAACAACTAAACGATCAAATGCAAACTGCAGGTTTGGGCGGTACACCAGGGTCGTTAGCATTCTCGGGTAGCAACCCTTCATCAGGTCAATCTTCCGGAAGTAATGGCCAAAGCGGTGCAAGTAGTGAAGAAGGTTCCGAATCTAGCAATGGATCAGGTAGTGGATCAGGATCTGGCAGTGGATCAGGGTCAGGAAGCGGCTCAGGTTCTGGTAGCAATGGGTCTGGTTCAGGTATAGGTAATGGAGCGGGCCAAGGTGCTGGTAATAGAGAGTTTACAATACCACAAGAGATAACAAGTGGAGAAAATCAAGAAGTGGATCAAGGCCCATTAGGTGAAGGCTCGAGCGAACAACAAGTGTCTCCTAATGCACCGATCATGCCAGGAGAAGTTCGCTCCTACGAAGAAGTATATCAAGCATACGAAAATACCTATCGACAGGCGTTGGAACGTAATGATTATCCAACTCATTTACAGTCAATTATTCGAGAATATTTCAGTGAGATTGAACCAGGGGAAGGAGCAAATGGACCGTGACAAATATTGAGGAGAAATCACTTCTAGAGGTAAAGGAAAAAATAATAGCAGTCAAAGAAGAAATAGGGAAGTTTATCGTAGGGCAAGACGAAGTAGTGGCTCATCTTCTTTTGGGGATTTTTGCACAGGGGCATGTGCTACTCGAAGGACTCCCAGGTCTTGGTAAAACCATACTTGTACGAAAAATAGCAGAAGTAATGGATTTGCGCTTTTCGCGTGTCCAATTTACTCCAGACTTAATGCCTTCCGATATCACTGGTACGAACATGATACAGCCCAATGAAGCGGGTGGACAATCATTTGTTTTCCATGAAGGTCCTCTATTTTCAAATATTGTTCTAGCAGATGAAATAAACCGTGCAACACCCAAAACGCAGAGTGCTTTATTGGAAGCGATGGGAGAACGAACAGTTACTGTGATGGGGGAGATGCGTCATTTGCCTGCACCATTCTTTGTTTTAGCAACACAAAACCCAATCGAGCTAGAAGGAACTTATCCATTACCAGAAGCACAAATGGACCGTTTTATAATGAAGATTGATGTTGCTTATCCCACTCGTGATGAATTGAAAGAAATTGCAAGACGGACAACAAGTCCGAAATTGCAAGGATTAGAACAACTTGTGGATGCTAATTTTGTTGTTTCTGTTCAGGAACTGGCGAAGCATATACTTGTCGCGGATCAAGTGTTGGATTATGCAGTGAACGTGATTATGGCAAGTCATCCTGAAGAGCCAAACACGTCAGAACAAGTGAAAAAGTATATTCGGTATGGCTCTGGACCAAGGGGATTACAAAGTCTTATTGCCATTGCAAAGGTCCAAGCATTGTTTAATGGGCGCTTTAATGTTTCCATCGGTGATATTAAGAAAGTTGCGTTTCCAGTACTTCGTCACCGGTTATTTTTGAATTTCGAAGGAGAAGCAGCTGCTATTCATACGGACGATTTAATTCGAGAAATATTAGATTCATTAGAAGAAAGGGTGTGAGCAAGTGGATACGCTCTTATCACCAATTCTCACAAAAAGATTAGCCAACTTTAAGATCACGTCGAAAAAACAAGTGCGTGGTGGACATAAGGGAGAGCGTAGGTCAAAACGACTTGGATCTTCTTTAGAATTTTCTGATTTCCGACTATATCATCCTGGTGATGACCTCAGACAAATTGACTGGAACACGGTTGCTAGAACAGGAAAATATTATATTAAACAGTTTATGGACGAACAGGAGCTTGCTATCACAATTCACATGGATTGTACGAAGTCAATGGGAATTAACGAAGGTAAATGGCTTCGTGCAAAACAACTTGCGGCTACATTTAGCTTCCTTTCATTAGCTAACGCCGATCGTGTAGAAATTGTTCCTTTAGCTTCTCCAACACGTAGACTTCCATCTACAAAAGGAAAAGCGATGGTTAATCGAGCGTTATCCTTCATCGAAGGTATAGCTTTAGCAACGGATGATCAAACATTTGGTGAAAGTCTTATCCAAAAGTCGAAACAAGGAAGGCTTGGAGGATGCCAGATTATCATAAGTGATTTCTTAGAGGATCCAACTGACTTGTTTCATGCAATTAAACAAATGCAAGCGAAACACCAACAAGTGTTACTGGTACAAGTTGTGCTACCAGAAGAACAGGACCCTGATTACCTTGGTGATCTGAAGCTAATTGATATAGAATCCTCTGGTGTGCGGGAAGTCTCTATGTCTCCGAGAGTTGTACAAAATTATAAGCAACTCTTTGAGGCACATATACAAAGACTACAATCCTTTTGCAATCCTCGGGGGATAGATTTTATTCAATCTCCTACATCAGTTAGCTTAGAAAGAATGATTTTTTCTACACTGATGGGCAAGGGTTGGATCGGGAGGTGATAATATGGGGTTTCTAGCACCAATATCCTTCTGGTTTTTGAGTGCAATAGCAGTATTACTATTATTCTATTTTTTTAAGAAGCAATATGAGGATCAGCCGGTCTCATGGATTTATTTATGGGAACGAACAATGAAAGAATGGGAAACAGATCGTTGGTGGAAAAAGCTTCAAAAAAACATCTTATTGCTATTACAAGTATTATTTCTACTATTTCTGATATTTTCACTAACACGTCCATTTATGGAAGGGACAGAAATACGTGGTGATCATCTCGTTGTTATTATTGATTCCTCTGCGACAATGTCCACACAAGTAAATGATCAAACTCGTTTTGATCAGGTGAAAACAGAGATTATGCAATTAATAAATCAACTGGGAAAAGACCATCGCGTGAGTGTTATTGATGCACAAACAACACCTGTACTACTTTTTGCTAATGAGACAAATTTACAAGACGCAAAAAGCGAGGTTTCGTCGTTGAACCTATCCTATCAACAAGAAAATATGAGAGAAAGTATCAATTTGGCGCAAGCGTTGCTTGGTAATGATTCCGGTGAGATTCATATTTTTTCAGATCAGTTGAAGGAAAATAATCTTGAAACACCAATTAATAATCATCTTGTCGTCCATAATATTGATGGAGAATTAGAAAATATATCACTCCAATCTTTTGGAGTGAAGCAAATTGGTGAATCTGTATCAGCAATTGTCACTATAGAAAACCAAAGCAATATCGATCGAGAAGTGAGGGTAACGGTATCTGGTGCGAATGGGATACTAGAAGAAGTTAGTGCATTGATTCCAATAGGTGAGCAAAGAACACTTACAATAGAGAGAATGGAAATTAGCGATTATTACGAAGCGAAAATTGGAGAGGATGCATATTCTCTAGATAATCACGTGTACGCTTTCCTACCAAGCAAACAAGAAACCACCCTTTACTTAGTTGGAGATGTTCATCCTTTTATGGAAAGAGCTCTACAGTCTACAGGAGTAGAAACGATTACCTTATCAAAAGAGGATAGCGCCACTTATACTTATCCAGATGAGCAAGAAGCGATCTATGTAGTAGCGGGAGTGATGGAATCAGAATGGCCGAAGGGTGCGAAATTAGTTCTCTCTCCTAAAGAGGGTGGCTCTTTTGAAATTAGGGAAAAGGTAGAACTTGCTTATCAACTACAGATTTTGGAAGATGATCCAATTATGCAGTACACAAATTTGGATCATATGTATTTATCAAAAGCATATCAGGTTGGAAATTGGAATGGGTTAGAACCAATTGTGAAAAGTGATGACCAAACCATACTTGCAAAAGGAAACTATCAACAAGCACCTATCGTTATGTTTCCTTTAGATTTACAAGATTCGGATTGGCCTCTACATCCTGGTTTTCCAATATTACTTGCCAACAGCTTGGAATTTTTGACGGAAAATAAAGAGTTGGGATACTTTGACCCCATGGAACGGACCGAAATACAACTTTTTCCATCTACAACAGAGGCAATCATTGAAACGGTTGATGGAGACAATATAAGTGAAATCGACCAGGGTGATTCAATGCTAACAGCTCCAAGTGTACCTGGTTTATATCAACTGCATGAGAAGAGTGCTAATGGGTCCGTGTTTCGTGCCTTCGTCGTGCAAGTCCCACATCAAGAACGCGTGATAGAGGAAAGCAATTCTTTTTCGATCTCGGGTGAGGGAGAACAAACATCCTCTATCGCCTTTTCAAAGTTCGAGTTATGGAGAATATTAGCAACGATCGCATTACTGATTCTGTTTATAGAGTGGGAGGTGTATCGACGTGGCATTTCAACTCGATAATCCTCTTTGGTTACTAGCGTTTATCCCAGTAATTATTGTCATGGGCATGTACTGGAGAAAAAATAGAATCACTATTGGAGTAAGGAAAATAGGATTACTATTTATTCGAACGATTGTATTTTCGCTTCTTATTCTAGCATTGGCGGGCGTACAAATACTATGGCCAATTCAACATATGGCAACTGTATTCGTGGTAGACCGTTCCTATAGCATGATTGATCAGGAAGAAAACGCACTTAAACAGATTCAAAATACCATAGAACAAAAGGATGCAGAAGACCTTGCTGGTGTCATTTCAACGGCTAACAGAGCTGCTATTGAGATTCCATTAAACAATCGAAATCGGTCCATCGAAGATTTTCAAACGGAAACAAATCGTTCCTATACGAATTTAGCTGCAGGGTTACAGCTGGCAGGGAGTTTATTTTCAAGCAATGATCAAGGTAGATTAATCCTAATGACGGATGGTAATGAGAATATTGGAGATGCGGTCCAACAAGCAACGTTGCTACAAAAGCAAGGATATATTGTGAATGTGCTACCACTAGAATCAGTCTACAGGGAAGATGTGGCTATTGACTCTTTTGATGTTCCCGAAAATATGTATCTAGGTGAACAAGCTGATATAGCATTAACGATAAGTAGTAGCTTGAATACTAATGTTCAGGTGCGTGTAAAGCAAAATGGAGAGTTAATTTCTGATCAAACTATTGATGTAAGAGAAGGAACGAATCAGATTTCTTTTCAACATATCGTTGCTGAAGATGGATTTCAGACATTTGAAGCAGAAATTATAGCGGAAGGTGATGCAGTAGCAGAGAATAATCAGCTTGCAGCATTTACGGAAACAAAAGGTATTCCTCGGGTATTAGTTGTTGAGGGGAAGGCGGATGCGTCAAAGAATCTAGTTGAATCATTGGAGGCTTCTGCAATACAAACGGAAACCATTCCTGCTGCATTATTGCCTGGGCAATTGAGTAACTATCTCCATTATGACTCTATTGTGCTAAGCGATGTATCGGCGCATATGATTTCTGAACATCAGATGCTATTAATTGAAAATGCAGTAAAAGATTTTGGTGTGGGTTTAATCATGACTGGTGGTGACCAGTCATTTGGTGTTGGTGGTTATTATAAAACCCCGATTGAAAAAGCGTTACCTGTTGATATGGATATTCAAGGGAAAAATGAACTTCCATCACTAGGTTTAGTCATTGTACTCGACAAGTCAGGAAGTATGTCTGGAAATAAAATTGCACTTGCACGTGAAGCGGCAGCAAGATCGATTGATTTATTAAGGGAAAAGGATAATTTAGGTGTGATCGCTTTCGACTCAACTCCATGGCAAGTAGTAGAAACTGGACCGATAGAAGATAAAGAAGCAGTGATGGATAAAGTTCGATCTATTATTGCAAGTGGCGGCACAGATATATTCACCCCAACACAACAAGCTTTTAACCAACTTGAAGCATTGGAGTTAAAGCGAAAACATATTATTCTATTAACGGATGGTCAGTCAGCTGCTACCCTCGATTATCCAAGTATGATTGAACAAGGATTAGAAGAAGGCATTACACTTTCAACGGTAGCGATAGGTTTGGAAGCAGATGGACCATTACTTGAAGAAATGGCTCAACTAGGTGGAGGACGTTTTTATCAGGTGCAAAATGATTCTACGATTCCGACCATTCTTTCAAGAGAGACAGCTTTAATAACACGCACGTATATTGAGGATAATCCATTCTATCCCAAATTAGCGAATGAAATGGAATGGTCTAATTACTTCCTTGAAGGCGTACCTGAAATGAATGCATATATCGCAACGACACCGAAACAACGAGCACAGCATGTACTAGTAAGTGAAAAAGATGATCCTGTATTAACAAGGTGGCAATACGGACTAGGTAGGTCTGTGGCGTGGACGACTGACTTAACTGGTGCATGGGCGGGTGGTTGGCCGGAGTGGAGTGGTTGGTCTCCGTTATGGAATGATATTGTAACTTGGACTTTTCCACAATATGAGCAAAAAGCATATCAAGTAGAACAATCGAACGAGGGGAATGAAGTGAAACTCCAAGTCACAACCCCAGACGATGTTAATTCCACACTTGAGGCGAGTCTCGTGAGTGATAGCGGAGAAGAAGTCGATGTTCATTTGGATCCTATAAGACCTGGAGAATACCAAGGTACTTACACTACTGACGAGCAAGGTGTTTATTTTCTTCAGCTAACGGAAGAACAAGGAGAAGAAGTAGTAGGAACTTCCAAAACAGGCATTGTTGTACCTTATTCAGAAGAATATACGTATAAGCCTACTAGCATGGATAAGCTTGATCAAATTGCTACTGCTGGTGGTGGAAAGGTTATGGAGAACCTTGACGAGGCATTTTCCTCTGAAGGGGTTGAGCAGCGTTATGACAAACAAGATTTATTTTACATTTTGTTAATAGCTACGTTACTTTTATTCTTGGTGGATGTTGCCATTAGAAGGTTTCGTTTTCGTTTTGAATTTAGTACCAAGTTCGATGAAAAAAGAAATCAAACAAAGCAGAAACTGCAAGAATCTGCTAATAAAAGAACTTCTCAATTAAGTCAACTGAAAAAGGCTTCAACGAAAAGAACAACGAAAAGCAAGGCTGATCCTATGAAAAGCAATTCAATAGAAAGTAAGCCTTTTGTCATTAAACCTACACCAAAAAGTAAAGAAAATTTTGTTAGGGAATACCCAAGTGGTACAAAGCCGAATGGTATTGAGAATAAGGAAGACAGATTCGCAAGATTGTTAGATGCAAAAAATCGAAAGAAGTAACAAAAAAGCGCTTGGGCCAGTGGCCTAAGCGCTTCATAAATTATTGGGATTTTTAATAGATGTTACATTAGATCGTAAACAGATTCTTCAAAGTAGAGCCAGTGGAAATATTCGACTTCTTCATCCGACATAGATAGAACTTCTTTTTCATTAAATTTGTTATAGTCTAAAAGGTGTTCAATTTTGTCATTGCGTTCTATTTGGCTCATCATAATCCTCCTAGATAAACCTTCTATAGAGAAGTGTTTATATTATTTGTAAGCGTTTACTTATTTCTTAACTTTATTATATATCTCAAAATTAGATTATTCAAATATCATTTTGAGATTGGTTTTGAAGGAAGTGATATGCTATGTCGAATAGCTTCATCCTAATTTAGGTCATTAATTCCTGTATCTAGGTAATGCGCCCGCCTTAATGGCAAACAGGTCTTAAAAGAGACTAAAAAACAGCCCCTGCAACGCAGGAACTGTTAATATTTCATATATTTACATTAGATCATAAACGGATTCTTCAAAATAAAGCCAATGGAAGTATTCAATTTGTTCGTCAGACATATTTAAAACATCTTCTCTGTTAAATTTGTTTTGCTCCCATAAGTGTTCCATCTTATCATTTCGTTCTACTTGGCTCATCCTAAATCCCCCTCGTATAACCTTCTGTCCCAGTTATGTAATCGCTTACTTATAGATTAAGTTAATTATATATCTCATAGCGAGATTAATCAAATATCATTTTGAGAACGATTTTTCGGATAGTAATATATTTTCGTTATATTAAATGCTTTTTAGTCTTTAAATTAGACTGAAAGATTATATAAAGGTTAAGGAATGTCTGGAAAGTACTGTTTCAGCAAGCTTTTAGTTAACTCACTACACATAAATGAAATTATAGAAAAAGTATCGAACATACCATGATATAATAGTATAAAAACAACATGATACGGACTTGAGGTGAAGGATGTTGTACAAAACAATAGGGTTAGTAGCACACGTTGATGCAGGAAAAACAACTTTCTCTGAACAGCTACTTTACCACGCAAAGGTGATTAAAGAGAGAGGTCGTGTTGATCATAAGGATACTTTTTTAGATGATCATACGATTGAAAAAGAGCGAGGAATTACCGTGTTTTCTGGTCAAGCTACGTTTACATACAATCAATCGACCTACTATGTCTTGGATACACCCGGACACGTCGATTTTTCTCCGGAGATGGAGCGTTCCATACAAGTGATGGATTACGCAATCATTATTATTAGCGGGGTTGAAGGTATTGAAGGACATACAGAAACGGTTTGGCAACTTCTCAGAAAACATCAAGTGCCTACCTTTTTCTTTATTAATAAAACAGACCGGGTAGGGGCAGATGTAAATCGAGTCATGGAAGAAATTCGTCTTCATCTTAGTAACAAGGTGATGGACCTCTCAGGCTTATCTCAAGAAGGTGAGATGGGTGATTCATTGATTGAAAGTCTTGCTGAACGTGATGAACAATTGCTCGAAGCGTATTTGACTAATGGGTATGATCAACAATTATGGTTACAAACTTTAAAAAATAAAATAAAGAAAAACGAGCTTTTTCCATGTGGATATGGTGCAGCAATACAGGATGAGGGGATCCAAGAATTTTTCACTGTGTTGGATCAATTGACAGAATCCGCTTATTCAGATAAGGATGTATTTGCTGGTCGTGTCTATAAAGTTCGTTATGAGGATAATGGTAATCGAGTTACATTTATAAAGGCTTTGAGAGGAAAGTTAAGCATTCGTGAACAGGTGAATTATGGAAATGAGGCTCAGCGAAAACTAGAAAAGGTAACGCAAATGAGAGTATATAATGGGCACGCTTATGAAAATGTTGGTTATGTAGAAGCTGGGCAACTGTTTGCTGTGACTGGTTTGTCTTTGGCTCAAGTTGGAGATGGGCTCGGTGCTATTTCAGACAAAACAACATATGATATGATTCCAACGTTAAAATCAAAAGTGATTTTTGATAATGGTATCCATGTAAAAGAAGTGTTGCAGATATTTAACATACTAGATGCGGAGGATCCTTCTCTTCATGTTGAATGGGATGATTATTTTCAGGACATCCATATTCGTGTAATGGGAGTGATCCAATTAGAAGTATTAGCGAAGATCGTCATGGAAAGGTTCAAGATCGATGTTTCGTTTGGTGAGCCAAAAATATTATATAAAGAAACGATTGAAGCGCCGGTTAATGGTTATGGTCACTATGAGCCGTTAAAGCATTATGCTGAAGTGCATTTATTGATAGAACCTGCAGAAAGGAATAGTGGTCTGCTATTTGAAAACAAGTGTCACCCTAATGATTTATCTATTGGACAGCAAAACTTGGTACATCAACATTTATTAGAGCGTCAACATCATGGACTTTTAACAGGGTCACCGATTACGGATATAAAAGTTACTTTATTAACCGGGCGAGCGCACAATAAACATACATCTGGTGGCGACTTTAGAGAGGCGACATATAGGGCGTTAAGACAGGGGCTTGAAAAAGTGAGAAACATTGTTTTAGAACCGTTCTATGCTTTTAAAATAAAAGTAGAGACAGATCATATCGGTAGAGTTATGTCGGATATTCAACAGGCTCATGGAACGTTTGAATCACCAGAAGTGATTGGGAATTATTCCGTTATAACTGGCCGAGCACCAGTAGCTACTTGGATGCACTATAGTACGGAATTAGCATCTTTTACGCATGGTAAGGGTACCATTCAATTGAGATTTATTGGTTATGAATATTGTCATAACCAAGAGGAGACCATTCAACTAAAAAGTTATGATAAAGATGCTGATCCGAAATATACATCAACATCGATTTTCTGTTCGAAAGGTAAGGGGTACAAAGTACCTTGGTATAAGGCTGAGGAACATATGCATTGCACTATAAACCTAACAAAGTGATAATGTGCACAAAAAAACGCAGGGGGGAAGTTCTAACCTAACCCCTCATGCGTCTATTTCTTTTATTTAAAGTATTCTTGATAATTCTCAGCCATTTCCTTGAATGTACCGTGATTGTTATCTATATATTTGGATACCGTTTCTGTTGATAATTGGTTTCCTTTTTTGGGATAATTGGTGTGTGCTGAGAGTACCCTTTCGATGTCTTCTCTAGTAACAGATAAGGAAGCATCACCAACATGGAAATGAAATTCCTTCGCATTTGGCACTAGAATGGTTAAATAGATTGCATTAAAGTAAAAGTTCTTCTCCACATTGTTTCCATCTAACCAGTAAGCCGTTACATCATCTTCCATAATAGACCCTTCATAGAGGTCATACGTAACATTGATCATTTCATTCGTAAGGTTTAATGTTTCAAGAGTCTCCCCGCCAACTAATTCTTCTACAATAACTTGGACGTCTGAATTACTGTCAACCTGTGTCCCAATATAATCCTTAAGTACATCCAATTTAACATCGTCCATTGTTTGAACGGTAAAGCTAGATTCGCTTTCTGTACAAGCAGTGGTAAATAAGATGCTTGCTGCAAATAAAATAAAAAAAACAGGTTTCTTTAAAGTCATCATAGAACCTCCAAGTCTGATATGAAGTTTAAGATCCTAGTAAAAATGTTATATATAACTATTTCCACAAAAGTACCAATAAGTCCTTTTAACTATTTGGATTTTTGACAAGATACTAGAAAAAGTTACAAAAACAACGAGGATCTAATAGTAAATAAAAAAGCAGATGAAGCATTATGTGATTTCTAAAGGTCTGGTTTTGAAAATATCGAGGTTCGATCAAGTGGAGTGGCTTCACAGGAATGCTCCTTAATTATGTCTCTGATAAAAAATATGTACAAGTTGAGTTTTTACCAATGTAGGATTAGCAGCGGTATTTGGTTTGTACAATCGTACTATTTTAGAAAGATATGGGTACACTAAAGTCTATTGTCTTAATAATAAAGGGTGAGATCAAAATGAGAAAAGCTATATTTATTTCTGTGACTATATTAACTATTGTGCTTTTATTTGGGTTTGGTTTAAGCACTAATATGAACCAGACTGCAAATAGCGAAGAAAATCCGTGGGTAACAGAAATAGATCAGCTTATTAAACAGGATGCCCGAATACAAGGTGCATTGGTAGGTATAAGTGTTCGTTCTGCTAAGACAGGAGAACTACTATATGATCACATGGGTAATACGAGATTAAGAACTGCTTCTAATATGAAACTGCTAACAGCCGCTGCTGCTTTAAATGTACTTGGAGAGGACTATGTTTTTCGAACAGAAGTATTCACAGATGGTCGTATTAAAGGCAATCAATTAATAGGGAATTTGTTTCTAAAAGGAAAAGGCGATCCAACATTACAATCTTCTGATTTTGAACAAATTGCAGAAGATTTAGAAAGTATGGGAGTAACGAAAATAAAGGGTAACATCATTGGAGATGATACATGGTTTGATGATATTCGTTACTCACCGGATCTTGTTTGGAGTGATGAGCATACATATTATGGGGCTCAAGTGTCAGCTTTAACAGCATCACCAAATCAAGAGTATGATGCAGGAACAGTAATTGTTAATGTGCAACCTGGAGATCATGAAGGTGAAAAAGCAAAAATAAAAGTGAAGCCAGAGACAAATTATATCAATATCGTTAACCAAGCCAAGACAGTTGCAGAAAATAAGGAGAGTAAGCTTTTCATTGAACGTAACCATGGATCTAATCAAGTGATAGTGAAAGGGACAATTCCAATTCAATCTCTTCAGCGTGAAGAATGGATTTCTGTTTGGGAACCAACAGGCTATGCCTTAGATTTATTTACGAGAGCACTTCAAAAGCAGGGCATTAGTTGGAATGGTAGCATCTTATACCAGAAAGCACCAGAAAAGATCAAGAGGTTAGTTGTGCATGAATCGATGCCATTATCAGACTTATTAGTTCCATTTATGAAATTAAGCAATAATGGACATGCAGAAGTACTTGTAAAAGAAATGGGAAAAGCAAACAAAGGCGAAGGTAGTTGGGAAAAGGGATTAGAAGTAATGCGTGAACAGTTAACAAATTATGGATTAGATACAGATTCAATGGTCCTTCGTGATGGATCAGGTATTTCTCATGTTAACTTAGTACCGGCAAACCAAATTTCAGACTTATTATATAAAGTTAGACAGGAGAAGTGGTTTAGAACGTATGTAAATGCACTTCCAATTGCTGGTAAAGAAGAGAGAATGACAGGTGGGACATTACGATACCGCTTAAAAGATATAAAAGCTGAGGTCATAGCGAAAACTGGAACAATTTCAACGGTAAGTTCTTTATCTGGCTACATGAAATCAGGCAATGGAAAAGAATTAATCTTCTCGATACTAATTAATAATGTCACAAATGAAGAGGTTGGCCGATCGATCGAAGATAAAATTATACATATCCTTAACGACCAGTGATTAGAGAAGGTTTTTTGTAGTGGAGTGAATTTATTATTAATTATTCTCTGTCCTAGCACAGTTAATGTGTGAGCATGCGGCTATGAGAGACCTTATTTTATTGTAAAGGCCAATTTTTTAATCTGAGTGGCTATACAGTTCGCTATTTTAAAAATTGACGACAAAATCAATGAAAACAGGGCAAATAAGGGCTCTGGAAGCCGCTAAAATCGAAAAGTCTAGGTTTTAATCCAAATAAGAGCACTCACAGCCGATTAAATATCAAATATCTCTTAAGTCCTTATTTACCTAGTTAGTCATCGTACTAACTACTGATTTTCTCGAAAAGAAAAATGAATCTTAGATTTTAGAGTACCTAGTAAGGTCGGATTTCCATCAGAAAAGCAAAGCAATGACATTTAGTAAGTTAAAACCATACATATTTTTATGTACTTTTATCATACTAAATAATGTGAAACAACAAGAAAAGGGGTGTATGTATGGGTCGAGACGAGCATCGTCATCGTAAGAATAAAGCTAAGCTTCCGCAAACACCTAAGAATCAGAAAGATGCGACTGGTGTAGATATGGAAATGTCAAACAATCCTCAAGTTCAATTTGGAATAGAAGAAGAGAAAGAAAATCGTGATTAAATAAAAGAAAGAACCTCGTGATCATGAGGTTCTTTCATTCTAGTTCCAAATCAATCTCATAGGCATCTGGTATATGTAAAGCTTCATAGGAATAGATATTATTTTCCTCAATAAATGCTAACATTTCTTCAATTGAATAAAACCATTCATAATTACTTGCGTTATAAGTTAATAAATATTCAGGCTCTTCCACTTTTCTACACCTCTCCAATCCTGTTCTAAATTTAGTATGGACACATTTCTACTCTATGAAACATACATAAATTTAGAATGGGACAAGGGACCTATCGCTTTAAAAAAATAACAGCCCCCCTAAAAAGGGGCTATTATTTAAGAGCCTATGCAACAGACTTTGTTGCTTTTAGTGCTTCTTTTTCAATAGATTTTATGTTTAATCGCATGATGATGCTTGTCGCAAATGCAACTACTAGTAATATAGCAAAAATATAAAATGTTGCGTTATAACTTTGTGTTGCATCGTTAATTGTAGCTACGATCATTGGACCGAATACACCTGCACAAGACCAAGCCGTAAGTAAATAACCGTGAATTGCACCAAGTTGTTTTGTTCCGAATAAATCGCCAATAAATGCTGGTAATGATGAGAATCCACCACCGTATATGGATAAAATAATGAAAATGTAAATTTGGAATAAAATTGGATTTGACGTCATTGGTAATAACAGGAACAGTACCATTTGAACCGCAAAGAAAATAGAGAAGACATTACTTCGTCCTAAGTAATCAGAAATCGATGCCCAACCAATTCTTCCTAAGCCGTTAAACAGACCCATAATCCCTACCATAGAAGCAGCAGCTACAACAGACATTCCTACTTTTTCTTGAGCCATTGGTGATGCAACAGAGATTAACATGATTCCGGATGAAATGTTGATAAACATCATGATCCATAGTAACCAAAACCTTTTTGTCTTTACTGCTTCATTTGCTGTTAATTGAGATAGATCAGCCTTTGCCTTACGTTTTTTCTTTTTGGTATCAG
The DNA here is from genome assembly GCF_025154055.1 of Aquibacillus koreensis. Classification (GTDB taxonomy): domain Bacteria; phylum Bacillota; class Bacilli; order Bacillales; family Amphibacillaceae; genus Aquibacillus_C; species Aquibacillus_C koreensis. The sequence goes on from NZ_JAOALK010000002.1 coordinate 22,664, forward strand.
ATACTTCAGTCATTCCCTTAGGCATCCAACCTTCTGGTGGCCTAACAATATAAGAAGCACCAGCTAGCATTAGAACTAAATATGATCCACCAAGGATTAGAAAGGTTTTAGATAAACCAACTGATTGAATTAGAGATGCTGCTACTGGGCTAGCAATAAGAGAACCTGCACCAAACCCCATTACAGCCATTCCAGTTGCAAGACCTCTTCGATCCGGAAACCATTTTACTAAAGTAGATACTGGGGAAATATAACCAAGGCCTAGTCCAATACCACCAATCACACCGTAAGTTAGGTAATACAGAATTAATGATTCCATTTGAATTGCTAATCCTGCACCTAGAAGTCCGGCAGAAAACAATATTGCTGCAAGTGTTGCTGACTTTCTCGGTCCCCATTTTTCAACGTATTTTCCAAGTGTTGCTGCAGATAATCCTAAAAACATAATTGCAATGGTGAAAGATAATGTTACTTCTTTACTGTTCCAACCAAGAGAATCGGACATTGGGTTTTTAAATACACTATACGCATATGTCGATCCTATAGATAAGTGGATAGCGATTGCCGATAGAGCTATAAGCCATCGATTTTTTTTCATGATATACACCTCTAGATTGTTATTTTCTACACTTTAACTATAACAAAATGTGGGAACTTTAAGGGTGAACTTTCTGTGAATATTTTCACATATTGATATTAAAATTGAAAATTGTTCATAGAGTTGTTACAGAATTCAATAGATGATTCGTGTATAGTGCTTAATTAAATTTTTTGAGAACGTAAACATGGAACCGTCCCCATGTTCTCAAAAAAAGGTTGATTTGAAAAAGGATTCGTGTATTCTATTAAATATACTAAAATATATTATTGGAATTATTTTGTTGGTTGAAGAGGTGTTGTCATGGATTTTATTTTAGCAACGATGGAGAAACCTGTTGATAACTTATTGGGAATGTTATTATGGGCAGTTGTTTATATGTTAGGTACTGGCATTGTTTTTACAATTGCATTATGGTTAATCCCAAATCGCATTCCATATGGAGTAAAAAGTGCGATTGTTGGTATAGCTGTATTTATTAGTCTGTTTGTATGGTGGGGAACCATTATAAACTGAACACCTAGGAAAAAGGAAGAACAAACTTGTTCTTCCTTTTTCTATTCTTCACACCACTCATCTCTCCATTCTACATTATTGTTTGTCGAACTAATATTTAATTAAGATTAATATTAAGTTTTTCTATTTTGAGTTTGTATTCGTACCGCAAGTACTTATTTTGTGGTCACATTTGTGTAATTTTATTGATTAATCCACCTACATTTTTCAAATTTGAATAGGAGATGTTCCTCATAAAAGGTGTTATAATAAGGGGCATTGCTAGTGAACGTTTGGGAGTCATACATAATTTAGAAAAGGAATGAAAAACATGGGTACGACCGTTATTTTGGCAGAAAAGCCATCTGTTGCTAAAAATATAGCTGATGCCTTGAAAATAAAAAATAAGAAGGATGGTTATTTTGAAGGAGATCAATATATTATTACTTGGGCTTTTGGTCATCTACTACAATTGTTTGATGCAAAAGATTACGACAGCAAAATGTTGCGATGGAAAATGGAAAATTTCCCATTCATCCCTAATCAATTTAAATATAAGGTAAAGACAAATCCACGAAATAATCAACGCGCCGATGCAGGTGTATCTAAACAGTTGAAAACGATTGGAAAATTGATGAAAAGAAATGATGTCGATACAATAATTTCGGCTTGTGATTTCGACCGAGAGGGCCAACTGATTGGCGATAGTATTATATCCAATATTAATCCCGGTAAAAAAGTTTATCGACTTCTTTTAAATGAGTGGACCCAACAGGAAGTGATCGAAGGTTTAAAGAAGGTTCGACTAAATGAGGAGATGCGTCCGCTTGGTGATGCTGGACTAAGTAGACAGTGGGCAGATTGGGTAATTGGAATAAATTTGACGTCGGTTGCGACTTTAAAATATCAAAAAGGGAAAGGGAAAGCACTAAATATTGGACGAGTATTACTACCTACATTAAAAATTATTTATGATCGTGATAAAGAAATAAAACAGTTTGTCCCGGAAGATTATTTCAAGCTACAGGCTACTCTAGAAACGAAAGATAATCAGGAGTTTCAAGCGGTATATGTGGAAGGAAAGCAAGAAAAGTTTAAAGCGCAACAACCACTTGGAGAGATACAAAAGCAATTGAAGGACAAATCGGCCCTAGTTATTGATAAACATGTAGAACGAAAGAAGGAATTTCCACCGTTATTATTTAATTTATCTAATCTACAAGGTCATATCACAAATAAGTATAAGGGATGGACATCAGATAAAGTTTTAAAGGTAGCGCAATCGCTTTACGAGAAAAAGCTAATTACTTACCCGCGTACATCAAGTATTGCTTTAGAAGAAAGCTTGGTTGGAAAAACTGCAAAAGTATTGCAAATGATTACGGAGGATTTGCCGTATAAAGATGAAGTGACATTTGTAAAATCCAAGCGTGTCTTTAACAATAGTAAAGTTGAAAGTCATAGTGCGATCATTCCAACTTATGTAAAACCAAAAAAACTAACGTCTGACCAGCAGATTGTTTACGATGCAATCAAAAACAGGTTAATCATGCAATTTATGAAGCCAGCAGAGTATGAAGAAACAAAACTTTTATTAAAAGTAAAAGGAATAAGTCTTAAAGGAATCTTTGTTGCCAAAGGGAAAGTGCAACTGATTGAGGGATGGAAAAAAGTTGAACGTATGGTAACCAAAGATACATTGTTACCACCTATTGATGTGAATGAGGAATTACTGATTATAAATACCGAATTAACTGCTCATACCACGAAACCTCCGAAGTACCATACAGAAAAAACATTGTTGCGCGTGATGGAAACGTGTGGGAAGAGCTACCGTGAAGAGGACAGTGAAGCACTATTAGGAGCGATTTTATCCGGATTCAGTATTGGTACACCAGCTACAAGAGCTGAGACAATTAAGAAGTTAAAAGATATTGGCTATATTACTAGTGAAAGTAAGAACTTACTAGTTACGGATCTGGGAAGAAAACTAGTAGAGACTTTTCCGATTAGCGAATTGTTTGACTTGGAATTCACTGGAAGACTAGAGAAGACGTTATCGGATATTGAGCGAAAAATAGTGACAAAAGATCAATTTCTTAGCTTTGTTTTTGATTTTACGAATAAAGCGGTTGCGACAGTAAAATCGGATCAAGATGTGCTCATACAGGAAATTACTTCTCAAAAGAAATCAACAGAAGTGCTAGGGAAATGTCCGATATGTGGAAATGCGATTATAGAGGGTACGAAAGGTTTTGGTTGTAGTAACTGGAAAAATGGTTGCAAGTTTGTTGTGTGGAAGAATGATAAATACTTAGCCGCAATGAAAAAGAGAGTAACAAAAACGATGGTGAAAAGTTTACTAAAAGATAAAGTTGTATATGTAAAAGGTCTGACAAGTAAGAAAGGGAATAAGTTTAATGCATATTTAAGCTATGAAAAAAATAAAGATAATGCATATTTTAGTTGGAGGATGGAATTTAAAAAGTAAAGCCCAGTAGGTTATTTGGAGCAGATTAATATAAGATCGTAGATCAATTAAATTGTCACTTAATGCAAGGTTTTATTTTAGAGAACCAAAATAAAACGATGACTTTACCTAAATATTGGATGAGGATCTGAAATTAAGATTAAGCGAAGTTGAATAACCTATCATCGGATAGGTTATTTTTTGTTTATTTCAACTGTTTATGGGGAGTTCCTTATCATGAAAAAAGCAAGTTTATCCATACTATGAAAAAAGGAGGTAGCTTATGTATCCAGTACTTTTGGCTTTTATATATATTTTAGCGTCACCACAATATGATCCAGTAGAGTCACTTACCATTTTTAATAAGGATGAGGTGATAGAAGAAATTAATCGCGAGCAATATACGATTCCTTACTTTGATGAGAATATGGTTGACAGTGCAAAATTAGAATTACTTGCAAGGCGTATTAATACACTAATTTTGACAAAACCGCAAGATGCATGGATTAATGAACAAAATGAAATTGTCCCGGCCAAGACAGGGAAAATGCTGGATGAAAAGCAATTTTTAAAACAGTTGTATCAATTTTACTATGAGGGTACAGTGTCTGAAATACAAGTACCTCTCAAACATGTGTATCCGAAAGTAGATAGTGAATTATTAGAAAAGATTTATTCGAAAAGAATAGGTCAATACACTACTTACTTCAACTCAAAAAATGAAGAAAGATCTAATAATATTTATATTTCTACGGAAGCAATCAATAATCAAGTTGTGTTTCCGAATGAAGTATTCTCATTCAATCACGTTGTAGGGAAGAGAACCAAAGAAAGAGGATACCTACCAGCACCAGTGATTGTGAAAGGTGAATTAGCAGAAGATGTAGGGGGAGGTATTTGCCAAGTATCATCCACTCTGTATAATGCAATTGACAGGGCAGGAATAAAAGTAGTCGAACGTTACTCTCACAGTAGACGTGTGCCTTATGTACCGTCAGGTCGTGATGCAACAGTAAGTTGGTATGGTCCAGATTTTACTTTTATGAATAATTACAATCAGCCAGTGTTCATTAAAGCATCCGCAAAACATGGGCAAGTAATGATCTCCATCTATTCATCTGAAATAATCCGTACAAACAAAAATGACATCCCAAAAGCTACAGATCAGTTACCTAAAGAAATACATGTAAACGAGTATGGGGAATACAAGTTATCACATTAAATCCTCATGCTCAGTAAATAAATCTTTTTGCAAAAAGGCGAAAGGATTTATTTTTTTATTGAAATATGTAGAGAGCGTTTACGAGCTAGGTACGCAGGATTGTTTAGGTTATTAGACCTTTATTGTGAAAGGTTACACCAAGAGGTGGTATATTTATTCCTTGTCAGATAAATTAACAAGTAAATTGAATACCCCTTTTATTTTTGATTACATAGAGATAGATAAAATATTCAGAAAATTTAAACGTATGGAGGGGTAACATACATGGTTAAGCAAAAACTAATTCTAATTGGGAATGGGATGGCAGGGATTCGTGCAATAGAAGAAATACTTAAAAAGAAGCCAACTGTCTTTGATATTACAGTGTTTGGTAGTGAGCCTTATCCAAACTATAATCGGATTCAACTTTCTAAAGTATTACAAGGTGATACGGAAGTTAGTGATATAACATTAAACGAATGGCAGTGGTATGAAGATAACGGGATCCGTCTTTATCCAGGTGAAACAGTAACAAAAATTGATAAAGAGAAGCAATTTGTATATACGGATAAAGGTCGCATCGAGGAATATGATCATTTAATTATTGCAACTGGATCCAATCCTTTTATGTTACCTTTACCAGGCGTTGATAAGGAAGGCGTAACTGCTTTTCGTGACATTAAAGACTGTGAACAAATGATTGATTATTCCCAGAAATATAGCAGGGCTGCAGTAATAGGTGGTGGGTTACTAGGTCTTGAAGCAGCTCGTGGCTTGCTTAATTTAGGAATGAATGTAGATGTCATTCATATTTCTGATTATCTCATGGAAAGGCAACTAGATCGTGATGCGGGACAATTACTTCAAAAAGAATTAGAAGCGCAAGGGATGAATTTCTTATTGGAGAAACAAACAGTTGAGATTACTGGTAAGAAGAAAGTAACTGGACTTAAATTTAAAGATGGTGGCCAAATCAGTGCTGATTTAGTAGTCATGGCTGTCGGTATCAAACCTAATGTAGCGTTAGCTGAAGAAAGTGGGATAGGGGTAAATCGTGGGATTGTAGTTAATGATCACATGGAAACCAATGTGCCAAATATATACGCAGTGGGTGAATGTGCAGAGCACAGACAAATGGTTTACGGTCTGGTTGCTCCACTATACGAACAAGGGCAAGCATTAGCGAAACATATATGTGGTATCGAAGGTCAAGGATATCAGGGTTCTATCCTATCTACACAGTTAAAAGTGTCCGGTGTAGATGTATTCTCTACCGGAAAAATTAACGAGGATGCAGACACAAAAGCAATCAAAATGTTTGATGATTGGAATGGAACGTACAAAAAGATCCTAGTAGACGAAGGCAAAATTACTGGAGCAGTATTATTTGGTGATACAAAGGACGGAAATCGCCTACTTAGCTTAATTAAAAAAGGAACAGACGTTGAAGAATATTTAAATACTGATCGAAATGAGGAATCGGGAGTTAGCTTAGTAGCAGGTATGCCAGACGATGAGATTATTTGTGGATGTAATGGTGTTACAAAAGGAACAATTGTTGAAGCGATTCAAGCAGATGGATTAACAACCTTAGAACAGGTGAAGGGCTGCACGAATGCATCTCGTTCCTGTGGTACATGTAAATCACTAGTTTCAGATTTATTAGAGTGTACACTTGGTGACGACTATAACGAGAATCAGAAAGAAACTATTTGTGCTTGTACAGACTTATCAAAGGATGAAGTTATTGCTGAAATTAAAGAGAAAAAACTTACCCATACAAGAGAAGTCATGCATGTACTAGGGTGGAGAAATGAAGAAGGTTGCTCAAAGTGTAAACCAGCCCTAAACTATTATCTCGGTATGGTCAATCCTACGGAATATGAAGACGAACGTGAATCACGATTTGTTAATGAACGCTTGCACGCTAATATTCAAAATGATGGTACGTATTCTGTTGTACCAAGAATGTATGGTGGGGTAACAAATGCAGATGATCTTCGCAAAATTGCGGATGTAGCAGATAAATACGAAGTTGGAATGATCAAGTTAACTGGCGGACAACGCATTGATTTACTCGGCATAAAGAAGGATGATTTACCTAGTATTTGGGCTGATCTTGGAATGCCTTCCGGTTACGCTTATGGTAAATCAGTTCGAACGGTGAAGACGTGTGTAGGTGCTAACTTCTGTCGCTTCGGTACGCAGGACTCGGTTGGAATGGGCATTGACATCGAGAAAAAGTTTGAGGGATTAAATACGCCACATAAGGTGAAAATGGGCGTTTCTGCTTGTCCACGAAACTGTGCAGAAGGTGGCGTCAAAGATGTTGGTGTAATTGGACTTGATGGGATATGGGAAGTGTATGTTGGTGGTAATGGTGGCACAGAGCTTCGTCAGGCTGAAATTTTATCAAAGGTGAAAACACAAGAAGAAGTACTAGAAGTCATCGGTGCATTCTTACAATACTACAGAGAAAATGCAAATTATCTAGAAAGAACGTCTCACTGGGTTGCTCGTGTTGGTATTGAGCATGTAAAAGAAGTGATTGGAAACAAAGAAATGCGAGATGCGCTAAATGAACGAATGGATCTTACCTTATCTACGATTAAAGAGCCTTGGAGTGAAGCGGTTCAGAATCAAACGTTACTGAAAGAGCTTTATGAAAAAGTCAATGTGCCAACAGCTTCGAAATAGATTTTCTTTAGGGGGAATTTCAATATGGAAAAGACAATGCGTAAGGTTTTTATAGGAAAGTATAGCGAACTTCCAGAAAGGTTAGGGAAAACAGTCATTTTCGGTGATCAGGAAATAGCAGTCTTTAAATTAACAAGTGGAAAAATAAAGGCAATTGAAAATCGTTGCCCTCATAGAGGCGGTTCTTTAGCGGAAGGAATGGTAAGTGGTGACCATGTCTTTTGTCCACTTCATGATTGGAAAGTAAGTGTGATTGACGGGCTTGTGCAAGCGCCGGATGAAGGCTGTGTGCAAACATTTGATGTAGAAGTGACGGACGACCAAGTATATGTGTTCATAAACGATTAATAATCACCTGATTTTAAGTAGGAATATAGATATCTAGTTTAAAAATGCCCGAAGAAAAGTGCGAAAGACTGGCAGAGGCGTAGGAGGAGACGAATGATGGGGATGGTGTATATCGTTGGAGCGGGTCCTGGTGATCCTGATTTAATCACTGTAAAGGCGCTTAAGTGTATCCAAAAGGCAGATGTAATTTTTTATGATCGATTGATTAATCGAGACTTACTGAAAGAAGCTAAGGCTGATGCAGATCTGATTTATTGTGGTAAATTACCTAAATTTCATACGATGAAACAAGAAACGATTAATCATCTATTAGTCAAGTATGCAATGCAAGGAAAAACGGTTACTAGATTAAAAGGTGGAGATCCATTTGTGTATGGTCGTGGTGCAGAGGAGATTGAAGCTTTAGCAAAGAAGGGGATTGAATATGAAGTAATTCCAGGTATCACATCTGGCATCGCTGCTCCAGCCTATGCAGATATACCCATCACGCATCGAGAGCTTGGCAATTCATTTGCTGTCGTTACAGGGCATTGCAAAAAAGGTAAACCAACAGATATTAAATGGGAAAACCTTTCTAAAGGTGTTGATACATTGGCCATCTATATGGGAATTAGCAACCTGCCATATATATGTGCACAATTAACAACACATGGAAAGGAAAAGAATACTCCGGTAGCAATTATTCAACAGGGAACAACGAAACAACAACGGGTTGTTACAGGTACACTGGAGTCTATTGTAGGTGTCGTAGAAAAGGCATCTATTCAAAATCCTGCAATGATTGTTGTTGGAGAGGTTGTCCGTTTCCGTCATAAAATTAATCAATTAAAGATCATGAACCAGCGTACACCTGAAAGCGGATTGCTAGAGGCTTACTAAATAAAGATGTTTGTAAACAGAGAACTATACAAAAATAGAATGGAGTTGGTGATTATTCAAGCGATATTATATATATGCCATGGTAGTAGAGTTGGAAAAGCTAGCCAGGAAGCCATTGATTTTGTAAGGAAAACGATGTCTCTTGTGGATGCACCGGTCCAAGAATATTGTTTCTTAGAGCTAGCAAGTCCAACTATACTCGAAGGGGTAGATCAATGTGTGAAAAGAGGGGCTACTAATATTGCAGTAGTGCCAGTATTATTACTAACAGCAACACATGCTAAAAAAGATATTCCTGACGTTTTAGACCATGCAAAAAAGGAATATCCAAATGTAAACTTTAGTTATGGAAGTCCTTTAGGTGTGCAGGAGCAAATGATTGATGTACTGGTTGAAAGGTTAACTGAAAAGTGCAAGGTTACCCCAGATATGCAGGTATTATTAGTAGGAAGAGGAAGTAGTGATCCTGATGCTATAAAAGACATAAACAAGATTGCAAGTCTTTTGCAAGAAAGAATTGATGTGTCTTCTGTAAATACTTGCTTCTTGGCGGCTGCTCGTCCTAAATTTGAAGAAATGTTACGTTCCACTGCTGCATTTGGTGCCGAGCGGATCGTCATTTTACCTTATCTCTTATTCACCGGAGTACTGATGACAGATATTGAACGATTTGTAGACCAACTATATATAAATCCAGAACAAGAAATAATGATATGTGATTACTTAGGAGATCACACCAATGTAACCCAATTACTAAGGAATAGGGTAGAAGAAGCAATAGAAGAAGGTGAGAAAATTGCAACAATGGCTTAAAGAAGTAGCTAGGGGGAAACGAGGTTCGAAGGATTTAAGCTATAATGAAACCTTGGAAGTTGCTAGATCTATTATTCATGGGCATGCAACTGATGCACAAATTGCAGCTTATTTTATAGCGGAGCGTCTAAAAACCGAATCACCGGATGAACTGTTGGCTTTTGTTCACGCATATCAAGCGCATAGTGAAAAACTGTTGCTTTCGCCAACTATTACTGATCATATCATTGATTTTGCTGGTCCTTACAATGGTAGAAATACGTTTGCTGCAACGATCCCAGCCTCGATCTTAATGGCAGATCATGGCATACCTGCATTTTTACATGGTAGTGATTCATTACCTCCAAAGTATGGTTTGCCAATCATGGATATTCTACTCGAATTAGGAGTTGATATTGATTCATCCAAAGCGAACCTCTCACAATCTATAGAAGATTGTCTTATCGGCTTTGCTTGGACAGAGAGATATAATCATAGCCTAGGAGAATTAAGATCAATCCGCGAACAAATAGGTGTACGAACATTAATGAATACGGTTGAAAAATTATTAAATCTATCGCAGGCTAAATCATTAATGATGGGGGCCTTTCATCGGACAGCAATCAATAAGATTTACCCTATTTTCCAACAACTTTCTTATCAAAATGTTTTTATCGTTCAAGGGTTGGAAGGGTCAGAAGATGTACCTGTTCACCGAAACAGTTTTGTGTTCCAATTAACAGAAGATTCTTTGGACTCCTTTATTGTAAAACCAGAGGAATATGGATTGTTAAATAAAGACTTTGACAAGAATGAAAAGTTAACAGCGGAAGAACAACGAGATATTACACTTGCTGTGCTTAGTGGAGACAAGTCACCAACGTACCGGTATTACTATAACCAAGTCGTATTTAATACAGGAATTCGCTATTACTTATTTGGTGCCACGAAAACAATTGAAGAGGGTATAGATGTAGCGAAAGAACAAATACAAAAGCAAAGTGGTTTGAGAATGCTTGAAAAATGGAAACAAAGACAACTACTTATAAAAGATGCAAATTAGAGAAGCTCATAGGCTACCTACGAGTTTCTTTCATTTGTTCGTTAATCCATTGTAATGTTTCAAATTGTCTTTCTCGGTCTAATAACTCATTTGTCACAAGTAGTTCTAATAGACGTTTTTTCTCTTCATTTGTGAAAGTAGATTCCTTAATAAGGGTACGAGCTTCAAATAAAAAATCAAGATATGCTTCATAACGCTCATCATATGTTTGCTCTATTTCTCGCTTTAAATTTTTAGCAAGTATTGGACTCGCCCCATCTGTAGAAATAGCAATGGAAAGTTTGCCGCGTTTTACTTGAATTGGAAACTGAATATTACCTTGTGTAGCATCTTCAGCATGATTAATTAATAAGTAATCAGGTGCAGATAAAACTGCTTGCTTATTTACTTCTTTACTATTTGTTGCAATCACACATAAAAATACGTCGTGAACGTCCTCAGGAGAAAAACTCTTTTTCTTCCACAGTATTTTATTTTGAAGGGATAATTGTTCGATGGTTGGTGTGACAGATGGGCTTATAACTGTAATGCTACCTTCTGTTGGTAATAGATTTGTAATCTTTCTTTCGGCAATTTTTCCTCCGCCAATGACAAGAATTTTCTTCCCTTTTAAATCAAGCATAATTGGAATGGAAGACATGCATACACTTCCTTTTTGTATAGATTTGTCGGATGTTTAGAAGTTTTGGTAAATAGATAGATTATCATTATATTTCTTGTATAATGACCAATTGTATCATAAAAATTTAACAGGAGAATAATGATGGATCATTATATTACTAAACTGAATAATCGAGAGGTTATTAACTCGTTGAAAGAAAATATTGCAGTCTTAGATCTTGATGGTACAATCATTTCGGTTAATGAAGCTTGGGTTCATTATGGGTTTCAAAATGGTGTACCGAAAGATTACAATTGGATTGGTGTAAATTACTTAGCAATTTCAAAACATGCAGTGGCTACAGGAGATGATTATGCTAGAAAAAGTGTAGAAGGTATGAAAGCAATACAAAATGGTGAATCGAATGCATTTTCGTATGAATATCCTTGCCACACGGATGATGAAGCTAGGTGGTTTTTGTTTATGGCTACTCCTCTTCAAGATGATTTAACAAAAGAGACGAAGGGGATCGTTGTATCCCATATTGATATAACTGCACGTAAATTAACGGAGATTAAGCTAGAAGAGGCTTTGGAAAAAATAAACACATTAAAAGGCTTAATTCCTATTTGTGCAAGTTGTAAGAGCATAAGGGACGACCAGGATTATTGGACTAAATTAGAGACATTTATAGAGGCACATACAGATACTTCGTTCACACATGATATCTGTCCAAGCTGTTTAAACGACATACTTGAACAATAAATAATAGGGGGAATCACACACTGTGATCCCCATTTTTTGTTGATCAATCAGGAGCTTGCACACCTAAGTCATCTAGTAACATTTTTAATTCTTCCGTTGCTTTTTCCATCGTTTTAAAATATGTTTCTAAATCACAATCCTGTAAAAGTTTGTACCGATCAATCATTTCATCTAGCGTTTTTCTTTGTTTATCACTGGCATTTAAGTAATAAGGGGCCAGAGCAGTGCAAAGAACGGTGAAGGCCCCCTTCTCTTTCACGATATAATCAGCAGATATGATGCCAGCGAACCCATCATTTTTCTTAATGAATAAAGCTCTTTTTGCTACAACTTCTAATTTTAACCCAATTTGGTCACTAAACATTTAAAAACTCCTCACGCTTTTTAAAGTCTATGTATTTGTTTTAATAGTAGCATATGATGATTCCTTTGTTGATAGAAAGTATTTTATCGATAAAATAAAGGATTATTTAAATTTTTGTCAAAATTAGTATAGTAGATGAAAAAGAATGTTTTGTTTCATTTTTAAGGAAGCGCATACATAAGGGGGAATCTTTGTGGAATTAACAGATATACAAACAGTGTCTCAAAAGGTTAGAAATAATATACAGAAAGTAATGATTGGTAAGGACGAAACGATTGAACAACTTTTCGTTTCATTGATTGCATCGGGTCATGTTTTGTTAGAGGACGTACCTGGTACAGGAAAAACATTATTAGCAAAGTCGATGGCTAAGTCATTGTCTTGTTCGTTTAAACGTATTCAGTTTACCCCTGATTTGTTACCAACAGATGTGACCGGGATTAACTTTTTTAGTCAAAAAAACGGTGAGTTTGAATTTAGACCAGGTCCAATCTTTTCGAACATAGTTTTAGCAGATGAGATTAATCGTGCCACACCTAGGACTCAATCAAGTTTATTAGAAAGCATGGAAGAAAGACAAGTAACAATCGATGGGGAAACGCGTGAGTTAGACTCGCCATTTATGGTAATTGCAACACAAAACCCAGTAGAAAGTCAGGGAACTTTTCCATTGCCAGAAGCCCAATTAGATCGTTTCCTATTAAAGATTAGGTTAGGCTATCCTAATAGAGAAGAAGGAATTGAGATCTTGAAAAGGTTTAAACAATCGAATCCGCTACAAGTATTGGAGTCTGTTGCGAGTAAAGAAGTGATCCTACAGGCACAGTCCTTATATTCTAGTGTATATGTTAGTGAAGATATCATGGGCTACGTGATTGATATTGTAGAGAAGACAAGAACACATACGAATGTAAGTGTAGGGATTAGTCCAAGAGGTAGTCAAGCATTGTTTAAAGCAATACAAGCATACGCAGTTATAAACGGGAGAGATTTTGTTTTACCGGATGATGTAAAGAGAATGGTCAAGCCAGTGCTCAGTCATCGGCTTGTATTAAATAGGATGGCTGGTGTAAAAGCAAATCAAGCGGATCAAGTGTTAGAGGAGATTTTGGCAACCGTTCCTGTACCTTCTGAAGAAGGAGTAGCGAAGTAAACATGAGTATCCCTTGGATTATTGCTATAACGATTGTGTTTATCATTGTTCAAATGTTTATGTATGAAAAGTGGGGTATTACGAACATACGTTATAACAGAAGATTTAGTCATTCTTCTGTCTTTTCAGGAGAACAGATCGAGATGATAGATGAAATCTCAAACAATAAATGGCTGCCGGTTCCTTGGCTTCGGTTAGAATCTAAAATAAGTAGTCAGCTTCGTTTCAAAAAAAATACGGATCTAGAATTGGAAGAAAATCCAGAAGAAGAGTTTCACCGTACTTTATTCAGTTTGCTTCCGTATCAAAAAATAACAAGAAGACATAAAGTAACTTGCCAAAATAGAGGTTACTATTCGCTTCAAACGGTTTCTATGACGACTGGTGATGTGTTTGGTTTTACGGAACGATTTCGCACCCTTGAATCGAGTGCAACAGTAATCGTTTATCCAACGCTTTTACCAATTGATGAAGTTCCACTACCATCGCATAGTTGGTTAGGAGATATTACAGTTAGAAGGTGGATTATTGAAGATCCATTCGTATTTGCAGGGGTTCGTGAATACGCTTCTGGTGATTCGATGAATGCTGTTAACTGGAAAGCGACTGCGCGTACTGGTCAATTGCAAGTAAGTCAAAAAGATTTCACTGCAGATCATCATCTTATGATTTACGTTAATTTTGACCAAACCGAAGATATTTGGTGGCCGATTGAGAATGAACAGTTAATCGAAAATGCATTATCATATGCCGCATCTGTTGCCAACCACTCCATTAAAAATGGTATAAGTACTGGCTTTGGTTGTAATGCATATCTCACACCCCCTTTCAGTGATACTACAAAAAAAGTAAAAGAATCCGTTCGAATAGAACCGGAAACAGGTATGGAGCATTTTTATTACATGTTGGATACGATTGCAAAAGTAAAAATGGATAGAAGTAGAAACTTCAATCAATTTTTATTAGAAGATATAGAAGAACAAAGGTCCAATACAGATTTTCTCATTATCACAAGCCTGGTAACAGATAAAATGAAACAACATGTGCATGAATTGGAAATGCTAGGAAATGCAATAGAAATTATGGAATTGAAGTAAACAAGGACGTCTAAAAAAGCAGGTGATTGTCATGCTGATTAAAGTGCGAAATTTTTTTCAGAAATGGTTACTAGGAATGATTGAATACTTAATTTTGTTTCCTATAGTGTTTCTGATAGGGATCTATTTTGTTCCAACAGAGATACTTGGAGTTTGGCTAGCAATGTTTTCTTGTTTATTTTTGGTTGGCCTATGTGTTAGAAAACTTGTTAAAGAAAGAAGTTATGTGGTCTATATCTTTCTTTCTCTTATACTATCTACTGCTCCAGCAATTTTTATTAGCGATTCTGTCATTGGTTCTATCTTTACGTTTTTATTTGGTGGTTTGGTTGTGTTGAGGGGAATGATGTATGCAACACAATCATGGGTAGAGCTATCGCTAACCAGACTACTATGGACAGCGGGTTTTCCAATCTATTTTATTAGTTATCTTTTCTATTTAAATATCGCTCCTATGACACCTTATGTAGACATGATTACTTGGTTAGGAATAGTGATGATCTTGATTACTTTCTTTGTATCAAATGAAGAGCATTTAAAAACGGCAACCCATGCTAAAACGAAAGATGCAATGGTTAGTCGAGTCATTAAGAATACGAATAGAATATATCTTGCTATCATGTTTATTGCAATTATTTTGTTAACAAATTTTCAAGTTGTACAAACATTGTTTGTTTCGGTAGTTGGTGGCATATTACAGACAATAATAAACATAACTGAAATGTTTCCCTCAAATGGTGTAGAAGATCCTCAATCTAGACCAAGGGTAGAATTTATGTTTTCTGGTGGTGAAGATCAATCCTCATTTAATGTGTGGATGAATTGGTTAACAATCATAGGTGGATCCGTGTTAGTGCTCGCATTATTAGTCTTAAGTTTAATGCTTATTTTTAAAAGAACTAGGATAATCGTGAAACGTTGGTTTGCTTATA
This sequence comes from Aquibacillus koreensis, assembly GCF_025154055.1. Taxonomy (GTDB): domain Bacteria; phylum Bacillota; class Bacilli; order Bacillales; family Amphibacillaceae; genus Aquibacillus_C; species Aquibacillus_C koreensis. Next base: position 38,119 of record NZ_JAOALK010000002.1, read on the forward strand.
TACAAAAAGTATTCGCACGCATATTCCGAAGAAAGAAGGATGACAATGTTGGCGGATATATTGACGAATCTGAAAGCCTTATAGATTGGAAGCTATGGCGAGAAAAAGTAACAACACGTGCCAAGGAAGTAGTTTCATCGTTCTTTTCTAGAGGGCCACAATTTCATGCTTTATCCAATAAAGAAAAGGTACGCTATATTTATCGCCACCTGCTAGCAGAGAAAACAAAAAATGGATTTGAAGTGAAGCCGAGCAATACGCCGCATGAAACGTTAATTGAGTTGCAGAGGGAAGTAGATGCTAGGTTATTAGAAGAGCTTGATGATGCCTATGGTCAAGCACGGTATAGCAATAAAGATGGAGAACATTTAGAAGTAGATCATTTGCGTTCACTTGTAAATACAAGTAAACGTTAATTTCTTTTGTAACATAGTAGAGATTATCTCAGGTTAAACCATTGGGATAATCTCTTTCTTTGACAGAGTAGGATTCTCACTTTATAATTATCTCGAAGTCAAGATATAAGTGTGAAGTGGAACGGCATAATATGAAAGTAAAGATGGTTAATAAGAAATGTAAGGAGGAAATTTTAATGAAACATATATTTCAACAAGGTGATAAGACTAAGCCGGTCCTTCTATTACTGCATGGTACTGGTGGAACGGAACAAGACTTGCTTCCCGTTGCTAAGCTAGTCGATGAGCATGCTTCCGTGTTAAGTGTTAGGGGAAACGTTTCTGAAAATGGTATGCCTCGATTTTTCCGACGACTTGCAGAGGGTGTATTTGATGAAGAAGATCTCATCTTCCGCACAAAAGAGTTACATGATTTTTTAGATGAGGCAGCAAGTGATTATGATTTTGAAAGAAATAACATCATTGCCATTGGCTATTCAAACGGTGCGAACATAGCGGGAAGCTTACTATTTCATTATGAAAATGCTTTACGTGGAGCAATCTTACATCACCCAATGGTACCTAGACGAGGTATTGCGTTACCAGAACTACACGATACACAAGTATTTATATCAGCAGGACATAACGATCCACTATGCACCGAACAGGAGTCGATCGATTTGCAAGCATTATTAGAGCAAAATGGTGCTAAAGTAGACATTCATTGGGAAAATAATGGTCATCAGTTAACACGTACGGAAGTGGATGCAGCAAAATCATGGTACGAAAAGAATTTCAACTAAAAACATAAAGGAAGTTTATAAAACCTTCTAATTTGAACAAGTGAAGTTGTTCAGTATTTGAAGGTTTTTATATTATGTTAAGGAATTGTTAGCTGAAAAGTGTTCAGATACACCTTAACCGTACTACTTGCGTTATTCATATTAATCATCTATGTCCCCCCAATCCCATTGTGTACTTCATCTATCAGCGAATAAAGCTCTGAAGGTGAAACGCCTAAAAATAAAGCTTCAGCAATTAATCTTTTTAACTCGTCCTTTATTTTGTTCAAATCCTCAACATTTTCATTGTTTTATAGAGCATTCACAAAACTTCCTTTTCCTTTGACAGAATAAATTTAACCTTGTGACTCAAGTTATCGATATGCCTTTTGAATTGTATTTGGGTTAATCGACAATTCCTGTGCAAGTGTACGAACAGAAGGAATTTTTTTCATCAACCTGCAATACTTCATTAATGATTAGTTCTTTTAATTTATCTACTAACTGCTCTAAAAATTAAAAAATAGTAACTAAATTATCAACAGAAGGTCATGATTGTATGCTTTGTATTTTTTATAAAGGGGTGCAAGTGGGTATAAAATGGAGGAATTTTATTAGAGTCATCGTAATACATTTCTAACCTATACGAAAAGTATTATAAAAGGGTATATCATGTCGATGGAATATCACCCGAGATAGCTTTTTGGCTGAAGATGTGGGTCAAGAAACGTTCATGAAAACATATAAACATATCGGAAGACTCACTTATGAGGGGAAAATGGGAGTTAGAGCTTAGGAAACACATACTCCAAACTATGACTAAGTGTTTTTTATGTGCTAGCTTTGATGAAAGATATTTTGCTATTTTTAATAATCTTTTGACAAAAACCCCCGAAAAATATGGAAAAATATGATAGACTTAACTAGAAGAGTTACTATTATGGTACGGCCATAAGTGTTCGTAGAGATATTTTAGAACGTGGGTGCGAAAATGGACGAATTATTTTTTGTTATACTTCCTTGGTTTTTATTGTTTTGTTCAATTATCGGTATCGTTTATTCCATCAAAAGGAAATTGACCTACGTCTGGGGTTTTTTGCTCTGTGTCATCGGTATTTCTGTTTATTTGTTTGGCTTCCAAGTTGTTGGAGGCTTTGAAGGAATTGGATTAAGTTTACTTAGTGCATTGCCTTTTACAATTGGGCTATTTATTTTATTTATTTCTTGGATTGGAAAGAAAATGTAGTAAAATCACCTTTAAAAGGGGAATTTGATAAAGATGATTCAATCGGTATTATTTGATTTAGACGGTACACTATTAGATCGAGATAGTTCTGTTCTTCATTTTATTCACAATCAATATGATCGGCTGTATCAACATTTTCCTCACGTACAAAAAGAATCCTTCACACAAAGATTTGTGAAATTGGATGATGGAGGCTATGTATGGAAAGACAAGGTTTATCAACAATTAGCTCAAGAGTTCTCTATTACTTCCATTAGTTGGAACGAGTTTTTGCATGACTATTTACAGCATTTTAAGTTTAGTTGTAAAGGATTTGATGGTTTACATAAAATGCTTTCGGAGCTATTAAGACGCGACATAAAAATGGGCATTATTACAAACGGTTTTACTGATTTCCAGTTAGGTAATATAGAAGCACTGGATATAACTTCTTATTTTCAATCGATATTAGTTTCAGAGCAAGAGGGGGTTCGAAAGCCAGAACCGGCTATCTTCAAAAGAGCCTTATCTAGGATGCAGACAGATCCTTCTCAATCAGTCTTTGTTGGTGACCATCCTGTAAATGATATAAAAGCTGCAAAGGACTTGGGTATGACCAGTGTGTGGGTGAATAATAAACATTTTTCGGAAATAGCAGAAGCTGATTACACAATAGACAATCTTTTAGAATTACCATCCTTGATTACACACCTAAATACTTCAAAACTTGGGTAAGATTTGCTGAAGAATTGAAAAGTACAGAAAGGAGGATTGTAAAATGAATGTCATAGAATTAACCTTAGAGAGGGTGGAAGTGTGTACGAAATTATACATGGATGTATTTAGTAAATCACCTTGGAATGAGTTATGGAATTACCAAGCTGCAAACGATCGGTTATTAAGCCTTTTCCATCATCCAAGTGCTTATTGTATTGGGGTGTACAATAGTGAACAAGTCTTGATAGGATTTCTAATAGGGCATACCGAAAATTGGTTGGGCGTTACGCACTTTCTGATAAAAGAGATGTGTGTTAGTGCACCAATGCAAGGCCAAGGAGTTGGAAGTATTATGCTTTCGTCTCTAGAAAGATACTGCAAGGAAAAAAATATAGATCGAATCGAATTAATCACTGCACATGGTGGACTAGCTGAACAATTTTATAAGAAAAATGGTTTTTATACAAGTAACAAAATGATCCTAATGGCCAAAAGACTTCCAAAGTAATTACTTCTGTTCATATTTCCTCTTAATAAGTCACAAATTCCTATACTAGTTTATCTATTACATAAAATTCCATTGTGTTTATTTCGTACACATGATATATTGATTTAGCGATGAGCTGATTGTGTAAGTCGAAGGACGTTTTACGTTGAATGTGGTCAACGGTCTCTTCGCCACAATGTCGAAGACACTTGATTATTCAAGTGTCTTTTTTCTATGTTTTTTTAAAATGTGCTTTAGGGTGGGAGTATAGTCCTCCATTACATATAGAAGAAGTTTGCCTCTAATTGGACACGATCCTATAAAAGAATATACAATCGTATAAGTATGAATGGATACATAAAAGATTGCTTGTGAAACTTAATTATAGTAAAAGGAGAAATATACGAATGAGAACCGAAACTGCTCAAACAGTCATGCATAGTTATCCTGGGATGGTAGCGTTAGTTACTGTTACCTGTGACCATGAGGACAATGTGATGGCTGCTGGATGGCACTCTTACATATCATATGATCCACCAATATATGGTGTTGCAATTGGTAGGGAAAGGCACACCTACTCCATGATTAGAAAATCAGGATGTTTTACCATCAACTTTCTTTCTTATGATCATGCAAAATTTATTCAACAAGCTGGGGTCTATAGTGGAAGTGCCGTAGATAAATTTAAGAAGGGAAATATAGAGTTCGACCGTGGAATTATAACAGGTGCACCAATTCTAAGAGATGCCTATGTTGCGTATGAATGTGAAATAATGGATAGACAAACCTATGGTGATCATGATTGGTTTGTCGGTGAAATAAAGCAGTTTTACCGTGATCCTGACCTATTTCACGAAAACGGACTTCCAAAATTAAATAGATTGCAAATCCCTTTATATTTAGGGCGGTCTACGTATGTAAAACTTGATGAAAATACGAAAAGCTCTACACATAAAATAGAGGATTAGTGCGTGTTTACATTTTGAAACAGGCAGTTTTTTTGGGAAAAATAACACGATGTGAAGCCGATTAGATACAACTGATATAAAGGAGAATGATCACTTGTCAAAGTCATTACCGTTTACGATTTCTAAACAAGAGAACTTTTATGATCGATTAGGAGACTATGTTGGGGACGTGTTCTACGATATTTTACCTGAGCAGGGGTATGAATTACGAGATGAGCAAATATACATGGCCTATCAAATTGAGAAAGCATTTAAGCATAATGGAATCAGTTTTGCTGAAGCAGGAGTGGGAACAGGGAAAACGTTCGTGTATTTATTGTATGCTATTTGTTATGCGAGATATAAAAGAAAACCAGCCATCATTTCCTGTGCAGATGAAACATTAATTGAGCAATTAGTGAAGAACAATGGAGATATTGAAAAGTTAGAAAAAGCACTAGGGCTATCCATTGACGTAAGACTTGCGAAAGCTCGTGAACAATATGTATGTATGAAAAAATTAGATCCATTAGCAAATAGTACAACAGATGAGGACATACTGCAGGTACATGAGCAAATACCAGACTTCGTATTCGATCAAGGGACATCGATGCAATCGTATGAGCGATACGGTGATCGTAAAGAATATCCTTGGGTATCTAACGAAAAGTGGAAACAAATTGCTTGGGATCCTTTGCAACAATGTTCTACTTGTGATTGGCGCCACCGAAGTGGTCAAACATTATATCGAGATCATTATCGTCATGCCACTGACTTGATTATTTGTTCCCATGATTTTTATATGGAACACATATGGACAAAAGAATCTCGGAAAAGAGAAGGGCAACTGCCACTTCTTCCTGAAGCTAGTTGTGTGGTTTTTGATGAAGGGCACTTATTAGAATTTTCAGCACAGAAGGGATTAACCTACCGATTCCATTCTCAAACATTACAAACCATTCTAACGGGTTACATGAGTCAAGATGTTCGAGAAGAAACGTTGTATATCATCGAGGATATTCTGGCTATTCATGAAGATTGGTTTGATTATTTAGACGATGTTTCCGAATCGATTGTTGGATCGGATCGAAAAGAAGTTAAAAGGTCTACAACTATGATGAAGATGGTCAAAGAATTACAAGAAAAAGTAGATAAATTATTAGAGCAACTTGTTTTTGATGCAGAACTCTTTACCATTGATCCTTATCACATCAAGGTTATGGAGGAATATCTAGAATTTTATTCTTACGGTCTTTCGATCTTACTTAGAGATAATCAAGGGATTTTCTGGTTAGAAGAAAACGATACAGACGTAACATTTGTCATCATGCCAAGATTGGTTGAAGACATACTAGCAGAAGAAGTGTTTTCGCAAAAAATCCCGTTTATCTTTTCTTCTGCAACATTATCGCAAGCTGGTGACTTCTCCTATATTGCTAAGAGTTTAGGGATCAATGAGTATGACTCATTTAACGTCGCTTCACCTTTTGATTATGAAGAGCAAATGCGTGTTTATGGTCATTTGTATGAGGAAAAAAAGGAAGTGGATAAATGGAATGAGATAGGACAAGCCATTAGAAAAAATGGAGGTCAATCGTTGCTTCTCTTTACATCAGCTTATGAAATGGATCGTTTTAGGGAGTGGGCTCATCATCAGGAATGGGATATTCCGTTTATTTATGAAGGAGATCGGGAAATCAGTGAATTGGTGAAACAGTTTCAACATGACATTTCTTCCGTACTTTGTTCCTATAATCTCTGGGAAGGTCTAGATGTACCAGGTAAGGCACTTACACAGGTTATCATTGCATCGCTACCTTTTCCTCCACATGATCCTGTCTTCCAAGCAAAGCGTAGTCATGTATCCAACCCAACGGAGGATGTGGATCGTCCATATATGCTCTTACGCCTTAGACAAGGAATTGGCAGGCTAATTAGAAATAGCCAAGATTATGGCGCTATTCATTTATGGATGACTGAAGAACAGAAAAAATCAGAGTTTACATCTATTAATCAGACTTTGCCGGTCGAATTAAGTTGGAAAGAGTAAGAACAAGGAACAGATAAACGATTTGTCGTTTATCTGTTTTTTTTACTCTTATAAATGATTACCAAATGGATTATCGTCAAGTCCGGCTAGCAATGTTGAACGATGCCAAAATGTGACTAGATTAAAGAATTATTCTTCCGGATAAGTTATTAGGGAACAACATTAGGGGGTGAAAGAAACATGCAAAGACAACGTGGAAATGTATTGCCGCTTCTTGCGTCTGTAGGTATAGGGGCAGCTGCATATTATGGTATTAAGCGAAAAGGTGTAAAGAATTTTGCTCAACAAATGGTACCGTTTGCTAACGCAATGGGTGGTCAAGGTCAACAAAACCAAAACCAAGGACAGTAACCTTAAGATATATCAGAAGAGGGCAAGCTTCGTACTTGTCCTCTTTTACAATAGAAAAATAAAATTCCTTTTGTTATAATGAGACAAAATTGGACATTGAAGGGAGCTTGTTATGGGGAAATATAATGGATACATAGGTACCTATACGAAAGAGGAAAGTAAAGGGGTATATCGTTTTATACTGGATACGAAGAAAGGTGAGATTACTGATGTAGAACTTGCTGCAGAATTAAGCAATCCTACATATGTGACTATCAGTAGTGATAATAAAAACTTATATGCAGTTGCAAAAGAGTCTGATAATGGTGGTGTGACCGCTTTTTCCATACAAGAAGAGACAGGTGAGTTAACAGTTTTGAATAGCTTAGCTTCGCCAGGATCTCCGCCTTGCCATGTTAGTGTTAATGAAACAAAAACGAATGTTGTAACGGCTAATTATCATACAACAAAAGTGGAATCTTATCTAACAAATAAAGATGGTTCTTTAAAGACTGAAGCGGCGTCTGTAGAGCATGAAGGAAATGGTCCTCATGATCGTCAAGAAAAACCACACATGCATTTTGCTGGGTTTACACCGGATCAAAAATATGTGATTGCCATCGACTTAGGCAGTGATCGTGTTCATACTTATGCAGTTGAACAAGGTGAGTTATCTAAAGTACATACATTGAAAACGAAACCGGGAAGTGGTCCAAGGCATATTACATTCCATCCCAATGGTCATTTCGCTTATGTTATGACTGAGCTAAGTTCAGAAGTACTGGTACTTCAATATAATGCAGAAGAAGGTAGTCTTACCGAACTTCAGTCCATACCAACTATTCCGGAGGACTTTAACGAAACAAACGATGGAAGTGCTGTTCACATTACTGCAGATGGAAAATTCATCTATGCTGGAAACAGAGGTCATAATAGTATTGCAGTGTTTGAAGTTGAAAAACAAACAGGGAAACTTAGTTTTGTGGAGTGGACATCAACAGAGGGAAACTGGCCTCGTGATTTTGTATTAGATCCTACAGAAAAATTTCTTGTTGCATCCAATCAGAAATCAAACACAATTGTATTATTTGATAGAAACGAGTCGTCAGGTAAGTTAACGTTAAGGCAAGCAAATATTAAAGTTCCAGAGCCTGTATGTGTTAAATTTCTGCATGCGTAAGTGGAAGCGGATGAACATCTTAATTGCTGTTCATCCACTTTTTATTTGAAGAGTTTTTATGTCATAGAAGTAAATTTTTTGTTATGATACAAATAAATTGTGATTAGGATGAGGAGGAGCATGATGACTATAATTGGTTTCGTACGTCATGGAGTTACTGATTGGAATCTACAAAGAAGAGCACAGGGGCAAACGGATATACCTTTAAATGATGAGGGGAAAGCACAAGCACAACGGTTAGCAGCAAGGCTTGTGCGAGAGGAATGGGATCTAGTAGTCTCTAGTGACCTATCAAGGGCGTTTGACACGGCTAAAGTAGTTGCAGAAAAGTTAGATATTCCTTTGTATCAAGACACGAGATTACGTGAAATATCTTTTGGTAAACTAGAAGGACTAACAAAAGAAGCAAGAGATGAAAAGTGGGGCCCGAACTGGCGTGGCTTGGATCTAGGAATTGAACCCCATACCTCAGTGCAAGAAAGAAGTTATGCATGTGTGAAAGAATATAGCTCTCGATTTCCTGATCAAAACGTCCTTTTTGTTAGTCATGGAGCCACTTTAAATCAAATTATAAAAATCTTATTAAAAAATGACAGCTTTGATCAAGGTTTTGGGAACACAGCAGTTTCGACATTTATTGTGGAGGAAAATGATAACTGGTCATGTACATTGTTAAATTGCACAAAACACTTAACAGAAGAAATAGCAAAATAATAAACTTCGCCTAGATTTTTTTGATGTAGGTATATGCCTATACAAAATTAAACATCTTCCATAGTATAGATATTGAACAACTTAAAAAGAAGAAAAACTGCGAAAGCAGAACATCACACGCAGAAAATTGATCTTGAATTTTCAAGGAGGTGTTGATGAAATGCACAACAGTTTTGCGTTAATTGTCGTGTTATTCATCCTATTAATTATTATCGGAACTTCTTACGTTGTCTAATTTTATATATATTATTAAAAGAGGTCACAGGTACTGTGGCCTCTTTTAATTCCGCATTCTACATTAAGAATTGCTAAAAAGTCTTCTGATGTAGTTGGGAAATTTAAGTGTACCAAGTATAAGAAAAAGGGGCATTGGTAATCGCTTTTGAGACCAACACATCATCAAAAGACGAGCGATTCGGATTTCTAAAACATATGACTTAAGAAGCATTATAAATAAGTATTTACATAGATACACTTGTCAATTTTTACATTTAGTAGGATAATTGACCTAATATCAGATGTAAATCTATCAATAACTGTTTATGAGTGTTGTGAATTATTTAGCATTACTCGTATTCACATGTGCCTGGTATAAAACAATGGCGATATACAATAGATGGAAGCGCTTAGTCATTAGGAGTTGATTCATGTGTCAGGGGAATATAATAAATTTCAAAAATTAAAGAGAACGCTATTTTTGTGGGTATTACCAATCATAATACTGGCCTTAATCTCTAGAATTTTGATGATAGAAAAAAACGATCTATTTAATCTTTATATGATCCCCATCCTTATTGTTGTTTTTACTCTTTCATGGGTTTTACTTCTTATTAGAAAAGGATTTAAAGCCATTGAAATCATTAACATAGCAATAATTAGCATATTTTTTATGTTAAAGTCGTATGAAGTTATTTATTTTGATATGGTTGTACATGATCAAACTTCGTCGGGCCGTTCTACATATTGGACACCACTGATTTTTGTTCTTGTTTTTGTTACTTTAAAAGGGAAAAAAGGAATTATGTATTCATTGTTCCTTTGGACAATTCCAACAACCATTGCTATCTTTTACTGGAGTGAGTTACTCCCGGATACGAAAGAAACACTTATACAATACTTGTTGTCTTGTATTGTGTATATAATATTCTTATTTTTTGCCCGTCACATAATTATTGCTTATACAGAGACAGAAATGTTAGAAAAGCTTGCGTTTCAGGATTCCTTGACTAATATCGCAAACAGAAGAAAAGTTTATCAATGGCTAGAAGAAACATTTGAAAAAAATAAAACGATTTCAGTTATATTTTTTGATTTAGATCGCTTTAAAAAGATTAATGATGAACTTGGACATGTAGTTGGTGATAAAGTTTTACTTGAGCTAACGTCGTTGGTCAAGAATTACTTGGGGCATAAGGATAATTTTGGTCGTTGGGGCGGAGAAGAATTTATAATTATTTCAGACCATGATAAAAAGAAAGCAAGAGTGTTAGCTGAACAATTAAGAATGTCTATTGCCAATCATCATTTTTCAGAAGTTGGTCAAGTGACGTCGAGCTTTGGTGTTGAGATTTCACAAAAAGGAGACACTGCCGAAACGTTGATGAAACGTGTAGATCAGGCGTTGTATATGGCAAAACAAGAGGGGCGTAATCAAGTGAAAAGCATGCCATGAGTTTGCTGGCTTCCGCAATCATCAATGAGATAAAGTAGAGATGTAGAATAAAGCTTGCTTATGCAAACCAACGCAAGAAATATTACGATATAATAATGAACAATTAAAAATTGTGGGAATAAGTATAATATTTCATGAAAAAGTAAGCCCTCTATCGAGCGAAGATAGAGGGCTTTCACTATTAGATCATAATTTTGCACATATCGTTGGTGAATTCAACAGGATCTTTAATAGGTAATCCTTCAATGAGTAAAGCTTGGTTGTATAGCAGGTTTGTATAGATATCGAGCTTGCTTTTATCCGTTTCAAAAGCTTGTTTTAATGATTGGAATACCTCATGGTTTGTATTGATTTCTAAAATCTTCTCTGCTTGAATATTTTGGTTATCAGGCATTGATTTTAGAATTTTTTCCATTTCTATGGAGACTTCCCCATCGGTAGACAAGCAAACTGGGTGACGTTTTAATCTAGTTGAAACCTTTATGTCTTTCACTTGACCTTTCAGAACGTCTTTCATGTACATAAACATGGCTTCATTATTCTTTTGTTCTGTTTCAGCTTGATTTTGTTCTGCTTCTTCTTCGATACCTAAATCCCCACTAGCTACGGATTTAAATTCCTTATCATTGTAATTCATTAACATTTTAATCGCAAACTCATCAACTTCATCAGTGAAGTATAGAATTTCGTAACCTTTATCAGTAAGCCTTTCTGTTTGTGGAAGCTTTTCGATTCGTTCATTACTCTCACCTGAAGCGTAATAAATGTACTTTTGCTCTTCTGGCATTCTTGAGACATATTCATCTATTGTAACTAACTTTTTCTCAGTTGAAGAATAGAACATTAATAAATCTTGCAATAGATCTTTGTTACTACCAAAGTCGCTATAAACACCGTATTTTAATTGTCTGCCAAAGGCGTTATAGAACTTCTCATATTTTTCACGATCATCCTTTAACAGGCTTAATAACTGACTTTTGATTTTCTTTTTAATATTTTTGGCGATGAGTTTCAATTGGCGATCATGTTGCAACATTTCACGAGATATGTTCAGTGAAAGGTCTTCTGAATCCACCATCCCTTTGACAAAACTAAAGTAGTCCGGGACTAAATCCGCGCATTTTTCCATGATTAGAACACCATTAGAATATAGCTCTAAACCTTTTTCGAATTCCTTAGAGTAATAGTCATATGGCATTTGTTCCGGAATATACAAGATGGATTGGTAGCGAACAGCACCATCTACACTAATGTGAATATGCTTTAATGGTTTATCGAAGCCATAATGTTTTTCTTTATAAAAATTCTCATAGTCTTCATCCGTTAATTCACTCTTGTTTTTTCTCCAGATTGGGACCATGCTATTCACAACTTGCTCTTCTGTTACTTCTTCATACTCGTTCTCGGTACCCTCTTTATGTTTTTGTTCTGTAATATCCATCTTTACTGGGTATCGTATAAAATCTGAGTACTTTTTAATGATGGAAGACAGGCGATGTTCTTCAAGGTATTCGTCATATGTTTCTTCTTCTGTATTTTCTTTTACTTTAATGATGATATCTGTACCAACATGATCTTTTTCACATGTTTTAATCGTATAGCCATCTGCTCCCTTAGACTCCCATTTAAATGCTTCGTCACTGCCCAACGCTTTTGTAATAACAGTGACCACATCAGCCACCATAAATGCAGAGTAAAAACCAACACCAAATTGACCAATGATTTCTTGCCCATCTTTCATTTCATTTTCAGACTTAAATGCAAGTGAACCACTCTTCGCAATGATTCCAAGGTTATTTTCGAGTTCTTCTTTTGTCATACCGATTCCTGTATCGGAAATCGTTAATGTTCGGTTTTCTTTATCTGCAGTAACTTTTATGTAGTACTGATCTTGCTGGAACGTTAACGATTCATCGGTTAACGCTTTATAATAGATCTTATCAATCGCGTCACTCGCATTTGAAATTAACTCTCGTAAAAAGATTTCCTTCTGGGAATAAATAGAGTTAATCATCATTTCTAATAGTCGTTTGGATTCTGCTTTAAACTGTCTTTTTGCCATATTAATTTCTCCCTTCTTATGGTATGCGTATGATAGAAATATAAATAGTTTAGCACTTCGACTCTTTGAGTGCTAACTATTATTTTAATATCATAGGAAAGGAGGATCTGTCAATATCTTTGGATAGGTAAGGTGTAACAAAATCGGTTGGTAAGAAGAATATTATTGACTTGTAAGGCTTTTCATCATTTACAATAAGAATAACAATTGCTTTTTGAGTTGAAAATGAGTTCAATACAATAAAAGAAAGTAGGCGGATGAATGACCGAGCGAAGTATAATTTTCTTTGATATTGACGGCACATTACTTAACCACGAGAAGGAATTACCTGAGATTTCGAAAAAGGCAATCTTTCAACTGAAAGACAAGGGGCATGAGGTTGCAATTGCAACTGGGAGAGCGCCTTTTATGTTTGAAGAGCTAAGAGAGGAACTAGATATACAAACATTTGTAAGCTATAACGGACAATACGTTGTTGTAAATGGTGAAGTGGTTTACAGAAACCCGATGGATATTGGATCGCTCGAACAGCTTACGAAAGAAGCTCTACAGAATGAGCATCCAGTCGTATTTATGGATCATGAAGATATGAAAGCCAATGTACCTGAGCATACTTACATACAAGAAAGCTTTGCTACACTAAAGATAAAACAATTTCCCACACATGACCCGCTCTATTATAAGGGTCGAGATCTGTATCAGACTTTAATTTTCTGTGCAGAAGGTGAAGAAGATATTTATAAAGCTACATATCATGCATTTGATTTCATTAGATGGCATCCATTTTCCGTAGATATCCTCCCTAAAGGTGGTTCAAAAGCTATTGGCATTGAGAAGGTAGTAGAAAGGTTTGGGTTTGCTAAACAAAACCAATATGCCTTCGGTGATGGTCTTAACGATATTGAAATGTTATCTACCATTGAAAACAGTGTGGCGATGGGGAATGCAGAGGATACAGTAAAAGCTTCTGCTAAATACGTAACTAAATCGGTTGAAGATAACGGTATTGTTTATGGATTACAGATGGTTGGCCTGTTATAATACCTTAGAATTTAGAACAAAGAGAGCATGTCTCTTTTGTAGCTCTATTCCTGCGATTTTTTTCTGTATAGATCTGTATTGATATAAAATCCGTATTAACTTTCTCAGTCAGGAAATCGATAGAGATTTTGGCGGCTATGAGATCCGTTATTTGGCTAAAATCTAAGGATATATGATTTAAGCGGTCACCAGAGCCCTTATTTGTCCAAATTCCATCAAGATCGTTGGCAATTTGTTAAAAATAACTTATTGTAATAGCCACTCAGTTAAAAATACAGTCAAAAAAGACAAATAAGGTCCCTCACAGATGAAAAACATCTCGTGGGTAATAAGTTTTACAGTATAAGGTAAAACTATTATAAATTATGAGCGTATGTCTGGGGAAGAAATAAAATAATGATAATTTAGATGGAAAGAGTGAAGAAAATTAACGCTACTTCGTGCATTAATGGTACGATGATAGATGTTGTGATTTAGTTCGTTTTATAAAAAGGAGAAATATCATATGTTTGAAAATATGCGTACTTTTTTAGAGAAGGCATGGAATAGTTCTGGTTTTAAAGAACTAACCCCAGTTCAAATGAAAACATCGGAGTTAATTGCAGAAGGAGAAGATTTGATTGTTGAATCGCCAACAGGAAGTGGGAAGACGTTAGCGTACTTAATTCCTTTATTGCAAAAGTTAGATTTAGACCAAGTTCATACTCAAATTATTGTGTTAGCATCATCACACGAACTTGTTATGCAAATCAATACAACATTACAAGACTGGATAAAAGATAGTGGTATTTCTAGTACCACACTGATCGGTGGAGCGAATATTAAGCGCCAAGTAGAAAAATTAAAGAAAAAACCGAAGATCGTTGTCGGCACACCGGGAAGGGTACATGAGTTAATAAAAATGAAGAAGTTAAAAGTACACGAAGTAAAGACAGTAGTACTTGATGAAGCCGATCAGTTGTTAGTCCCTGAACACAGGTCTACGATCGACAGCATTATAAAAGGTACCCCACAGGTTAGGCAAATTCTACTATTTTCAGCTACATTACCAGAATCTGTTGAAAATGAAGCGATGACGTTTATGCAGCAACCGAAAGTAATAAGAATTTCAAAGAAGGAAATAAATCATCCGCCAGTAGACCATTTATATTTTGTCTGTGAAGCAAGAGAAAAAATCGAGGTATTAAGAAAGTTGATCAGAATAATTGATGGAAAGGCTTTAGTATTTTTTTCTGATATTAATAACCTCTCTGTTATAGCAGAGAAGCTAGAATACAAGGGTATTATAGCTAGCACGCTTCACAGTAGTTCAAAAAAACAAGAACGGGAACAAGCTATAAAGAAATTTAGGACAGGTCAGTCGGATGTGCTACTTGCGACGGATGTTGCTGCAAGAGGACTTGATATACAAGATTTAACCCATGTGATCCATATGGATATCTCTCCTGATACTGCGCAATATATTCATCGATCAGGTAGAACTGGACGATTAGGTTCTGAAGGTGGAACAGTAATATCTATTGTTTCAGGTGGAGAAATCAAAAATTTAAAGAAAATAAGTCGAGACCAAGGCTTTATTTTGGAAGAAAAAAGTCTCTATAAAGGCCAGATTAAAAATAACCGTTAGACAGTTACTTCTAATGAACGCATAGCAGTGTAATTTTATTTGCTATGCGTTTCTTATATTTGGTAGAGAAGGGTTATTTACTATTTCTTCGATCGTATTCGTTTAAAGTAACATCTAGAAGTTGAGAAACCTCTAACAACTCTTTTTCCTTTGCGTTTTGTTTAGAAAGTTGATAAAGGCGTTCTCTTAAGTTTTCTATTTGTGTTTCTAATTCATGTTTTTTTTCCAAAACAAATCCCCACTTGTCTGGTTAGTATTTAAACGTATCTTAACTTTTAGAAAAAAGAACGTTTGTTCGATTGTAATATAAAAAATAAAAACTTACAAGTAAAAATCACCGATTTAACATCGGTGATTTTCTAAATGAAAGCCTTTAGAGGATTTGAGATAAAAACAATTTTGTACGCTCGTGCTTAGGATTATCAAATAGTTCTTCTGGTGTTCCTTGTTCAATGATTTCTCCCTCATCAAACAAAACAATCCTGTCTGCAACCTCACGTGCAAATCCCATTTCGTGTGTAACAACTAACATCGTCATCCCGCTATTTGCGAGCTCTTTCATTACATCCAATACTTCCTTAATCATTTCGGGATCTAATGCCGAAGTTGGTTCATCAAATAACATTAATTCTGGTTGCATCGCTAGCGCTCTTGCAATAGCAACACGTTGTTGTTGTCCGCCCGATAGTTGCCCGGGATACTTGTGTGCTTGTTCAGGGATTCCGACTCTTTCTAGTAGTTCTAGTGCAGTTTTTTCAGCATCTGCCTTTGGCTTTTTTCTCACCCAAATGGGCGCTAACGTGATATTCTTTAAGATCGTCATATGAGGGAATAGGTTAAACTGTTGAAAAACCATTCCTGTTTCTTTTCGAATTGCTTCAATGTCTTTTACATCATGTGATAGGCTTATACCATCAATCGTTATTTCGCCTCTTTGAATCTCCTCTAAACCGTTTATAGTACGAATAAAAGTAGATTTACCTGAACCGGAAGGACCAAGTATTACTAAAACTTCGCCCTTTTTAACAGTTAGGCTAACATCCTTCAATACGTGATGGTGGCCAAACCATTTATTCACATTATTACAATTAATAATCTCTTTATTATCATTTTCTTTTACTTTAGCTTGTGACATCGTTTTTCCTCCTCAACCATTAAACTTATCGTTCACCAACGCCTAATTGCTTTTCTAGTCTCCTACTAGCATAAGACATAGAATACGCTATAACCCAGTAAGCTAAAGCGACAAATAAATATGCTTCCATAATCCGCCCTAAATAGTCTGGGTTAGATTTAACTGCCTGTGCAATTCCAAGAATATCAGCTAAGCCTACAATTGCTACTAATGATGTATCTTTAAACATAGAAATACTTTGACCTACAATAGCCGGAATAACAGCACGCAATGCTTGTGGCATAATAATAAAAGTCATAGATTGAATAGGGTTTAATCCAATTGCTTTTGCAGCTTCATATTGACCGTTAGGGATTGATTGCAATCCCCCGCGAACATTTTCTGCCATGTAAGCTGAAGTAAATAATGTGCAAGCGACCATAACGCGTAAAACGTTATTTATTTCAATTCCTTCAGGTAGAAAAAGAGGAAGTAATAACATCGCCATAAACAATACTGTTATAAGAGGAATACCTCTAACGAATTCAATAAAGAATATACAGAAGTACCTAATTATTGGTAATTTACTTGTTCTTCCAAGTGCTAACAAAATACCGATAGGAAATGCAAAAACAATTGCGATGATTGATATGAGGAGGGTAAGTAATAAACCTCCCCATAGGTTTGTTGATACTTCTGGTAAGACACCAAAACCATTAACGAGAAAAATAGTAATTGGGAATGCTAGAAACCAACCAAGGATCGTTACTACTTTGTGTTTAGGAATTCTAGGTCCGGTGAAGAAACTAACAACAAGGATAGCGATATTAATACCAAGCCACATTTTTGTATTTACAGAAGTAAAGGAAGCGAGAATATGGATCAAGTAGATGCCCATAAGCACTACTGATAAATGAAGGTTCGTACCTCTCCAAATACCTGCCGAAAGACCAAATAATAAAGACACAAGTGAAAGTGCTAACCAAATTCTCCAAATTTCTTCTACAGGAAATTGACCAACCATGAATAATCGGAAGTTGTCAGCTACAATATCCCATTGAGCCGTTGTAAACACCCAGGTAAGTGTTCCTTTAAGTGCAAAATATAAAACTAAAACGGAAAGGATGGTTAAGATGGAGTTATACCAGTTATTAAATAAATTTTGTTTCAACCAGCCGAGAATACCGATAGTAGATTTTGGAGGACTGCTGGTTGGTAAGTTTGTTCCTGTTTCCATGTTTGTTTTCATTCATCATCACCTCTCGACGATCTGCATTTTCTTATTGAAAATATTCATAAAGATGGAAGTAAGGATACTAAGTACTAAGTAAACAATAATCATGATTACTACTGCTTGAAAAGCCCGGCCGGTTTGGTTATTAATTGTCTCTGAAATGGCTACTAAATCAGGAAAACCTGCGGCAATTGCGAGACTTGAATTCTTTGTTAGATTTAAGTATTGACTAGTAAGTGGAGGGATGATGATTCGGATCGCTTGTGGTAAAATGATTAATCGCATAGTAGTTGAACCTTTTACCCCTAGAGCTTTAGAAGCTTCAATTTGTCCCTTAGATACAGACATAATACCACCACGAACTATTTCTGCAATGTAGGTTGCCGTGTAGATCGTCAATGCTAAAAAGATTGCTAAAAAATTTGCTGTTAGTGTATATCCTCCTTCAAAATTGAAATTACCCATGACGGGGTTTTCTATATTTACAGGACCTTGCTGTGTAAACAACCAAGTGAGAACAATAGGAAGTGCCAATCCAGCTATCGACCATAGTAAAGGATATTTTCTTTTACCGGAATTCACTTGTATCTTCAACATTACTTTCCAAAGAACTATAAATAGAACGATACCTATGAATAATGCTAGTAGCCAAGCTGTTGTTACGGAATTGGCAACAAACCATGGCATGGTAATTCCTTTGTTACTTAAATGGAAGTTTCCGATGCTTATGGCTTGTTTAATTTGAGGTAGTGCTAAAAATACAGCAAAAAACCAAATGAATATTTGAACAAGTAACGGGGTATTTCGAAATATTTCAATATACAAGCTTGCCAATCTTTGGACAAGCCAGTTGCTTGATAATCTAGCAATACCGACAATGAAACCAATAATAGTAGCAAAGATGATCCCTAATAAAGATACGCGAACAGTATTTAAAAGCCCAACTAATACAGCTCGATAGTATGTATCAGTCGCTGAGTATTCTATAAGTGACTCCCCAATATTAAAGGAAGCGGTGTTCTTTAAAAAACCAAAACCAAGTTTAATTCCTATCTCTTTCAAAGCGGTTATCGCGTTATTAATAAAGTACCAAGAAATACCTATTACTAAAATTACAAATAGTAATTGCAAGATAATAGGAATAATTCTTTTATCTCTCCAAAAGGGAGTGGAAACCTTAGTGCCAGAATGTTTTGCCAACTTATATCACCTCTCATAATAGGAAAATGGTATTGATTTTGTTGATATTGGCAATGATTATCTAATCATTTGTCTCGAAAAATAATTCGTATGGTATTTTGTAAATGAAAGGACCTGCCCTGAAAAAGCAGGATGAGCAGGTCCCTAATTTAACATTAAAAACTTAACGGAATGGCGGAGAGTACAGTAAACCACCTTCAGTCCAAAGGCTGTTAACACCTCGTTCTAGTCCAAATACCGTATCCGGTCCAAGGTGACGATTATAAATCTCGCCATAATTACCTACATGTTTAATGACGCGGTAAGCGAAATCGTTTGGTAACCCTAGCATAGCGCCAAGTTCACCTTCATCTCCTAATAAACGACGAACAACAGGATTATCACTATCTAGAAAATCATCAACATTTTCGGAAGTTATTCCTAGTTCTTCAGCTTCCATTGTTGCAAAGGTTATCCATTTTACGATGTTAAACCATTGGTCATCACCTTGTCTTACAGTAGGCCCAAGAGGCTCTTTTGAAAGAGTTTCATCAAGAATGACATGTGCTTCTGGATCGGAAAGCGTAGCTTGACGTGACACTAATCCAGATTTATCAGTTGTCCAAGCATCAACACTTCCTTGTTCATATGCTGCAACTAGCGCATCACTATCATCAAATACTTGCTGTTCATATTCAATGCCAAGCTTGCGGAATTGATCTGCTAAATTTAACTCTGTAGTTGTGCCTGTTTCTACACCGATTGTAGCCCCCTCTAAGTCTTCTACAGAAGTAATACCGCTATCTTTACGTACCATAAGACCTTGCCCATCATAGAATGTGGTTGGAGCAAAATGAGTACCTAGATCCGTATCGCGTGTAGTTGTCCAAGTTGTATTACGAATTAAGACGTCTACTTCACCAGTTTGTAGCGCTGTAAAGCGTTCATCCGCTGACAGAGGCCTTACTTCGATTGCTGAAGGGTCATCGAATATTGCAGCAGCGATTGCTCTGCCGAAATCGATGTCAAAACCTTCGTAATCACCATCTTCGTTTACATAACCGAAGCCAGGTAGTTGATTGTTACCACCAAGTACTAAGTTACCTCTTTCTTTTACAGTATCAAGTGTTGAATCACCTTCTTCAGCACTTGATGCTGTATCTTCCGTATCATCACTAGAAGCTGTTTCATCGGAGCTGCCATCATCAGAACAAGCAACTAAAAGCAGTGAGAAGCTAAGAAAAATACTAGCCAACAGTAAGGAAAATGCATGTTTTCTTTTCGCCATTAAATAATTCCCCCTTTTTTGTTCTATGTAAAAGAATAGAACTATTAAAATGTAAGTAAACATAACATATATACGTTAGATAACGTTACATTTGATTATAATGATATAGTACGAGTCGGTGTATTTCAAGTTAATTTTTTAAATTTTATGAAAATTTTGTTAATTAATAAAAAAAGTGAGGGTGTTTGAATAGTATAAATATATGATTAATCTCTAATAAGATTACAAATAGCAAGGATTATTCTTGAAAACTATTGGTAAACATACATAATTTAATGTACCTCGTACAAAATAAATGTAATAGTAACTACACATGAGGTGATATAGGTGAAAAAGTTGTTAACCTTTACCTTCATTCTAGCTGTCATAATGTTTCAAACTGATTCGTTAGAAGCGGTAAAAGAAAATACTGAGAATGATGTAATGAAGGAAGAGATATCAAATAATCATAAATGGAAACAAACAAGTTCTGAAATGAAAATGGTACATGCTGATTCCCATGACTATGATGTTTGGCGTAATTTTATAAAGAAAACGGTCACGTGTGATATTACCCATAAGATCAAGACAGAGGTTTGGTATTGCGAACTACATAATCATACAAAGTCTGAGGTTTCTTTAGAGGAGACGATTCATAGCTATAAACATTAAGAATGGAAGGGGAGGGGAATTAAAAAGTCAAGCGTATGATACGCTTGACTTTTTTAAGCTAAACATGTAATTTTATTTTCGCTTGCTAATTGCTGAATATATGGAACTTTCGATAAATCCATATTCCCACCACTAACGATAATGCCGCAATGATCAGAATGAATGTTATCTCCATGGGCAAGTAATGCTGCAAATGCAGATGCGCCTGCACCTTCAATCAGAGACTTTTTCCTCTCTAACATGTACACCATTGCCATTGCGATGTCTTCATCCGTTACAGTAACAATGTTATCCACATAATTCTTTATGATAGGGAATGTTAACTCGCCGGCTTTCTTAACTGCAATCCCATCCGCTATTGTGGAAACGTTGGAAAGCGAGGTTAATCCATGCTTGTGGAAGCAGTTATATGTGGCGCTGGCACCAGTAGCTTGAACGCCGATAATTTTAATGGTAGGTTTCAAGTGTTTAGCGGCAACAGCAATACCTGCTATTAAACCACCGCCTCCAATTGGTACGATGATCGTATCCAATTGTGTTGCCTGTTCTAGCATTTCAAATGCAATCGTACCTTGACCTGCCATGATATCATAATCGTCAAAAGGGTGAATAAAGGTACTTCCCGTTCTTTTTTGTTCAAGAACTGCAGCCTCATATGCTTCCTGAAAAGAGTCACCTTGCAATACGATTGTAGCACCATAATTCATTGTAGCCTCAATTTTAGCTTCTGGTGTATGTTCGGGCATGAAAATCTTTGCGTCAATACCTCGTTTTGCTGCAGCAAGTGCAACGCCTTGTGCATGATTGCCAGCAGACGCAGCAATCACACCTCTTGAAGCTTCTTCTATTGTTAATTGGGCAATTTTATAGCTGGCGCCTCGAATCTTAAATGCACCTGTCTTTTGTTGGTTTTCCATTTTAAAATAAACATGCTTATTTGTCATATTATCGATCGACGATGATGTTGTAAGGGGTGTTCGATGAATTGTTGATTTTAAATAATTCATCGCGTCCTTGATTTTTGCCCCATTTAAGCAATCCCCAATGATTTCACACTCCTCTTATGTTTGTCTTTGTAACTCGAACTGTTCAATTTTTTCATCATGCGTTAGCGTTACAGCTATTTCATCCCAGCCATTAAGTAACATTTCGCGTTGATAGTCAGGTAGGTCGAATGTAGCTTTAAAATCATCTGATCCGTAAACGCATTTATTCTCTAGGTCCACAGTAATAGTATAGGGGCCGGATTCCGAACGGTCAATGAGCATTTGCGTTTCTTCGTCGGTTAGCTTGACAGGTAAAATACCGTTTTTTGTACAATTATTATAAAAGATATCCGCGAAGCTAGATGCTATTATGACTTTAAAGCCGTAATCTTGTAATGCCCAAGGGGCATGTTCGCGAGATGAACCGCAACCAAAATTTTCACCAGAAACGAGAATTGATGCCTCTTTATAAGTTGGATCATTTAGAGAAAAATCTTCGCGAGGTGTACCGTCGCTTTCGAATCGCCAATTAAAAAATAGGAATTGACCAAATCCTTGGCGTGAAATTCGCTTAAGGAATTGTTTTGGGATGATTTGGTCCGTATCTATATTATCACGATTTAGAGGATAAACAAGACCAGAATGCTTACGTATGGGTTCCATATTAAAAACCTCCTTATTAATTATGGTTTTATACTAAATTTAGAAAGAAGTAGATGAGCTCATCTACTTCTTTACCTATAGTTTACGAAAGTGTTTAGGGTGTTCTTAGAGACTTACTAAATGGGTAATGGTATCTGCTTAAGTGGTAGGTACACCTAATTTTCTTACGTCAACAAAGTGTCCTTCAATCGCGGCAGCTGCAGCCATTTCTGGACTTACTAAATGTGTTCTTGCTCCAGTACCTTGGCGCCCTTCAAAATTACGGTTAGATGTGGATGCGCACCTTTCTCCAGGTGGAACTACGTCATCATTCATTGCTAGACACATGCTACAACCTGCTTCGCGCCATTCAAATCCTGCTTGTTTAAAAATAACATCAATACCTTCTTTTTCTGCAGCAGCTTTTACACTATGTGAACCTGGAACGACAATCGCAGTCACAGCAGGATTAACTTTTCTGCCTTTAATGATTTCGGACGCTCTGCGCAAATCGGATAGCCTTGAATTAGTACAAGAGCCAATAAACACATGTTCAATGGATACAGTTGAGATCGGTTGATTTGCCTCTAATCCCATGTATTCTAATGCTCTTTTAATCTCGTCTTTACCATTAGCTGTTTTAGCATCTTCAGGACTTGGTATGCTTGCGCTAATTGGAATACACATACTTGGGTTTGTTCCCCAAGTAACTTGTGGTTCTACTTCGTCAGCATTTATTTCAACTATTGCATCGTAAGTGGCTCCCTCATCTGTTGCTAAAGACTTCCATTCAGTGGCCGCCGTGACAAATGCTTCTCCCTGAGGGGCGTGTCTTTTACCTCTTAAAAATTCAACAGTAGTATCGTCTGGACTAATTAAACCAGCTCTAGCTCCTGCCTCGATGGACATATTACAAATCGTCATACGACCTTCCATGGATAGGGAGCGGATAGCTTCCCCGGTGTATTCAATAACATAGCCCGTACCAAAACGAACGCCGTATTTACCGATGATCGCTAGAATTAGATCTTTTGCAGTTACACCTGTACCTAATTCACCGTTTACTTTTACGTTTAATGTTTTTGGTTTTGCTTGCCAAAGTGTTTGTGTGGCTAATACGTGTTCCACCTCACTTGTACCAATACCAAATGCTAAAGCGCCAAATGCACCATGAGTTGATGTATGACTATCGCCACAAACGATTGTTTTACCTGGTTGAGTTAAACCGAGTTCAGGTCCGATAACATGTACAATCCCTTGGTCAGGATGGTGGATATCAGCAAGTGGAACATTAAATTCTTCACAGTTATTTTTTAAAGTATCCATTTGTGTCTTAGATACTTGGTCCTTAATCACATTGCGATGAATCGTTGGAACATTATGATCCATTGTTGCAAACGTACGATCAGGTCTTCGTACTGTTCTGCCTTTCATGCGTAAACCCTCAAAAGCTTGGGGAGATGTTACTTCATGAACAAGGTGTAAGTCGATATAGAGTAAATCCGGCTTTCCTTCTTCTTGGTGGACAATATGTTTTTCCCAAATCTTTTCAATAATCGTTTTTGGTTTACCCATCCTATTTCACCCTTTCTTTTAAGCTTTATTTATAGCATGAACCTCATTCGTGTTTATATAGTTTACGATTAAATCTGTTAATTCAAGAGTGTTTACTTTTGTTCCGTTTTGAACTTGAAGGTCTGCAGTGTGATATCCTTGATCGACAATGGATATTACAGCAGCTTCAATCATCTTTGCTTCCTCTTCTAGTTGCAGAGAATACCTTAACATAAGAGCTGTTGATAGAATCATAGCTATCGGATTTGCGATGCCAAGTCCGGCAATATCTGGAGCAGATCCGTGTGCCGGTTCATATAGACCAACACCAGATTCAGAAAGACTTGCAGAAGGTAACATTCCTAACGATCCAGTTAACACGGAAGCTTCATCACTCAAAATATCTCCAAACATGTTTTCTGTAACAATAACATCAAATTGACTAGGGTTTGTAATTAACTTCATAGCTGCTGCGTCAACAAGTACGTGCTCAACTGTTACATCTGGATAGGATGCTTTCTTTTCTTCAACAATCTCTCGCCAAAGCTTACTAGATTCTAATACGTTTGCTTTATCGACAGAAGTTAGGTGCTTACGTCTTAATTGTGCACTTTGGAATGCTTTATCTACAATTCTTTCAATTTCTCTCTTTGTATAAGTTAGTGTATCGACAACTGCGTTTCCGTTGTCTGTTCGCTCACTTGGTGTACCAAAGTATAGTCCGCCTGTCAGTTCTCGGACAATTAGGAGATCACTCCCATTAATTACTTCTTCTTTTAGTGGTGATGCATGCAATAACTTTTCAAAGCCTTTCACTGGGCGAAGGTTCGCAAATAGATCTAATGCTTTTCTAATACCTAATAGTCCTTTTTCAGGCCTGAGGTGAGAGGGGAGTTGATCCCATTTTGGTCCACCTACGGCGCCAAGTAGAACTGCATCTGCTTGTTTACAAGCATTAATGGTTTGATCGGGAAGGGGGGTGTTGTGGTTGTCAACAGCAATCCCACCGATGTCATGTGACTCAAAGCTAAAAGAATGGTTCCATTGAACAGCTATGGCATCGAGGACTCTTTTTGCTGCATCCATTACTTCAGGGCCTATACCATCACCTGGAAGTAGTACGATCTTTTTTTCCATGAGAGGACCTCCTAAATTCCGTTATATATTTGCTTCTTGTTTTGTCGTTACCGTATTTAAAAACACACGGTTGATTGCGTTTAAGAATGCTCTTGTTGCAGCTTCTAGTACGTCCTGTGCAGAACCGCGCCCGCTAACAGCTTTGTTATTAACTGTCATGCTAACGTGAACTTCAGCAAGTGCATCTCGGCCTTTTCCAATCGAGTTAAGGTGAAAGTCTGTTAGATGGATTTCTTCTTTCACAAGTGCCTCAATCGTGTTATATAAAGCTTCTACACTTCCTTGACCGGTACATGCTGTTTCCACTCTTTCACCATCTGGTGTGGTTAAAGCTACAGTCGCTGTAGGAAGGTTTAATGAGCCGTATTGTACTTGAAATGCTTCTAAAACATAACGTTTTACATTTGAAACATCTGTTTGAATATCTGTTAATATTGAAAACAAGTCATCATCCGTAACTTCTTTTTTTCTGTCGGTTAGCTTTTTGAATGCCTTAAATGCTTCAATCAATTTTTCTTCAGTTAACGTATAACCTAATTGATTGATTTTATCTTTAAATGCATGACGACCAGAGTGTTTACCTAAAACAAGGTTATTCGAATGTACGCCTACAAGCTCTGGTGTGATAATTTCATAAGTAGATGCATTTTTTAATACACCATCTTGATGAATCCCTGACTCGTGTGCAAATGCATTACGCCCTACAACAGCCTTATTTCCAGGAACAGCCATACCTGTAAACTTACTTATAAGATCACTGGAACGCTTGATTTCTTTTAAAACAAGATTAGTAGTATAAGGATAAAAATCATTGCGAATATTTAAAGCGACAGCAATCTCTTCAAGTGCCGCATTACCTGCGCGTTCGCCAATTCCATTAATCGTGCCTTCAATTTGAGTTGCGCCATTTTCGATGGCTGCTAAAGAGTTGGCAACAGCCATTCCTAAATCGTCATGACAATGACAAGAGAGGGAGGCTTTGTCGATGTTCGGTACATTTTCTTTCATATAACGAAACATTTCTCCATATTCCTTTGGTGTTGTATAACCGACTGTATCGGGTAAATTAATAACCGTAGCTCCAGCGTCAATAACTTTTTCGATAATGGTAGCCAGAAATTTTAAATCAGACCTAGAAGCATCTTCTGCAGACCATTCTACGTGGGTAAACTTTTGTTTCGCGTAAGATACCATTTCAACAGCAATATCTATGACTTCTTCAGGTGTTTTCTTTAATTTGTGTTCCATATGAATAGGGGAGGTAGCGATAAACACATGCAACCTTGGTTCTTTTGCATCCTTTAAAGCTTCCCAAGCAATATCAATATCCGATTTAGTTGCACGAGCTAATGCAGTTACCGATGAATTTTTAATCGTCTGTGCTATTTTTTTCACAGCTTCAAAATCACCTTGGGAGGAAGCAGGAAATCCTGCTTCCATTATATCAACACCCAAGCGATCTAATTGTTTTGCTATTTCTAGTTTTTCTAGTTGATTTAAGTTCACACCGGGAGACTGTTCACCGTCTCTTAGCGTTGTGTCAAAAATCTTAATTTGAACCATTCGAGACCACTTCCTTCTTAGCGTTTGCCTTTTGCTTTACAAATGGCATTAACTCACGAAGTTCTCTTCCTACCTTTTCAATTGGATGGTTAGCTTCACTAGCGTTAATTGCGTTAAATTGTGGACGATTTGCTTGGTTCTCTAAGATCCAACCTTTTGCAAAAGCACCGTTTTGAATGTCTGTTAATACATCTTTCATGCGAGCTTTTGTGTCTTCGTT
Source organism: Aquibacillus koreensis (assembly GCF_025154055.1). GTDB lineage: Bacteria > Bacillota > Bacilli > Bacillales > Amphibacillaceae > Aquibacillus_C > Aquibacillus_C koreensis. The sequence continues at coordinate 64,916 of NZ_JAOALK010000002.1, forward strand.
TACAACTCGTGGACCTGAAACGAAGTCACCCCATTGAGCTGTATCAGAAATAGAATAACGCATTCCTTCTAATCCGCCTTCATACATAAGGTCAACAATTAGTTTAAGTTCATGTAAGCACTCGAAGTAAGCAACTTCCGGTTGGTAACCAGCTTCTGTCAATGTTTCAAAACCGGCCTTCACAAGAGCGGATACACCACCACAAAGCACTGCTTGCTCACCGAATAGATCTGTTTCTGTTTCTTCTTGGAATGAAGTTTCTAGAATACCAGCACGGCCAGCGCCAATACCTTTTGCATATGCCAATGCAACTTCTTTTGCTGTTCCTGTGAAGTCTTGATAAATACCGTAAAGTGCAGGAACACCAGCACCTTCTTCAAACGTTCTACGTACTAGGTGACCAGGACCTTTTGGTGCAATTAAGAATACATCCACATCTTCAGGTGGTGAAATTTGACTAAAGTGAATGTTGAAACCATGAGCGAATACAAGCGCATTACCAGCTTGAAGATTTGGTTTGATGCTTTCTTCATAGATTTTTGGTTGATATTCATCTGGTAGTAAAACCATTACAACATCTGCTTGTGCAGTTGCATTTGCAACCGTTTCTACTTGTACGCCATCTTCTACAGCTTTATCCCATGATTTTCCTGGTCTAAGACCAACAACAACGTCAAATCCACTTTCTTTTAAGTTAAGGGCATGCGCATGGCCTTGAGAACCATAACCAATGATTGCGATTTTTTTAGATTGTAAAACCTCTTCGTTAATATCGTTGTGATAAAGTACCTTTGTCATAATAAATTACATCCTCTCCACTTTGTTATATATATAAATTTGATGGTACATAAGGTCATTGTCTGGAATCTGCCGCGTTGTTTATTTTAATAGGGAATAAGGTGTTAATTCTGTTACTTGCGGTTGTTGACCTCTTAAAAAGGCGGTTAATCCAGTTCTTGCTAATTCTTTAATTCCATATGGCCGGAGTAATTCGATTAATGCTTCTACTTTTTCCGGTTTTCCAGTTACTTGAACGGAAAGACTGTCTTTACTCACATCGATTACAGAAGCTCTAAAAGGCTCAATGATTCCCTGGATTTCGCTCCTTAGTGCGCTGCTAGTAAGAACCTTAATAAGGGCTAATTCTCTAGCAACAATTGCTTTATCTGTAATATCTGATACCTTCAAGACATCGATTTGTTTGTTTAATTGCTTTGTTACTTGTTCTAGTTTTTGATCATCTTCTACATCAACAACAAAGGTCATTTTAGAAATACCTTCTACTTCTGTTCTACCAACAGATATACTCTCAATGTTAAATTGCCTTTTTTGTAATAAACCTGTGACACGATTTAAAACGCCACTTCTATTTTGCACGGTTGCTGTAATAATTCGTTTCATGGTTTCACTCCAATCATTTCATTAATTCCTGCACCTGGTGCAATCATTGGATAGACATTCTCTTGTTGAAGCACTCTTGCATCCACTAAAACTGGACCTTGATGAGCAAGTAATTCTGGAAGTGCTTCTTTAAACTGTTCTTGTGTTGTTACTTTCATCCCTTTAATATTATAGGCTTCAGCAAGCTTCACAAAGTCTGGTTGAATACTGAATATAGATTCTGAATAACGCTCGCCGTAGAATGATTCTTGCCATTGCCTTACCATACCAAGTGCTTGGTTGTTAACGATAATCACCTTCACCGGTAGATTACGCTCCTGTAATATAGAAAGCTCTTGTAGCGTCATTTGGAAACCGCCGTCACCAACGATCGCTACAACGGTATCTTCTGGAGCTGCTAATTGAGCGCCTATAGCGGAAGGGAAGCCGAATCCCATCGTCCCGAGTCCACCGGATGTAACCCAACGATTTGGTTTATCAAATGTATAATATTGTGCTGCCCACATTTGATGTTGACCTACATCTGTTGTAACGATTGCTTCACCTTTCGTTGCTTCGTACACTTCCTTGATTACCCACTGTCCAACCATTTCTTTTTCTGGTTTATTAAACCAAAGTGGATATTCTTTTTTGTTTTGATCTAGTTCCTTCAACCAATCTGCGTGGTCTGGGGACTTGGTTGCGTGTTTATGCAATAAAAGTAATGCCTGTTTTGAGTCACCAACAATTGGAATGTGTGTTTTAACGTTTTTACCAATTTCAGCTGGATCAATGTCAATGTGTGCCACTGTAGCGTTTGGAGCAAACTTTTCCAAGTTACCAGTGAGTCGATCGTCAAACCTTGCGCCGACATTGATTAATAAATCGCAATCGTAAATAGCCATATTCGCCGCATAAGTCCCATGCATACCAGCCATACCAAGAGCTAATTCGTGATTACCTGGGAATGATCCCAAACCTAGCAAAGTATTCGTAACTGGTAGATTGTGTTTTTCTGCAAAGAATCTTAGTTCTTCAGAAGCTTTACCAAATAATACGCCTGCACCAGCTAAGATAAGTGGTTTTTTTGCTTTCGCAATGGCATCTGCTAACTTTTTAATCTGTAATGGATTCGGTTTGATCGTTGGTTGATAGCCAGGTAGGTGAAAGTCTGTTTCATAAGCGTCTACAGAAGGACCTGCACCAATATTTTTCGGGATATCAACAACTACAGGACCAGGCCGACCAGTTGTCGCGATGTGAAATGCTTCTTTTACAATGCGAGGCAAATCACTAATATCTTGCACTTGATAATTATGTTTTGTAATTGGGGTAGTAATCCCCATTATATCTGCTTCTTGAAAAGCGTCCGTTCCTATTACACTTTGATTAACTTGCCCTGTAAAAACAACTAATGGAAGTGAATCAATCATGGCATCTGCAATGCCAGTTACTAAGTTCGTAGCACCTGGGCCTGAAGTAGCTATTACTACACCGGGCTTACCAGAAACACGAGCATAACCTTCTGCAGCGTGGATTGATCCTTGTTCGTGACGTGCTAACACTTGATTAAATGAATCTCTTGCTTTATACAAAGCATCGAAAATTGGTAAGACTGCACCCCCTGGATACCCAAATAACGTATCTACACCTTCATTAATCAACGTCTCTACAAAAAGATCTGCGCCTGTTTTTGGTTCTATGCCGATTTTATTCGCCGGCTTTGCATCTACTCTCACCACTGTTAATCCCTCCTAAAAAGAATTATATAATTTAGAAAATTAAGACTAAAAAAATTAATATAGAAAAAAGGCCGTTTTCTTCCTAATAAACTGCAAGGTTGCAGTATTACAAGGGAGAAAAGGCCTTATCTTTTCACGGTACCACCCTGATTCACAGCAGTTTTACAAATGCTGTCTCATGAAGCTAAGATCAAAAAGATCAAGCTCCTTTTGATAACGGGTGCTTCGTTACACCCGGCAAAGCCTACTAAGGAATCCAGTTCAGCTCCACACTCAGAGACGATGTCAGAATAAGTTGTATTTCCGGGCTTCCAGCAACCCCGGCTCTCTGTGAATACAAGTTCTTATTCCTTTGTTCTCTTCATCGATTTCATAAATCGTTATTATTATTCTATTACATTATACTTTTCGTATTTGTAAGTTAATGATAACTATAACATAAAAGTAGTTTACTTCTAAAGCCTAAATTTTAAAAATTCTAAAAGATTTAAAATTTGTTGTATTTAATCGTATTTTAATATAACCAATTTAACTGTTTTTATAATTGTAAGTTACAACAATACATGTAAATAAAATAGTTAATCAAATGGATCATTCAGGTACTCGATTGTCGGAAGAGCAAATAGGTGTTTTTAAAATCATTTGATTGTCGACAATAATACAACCATTTCAAGCGAAGGTCAACAGGTTTAGTGAAAATTTTCTGATATTTATGACTACTTCATAAAGTGTTATCGCTTACAATGCTGGGGAGATTGGGGTACAGGTATTTGTGAACATTTTTGAAGCGTTTTCACTTATATTACATTTAATGGTAACTGTTGTAAACATATCTACCGTGTGATGGTATATTTGGGGCTGTAGGGCACTTGGTTGCTACATGGAATGATGGTATGATGAACAAAATGGGTAGAGGAGTACCGTAGACATGAAGCAACTATGTATTATTCCATGTGGTAAAAAGAAAATTTGGGATTTAGATAATTCTCGAGGGGCGGTTAAAGCGAAAGACGCCTATGTTGGTACTTTTCATTATTTGTGTGAACAATACGCCACAATGTTTTTTCATGAATGGGTTATATTATCTGCGAAACATGGTTTTTTATTACCAGAAGACATTGTAGATGGTAATTATGATGTTACATTTAATATGAAAAGCGATCAGATCATATCACTGGATAAGTTAAGGCAACAAATTAGAACAAAAAGGCTTGATGTGTATCAAGATGTCGTTGTTTTAACAGGGAAAAAATATAAGCCAATCATTTATGCAAGTTTCATGAACGTAGAAAGGATTCAGTTTCCGTTACTAGGAACAAAGGGGATTGGTCATATGCAACAACTATTAAAAAGATCGATTACCGAACAAGAGGCATTACATTTAAGATGTTAGATTAGTTAACATTAAGATTATTATGTGAAAAAGTATCTATATAATAAGGAAGTAATTTATTTTTTGGAGAGGAGTATATAAGATGCCGCTATATTTTGCTTATGGAAGTTGTATGAGTCTAAAAGATTTACAAAGGCATGTGCCAGAAGCGGTCTTAGTTGGACCTGCAGTTTTAGAAGGTTATAGTCTTGGTTTTACGCTATGGTCAAAGCATCGGGAAGGGGGAGTGGCAGATATTGTACCACAAGAAGGTGCGCGCGTGGAAGGGGTTATATTCGATGTGCCAGATTTTACAGGACTCGATTTAAGAGAGGGGCATCCAGATATGTATCAAAGAATTGTAGTAAGCGTAAAACCGGTTGGAAAAGATGAATATATAAATATATCCACCTATGAAGTAGTTGAGAAGCAGGAAGAAGAACTAGATCCATCTAAGGCTTATGCAGATATCATTATCGATGGGGCAAGGAATTTGTCTAAAGTCTACCAAAAACAGTTGCAGGATCGATTTAAAGGGATTATATAATCGTTCTACATACGTGTATAATTTCATACGATAGAGTGTATGATTTGAAAAAAGTTTGACATATTTTAGAAACATGATATGATAAGAACGAAATTTTTAATTGAATATCCATCCACTAGGGGTGTCTTTAAAAGACTGAGATTAAAGTGTGACTTTAAGACCCTTAGAACCTGATCTGGTTCATACCAGCGTAGGGAAGTGGAGTAGCGGGAATTATTAGTAATAGTTTGCTATTTCCAATACAACCACCTTCTTTACGTACGTAAAGAAGGTGGTTTTTTTATTTTAGAACCCTGTGGATGGGTGTTAGACCAATGATAGGGGGAATAAGATGAAATTTTCAGAGATTGTTAGAAAGGAAGCAGACCACATTTGGCAGGCAAGTTTTGAACATCCGTTTGTGACAGGAATTAGTGATGGTACATTACCATTGGAAAACTTCCGTTATTATGTCATGCAAGATTCGTATTACTTGGCACATTTCGCCAGAGTACAATCACTTGGTGCAGCTAAAGCGCAGGACTTACATACTACAAACAATATGGCTGCACATGCGCAGGGCACCTATGAGGCGGAACTAAGCTTACATCGAACCTTTTCAAAGCTATTAAAAATTACGGAAGAAGACCAACAAGCATTTGAACCTTCTCCAACAGCCTATGCCTATACGTCTCATTTGTACCGTGCAGGCTATAATGGTCATCTGGGTGATATTATTGCAGCTATCCTACCTTGTTATTGGCTCTATTATGAAATCGGCGAGCGGTTACAAGCGTGTAAACCTGAAGAACCAATTTATCAAGAATGGATTGGTGCATATGGAGGGGAATGGTTTAGAACACTTGTGCAAGAGCAAATTGATCGATTAGACGAAATTGCTGAACAAGTAACAGATGCAGATCGAAACCGAATGAAAGACCACTTTATCATTAGTAGTCAGTATGAATTTAGTTTCTGGGAAATGGCTTATACGTTAGAAAAATGGCCGGTTCAAGACCAAAAATAACTAAAAAAGGATGATGGATATGAAAAAGGGTTTGAAATTATCGGACATTCTAGTAACTATTATCATTGCGCTTATATTTGGCCTGATTTATAAATTGTGGGGGCCTTTGTATGGGATAGTTTCTACAGTTGGTCTTCATGCAGAGCAATTGATCTATGGAATGTGGTTCATTGCTGCAACAGTAGCGTTCCTAATTATTCGTAAACCAGGTGTTGCATTCTTGGCAGAAATAGCTGCAGCACAAGGTGAGTTTATTTTTGGTGGAGAGTGGGGCGTCACTATTTTAATTTATGGTTTTGTGCAAGGGATTGGGGCAGAGCTAGTTTTTGCTGCATTTCGCTACAAAAGATTTAATGTATTTGTTGTATCGCTAGCAGGTGCTGCCTCGGCAGTTGCATCCATAATTCTAGGCTTTTATTACGGCTATGCTGGAGACTTAACACTTTGGAACTTAATGCTAATGTTTGGATTTAGAATTATTAGTGGAATAGTGATTGCAGGTATTTTCGCATATTTCATCGTTGCTGCTTTAGAAAAAACGGGAGTGACGAACCTTGTGCGCCCTATTACTACAGATGACTACAAGGCATTGGATTAAAAAGGTGATATGATGACAACAATCACAAGTGTGCGTAACTTAAGATTGAAATTTCCAGGGGCAGAATCTTTATTATTTAGGGATTTTTCCCTTTCTTTTCGAAAAGGTGAAAAGGTATTAATAATTGGCCCTTCTGGATCAGGTAAATCCACATTGCTACAGGTTTTAACTGGCTTAATTCCAAATTCTATTGAAGTGCCAATAAAGGCTGAAAAAATACAAGTGCCATCTTCATGGGGATTCTTATTTCAAGATCCAGACACACAGTTTTGCATGCCATTTGTAGATGAAGAGCTTGCATTTGTTCTAGAGAACCTTCAAGTTCCGCAAGAAAAAATGAGAGATCGCATGCTTCACTACTTGAAGCAGGTTGGATTACATCTGGAGGATATTCATACAAATATAAATAAGTTATCGGGCGGTATGAAACAAAGGTTAGCGATTGCATCTGTATTAGCGTTGGAGCCAGAAGTACTGTTTCTAGATGAGCCTACTGCAATGTTAGATCCTGATGGAACTAAAGAGGTATGGGATACGATCAAATCGATAGGTGAAGATAAAACACTTATTATTGTGGAACACCAAATTGATCATATTGTTGCGTTTGTTGATCGCGTTATTCTCTTAAATGATCAAGGAAGCATTGTTGCCGATGGACCAAGCGAGACCGTTTTTAAGGAAAATAAACAATTTCTAATTGATAAAGGCATTTGGTACCCAAATGTTTGGAAAGATTATTTAGCATCAACGAATAAAAAAGCTCCTGTAAAGTCTGTAAAGGAAGAAGATCGACCTTCACTTCACGTTTCGAAGTTTGTTGGGTTTAGAGGCAAAGAACAAAAGATTGCTATAGATAATGCTTGCGTATATCCGGGGGAATGGATTACAGTAATTGGAAAAAATGGTGCTGGGAAAAGTACCTTATTACATGCCTTAATGCAACTGGTAAAATCGAAAGGTGATTACCGAATTTTTGAACAAAAATATCAAGAAATAGATACCTTCACTAATTTTCTCACTTTTGTATTTCAAAATCCGGAATTCCAATTCGTTACAAATTCTGTGTATGACGAAATAGCTTTTACCCTTCGATTAGAGAAATGGCCTGAAGATAGAATAGTAGAACGGGTAAATAAGTTAATAGAGATTTTTCATCTTCGCAATGTCCGAGAAAATCATCCATATCAACTTTCCATGGGTCAAAAACGTCGACTAAGTGTTGCCGCTGCTATTGTAAAAGAACAACCCATATTATTACTTGATGAACCTACATTTGGTCAAGATGCTAAAAATACCTTTGGCATGTTAGAGCAACTAGAACAACTTAGAGAAAAAGGTACGATCATTATCATGGTGACACATGATTTATCCATTGTAGAGTATTTCGCTACGAGGGTTTGGACGATCAGTGAAGGAAGATTAGTAGAAGATTGCTCTTCTCTTGTCTATAAAAATAAGAACAAACAAGAAATAGTTTTGTGAAAGAGAGGCAAATAAATGCAAATAGATTTCTCGTTTCAAGAGACTTGGTTTCATAAAATTAATCCAAGTTTGAAGTTTATCTTTATTGTCTTGTTATTCATTGGATTGTTATTTATCCATAACATAAACTTTTTAATTAACTTTTTGTTTGCACCGCTTCTCATTTACTTGTTTTTTACTGGACATCCATGGAAAAGACTCTGCCTTATTGCGATTCCGTTTTTAATCATTTTCATAACCTCTTCTACTTCAATGATCTTCTTTGGTAAAGGGGATATAACATGGTTTGAGTGGGGACTTGTTCATATTTCTGAGGAAAGTTTTTTTAGAGGATTACATTTAGGATTGCGTGGTTTTGTATTTGCGGTACTTGGTGTGGTTTTTGCCCTAACAACAAGACCAGTATTTTTGTTTTACTCACTCATGCAACAGTTAAAGCTTAAACCTAAATATGCTTACAGTTTTATGGCATCGATTCGGTTGCTTCCAATTATGGTGGAAGAATTACAAACACTAAGGTATGCATTAAAAGTGCGCGGTGTTCAAGATTACAAAGGAATGAAAGGTTTTTACAAAAAGCTTAAAGCTTATTCAATTCCTTTACTTGCACAAAGTATAAGAAGGGCACACCGTATTGCAATTGCAATGGAAGCAAAGCGTTTTTCTATTGTACAAAATAGGACCTATTACTATCAAATTGGGTTTTCCAAAGTTGATTTGTTCTTTGTTATCTATTTTTTAATCTTTATTCTTTTAGCTTATTTACTTACTCTCTATATGTCGTATGTTAATATAGAGGATGTACGTTACAATGGTAACTGACATGGGTTGTACTATTATAAAAAATGCATAATCTATACGGAAGTAATAACGTGACTTACAAGCTACTCTTCAGGAGTAGTTTCTTTATTTTTATGTGTAGGAGCTGTGAAAATGGGTATCGAACTTCACCTTATATCAACAGGAAGACAATCAAGACAGGAATTTGTTGCGCTTGCAAGTGAACTTCATCGTTACGTGCATGCTATTCATATACGAGAAAAAGATAAGACAGCTAAATGGATGTTAGATACAGTTTTAGTATTAATAGATCATGGCGTACCACCTTCAAAAATTATCATAAATGACCGTGTTGATGTGGCACTGGCTACCCATGTGAAAGGTGTGCAGCTTGCCTATCATTCCATTCCTCCCATTTTGGTAAAGAAAGAGTTTCCTAGCTTACAAGTTGGATGCTCCGTTCATTCCGTCGATGAGGTGAAAATAGCCCAGGAGCAAGGTGTTGATTATATGATTTTTGGTCACATATTTCCAACTAATTCTAAACAGGGTTTAGAACCAAGAGGTATTGAACAACTTAATCAAATAGTGGAGCTAAGTAATATACCAATTATTGCGATTGGTGGAATAAAACCAAACCATGTGCCGCAAATTTTAAAAGCTGGAGCAAAAGGGATTGCAATCATGTCAGGCATACTTGAGGCGGAAGATCCTTTAGAGGCCGTGAAAGCATATACGGATAAATTAGAGCTAGTTTAGGAGGAAAGATATATCATACAAACTCCTAGTATAGTAGAATTAAATAAGAGAAGCGGTAACAATTACGCTAGTGCTATAAAGAATGGTGAAATGTGATAATATTTATTCAATATTGCTCTTTTAAAGAAAAACTAAAATGCCAATGAAGTGGTAGCTTATTATAGTGTAGAGAAAATATACAATGAAGGGATGAATACCAAGTGAATGACCGTTATTCCCGCCAAGAGCTTTTCTCCCCGATTGGAGTAGAAGGTCAAGCGAAAATAAGAAATAAGCATGTGCTTATTATTGGTGCAGGTGCACTGGGTACAGGTAGCGCAGAAGGTCTCGTTCGTGCTGGTGTTGGAAAGGTAACAATTGTGGATCGTGATTATGTAGAATGGAGTAACTTACAACGACAACAATTGTATAGTGAAGAAGATGCATCCGACAGAATACCCAAAGCGGTTGCTGCAGAAAACAGGCTAAAACAAATTAATAGCGATGTCGAGATTATAGCGCGTGTTATGGATGTATCTATTGAAGAAATGGAAGACCTTGTATTAGGAATTGATATAATTATAGATGCAACAGATAATTTTGACATTCGTATGATTATAAATGATATTTCACAAAAATATAATGTTCCATGGATATATGGTGCCTGTGTAGGTAGCTATGGTATTAGCTATACCATTCTTCCTGGTGAAACACCATGCTTACAATGCTTGTTAGAACGGGTGCCAATGGGCGGATTAACATGTGATACAGCTGGAATTATTGGTCCTGCGGTGCAAATGGTAGTTTCTTATCAAGTTTCAGAGGTGCTTAAAATATTAGTAGAAGACTATGATTCACTTCGAAAGAAATTAGTTTCTTTTGATCTGTGGAAAAACCATCATACAGCCATCGGTGTGGACAAAATGAAAAAAGAAAATTGTCTATCCTGTGGTGAAACACCTACTTATCCCAACTTATCAAAGGAAAATCAAACAAAAACCGCTGTGTTATGTGGAAGAGATACAGTACAAATTAGACCACCGGAAAAGATAGAGAGGGATTTAGATAAGCTTGCTGCCATCTTTAAAGGTCAGGGTGCAAAAGTTACGCTCAATCCATATTTACTTTCTTTTTCTATGCGAAATCACAGGCTTGTTGTGTTTAGAGATGGAAGAGTCTTAATACATGGAACAAAAGATATCTCAGAAGCTAAAACTTTGTATCATCGCTATCTAGGTTAGTGAATAGAACTACTAAAACCAAAAATCCTTGTTACAAAAAATGTAGCGAGGTTTTTTTATTTGCTAATATTAGTATGGTATATAGCACCTTTTTGCAGTTTTTGCATAAGTAGGTAATTAGGGGAGAAAGAGATCCCTAATATAAAAGGTGAGGTGTTCATACATTGTTTTATCATGTTAAAGAATTACAATACCGCGCAAAACCAGACAGACCTAATCCTGTTTATGCAAAGAAACTGCAGGAAATTTTAGGTGGGCAATATGGAGAAATATCGGTCGCAATGCAATACTTGTTTCAAGGTTGGAATGTAAGAGGTGGAGATAACAAATACAGAGACCTCTTAATGGATACTGGTGCAGAGGAGCTTGCACATATTGAAATGCTGGCGACGATGATTGCCAGATTATTAGAAAATACACCGGAAGTTGATTTAGATCAAGCGGTATCAGATCCTGTTGTAGCTGCTATACTTGGTGGTACAAATCCCCAACACGCCATTGTTTCTGGTGCAGGAGCTATGCCAGTAGATAGTGTGGGTAATCGTTGGACTGCATCCTATATTGGTGCAAGTGGAAATTTACTAGCTGACATGCGCGCGAATCTTACTGCTGAGTCAATGGGAAGACTGCAAGCTGTACGATTATATGAAGAAACAGATGATCGTGGCGTGAAAGATATGTTATCTTGGCTAATAGCAAGGGATACGATGCACCAAAACCAATGGTTAGCGGCCATTGCAGAGTTAGAAGCAAAAGAGAATGTAGTTGTACCTAGTACATTCCCTAGAGAATTAGAAAAACAAGAAGTTTCCTATACTCTATTTAACTATTCAGCTGGAAATGAAAGTGCTAAAGGGCGTTGGGCATATGGCCCAAGTATGGATGGCTGCGGCGTGTTTAATTATGTGGAGAATCCAGTGCCATTTGGTAAAAAACCTAAATTAAAACCAGCGCCAAAGTGGCTACATGACACGCCATTAAATGTTATTCGTACGTCCGATGTACATCCAGATCCTGATACAAAATAAAAAGACCAACATCTAAAACGACCATTTCTCTAGTGAGGAAGGGTCGTTTTGTATGTAATCATACGCATATATATTGATAGATTACATAGCATAAGAGAGCAAAAAACGCATAAGTAAATCTAGTATATTATCTGAACTAAAATCATATTATGAAGGAAAATAGAGGGATTTTAAGTGAAATGTCGAAGAAGAATTATATTGAAATAAAAATTTAATAGGGGGAGATTGATTTGTTTAGACCATACAAAACAGCGCCGTTCTTTGATGAGATGTTACGGCAAGATGGGTTACCAAAGCCACACTATCATAAATTTCATCAGATACTAAATCAATTTTCACAAGATGAGTTAAAGAAAAAGCATGAAACCGCACAACTTTCATTTCTGAGACAAGGTATTACGTTTACTGTTTATGATGCTAATCAAAACACGGAACGAACGATGCCTTTTGATTTCATTCCAGTTATTATTCCAAGTAAGGATTGGGACGAAATTGAACGAGGAATGATCCAACGAACAGAAGCATTAAATTTATTTTTAGAGGACATCTATAATGAGCAGTATATTATAAAAGATGGATTGATTCCCCGGGAATTGGTGGAGGAAAATCCATATTACTATGGACAACAAATGAAAGGGATGAAGATCCCATTAAGAAATCACATTTTTTTAGCAGGAATAGACTTAGTACGAAATGAAAATGGACAATATCTTGTATTAGAAGATAACCTCAGAAACCCATCAGGTATGTCATACGTTTATCAAAATCGTTATGTGATGCGCCAAGTTTACCCGGAATTTTTCTCCAAACATTCTCTTATAACATTAGAACATCAGCTTTCTTCTTTGCATGATGCAATTCTTTCACACAAACCATTAGGATTAGAAAATGGAGTATCACCAAGAGCAGTGTTATTAACACCAGGAATATATAATTCAGCTTATTATGATCACGTGTTCTTGGCTCAACAAATGGGCTTAGAGTTAGTAGAGGGACGTGACTTGTTAGTCAAGCACGATAAAGTTTATATGAAAACGATAAAAGGTTTAGAGCGGGTACATATTATTTATCGACGAATTGATGATGATTACCTTGATCCAGTAGCCTTTCATAAAGATTCGACTCTAGGTGTCACTAACCTGTTACAGGCATATCGAAAAGGAAATGTTTCTATCTTAAATGGGATAGGAAATGGAGTGGCGGATGATAAAGCAATGTATGCTTATGTACCAGATATGATCCGATATTATTTAAAAGAAGAACCAATTATCCCCAATGTGGAAACGTACCGTCTTAGAGAAAAAAAACAGCGTGATTGGGTGCTTGAACGACTTGAACAATTGGTTATTAAAAATGTAGGTGCTTCTGGAGGATATGACATGCTTATTGGCCCTCATGCTTCCAAAGATGAGATAGAAAGTTTTCGGAACAAAATATTAGAAAAACCTTATCAATATATTGCACAACCAATGATCAAACTATCACGTGCTCCATCTTTTCAGAATGAACGTTTTTACCCTTGTCATGTTGACTTAAGAGTGTTTGTGATGAGAGGGGAAGAAACAAATGTATTGCCAGGTGGGTTATCTCGGGTAGCTTTAAAAGAGGGTTCGCTAGTCGTAAACTCTTCTCAAGGCGGTGGTGGAAAGGATACGTGGATTTTGAAATCGGATAGGGGTGACGAACAACATGCTCAGTAGGGTAGCAGATTCGCTTTATTGGATGTCGCGTTATATAGAGCGAGCAGAAAATAATGCAAGGATATTAAGTATCCAATTAATACAAATATTAGAAGCATCAGAGGAAGAAACATTAGCTAATCATGATTGGGAAATGGTAATAGAAATATGTGGATCATTACAAGAATATCGTGAAGCTAGCCTTTCTTTATCTTCAGAGAAGGATATAATCAACTATTTATTATTCTCAGAAAGTAATTTAAATTCCATAGCAAATTGTGTCCGATTTGCTCGTGAAAACGCAAAAGTAACAAGGGATCATTTACCAGATGACTTGTGGGAAACATGGAATGATTTCTATTTATTATTCCAAGAATTCAACAAAGTAAATTGGAAAAAAGAAGAACTGCAAGAATTATTAAAGCGGCTCAAGCAGACTTCATTAACTGTGCAAGGCATTATAGAATCCTCTATGACGAGAGGTAATACTGCTTACAGATTTATAAAAATTGGTAAATGGCTAGAACGAGCAGAGAAAACAACACTTATTTTAAATGTAGTTTGTCAACATACGATAAAACGAGAGGAACATTATCAGTACCAGGGGGCATACTATTATTATTGGAGAACTGCTTTACAACTCGTTAATGGTTATGAAGCTTATTTAAAACAAAATCCCCCTAGAATGGTGCCAAACCTTGTCTTGTCATTTCTTATTTCAAACGATGCATTCCCCCGTTCGATTGTTTATTGTATTGAGCATGTCAGAGAGGCAATTTTTCAACTAGAAGAAGGAAAAGTATCACACTATTCATGGGAACTATATGCATCACTAGATCAGTTGTTAGAAGAATTTGATAAGGTGAAAATGGAAGGTATTAAGATTCTAGAGCTATGTGATATGTTGCATCGATTGCAACAAAGTTGTATTGAATTAGGATCTATTTTCTCGAGGACGTATTATTTGATTGAGACTGATAAAGATCTGGAAGGAGCTGGAGATCTTTATCAAAATAAACAATGTGATGTGGAGCGGAGATCAAGCATGAAGTATCAAATTGTTCATATTAATCGTTTTAATTATGAGACGCCAGTCAATCAAAGTTCGAATACCATTAGGTTAAAGCCACGAACTGACGAATGCCAACGATTATTATCCTATCAAGCTAATATACAACCAACTTCATTAACAAAGGATTACATCGACTTGTGGGGAAATCATGTAGAAACGTTTTTTATCCCTGAACAACATCAATCATTAGAAGTAGGAACAACTTCTGTTGTAAGTATCCAAAAAAGTCCATTTATTCACCGGATTGACTATTCTCCCGAGATGAAGTCTATTTTTCATTCAGACTTATTTCGGCATCATTATTTGTCCTTTCTAAATGAAACAGAGTACACCTATTTGCAACCAAGGCAAATACATGAAGTTATACAAAAAATTGGTGAAATGAAAAATCCGGTAAAGTTTTCTATTGATACTATGCGATACTTACATGAAACGTTTAATTATGACGGTGACGCTACACACGTGAATACGAAGGCAAGTGAAGCGTTTGATCTTAAGAAGGGTGTTTGTCAGGATATTACACATGTCATGCTAGGCATTCTGCGAAATAATAACATACCTTCGCGCTATGTTAGTGGGTATTTGTATGTAGGTGAAAATTCGGCACTTATTGGCGATTCTGCTACACATGCATGGGTAGAAATTATGGTGCCAGGAATTGGTTGGGTAGGATTAGACCCTACAAATAACGTAGAAGCGCTTGAAAATCATATTCGTGTTGGTACAGGAAGAGATTATGGGGATGTAAGTCCACTCCAAGGTGTCTATCGTGGAGGCGGGCATACATTAGACGTAAGTGTATCTGTAACACTTTTAGAACAATAGCGAATAATATCGATGATAAAAGGAAGGTGGAGAGCCTTCCTTTTTACATTTTTTAATTGGATTAAATGCAGAAAAAGTCTTCATTGATTAAGCTAATCATGGTGAAGCTTCTGCCTTATAGGAAACAGCATATTCCATTGTTATAAAAGAAGTGCCCTTATTGTTAAACATATCTTTATATTCAAATCCTGCCCTTTTATATACTGTTATTGCTCTTTTATTAAATGAAGCCACACTTAGGCGTATCGTATTGGGGCAAAATAGCTCAGTGGCAAATCGCAGGCCTTTATTGATAAATGATTCTCCAAATCCTTTCCCTGTATGGTTAGGGTCCATTGCTAACCCAATGTCTAACGCGACTTTTTTATATACACCTTCCAATACTCCACCCGGCACCTGAGCTGATTGCCCGAAACAATAATAGCCGATTAATTGTTGCTTTTCATTCAAGCAACCATAAAAGGTTCCGTTTAATAGTTCTTGCATTCCCTCTTCACTATCGTCATGATTATAAAAATCATATGGTGCCTCGTATTTCCAATTTCTTATCTGTTCTGCTTGTTGATTCGTTAGTAGAGATATCATTTCCAATTGCTCCTTTACTCCAAACGGTCAAATACTATTTTATACCATCATAGTAATAGGTGCGATAACTATTGTTTAGCTATTTCTATAAGGTTGTTATGACTAGATTTATATAAACTCTGTCGTAATTATCTGACCCGCTACTCAAGTTAAATTGGCTCCCTTTCCGCGGGCACGGCCTCAGCTAACTCAGGAGCAAAGAGCGCTCCTGAGTGGATCTTCGGCTCGCGCTGTTCCCGCAGGAGT
>NZ_JAOALK010000003.1 GCF_025154055.1 Aquibacillus koreensis
CTTTTTCTTCAACACTTATATAATTTGTCTGACGAAAAAATGGAAGTGGAAGCTAGTCTAAATTTAGCTTTTTTGTATTTTCTGGGCCTTGATCCGGAAGACACTCTACCAGATAAGAGCTTACTTTCCAAGTTTAGAAAGCATAGACTAGGTGAAGATACACTAGATGATATCCTTACGGAAATGGTGAGGCAATGTGTAGAGGGCGGCGTATTAAAAGGGAAAAGTGTTAGTTTGGATGCGACTCATATTATGGCAAATACAATTAAGAAAACTCCTGAGCGTTTAATGAAGCATCTCGCAAGAATGATCATCCATACATATGAAAAAGAGACAATTGGTGGACAAATAAAAGAATTACCTGAAGTACCTAGGTATGAAGAAATAAAAGATCATCGCGAAGCGAAGATGGTTATGAAAAATTATTTAGAAAAGGTTATGGAACTAGTAGCAGAGAAATTAACTGATAACGAACCTCTCACAAGTCAATGGATACAAAAGGCAAAGGACATACTTTACGATCCAAAGTTTATCAACCAAAAAGGAATTCGCTCCCTTATCGATGAGGATGCAAGAGTAGGACGTAAAAGTAAAACACAATCTTTCTATGGCTATAAAACGGAAATCATGATGACTACTGATCAGCGGATTATTACTTCAGTTCGTACTGCAGATGGTTCTTATATGGATGGCGGATATACAAAAGAAATGCTGGAACAGACACTAAAGAGTGGTATGAAAATTGAAGAAGTTTATGGAGACAAAGCTTATTTCAGAAAACCTATATTAGATGAAATTGATGCCGTTGGTGCAAAACCATACATCCCTGTTAGTTCAACCGTCTATCGTATTGATGAAGCAGAATTCACTTATAACAAAGATTCTGATGAGTGGCAGTGCAGCGAAGGAAACATGACGGTCAAAAAGAAACAGTTTATTTCCAAAAACAAAGACGGCGAAAGGCGTGGGTACAGATATTATTTTGATATTAAGCAATGTAAGGAATGTCCTTTACATGACTTGTGTGCAAAAAAGAGTGCTCGAAGAATACTTACCGTTGGTAAGAACACGGCTGAATTCTACGAGATTTCTCAATATCAAAAAACAGAAGAATTTATAGAGAAATATAAAAA
>NZ_JAOALK010000004.1 GCF_025154055.1 Aquibacillus koreensis
ACAGCGCGAGCCGAAGATCCACTCAGGAGCGCACTTTGCTACTGAGTTAGCTGAGGCCGTGCCCGCGGAAAGCGAAGTATTCTGCCGAAGCGGTGTACTAGCACTCATAAAAAAAATAGTTACTGCGCATTTTACATTAAATGTGCCCAAAATTCTTTTAGTAAAAAAAAGACTGACTCAGGCAAGGCTATTTAAAACCTTTCATGGTCAGTCCTACGGAAACCGGTATGTTACTTTGTTTTGTTTAAAAACAGCAGGCAGAACAAGCAGTCTTCATGCTGCCTTGGACTTCCAAAGTGCACATTGCAAATATGAAATCCTTCTTCGTATAATCTTGCTAGATTATCATACCCTTCACCTACAGAGTTATCTCGTTCTCCAGCATCCTCTGCGAGTTGCTCTTCACCGTCTTGACTTGATTCTAAACGATTGCGGAGATGGTGATTCTCCATTGCCATTCGATGGTTTTCCTCTAGAAGTTCACTAAGCTGATTTTTTAAATCACCGAGTTGTTGATAAAGTTGACCTATTTGCTCTTCCATATAGGACACTTGCTCAAAAACGTCTTTTTTATTCACGCTACTTCCACCCCATTATTCCATGGCTTGCGTATTGATAACTCCCTCTTCCATTAACTCATCTAATGTGTATTCAATTACTCTCTCTTTATCAGGAATTTCAATTTGAATAATGCGCTCTAAGATATTTAATCCAACTACTTTACCTTTCCCAAACGGGGTCGTTACTTTTTCCCCTAAATCTGGAAGTTCTTTCTTTGCTGTTTCATAGTCATCATTTTCATATTTCAAGCAACACATTAAACGACCACAAAGCCCTGAGATTTTTGCCGGATTTAACGATAAGTTTTGATCTTTTGCCATTTTAATGGAAACCGGTTCAAAATCACCTAAAAAAGTAGAACAACATAACATACGTCCACAAGGACCAATCCCACCTAATAATTTTGCCTCATCACGAACACCGATTTGCCTTAATTCTATTCTTGTCTTGAAAATAGAAGCTAAATCTTTTACTAAGTCCCTAAAATCAACTCGTCCGTCAGATGTAAAATAAAAGATCACTTTGTTTCGATCAAACGTGTATTCTACATCAACTAGATTCATATCTAGGTTATGTTGTGTTATTTTTTCTTGGCATATGTTGTAGGCTTCTTGTGAGTTCTCTTGGTTCTCTGCAACCGTTAGCTTGTCCTTATCGTTTGCTGTACGAATCACTTTCTTCAAAGGAAGGACAACATCTTCTTCATCCACCTTTTTATTTGAAATGACTACTTTGCCAAATTCAACGCCTCTTACTGTTTCGACAATTACGTAATCATCTTTATCTATTTTAAATTGATCAGGATCAAAATAATATATTTTCCCCGCTTTTTTAAAGCGGACACCAATCACTTCTATCATATCTTTCACCTCTGTATTTGAAGTGTTAATTGCTCCATTACTAAAGCTGGATGAACATTTTGATCTATTTTTCTCTTGGCTTCCATGATTTTATATAAATGACCTATTGCATGTTGTCTAGACCAATGCATGGAAAACTGTTCTAGCTTGTCCATATGATTGACGTATATAATTGCATCTTCATTTTCTATATGCTTATAGATCATATCTTTAAACCATAGAATAAGTAGGTCTAATCCTTGATGCAACTGGTCACGCTCTTTAAAATGTGGCATCCAATGATTATGAATAAATAGCATCGATTCCTCTGGCTTTGCTTGGAGCACTTCTACTAATTGTACCACTAACTTTCTAGCATTAGCAAACCACTCATCCTCACTTAACTTCATTGCTGCATAAATATTATTTGTCAAAGCTGCCATTAATTTTGCGTTAGCGCCAGATAATCCCTTTTCTTGTAGTTTTTCCTGTACAAGAGATGGATTGAATGGTTGCAAAGACATAATCTGACACCGAGATCGAATGGTTTGTAGGATCGATTGACTATTCTCTGTTAGGAGCATAGCTGTTGCCATCTTACTAGGTTCCTCTAAGAATTTTAATAAGCGATTGGATGCATTGTTTGTCATCTTATCCGCATCCACAATTATATATACCTTTTGATTAGATTCCAATCCCGTATAAGTAAACTCTTTTTGCAGATGCAAAATTTGATCTTTCTTAATTGATTTTCCATCTGGAATAATTTTATGGACATCGGGGTGATTACCAGTTTCAATCCGTTGACAATCTTTACACTTGTTACAAGGTTCACCCAACTCCTTGTTCTTACAGAAAATGCTTTTCGCTAACAATAATGCAATGGCTAGCTTTCCTGTACCCTTTGAGCCATGAAATAAATACGCGTGTGACACACGATCTTTACTTATACTATTTGTTAGCATTTTACTAACTAATGGTTGAGTCATTGCCATGTCTGACCATGTATTCATAAATTCCATCCTTTGTTTCCAATGAATAAAAGAGAGAGATCACCACATCAGAATCTCCCCCAAATTATTACAGATATTTACCTACATAAATCTTTTAGGAATATAAATTAATCAATAAACCCTTTACTTCACCTATCATACCTAACAAACTGATAGATTTTTTCTCTTGGTCGATCACTAATTCTGTTATTTCCATTAGCTTTTCATCTACTTGCTCCACGATGGTTAATTTTCTATTATTGCTTTCTAAATTCCAACTATGTGATTGTTTTAATTCCATCCCATATTGGACAGCCTCTTGTATAAAGTCTTTTACCATACGTTTATATTTAACTAAATCTTTAAAAGATCGAAATCGCTCTAGTTTCTCACCTTGTGCTGTTAATTGTTCGATAGCTTTATTTAATTCTGCTTCTTTCAATTTATGCGACTGCGATGAAACAAGCGTACCAAAACTTTTTGAACTAGCAGGTTGTTGAAGAGGATTTTTTTTAGTTGGATCTAGTTGTGAACGTAACTCTTGGCTAATTTTCATGCCTATATCCCCTTTTAATCATTAATTGAGGTGCTAAAACTGAAAGAAAGAATCAACAGGTAGGACAAAAACGGTTGCTCCACCTACTTCAACGTTAATTGGTCTAGGAATATACGAATCTGCATTACCTCCCATTGGAGAGATCGGCGCTACCATTTGCTCACGTTGACTGCAATTATCTTTAATAATTTTTAGTGCATCATCTACATATTCATCGTTACAACCAATCATTAATGTAGTATTGCCTTCCTTTAAAAACCCACCCGTAGTCGAAAGTTTTGTTGTTTTAAATTCCTTTTTACCTAGTGCATCAACTAATCGGTTACTATCTTTGTCTTGAACCACTGCTAATACTAACTTCATTTTTTTCGCCTCCTTTTTCCGTTTTACTATAGATATATTCACAAACGCTTATGTTGTTGTCACAATAGCCTAAAGACTACTGAATAATGTTATGCTTTTTCATCCATAAAGCTTATAACCTTATTATAGGCACTTGCAGCTACAACTTCCATTTGTGGAGAAGCATCAATTCGATAAATACGATCAGGGAACCTATTCAGTAACTGTTTGTAAGCTTCGTGTACTTTATTATGAAAATCAATTTGTTCTAAATCTAATCGGTTCTGCTCTCTATCTTTATTCGCTGCTATTCTCTTTAATCCTTCTTCTGGTTCTATATCAAAAAATAATGTCATATCTGGCATACAACCTTCAATTGCAAACTCATTAATCTGAAAGACTTCCTCAACACCTAATCCCCTAGCATACCCTTGATAAGCTAAACTACTATCTATAAACCGATCACACAAAACAATTTTTCCTTCATTGAGTGCAGGGATTACCTTCTCTACTAAATGCTGACGCCTAGCAGCAGCATATAATAAAGCTTCTGTTCTACCATCCATTGCTGTATGATCAGGATCTAAAATGATCTGTCTAATTTTCTCTGCAATCTCTATACCACCAGGTTCACGAGTAATAATTACATTATACCCTTCCTGTATTAATCTAGTTGAGATTGTTTGAAGGATTGATGTTTTTCCCGCACCTTCTCCACCTTCAAACGTAATAAAATATCCGGCCACAGCTAACTCTCCTTCTGTATGAAAACATGGAGACCATCTTTCACTAATTTATTTTGAAAATTCGTCCCCTGTTGTAATAACTTTTTTATCGTTTGCACATGATTTTCTGTTACCTGTTCACCTTTTGCGATTATCGGAATCCCTGGTGGATAAGGAATGATAGCTTCTGCAGCAATGTGCTGATTTACATCATCCCATGTTACAAACGTAGTAGATTTCTTTTTCATTTCATTATACGTGAACTTAATACTCGTGATTTTCCATGGAAAATAATCTACCTTACCTTCTATTGTAGCATGCTTCGTCATTATTTTTAATTGTTCATTTATGTTTTGTATCCCAACCTGTATTTCTTCCCATCGATTGATTGGACTTAGTCCTAGTACAAATAAAATTTGATTATGTGTCGCTAACTCAGGATATAATCTTTCCCGTTCAAATAATTTTGCAATATCATACCCATTCCAGCCATTATTTAGTTGAATCGTTACCTTTAAAGGATCATCCACACCACTTTGATAATCTAGCACTTTCCAAAATGAACTATTACCCAAAACATCCCTAAATCTATCTATGCTGATCAGTAATTCATCCATCTGACTAGATGTAATCGTAGCTAAATAAAACCTTGCTAAGTCTAAGCTTGCCATCAATGGATAGGAAGGACTACTAGTTTGAAGTATTTGCAGGTAGTGTTCCACACGTTCTCTTTTCACCCTGTTTGAATTAATATGCAGGTATGAAGCCATTGTCATAGCAGGTGCCATTTTATGCGCTGAATGAACTACAATATCCGCTCCCAAATCTATCGAAGATTTAGGGAATATATGCCCAATGGAGAAGTGGACACCATGAGCTTCATCTACTAAAACAGGAATGTCATGTTGATGAGCAAAATTAATTACATTGCTTATATCTGATGTATTACCAAAGTAATCGGGGTAAGTAAGGATAACCGCTTTGGCATCAGGATGTAATGTAATTGCTTCTGTTAATAGTTCTTCCGAAGGAGCACCGTACCTGTCCACAATAAAGTTATGATCTGGAGCCACAAATATAGGCCTTGCTCCACTTAACTCGATTCCATTTAAAATGGATTTATGGCAATTCCGTTGAACAATAACTTTTTCTCCAGATGAGCATGTAGCTAAGATCATTGCTAAGTTTCCTACTGTGCTGCCGCCAACTAAAAAATATGTTTGTAATACGCCAAACCAACTAGCCGCAAGTTTCTGTGCATCTGCAATGACACCACCTGGAGCATGTAAGTCATCAAGACCGGTTAACTCTGTTACATCTATAGATAATATATCTTGAAAGACTTTTTTCCCATTTATGGGGAATGCTTGTCCATTTTTATGACCTGGTACATGAAATGATACTGGTTTTCTTGTTGAAAAGTCGATTAGCTTATCAAATAAGGGCGTTAATAACTGTGGATTTTTCATTTATTTCATCCTTTTTTAAAAAGAATTTTTCCAATACCCTTTATTATATCAATAATACTAAAAATACCCTTACCGTAAGATACGACAAGGGCATTTTTATAAAAGTCTATGAATATAGTTTTGGTTGATTAATATGTTTTAACTTATCTAAGTAAAACTTATACTGTTCTTCGGAAGGTTCCGTATGCACCATTTTTTGTTCACATTCACAACAAATAAATAAATTATATAAATGAATTCCTTTTGGTTTTTCTAGATCGCAAACCCCGCATACTTCCTTATGTTCACTAAGATTCATTTTCTCCACCTCCGTTAGCTTAGTTTCTCCTAATCTAACGATCTTATACATCAAACTAAAAAATTAGTTATATGTTATTCTATGAGAAATGTCCCCTCATATTGTTTGTACAGATGTAATTTGGGTTGTACTTTTTCAGATGCAAAATTTTCAGCACTTTATAGACCAATCACAGAAAAACCCTTAAGAAATTAAATTTCTTAAGGGTTTTGTTTTGCCTAGCGACGTCCTACTCTCACAGGGGCAATGCCCCAACTACCATCGGCGCTGAAGAGCTTAACTGCTGTGTTCGGCATGGGAACAGGTG
>NZ_JAOALK010000005.1 GCF_025154055.1 Aquibacillus koreensis
ACAGCGCGAGCCGAAGATCCACTCAGGAGCGCACTTTGCTACTGAGTTAGCTGAGGCCGTGCCCGCGGAAAGCGAAGTATTCTGCCGAAGCGGTGCACTAGCACTCATAAAAAAATGAGTTACGTCGGATTTCATATCAACTCTGTCATTAAAAATCCAACAATGTTTTAGGAACTGGCGTGCTTTATTGAATTCTACATAGAAAAACAACCTTCCAATTCGGAAGGTTGTTAATTTTTTCATTATTTCTTTTCATCATCGGTTGTGCTTGATGTGTCATCATCTTGTTGGTCTTTTTCTTCAGCCTTTGATTGAATATTAACTCTTACATCATTCTTCTCTGTAGTCGAAGAATCAGAGTCAGTTTCAACTTCAGACTTAGGTTCATTACCATCCTGTTCAGATACAACCGGATCTGGCATTTTACCATCTTCAAAGAGTCCTTTGATCTGACCAGCATCAAGTGTTTCAACTTCTAATAATGTTTTAGCTATTAACTCAAGCTTATCTTGATTTTCAGTAAGGATTTGCTTCGCTCGTTCATAGCACTGATTAATGAAGTTTTGCATTTCCTGGTCAATCTCATATGCAATTCGATCACTATAGTTCTGCTCATTTTGCATATCTCTACCAAGAAATACTTGACCGCCAGAGCTACCAAATTGTATTGGTCCAATTTTTTCACTCATACCATATTCCGTAATCATTTTGCGAGCAATCCCTGTTGCACGTTGGAAATCGTTATGTGCACCAGTACTTACTTCACCAAAGATGATTTCTTCCGCAACTCGACCACCGAGTAACCCTGTGATCTTATCAAATAGCTCTGGTTTTGTCATGAAGTAACGATCTTCTTTTGGAAGCATTACAGCATAACCACCAGCTTGCCCTCTTGGTACAATCGTTACCTTATGCACCATATCGGCATCATCTAACACCATTCCAATAATGGTGTGACCACTTTCGTGATAAGCAACAATATTTCTTTCTTTTTTCGAAATGACCCTGCTCTTCTTCGCAGGACCTGCGATGACGCGGTCAATCGCTTCATCCACATCTACCATTTCAATTTTTGTTTTATTTCCACGAGCTGCAACTAACGCCGCTTCGTTTAGTAAATTCTCAAGATCGGCACCAGAAAATCCTGGTGTACGCATTGCAATTGTTTTTAATTCAACATCATCAGCCAACGGCTTGTTTCTAGCATGTACTTTAAGTACGTCTTCACGACCACGTAAGTCTGGACGATCAACCGTAATTTGACGATCAAAACGACCTGGACGTAATAAAGCTGGGTCTAAGATATCTGGTCTGTTTGTAGCAGCGATGATAATAATACCTTCGTTCTCACCAAAACCATCCATCTCAACTAGTAATTGGTTTAGTGTTTGTTCACGTTCATCGTGTCCACCACCAACACCAGCACCACGCTGTCTACCAACAGCATCGATCTCATCAATAAAGATGATACAAGGCGCGTTTTTCTTCGCATTTTCGAACAAGTCACGCACACGTGACGCACCGACACCGACAAACATCTCTACGAAGTCAGAACCACTGATCGAGAAGAATGGTACGCCTGCTTCACCTGCTACCGCTCTTGCAAGTAACGTTTTACCTGTACCAGGAGGCCCTACTAAAAGCACCCCTTTAGGAATTTTCGCACCGATTGCAGCGAATTTACGTGGATCTTTTAAGAAGTCTACGACCTCAACAAGCTCTTGTTTTTCTTCATCTGCACCAGCAACATCTTTGAATCGTACTTTCTTTTTCTCTTCACTGTACATTTTTGCCTTACTCTTCCCAAAGTTCATTACACGACTACCGCCGCCTTGGGCTTGATTGAGAAGGAAAAAGAATAAGATGAATATGATAACAAACGGAATCATAGTCGTTAAGAACGTTACCCATCCGCTTGGTTGTTCCTCTTCTAGAACTTCAACACCTGCTTGATTTTTAGCTATTTCTGTAACCTCATTTAAGATGTCTGCATTAGGTATATTCGTTATAAACGTTTTTTCGTCTGATAACTCACCCGTAATTCTGTAGACACCATTAGATGGGCGCATTACCATTTCAGTAATAGTACCACTTTCAAGCTCGTTCATAAATTCTTGTAATTTCAGTTCTTCTTGTTGATTATTCGAGTTGTTAAATACTCCAACTACTCCAATTACTACTAGGAATATTAGGAAGTAAAATATTACGTTCCGAAATATTCGATTCATTGCCTACCTCCTCCCAAGCGAGAAAACTATAGTAAATAGTACCATATTAAAAAGGACCATTACAACTAATTGCATTTGCCTTTTTAAGATATACTTTCATTCTACGACTAATCGCTAAAAAATATTAGTTTGAATTAAACTCCGCCATATACTTGTGGTTTTAAAACGCCTATATAAGGCAAGTTACGATACTTTTCTTGATAATCTAAACCATATCCAACAACAAATTCATTTGGTACGTTAAACCCAACGACATCAGCTTTTATGTCAACCGTCCGTCCTTCAGGCTTGTCTAGTAATGTGACAATTTTTATGGAGTTCGCTTTACGGTACTTAAATAAGTCAACCAAATAACTGAGAGTTAAACCACTATCAATAATATCCTCAATTATTAATAGATCTCTTCCTTCTACTTTTGTATCTAAGTCTTTGACAATTTTTACTTCTCCGGAAGAACGCATTTCTCCTCCATAACTAGACACATCCATAAAATCCATTTCCAAATGAATTTCCGTATGGCGAAGGACATCTGCCATAAAAGGTAAAGCTCCTTTAAGCACGCCTATTGCCAATGGGAATTTGCCTTCGTATTCTTTTGTCAATTGAGCCCCTATTTCCTTACACTTTTCCTCAATTTCTTCCGTTGATATTAAAACTTTTTCGATGTCGTTACGCATTACCTATATCCTCCTACATGTTGCCTTTAATATAATGTAATTGAAGAAAGCTATGAGATTTAACGTTCCCACTCATTGTTCCCTTTTTCAGACCTATCAACCATACAATGTTACCTTGATGATCCGTAACCACTGGCCAAGTATCCCTTAAATGCAATGATATTTTTTCATCAATAAAAATGTCTTTCAATTTCTTACTCCCGTTCAATCCCCTTATTTTCATCCTGTCCCCTTGTTGCCGACTTCTTATGTAGAGCGGAAATTCAAATTCATCAGCCGGACAAGTCATCCTATATTTAGAATCTCTCTCAGGATGCTCGGTAATGGTAGCTGTTAATTTTGATCCATCAGACAACGTTATACTACCGGGAACTTCTAAGCGAATAACAGAATCTACGGGCTTATGGTCTTGAAAATGAAACCTAATCGTTTCATAAACCTTACTCATTTTCAATCCCATAGGTAATTCAAATGTGACATTCGGCTTCTTACTATGTATAACATCAAAAAAATGATCTTCATGGACATAGGATAGTCCATTAGGTAGCGTATGGTATAGATAGTTCAATATTAGATGAAAGGTACGTCTTTGTAAAGCATATGGATAATTTAAAAAATCATTCACTGGAAATGTAACTTCTCTTGTTGTTTGATTAAAATCAATGACCTTATCCATGAGGACTAAAGCTTGATCATGTAAATAGCTATCATCTTGATCCATGGATTCACTTAACCTTTGGACATTTTTATGTAAACTTGGATTTTGCTTTCGAAGTAAGGGTAAGATGTGGATTCTAAAGTAATTACGTGTATAAACATCTTCCTCATTTGATGGATCAATCCTGGGGTCAATTTGATGCGCCTCACAATAAGATTCAATATGCTCTCTCGAAAGACACATAAATGGACGAACAATATAACCTTTAGCAAACTTTCTTTTCTTAGGAATTCCTTTCAATGCAGATGGGTTGGTTCCTCGGACAATCCGCATTAAGATCGTTTCTACCTGATCATCCCCATGGTGCCCTAGTGCTAAGTAATCCGCTTGATAACGCAACATGCATGCTTGAAAAAATTGATATCTTAGCTCTCTTGCTGCAAGTTGTGTACCCTTTTTTTCTACCTCTTTATACATTTTAACGTTAAGTGTTGTGGTAAGGCACTCTACATCCCACTGTTTGCAGATCTGTTGCACATATGCCACATCCTGTTTCGACTCTTCCCCTCTTAATCCATGATCTACTGTTAAGGCGATTAATCGAAAACTCCACGTTTTTCTAATGGAACACAAATAGTGAAGAAGCGCCAACGAATCTGGTCCACCTGACACACCCACCAGCACTGTTGCTTGTTTATGAAATAAATGATGTTTTTTAATAAATGCATGCACTTCTTCTTGCATCATCTGTGCGTCCACTCCAATGGCTCTCATTATTTAGAAGCAAGTATATCCTATCATCTTATCTAGGAAAAGAAAATAATAGACACACTATTGCCCATATTTTCTCATCCTAGTATCAAATATAGAAAATAAAATAGGAACACAACGACAATAATCGCTAATGATTCAAGGGTTGGGTGTTCTTGTCTAGGTTGTTTTTTTGAATTAGTGTTAGGTTTGGGGGTATTGCCTCTAACTGTTCTCGATGTCTGCACATTAGGCCTTCTCGCAGTATTTTGAGAAGTATTTGTGTCCTTTCTTTGCATTAATATCATAGAAAGGTCCTGTCTCATCTGATCACTTGACATGTACTTTCCGGTTAGCGCTTTATAAATACATGACTCATAAGGCTTTAATGGTGCTGTATTTCGCAACTTTCTCATGAGCGTTTTTTCTGGAGAAGATCCTCTTTCAAACCGTTTAGGATGATAAAAATGCAACATAACCATCGCCAAGGAGAATAAGTCATAACTAGGTTCCGCTTTTCTTGATCCCATTTGCCAGTATCCACGATCAAAAAACTCTGTGTATTCCTTAATTGACCTTCCGATCTGTGTTGTTCCTCCAACATCAATCCATTTTAACCGGCGTGGTGCATGCGTAACAATCAGATTGTCTGTTTTTAAATCTCCAAAGACCCATCCTTGTTTATGCAGATTCGATAGATCTTCTAGCAACTGAAGCATTAAAATCCCTAACCATTCCTGCCCATGGCGACGCACAAAAGTAGATAATTCCTCACCTTTTAAGTATTCCATTACATAAAAGGAGTACGTCCTACCGCGAGGGTCTATCCAATCATCTACATCTAACAAAGAAGGTCCAAGGCGATTCCCCTGGACCTTTTTGAATGTCTTTAATACATTTACTTCCATTGTAACGGAGGACCCTTTGTCGCTGATTTTTAATGCAGCTTTTTTACCGTTACTTTCACATAAATACACTGAACCGATGGCACCCTGACCTAATTGCTTTAAAATGACATAACGATTATGATGCCACTTCCCGTTAATCACATCTCCAGGCCTTACATTAATACCCTGCTTCTTCGATGTTGGATTCATCTCTTCTCAAAAAGCTCCTTTTTAGGCTTTTCTTACCAAACTGATACATCGCTTCTTTTAAGGCTGGACCAGTTGGTGTAATTCCTCCACTTGTTAACTTAGGAAATACGGATGAAATAGACTCTAGCCTTGGGGACCAGTCAAACACTTTATCAATATCTTTCTTTTTCCCTGGGAATGAATAAATAGCAAATCTATTGCGACCAATTCTCGCATTCATACTAACTGATAAATCTATTAACGATTCTTGAACAGTTGGTAATTTATTGTGCATACTAGCACTTGTGTCAACTAAAACAAGTACTTCCAAATCACAAGTTTCTCCAAGATCCTCTACCACTTCCATCACTTCTCCGCGTTGCTCTGGCGGAAGTTCCTCTAAACTTTCCTTAGGACCTAAAATCTGTTTTAATTCTTGGTTCACTACACCTTGCAACGTCTGTGTCATCGCTTGTTTTGTTACAGTTTGAACCGTCTGTGATAATGCTTGCTTAAATACAATCTGACTGACACCTCCGCCAGACATAGCGATATCTTCCACTTCTTGCAAACCTGTAGGATCTTCACTCTGATCATCTTCCAATATACCGATTACATTTACCGTAATTCCTTGTTGAGAAGCTAAAGCGGCTACTGCCGAAGGATCTTCTCCCTTATTTGAACAACCGTCCGTAATCAATAGAATTTGTTTTAACGTACCCTTTTTCATATTGTATAACTCCTCCTCCATGAACCAATTGGCACCTAGCTCCAACTATTATTGTTGAAACTTAGATGTTGTTATCACCATTTTCGCCAATAAAGGAGTAAGATATACCTTTAATTCTATTTAATAGATAAGTTAATTTGCTTCACTATGATAGGTTGGTATTGCCGCCCATTTTGGATTATTTTTCTCTATTTTTGCTACTAAAACAGTCATGTCATCTTCTATTTCACCTGACATTGTCCTTACTACTTCTTCTAATAAGAGATCTGCCACCTCTTGTGGATCTTCTGTTTCCATCTCTTTTATCTTTCTTTTCAACCACATATCGACATTCTCCACATTCTTCGGTCCTTCAAAAATACCATCACTCATCATGATTAATAAATCCCCGGCCTTAAGTTGATCACTAACGACCTCTACATCAAATTCCTGGATAATTCCAATAGGTAGATTACTAGCCTCTATCTTATGAATTTTATTACCTCTTTTAATAAAACTTGGTGTAGAACCAATTTTCAAGAACCTTACGTCTGCATTATGCAGATCGATCATCGCTAAATCTAAAGTAGAAAATATCTCATCACTAGTTCGTAGTGACAATATCGAGTTAATTGATTTTATTGCGACTTGCTCTTGGATACCTGATTGTAGAATTTGCTGTAACAGTCTTAATGTTTCCGTACTCTCTTCATGCGCTCGTTCTCCATTGCCCATTCCATCACTAATTGCCATCGCATATTTACCCGCACCTAGTTCAATGGTCGAATAGCTATCTCCTGAAATAAATCCTCCTCCTCTGGCAGCATGTGAAACCCCTGTTTCAATGACATACTTTTTGGCAGAGCCAAAGGAAAAATAACAATATCCATTAGGGATTGGAGAAACTTCTTCTTCTTTAACGACTACCGTCTCCTTTAAAATATCGGATAGCATTGGTGCAATGAGCTTTTGCCCTTCTCCATGATAGTTATAGAAGGAAAGATTCATTTCAATATCAACATTTCCTTTTTCTAAGCTATAGATATCTAATTTCTCAATTTCGATTCCCATGTGCTTTAATGCTGCAACAATTTCTACTTCTTGTTGTTCATGGTTCTCTCTTTCCTTTAAGATTTCTTTAGCGAAATTATCCATAACTTCTGAGACACCTAAAAGCTGATCCGCAACAAAGCGCCTGCTTTCACTCACTTGTTTTTTTAGTTTCTGATTTGCTTCATAATGCGATAATTCTTGTCTCATTGTATCGAGAACTTTCTTCGATTTTACACAATGGTTTTCAAAGTTATTTTGCAATACTTTATTCGGTTGTTGGCCATCTTCTAATTCACCTTTCAAATTCGTCATCAAATCATAGGTTTTATCAAATTGCTGTGCCCAGCAATACTCCTTTTTAAAACATGTCTGGCATGTTTTCTCTGTAACATTACTTAGGAAATAGTCCGTTTCCTTATTACTTTCTTCTTCCAACGCATTTTTTTGCTCAAGTGTAAAACTTTTAGACAGTGCATGAAAGACATTGGAAAACTGTTCTACTCTACTCGCTGTTACATCACGCACTTTCTGTAGATACTGCTCCTGTTCCTTCGAATGCTCAGATGTACCTGGAATATATCTTGAGATTTTTCTAATCCAACTTTCTGGCGTGCAAAAGAAGATAATAATCGCTATTGCAGATTCGATCATCGATGGAAGTAATGCTTGTACACCTTCACCATAAATGCCAATTAACATCGTACCTACAAGCAAACCTAACCCGACGCCTACCTTTTTTCCATCCTTTAGTAAGCCACCCAATAGACCAGAAAAAGCTAGTAAACTCATTTGATAGAGACTAGCAACATTAGCTAAACTTAGAATTAACCCAGCTACTACACCTACTGTCGAACCAATAGCAGCACCCCCGACGTAAGAAAGCCACAACACAAGATATCTAGATGCGATCTGTTCAATAGACGCTCCTTGTATCTGCCAACCGATCATTCCTGTCAATACAGAAGCGATTAAGATGATTAAACATACAATTTCTTCATTTTTTAATGTTGGTTTATATCTTTTTGGTGATAATAGTGGAATACTCTGCATAAAGATTAATACTAGAACAGAACTTAGTACTGCTTCGACTCCTGCTAACATCCATTCATAGGATGTTAACTGTTCAAATAGCAGATAATGTAATACACGTGCTAACACACTTGAACCAAACACGAGCATTGGTATAACTTTTTGTTGGTATTCAACATGCTTAAAGAAAGAAGCTAAAATAATAAATGCGATCATTGCCACTCCGACATAGACACCATGTTGCCACCCTAAGGTTAGCCCACCTGCTACTGTCGCCATCATCAGTTTAAAAGACTTGTCTTTTCTTAGAAACCAAACAGAAGCGAGAAAAGAAAGGGCAAAAGGCGATAAGGAGGACAATACAATTGCTCGTCCTAACAAAAAGCCCACAATAAATAATAACCAGCCTTTTTCAAGGAAGAATAGTTTCGCCTTCTCCCCCATCCTCCGCTTCCATGTATCGATACTTTTATTCGTAACAACTACTTGTTTGGATTCGTTACCCGCAGCTGAATCCATCATTCTACACCACTCCTTCTTGACGTACATTTAAACACACTTCTTTTTATTATTTTGTCAAAACATCAGAAGTGCCGTTCAAAAATGTTCGACTAGTTTCTAGACGTCTGCACTCTTTTCAACATAATAAGCAATCCTTAGCCCTGTTTTCTTGTCGATGGGTAGATTCGAGGATATAAACGAAAATGTACGAAAAGTATTGATAGTAGCATGTAGCATGCGATTTTTGCGGTCTATTTTTTTTGACGAAAGTTAGCAACAGAAAAAGCGTCTTAATTAATATTCTTGTCATTTAATATGCTATTTTAATAGAGGAATTGAAGAAAAGGAGTAATATAAGGAAGGTTGTTTCTTAATGATCATTACCTTTTAAAGTTCACACTTGATATAAAATGCGACGTAACATACGCATTCAGTCCATGAATCGTTAGCAACGCGAATTTGATCGGACATTTTTTCCGTTATTCTTCTATTACCCCTGTATATTAGCCCTAATGCGGACATTTTTTCCGCTATTTCTCAGATATCTGAGTAAAACCACGGAAAAATCATCAAATAAAGGAAAAAGTGTCCGCGTGGTAAGTCAAAATGATGTTATTAGTTATAATAGAGGAAAAAATGTCCGCTTAAATGGCGTTTTATACGAAATTAGAAACGGGTACTACACACTCTCTACAAATTTAGCAATAAACAACGTACTTAATAAGATAGTTTAAAGTAAAAAATCACGCAGGATGATCTGCGTGATTTCTTACGATTTAACCGCCTGGCAAACCGTTATGTAATAGTCATGATGATGCGGGACAAAGTCTTGTTTTGTAACATCCATCTGGCAGTCCCTTTGTGTCCCATGTTCCATTTTATACCCTTCTGCTTTTATAGAGCCTACGTTGTCATTTATTAAATTATCGAAGTCATCCACCTTTACTAGTACAAGACCGGTTAATTCTTCTTCTTGAATGGAAAACTGAGATAGGCTAAGGTCAGTATGATGCATAAACAGGTGGCAATACTCGCAATCAATAAAATCTTTTCCAACTAATTTCTCTTTTACAATACCAAATTTCAACAATTCATCTAATGTGACATCAATCCCTAATTCTTCCTTTACCTCTCGAACACCATCTGAAATCGTTTCACCAGATAACAGATGCCCCGCAGCCGATATATCTAACTTACTTGGGAATGTATCCTTATTGGGATGCCTTATTTGAAACAGTAAATAAGTTTGATTATTTTGTTCCATCACTACCCAACAATGAAACGTTTGATGCCACAACCCTTTCTGATGCACTTCTTTACGAGAAGCTGACCCTAAAGGATTAAAATGTTCATCGAATATATCTAACAGTTCGCTCAAAACGTATTCCCCTTTCTAATAGAAAAATCGATAGTATTGTTGACACATGCTTTTCGCTATTGTATTATATCACTTGTGACTCGTGCACATGGCGGCGTAGCTCAGCTGGCGAGAGCGTACGGTTCATACCCGTGAGGTCGGGGGTTCGATCCCCTCTGCCGCTATTATCTAAAATAACCTACCAATCTCTAAGATTGGTAGGTTATTTTTTTACCTATAGAATCCTATCTTTTAATGAAACAACCCTTCATTCCTTAGCCATAATAACCCGAGCGTTAATGTAATCATCACACACAGGCAAACCGAATCTCGATGTTTCCAATACAATTGTCGAAAGGATGATCTTGTTGCACCCGATTGATATCCCCTTACCTCCATTACATTCGCCATCTCTTCTGCGCGGTTAAGCGAGCTAACAAAAAGCGGTAAGAATATAGGAACCAACGTTTTCATTTGCTTTAATAAAGAGCCTTCTCCAAATTCAGTTCCTCTAGCACGTTGGGCATCCATGACCTTTTGCGTTTCATCAAGCAAATTCGGTATAAACCGAAGTGAGATGGAAAGCATGAGAGCTATTTCATCTACCGGAACCTTCATCTTTCTTAATGGTTTTAATAATGCATTTATGCCATCTGTTAAATCAATTGGTTTTGTTGTAAGTGTTACAACAGTTGAAACAAAAATGATCATTACAAATCGACAAAATATATAAAAACCATTTATTAATCCATATTCGGATATCACAATAGGTCCCCATTCGAAGTAAATCTTTCCACCAGCAGTAAATAATATCTGAAGAAACACCGTGAATAAAATTAAATAAAGTAACGGGCGTACACCTCTTAAGTAGATGCGAATAGGCACTTGAGAATATCGCATGGCAATAAACGTGAAGGCCCATAACAATACATATGTCTGCCAATTATTTGCCAAAAATAGAACAAATATAAAATACACTGCCGCTACGATCTTCGCCCGCGGATCCAATTGGTGTACCCATGACTCTCCAGGAAAGTAACGACCTAATATTAATTTATTCATACAAGTCCCACCTCCATTAATGCATCAGCTAGTTCATCTGTTGTTAAGCATACAGAGGGAAGGGTAACACCAGTTTCTCGTTCAATCATCAATTGCATACGTCTTGCTTCAGGGACGTCTAATCCCCATTTTTCTACTACATTTTGATTAGCAAATAAATTTCTGACACGATCGTGCACAACGATTTTTCCTTTATTCATCACAATAACGTCTTCTGCATATGTTGCAACATCTTCCATATCGTGCGTTACTAGCACAGTAGTTAATTGGTTATCATTGTGCCAGGAAGTTATTAACGACATGATCTCAGATTTACCTTTAGGATCTAAGCCTGCACCCGGTTCATCTAATACAAGTACTTCCGGTCTCATCGCTAAAATTCCGGCGATTGCAACCCGACGCTTTTGTCCACCTGATAAGGAAAAAGGTGATTTGTACCTAATACCAGGATCCAATCCAACTTGTTCTAACGCATGCAACGCAATTTCTTTTGCTTCTTTTAACGGCACTCCAAAATTAAGCGGTCCAAAACAAATATCCTGTTCAATGGTTTCAGCAAACAGTTGTGATTCTGGAAATTGAAATACCATACCTACTTGTTTACGAACCTTTTTAAAAGCCTTTTTACTTTTTTCAGACTCGATGACAGAATCTCCAACTGTTATTTTTCCTTCTCTAGGAAGGAGTAACCCGTTCATTGCTTTTAATAAGCTCGACTTTCCAGAACCTGTATGACCAATCACCGCTGTAAATGATCCTGTTTCTAGTAATAAATCAACTGATTCTAGCACTCTAGGGCTTCGAATAGGGCCTAACTGATAATCTGCAGTAACTTTGTCAAACTTTATTTCCATAACCACTGCACCAACTCTTTTTCTGTCATGTACGTAGAAGGAACACTTGCTCCTTTGCTACTTAGTTTTCTTCTTAATCGCTCCGCAAATGGTGGTTCTAGGTTCGTATGTTGTTGGAATACATGTCTAGGGGAGGCAATCTCTTTAACTTTACCCGCCTCAAGAAGTAACATTCGATCTGCTGTTGCAGCTTCATCCATATCATGCGTAATTGAAATAATGGTTAATTGCTCTTTTTCTTTTAACTGATGTAGTGTATTTAATAAACTTCGTCTACTTTTGGGGTCCAACATAACAAAGGCCTCATCCATTACAATTACAGATGGTTTTAAGGCAAGAATTCCTGCAATCGCTACGCGTTGCTTCTGTCCTCCAGATAACCTTGATGGATCGTATAAACGCATGTCTGTCATCCCTACTAATTCTAATGCTTTCTCAACTCTAACCTGCATTTCCTCATAGGGCATATTTATATTTTCTAACCCAAAGGCAACATCATCTTGCACTGTAGAACCTATAAATTGATTATCTGGATTTTGAAATACAATACCGATCTGCTTTCTAACTTCCCATTTCGATGTTTCATTCAGTTCAATCCCATTGATGTGAATACTTCCCAACAGTGAAGAATATAGACCTACAAGTAGTTGTGCTAAGGTGGACTTTCCAGACCCATTGCTTCCAACAATAGCTAACCATTCACCCTTTTGAACCGAGAATGAGACATCAGAGAGGACTTTATCTTCTAGTCGTTGATCATATTGAAATGTTAGGTTATTTACTTCTATTATAGGCTGTAACATCTAGCTGCTCCCCCCTTATCTTACAATTATTCCTTATTAGATCTTAACTTCATAGATGGTAGAAATACCGTCTTAATACCACAAGCTTTTGACATTACTGTATTTGAGCGGACATTTATTCCGCTATTTTAGTAATTTCTACGTATTTTAGCCTGTTGGTGGACATTTGTTCCGTTATTTCATAAAAAACGTAAGAGAAATGCTTCAAAATAAAGGAATAGCGGAAAATTTGTCCGCGAGAAGCATCAAAGTGATCATTTTAGTTAAAATAAGGGAATAAATGTCCGCTTACAAAGGCTTTTACCGATAGTTCCTGACTGTTAATTAAGTCGCACGCTATAGATTTTTCAACGTTACAAGAAATCAACAATATTTGCCCTAGATAAACAATAATGAAACAAGCAACATCGTTACTAGCGATCCATTCACTAACACTAGGTTCTTTACCGCAACGACAAACGTTTCAGATTTCACTTGTTTTTTGTTAAATAATCGGATATGACGATAGACAGGAATTCCTACAAAGAGCATGAGTAACATCACTGTTGGCAGTATATTTAATACTACAGCCACAATAACCGCTAAGAAGGAAGCAACATATAATCCGTCAAATAGCCATACCGCATATTTTTTACCAATATAGAACGGCAAGGTGTAGCGGTGGTTTGCAATATCATCTTCCAAGTCACATATATTATTTGCTAGCATTAGGTTAGCTATTGTAAAAACACATGGTAAAGATATTAAAATGATTTCCAGTATTAATAAAATGTTTGCATTAAATTGAATCAACGCTCCATCCCAGACAAATTGCGCAATACCTTGATCATACGCGTTGACATACACCACTAAAAAGATAATACCGAATCCCATTGTGACGCCTGAAAATACTTCACCAAGTGGCATACGTGATAATGGAATAGGACCGAATGTGTAAAAAATACCGATAGCAAAACAAACCATTCCTATTACTAAAACGAGTAAGTCTGTCCTTACCACTAACCATAAACCTAAACTAGTCGCAATTACTAATAAACTCAGGATTGTAATAATGACAACTCTCTCAGGTATAGCCTTCTCTCCAATAATGTTCCTATTTTTCTTGTATTCTACATTCAACGCTTTTCGATAATCCATATAATTATTAATTGCTGTTGTTGTTAAATCAAAAAGAAGCATTGCACTAAAGAATATCATTGTATTGATTGGGTCAAATAGATCATATCTGTATATGACAAATAATAAACCAATTAGAAATGGGAACACACTGGCAATCTTCGTTTGAATTTCAACCAATTTAAAGAATGTACCTAGTGACATAGCGAATCACCCCTTTTATTTCTTTAATGATGATATTTCAAATTCATCATTCGTTATTGTAAAGACTTGTTCTAAACCTGAAGTTAAATAAACTTCTTTATCATTACTAACAAAAACAGCTTCCACTCCATCAAACTCTTCTATATAAGCCATGCCTTCTTTTATACCTTTCGAAAAAACAGAGGTAGAAAGTGCATCACCATCTATCGACTTTTCGCTAATAATCGAAATCCCTGCAATATCATTCATAATTGGATATCCGTCTTTAGAATTGAGTATATGATGATATTTCACTCCGTCCTGCTCGAGATACCTTTCATAGATACCAGAAGTAACAATCGACTTGTTCGTTA
Source organism: Aquibacillus koreensis (assembly GCF_025154055.1). Taxonomy (GTDB): domain Bacteria; phylum Bacillota; class Bacilli; order Bacillales; family Amphibacillaceae; genus Aquibacillus_C; species Aquibacillus_C koreensis. Next base: position 14,431 of record NZ_JAOALK010000005.1, read on the forward strand.
CTTTTACTGTACCGACTGTTTCACCTCTAGCAGAGAACGGGTTCTGAATACCAACTGTCCAAGCTTTACCTTCAGGATGATCACCCATCACGAAGATATTACCACCCAAATCAATAATCGCTGTTTCTACTTCATTTTCTTCTAATACCTGGACAATCTCATCTGCAATGAATCCTTTCGCAATGGCACCCAAATCCAATTTCATGCCTTCCCTTTTCAAGAATACAGATTGTTCTTCTTCATTTAATTCGATGTTCTTGTAGTCTACTAAAGGTAATACTTTATCAATTTCTGTTTGTTCTGGTTTCCGCGCATCTGGAAATCCAATGTGCCATAGAGATGTAAGCGGACCAATCGAAATATCAAATGTTCCCTCTGCCTTCGCACTATATGTCTTTCCTTTATCAATTAACGTAAATAAATCCTCGGATACAGAGACAGGTTCTACACCAGCATTTTGATTAATTTTATCGACCTCAGAAGCCGCTTCTTCTTCCGAAGTGATCTGGTCTGCTAAAGCATGCATTCTGTCAAATGCAAGATCCAACACATCTTCCTTGTCTTCATCATAAACCTTAATCGTTACAACCGTTCCCATTAAAAAAGCAGTCTCTTTATAAGGGTTATTCGTAAGCTTTGTCGTCTGTTCCGCAGCTTGACCACATCCTGTCATAATAATTAAGGTTAATATACACGTATATAAAATCCATCGTTTTATCATCATCCTCATACCTTTCATGAACTATTTTTCTAAGTTTCTTGGTTTCTGTTATTTTTATTAGTCATTTATTAATCATAAACATTATAAATCTATTGTGAATATATTCACATATTATCATTGCACCAATTTCCTGTCTATACGTTTTAAGTCCTGTATATATACTTGAACAATCAAAATGTTTAAAAAATCCCACTAAACTAAGCAGTGGCAAGGATTGCTGATATGTGAATAGATGGTGAACATTTTCAACAATTTGGTTTTGTTACTAAATCGTGAACACTTACTATATTTTTTTGTATAGAATCTCTGGTAAGCATAGACAGTGTTTGTGAATCGCTGTACAATATAGTCGATTGCTCAACCATTCACATTTGGTGGATGAATAAAAGGGAGTGAATGAAAATGGCTGATAAAAACATTGTTATTATTGGAGCCGGTTATGCTGGGGTTCATGCAGCTAAAAAACTCGCAAAAAAATACAAGAAGGACTCGTCAGTATCCATTACGTTAATTGATCGTCATTCTTATCATACGATGATGACAGAATTACATGAAGTAGCTGCGCATCGTGTTGAACCAGATGCGATTCAGTTTGATTTACGTCGCTTGTTTAACCGGACAAAAGTTAATTTAGTTACAGATAATGTAACGCATGTAGACCACAACAAGAAGATCGTTACAACTGAACACGGGGAATTCGACTACGATTATTTAATTTTAGGTATGGGTGGCGAACCAAATGATTTTGGCACACCTGGTGTAGGAGAACACGCATTCACACTTTGGTCATGGGAAGATGCAGTTAAACTACGTGAGCATATTGAAAAAACAGTTCGTAGTGCAGCACAAATACATGATGAAGCAAAACGTCGCGCAATGCTTACTTTCACGGTATGTGGATCAGGATTTACAGGAATTGAGATGGTTGGCGAGTTATTAGAGTGGAAAAACCGCTTAGCTAAGGATAACAAACTTGATGCAGAAGATATCACCTTATACGTTGTGGAAGCTGCACCAACCATATTAAATATGTTAAACCGTAAAGATGCAGATAAAGCGGAGAGATACATGGTGAAAAAGGGTATTAAGATTCTTAAAAATTCACCAATCGTTGAGGTGAAAGCTGGATCTATTATTCTCAAATCTGGTGAAGAGATCCCTACCCATACTTTAATTTGGACTGCAGGGGTAAAAGCTAACTCAGATACAAAAGATTATGGCATGTCTGCAGGTCGTGCCGGGCGCCTAAAAGTAAATGAATATATGGAATCAGAAGATCACAAAGATGTGTATGTAATTGGTGACTTAGCGTATTACGAAGAAGAACCTGGAAAACCAACACCTCAAATAGTTGAAGCTGCTGAACAGACTGGTATGACTGCTGCAAAAAGTATTATTGCAGAAATATCTGGTGGGGATAAAGAAGCTTACAAAGGTAAATATCACGGAGTCATGGTTTCAATTGGTGCTAGATACGGGGTTGCTGATTTAAGTGGGATCCATCTAAGTGGCTGGTTCGCAATCTTGATGAAACACATGGTTAACTTGTATTATTTCTTCGGTATCAGAAGTGGCTATTATATGTTCCAATATGTAATGCATGAATTTTTCCATACAAAAGACAAACGTAATATTTTCCGTAACTTTACGACACGTTATGGGAACATACTTTGGAGCTTACCTTTACGTATATTCGTTGGTGGTTTCTGGTTAGTAGAAGCAGGGACAAAAATTTGGGGTAAATCAACATGGGATGAAGCAACATCTAGTTGGAGTAATATACCTAAATTATTTAATGGCCTTGGCGAAGATTCTTGGTTAGTTGGATCAACTGTAAGAATGCCTTTTGAATGGTTACAAACAACAACTAGTGGCGCAAGTGAAGCTGCTGAAGCAACAGAATGGGCAACACCTGTCTTAAGTAAAATGCCCGGGATTTTTCAGTGGTTCATGGAAATCGTTTTACCTACTCCAGAAATGGCAGTATTCATGCAAAAAGTTATGGTGTTCGTAGAATTAGGTATTGGTCTAGCAATCTTAGGTGGTTTATTCACATGGTTAGCAAGTGCAGCAAGTGCTGGATTCCTTGTTATGTTTACCCTCTCTGCAATGCTTGGTTGGGATAAACTTTGGGCATTACCTGCATCAATTGCCTTGATGAACGGTTCGGGAAGAAGCGTTGGTTTAGATTATTGGGTAGTACCTTTCTTACAACAAAAGGTTGGAGACTGGTGGTATGGCAAAGAACGTTCTATCTATCAGGATGGCACATCATCAAAGCAGGCAGCAAAAAGAAGAAAAGCTAGCTAATGATTCATTGGAGGAATGGCAGAAGGAGCAAAACCTTTTGCCACCCTCTACTATATTTTCTTTTAAATTATAATCTAGAACTCCATAGTTCATGTGTCAAGTGATGATAATGGATGCTTAAATTTGATACTTTTTAAACATGTAAGATAGTAAAGGGGAGAAAAGAAATGAATGCTTACTTTCATATGATTAAGCGCTGGGACGCTATTATCATCATCGCTCTTGTACTTCTTTCCTTTTTGCCCTTAGCTATTTTTAGCTATCAACAAACAAAAGTAGATCAAACAAATGCTAATTTAGTAGCAGTGATCACTGTTGATAATGAAGAGATAGAACGAATTACGCTTACTGGAAATACAGAATCACATACCTTTGATATTACAGCATCAGATGGAGATACAAATACAATTGAGATTAAGAACAATCAAATTCGAATTAAAGCAGCTACATGTCCTGATCAAGTTTGTGTAAGAACAGGTTTTATAGCAAAAGCCGGTGAAACGATTGTTTGTTTGCCGCATAAACTAGTCATTGAAATTCAAACGGAATCTGGGGAGACAGATGATATTATCATAAGCTCATAAAGAAACCACATTACAAAGATAGGTAGTTGATGGCCATGACAAAAAACCAGCGTCTTGTTTATATTGCTTTACTAGCTTCACAGGCTGTCATTATTAGTCTTATAGAAAGGGCTATACCTTTCCCTTTTGCTATTGCACCTGGCGCAAAATTAGGCTTAGCAAACATTATTACATGTATGGCCTTATACACCCTTTCTACGAAAGATGCGGCAAAAGTTGTTGCGATAAGAATTGTTCTATCTACTCTTTTAGGTGGAACCATTTCATCCTTTATGTATAGTGCTTCTGGCGCCATTTTAAGCTTTATAGGTATGTGGGCAGTAAAGAAATTAGGTCCTAATCGGGTAAGCCTAATCGGTGTATCTACTGCCGGAGCCATTCTGCATAATGTTGGTCAATTGATGATCGCTAGTTGGATTGCACAAACATGGACGGTTCTACTTTACCTACCTGTTTTATCATTTATCGGGATCTTGTCCGGTATCGCAATTGGAATCTTTGCCAACTATCTATTAAATCATGTGGAGAAACTGCACTACTACAGAGATTTAAGAGAATTGAAAAGGAATATATAAATAAGGACAAATAATAGATGGAAAGAGGGTTTTGGTTATGCGTGTACATCAAATGTGGAATGCCTATCCTGCGTTAAAAACGGACTTATCACAAGTACTTGAATTAATTGAAAAACATATCCGTGTTCGTGATAAAACTGTTGAAACGACAATTAGAAACTTAGTTCATTCAGGAGGAAAATTACTTCGACCTGCTTATTCCCTATTATGTTCTGAAATTGGCCCAAATAATAATAAAGAAAAATCCATTGCAGTAGCTGCTGCTTTAGAAACATTACACATGGCCACACTCGTACACGATGATGTTATTGATGAAGCAGAAACTCGCCATGGGAATAAAACTATTCATACAAATAACGGAAATAAATTTGCGATTTATGCCGGGGACTATCTATTCTGTGTTTGTTTTACAATCCTTTCCCGTCATGCCAATTCACTAGCTCATCTAGAATTTAATGCACGCGGAATGGAAAAAATCCTTAGCGGAGAATTAGATCAGTTGAATTCTCGCTACCAATCTACTGTTTCCGTTAAAAATTACTTATCACGCGTGTCAGGAAAAACTGCACAACTGTTTGCTGTAAGCTGCTATTCTGGTGCGATCACAAGTGATGCATCACGCAGACAAGCAATGCTAGCATGGAATATGGGACATTATATGGGAATGGCATTTCAAATTATTGATGATATCTTAGACTATCAGGGTACTAGTGACACCCTTGGAAAGCCTGTAATGGCCGATATTCGCCAAGGAATCTATAATTTGCCTATCATATATGCCATGCAGGAGAACCAAGAAGCTTTTAAACCGTTACTATCAAAAGGTGATACATTAACAGATGAAGACTTAGAAAAGCTAATGGACCTGATTAACCGCTATCAAGGTGTAGAAAAAGCACGTCATCTAGCTAAAAGATATACCCATAAAGCAATAGCTCAAATTAAAAAAATGCCAAAAGGTGATTATAGAGAAAAACTGTTGGAAATAACAACTACGCTACTTAACCGTAACGTTTAAGACAGAAAAGAAAAGCTGATACCCTTCGTGAGGTATCAGCTTTTTATTTAAAAATTGTGGCATTCCTTATTCAATTCTATTAGATAGACAGCAAGTTATCCTTTTTTAGCACCTCGACCTCCACGTTTAGATTCTGTATGTTTTCTTAACGTTGCTAAACGGTCCTCAGAGTCCTTTAAAAAACGATTCATCTTCGCTTCAAATGTCTCTGTACGGTCTTGGTTACCTTTTGAATGTGTATTACTTTTTCGGCGATTTGAACTAGGTTTTGGATTATCTTTTGCTTTCTTAATCGATAATCCTATCTTACCATCTTTTTCAACATTAATTACTTTAACCGTTACCTGGTCACCAACAGTTAAATATTCATTAATATCTTTGACATAGTTATCAGCAACTTCACTAATATGAACTAATCCTGTTGAACCTCCTGGCAATTCAACAAATGCTCCAAATTTAGTGATCCCTGTTACCTTACCTTGTAACTTGCTGCCTACTTCGATTGACATAAAAAAAATGCTCCTCCTTAAGATTTTGAAAAAAAATTTCTTACTTATATAGTATATATAAGTATTAAAAAGCGTGTCAATATGACGCCTTTTCTTCAGGAATTTTAAAAATTATTTCTCCTTCTTCTGAAAAGAAATAGTTTGTTTTAGCAATTTGAAGTACGTAATCTTCATCATTTAATAGTTCAATTTCCTGCTCAAGTTCTTTTTCCTCATCTTTAAGGGAAGCCAGTTGTTGTTCTAGTTGCTCATGCGCTTCTTTCTTTTCTGTATAGAGGTCTCTTTGATTCATATGGTAAGTAATCATGCTACCTAAAGCAATGATTACAACAATAGTAAACAGTGCAAGGCGCCGGTATAAACGCTTCTTTTTTTTCACTTGTCTTTCCACATACGCATCATATTGCTTCATATAAGTTGAGTCTATTTTTGCGATTTTTCTTTCCTTGCGTGTCACCGACCGACTACCCCCTTTTGCTACGAATAAATTTCCACCATTTGCTTATAGTATTCTTTATTTTACTATAAATTCCTGCTAAATTAGCAAAGAATTTTTTTACATTTTGAGGGGTTAAACGCCATACTACCTTACCAATTAACGATAAAGGATAGTAGACAATCTTTAATAGTAAAATTAATATCCACAGAATGATTCCCCATATCCAGATGATCAATGCAATCAGAATAGAAATAAGACCTTTTATTGGACGAATAATGACAGCTTGTACAAGGCGATACATAAAATTATAGATGGCAACACTTGTCCTAATCATTTGCTCTAGCAATCTCTTATACAAGCTTTCTAGCAAACTTTTGTACAACGCAAAGCCACAGATTAATGCAAGTAGAATATATAGCCTTAATTCACCTTTATTCACTAAGTATAAAGCATAAAAGAGGATCAAGGTTTGCAATAACCAGAAGCTAATTTCAATCATGTAAGAGAAGATTGGGCTCTTCTTCCAAGTTTTTTCAAACCTACGAAAGGTTTGTATGGCAGCACCTAAATAAACCCCTCCTACAATCATCGTTATAATCGTAAGGAATTGGGTTGTCAACGTCATTTGAATAGCTTGCTAAAGAAACCTTTAGCTTTCTCCCCATGTTCTTCATCCAAATAAGAAAGCTCATAAATTTTCCCTTTGATCGCAACATTCCCTTGTTCAACATCAAGGTTTTTCATTTGTAGGTTTTCACCACGAATAATTAAGTAGCCCATTTCTGTCTTTAAAAGAAATTCTTCATTATCAAAGCTATCTACTTCTTTCACTCCAGTGATCTCTAAGTTCCGTCTATTGTTCATTCTTATATTGTGGTCCACCTGCGGACTAGCAGCGGGGTTTCTCTCATAATAATTCATTATCCAGCCCTCCCTTTATCGTTACCAATTTATGTGGGGAGGGACAAGTTTAGAACAAATAGTTATGAAAAGTGTCTCCATTAAGCGTAAAAATTTTTTTGATTTTACGTAATCGATAGAATTGTGACGTACCTTTTTCACCCGCTCCTATGGTGACTTCGACCAGAAAATAGTAAAATTCTCCTTTAGATGCCTGTTTAAGATCCTCCAACATTAGGTCGGGCATCTTAACCGACTTTTAATTCTCTTTTCAGGTTCTCAGGCTTTAGTTCGGGCATCATAACCGACTTTGGATTCCCTTTTCAAGTTCTCAGGCTTTAGTTCGGGAACCATTACTGACTTTTAATTCCTTTTTCGAGTCCTCAGGCTTTAGTTCGGGAACCATTACTGACTTTCTAATTGAATAATTAGTTACTGCAACAGTGTACACAATCTGAATATATATTCTACTTCACTGCTTCTTCTTTCTTCACACTATACAAAGTTGCTGCTTCGTCTTTTCTTACGGTTTCTCTTAGTGATTCTACTTGAATGGTAATTAGTTTTTGACCAAATTGTATTGTGAGCTCGTCACCCACAGCAACATTTGTCGAAGCTTTAGCTTGGTTACCATTAATCGTAATTCTTCCTTGATCCGCAACCTCTTTTGCAAGTGTACGTCTTTTTATCAATCTGGATATTTTTAAAAATTTATCTAGTCTCATCCAAATACTCCCTCTCTCACATTAATCTATTCTATTTGTTTTGCTTGATTCCAATATTGATCTAATTCGTCTAATGTAAGTTCCGTGAAACTTAATCCCTGTTCTTTCACTTTATTTTCGATAAAGTGAAATCTAGTTTTAAATTTTTGATTGGTGCGCATTACTGCTATTTCCGGGTTGATATCATAATATCTTAATAAATTTACTACGGCAAATAGCACATCTCCGAATTCAGATTCAAGTTCTTTCTCATCACCAGTTATAATTGCTTCTTTGACTTCATTTAGTTCTTCGGTAATTTTCTCCCAAATCGGTTCAGGTTGATCCCAATCAAAGCCAACCTTAGCTGCTTTTTTTTGTAATTCTTCTGCAAAAAGTAGTTGAGGAAGGTCTGCCGGAATAGCATCTAATAGAGAGGAAGGTGAATCCCCTTTCTCTTTCTGCTTAATTTGATTCCAATTTGAGACCACTTCATCTGCATCACTTACTTCTATATTGCCAAAAACATGCGGATGCCTGCGAATCATTTTTTCTGTTATTGTTTTTATTACATCATCTATGGTAAAAAATCCTTCGTCCTCACCAATTTGACTATGTAACATCACTTGTAATAGGACATCTCCCATTTCTTCAACAATACCTTCATCGTCTTCATTATTCACCGCTTCTATAAATTCATATGCTTCCTCGATTAAATATTTTCGCAATGATTCATGTGTTTGCTTTTGATCCCACGGGCATCCATTCGGACCACGTAATGTTGCGATTACTTCTCGAAGACGGGTAAATGTATGATTCAATTGCTCATCGGTAACCGGTGGTACATACACACTAGTTAAATTGCTTAGCTTCATGGACTGATCTAATTCAACTAAAGGAACCGTTTGTATCAATTCCTGCTCACTACCAGCCGCTACCACAATAGTTACGGGATATTCAGGAGGTAAATCTTCTAATAGAGTGAGTTTTACTTCCGATGCTACGAAGGCATCATATACCTGACAAAAAACCATATGTTGTTTATATGCAAGCTGACTTCTTTCGAAAGAGGTACCATCGATAAATTGAAATCCCTCGATTGGATCTATTTTTAGAGATGTAAATAAGCTATCTAAATAGCTTTGTCCACCAATTACTTCTACCTGTACGTCCTGTTGATCTAATAATAATTGCACTGTCTTTTCTGCAAGCATAGGGTGACCTGGAACTGCATAAATAAGATTCTTCGTTTCCTTCGCTTGTTGAACTAATTCATGAACAATCTGTTGATATACATCGCCAAACTGATCATTGCTTTCATAGACAGTATCGTAAGCAACAAAACTTACATCTTCCGTCTTTAAAGATTCAATAACTGGATGGTCGATTGTCCTAACGTGTATATCGCCTTTATATGTAATTAACTTCCGATATATACCTAAAGGTAATTGGTTGATATCTCCTGCTCCTAGACCAATCACTTCAATTTTTGCATTCAATTTTTATTCCTCCTTTGCATTACTTCTATTAATAATTCGCCAAAAGGTAATGCTTGCATTTCTTCATGATTAAACCCATTCTTTATCACTAAAACAAAAAGATACATGCCTGCACCCGATATGGAAACAACCAATACATAAACCAAATATTCTATGCGTGATGCGATGTCAAACCAATTGAACACGAACTGGTTCATAACAAACAGAAAAATAATTAAGGTAATGATAGCTGTCCCAAAAGACTTCCATGGGATATAAAACAAGGATGAATCCGGTATGATTTTCTTTAGTTGATACAAATTTAATAGCATAACAATTGAGACACTTACAACTGTTGCAATGGCACTTCCTTCAATTCCATAAGAAGGAACGAGTACTGCATTTAATACAGCTTTCATTACTAAACCAAATACTATAAATAAGGCAGTCCGATACATAAAACCGATTCCTTGAAGTATTGTCGCGGTTGTTATCGCAAGTGAACTAACTAGGATTGCCACCGATAAAATTCGAAGGCTCATTGTTCCTAGGTCATTTCGAAACAAGAGTACATTTACATGTGGAAATATAGCAATTAAACCAACTGTTGCAGCGGTTGCTAAATAAAAACTTAGCTTAAGAGCACTCTGGATATGTACAATGAATTGTTCCGGATTTTGTTCCAGTCTCTGCTTTGTAATGGAAGGGATTAATGCTAAGGCTAATGATGATCCTAATACTGCTCCTAATTGAATAAGTGGTTGTCCTCTATCAAATACACCTTTCCACTCTTTTGCTTCCCGTATATCTAACCCGTACTCTACTAAATTTGGAACTAATGTAAAAGCATCGGAGAACTGTAGGAACAATAAAAGCATGTGATTTATACTAATACATACCCCATAAACAAAGATGACTCGGATTAAGAAATTCCATTGAAAAGATGCTGTATCTTTTCCAATGGGCTTTTTTTTGAACCATAAAAATAGTAGTACAGTACTAGTGATCGTTGCACCAATAATTGATCCTAATGCTGCTATGGATCCGATATCATATAAGTTCCTGCCTTTTTCCACTAAAAAAACTGCTGCGATTAAAATGATACTGACTCTTATCACCTGTTCCACAACCTGTGAAACAGCAGTTGGCCCCATATCATTATGGCCTTGAAATACACCTCTAAAAAATGATGTCAAAGGAATAACTAAAAATATATAGGAAGTGACGCGTAGTGGTTCAGCTAGATAACTGTCGCCCATTATTGATGCGATTAAGTTACTTCCTGTGTATAAAGATAGAAACAGTATCGCGCACACTATATATAATAAACCAAATATAGGTAGATAAAACGAAGAATAGGAAAGATTTTTCCCCTCTGCCTTCTGTTCAGCGACCAACTTAGATATCGCTGTTGGGAATCCATATAAAGACAACATCATAGCTATTCCTAAAATGGGATAAAGTTGTTGATAAATATAAAAACCGAGATCCCCTGTAATGTTTTGGAGTGGGATTCGGTAACCTGCACTAAGTATCTTACTTAATAAGCCAGCTAATGTTAATAATAATGCACCTTTGTATAGCTGTTTTGTAGATTGATTTTCCATGATGTAACGCCTTTCTTTGCTTATTCTTATCTTTTGAATTATACCATACTTTGGAAAACGTACATCAATGGTGACAACTTACATAGTCGAAATAAAGTACGCAGTTATTTTCGAAACGCGTTTGTTAAAATTAGATTAACACGTTAGAAAGAGCATCATTCGAACGCGTCAGAGAGTGAACCCTGATTTAAAGCGTTAGAAAGAGCACCATTCGAACGCGTCAGGGAGTGAACCCTGATTTAAAGCGTTAGAAAGAGAGACATTCGAACGCGTCAGAGAGTGAATCCTAATTTAACGCGTTAGAAAGAGACACTTTCGAACGCGTCAGAGAGTGAATCCTAATTTAACGCGTTAGAAAGCAGAGCTTCCGTAATAGCTAAGTTAACTACGTCGCGCTCTATACATACTATGCAATGGTTTCAACCCACTAAAAAAGCTGACTAGAATGATTTTTGCCTTCTAGTCAGCTTTTCTTCAAAACTACTCCATTTGTCGGGCTAAGAAACTTGCTGCTGTTTCAACAGATTTCTGTTCGACTGTCCCAATACTTGTCTCTTTAGACATGATCATAACACATCCAATTGGATCGCCATTTGCAATAATCGGGCTTAACGCATAGGATGCTATTTTTTCTTCATTATTTTCAATAACTTCGATCATTGACTCTTCCGTCTCCGTGATTACGCCGCGATCTTCCATTGCTTTCTCAATCTGCTTACCAATATTTTTTCCTAAATACTCTTTTTTGGACTCGCCAGATACTGCAATGAATTCATCGCGGTCACAGATTAGCACTGGTGATCCTAGTGAATCAAATAATGCATCTGCATATTCCTTCGCAAAATCACCTAATTCACTGATAGGTGAGTATTTTTTCAAAATGACCTCACCTTCACGGTCAACAAATATTTCTAAAGGATCACCTTCACGAATTCGTAATGTTCTTCTAATTTCTTTTGGGATAACCACTCTACCTAAATCATCAATTCGACGTACTATTCCTGTTGCTTTCATAAATTGTATAGCCTCTCTTTCTTTGATGATTATTCTGCTGTTACTTCCACTGGTTTTATGTACAAGTAGAAATAACCAGTTGTGGGTATTAGTATGGGTCAGACTGTAAGATCTATACATTTAATCATAATTTTTTCTGCAGTTCCTAAACTCTTTTCATATCTTTTAGAGATTGAATGAATTGCTCGGCATGGTCATAGCGCTCTGGATACGTTTTTTTATCCCAATTAAATACAACCTTCAATTTTTTTCCTTCTGTTCCTAGCTGAATCATCCGACCATATTGATTGGAGAATTCAAATAGCTTTGCGCCATCTAATTGTTGACTTGCCTGATCGTCAACCAGTATCTCCATTTTTTGTTTTCTCTCAGAAATGGATTCTACCTTTTCTCTTTTAGCATAAAGCTTTAAAGTTGAAACATGGAATAAATTATCTACCTCTATTGGATAATCCCCAAACCTGTCAATAATCTCTTCCCTTAAGTCATGAATATCCTCTTGGCTATCGATAGCTTGGAACCTTTTATACATGTCTATTTTCTGCTTTCCATCTTCTATATACGTATCAGGTATATATGCATCTAAATCCAGGTTCAATTCGACTTCGAAAGGCTTAATTTCCTCAATATTTTTCCCTTCTTTTCTGGCATTTATCGCATCTGTTAACATTTGAGAGTACATATCAAATCCGACAGAATCAATAAACCCATGTTGTTGGGCACCTAATAAGTTCCCAGCACCTCGAATGGATAAATCCCTCATCGCTATTTTAAATCCTGACCCCAACTCGGTGAACTCTTTGATTGCTTGTAGACGTTTTTCTGCTACTTCCGTAAGCACTTTGTCTTTTTGATAAGTAAAGTATGCGTAGGCAACACGATTTGACCTACCTACACGCCCTCTTAATTGATAAAGCTGACTTAATCCCATCCGGTCTGCATCATATACAATTAGCGTATTCACATTCGGAATGTCAACACCCGTTTCAATAATGGTTGTACTTACTAAAACATCAAATTCACCTTCTAAGAACGAAAACATAACATTCTCAAGTTCTGATTCATTCATCTGTCCATGAGCAAATGCAACACGAGCATCATCCACTAGTGCAGAAATTTCTTGGGCCATTCTTTCAATATTGTTTACCCTGTTGTATAGGAAAAATACTTGTCCACCACGAGCCATTTCTCTTTCAATTGCTTCTCTTAGAAAAACTGGGTTGTACTCTAGCACATACGTTTGTATTGGAAATCTATTTTCCGGCGGTGTTTCAATGACAGATAGATCTCGTACCCCTAGCATAGACATATGCAATGTTCTTGGAATAGGCGTAGCTGTTAAGGTTAATACATCTACATTTGTTTTTAATTGCTTGATTTTCTCTTTATGTTTTACACCAAATCGTTGTTCTTCATCAACAATGAGCAAGCCGATATTTTTGAATTTTACATCCTTCGATAATATACGATGCGTACCTATCACTACATCAATTAACCCTTTTCCTATGTTTGCTATTGTCTCATTCTGTTGTTTTCTCGTACGAAAACGGCTAAGTAAACCAACATTAATAGGATAATCATGAAATCTCTCTATTATCGTTTCATAGTGCTGTTGTGCAAGTATGGTTGTCGGTACTAATATAGCAACTTGCTTGCCGTCTGCAATTGCTTTGAAAGCAGCACGAATGGCCACTTCCGTTTTTCCATACCCAACATCGCCACAAAGTAATCGATCCATTGGGCGAATTTGTTGCATATCTTGCTTAATTTCTTCAATACATCTTAATTGATCTTCTGTTTCTTGGTACGGGAAGGCATCTTCGAATTCACGTTGCATTGTCGTATCCTCAGAAAAAGCATATCCTTTGGTTGCTTCTCTTTCTGCATAAAGTTCAATTAAATCATCGGCAATATCTTCAACAGTTGATTGAACTTTACTTTTTACCTTCTTCCATTCACTTCCGCCCAATTTATATAACTTTGGCTCTTTCCCTTCAGACCCAACATACTTTTGTACTAATTCAATTTGATCAATTGGAACAAATAACTTATCGTCACCAGAATATTTAAGTAGCATGAAATCTTTATGTAAGCCATTAACTTCTAAGGTTTCAATACCTAAATACCTACCAATACCATGATTTGCGTGAACGACGTAATCTCCGACTTTTAGTTCCTGATAGTTTTTAATTCGTTCTGCATTGGAGATCTTTTGTTTCCTTTTTGGCCTTGCTGTTTTCTTTTTAAAAAGTTCATTTTCCGTTATGATTGCTAATTTATGCATCGGTAATTCAAAACCGCTACTTATATTGCCAACTACAATGGTTGGTGTTTTCGTTGGCAGATGGGTATCATTTGTTGCTACGATTGCTTCCATATCATAGTCTTCTAAAACTGCTTGAATTTTGTCCGCACGCTTATGATCCGGGGCAAAAATAATAACTGAGTAGTCACTTTTCCCCCATCTGGTGACTTCATTTTGCAGTAGATTCATTTGACCATGGAATTGTTGCATGGACCTACATGACATATTGACGATATTTTGTGGGTTCGTATTCGGAATATGACGTAAAAAAACCGATAAATATAACCTCGGTTGCTTCATATTTGCCCATACATCATGCCAATCATAAGAGATAGACAAGTCCCTTACCATATGATTGGCCGCTAAAACACTGCTATACCATTCAGCTTCTTCTTCATCTAACCGCATAGCTGTTTCTTGAATTCTACTCATTTCATCCAATATGATTAAACCATCATCCGGAAGATAGTCTAATAAACTAGCAGGCTGTTCGTAGAAGTAAAACCCATACTTGTACATTTCCTGGAACCGCTCTTGTTGCTTTAATCGCTCTAGATCATGACCAACTACTTCTGCAAGCGTTTCTTTATCTGATTGCTTCTTCAGTTTTTTTAACGATGCCGCTAACTCATTCTCTAATCTTTGAGCTCCTCGAAGCATATCACTTTGTGTTAAAAGCAACTCTGTTGCGGGGTCTATCGTGACCTGATTTACTTTTTCTAGTGATCGTTGTGTCTCCGAATCATAATATCGAATAGAATCAATTTCATTATCAAATAGTTCGATTCGAATTGGATAGTCTTCTGTAATTGGATAGACGTCAATAATCCCACCACGAACAGAAAACTCGCCTGGGCTGGCTGTCATTTCCACTCTTTCATATCCCATATCTATGAAAGAGGATAAATATTTTTCTATCGGAATCTCTTCACCAATCTTAAATTCTAGCTGATACATTTTCCAGTAGGTAGCAGGAGGTAACATCCGTTTTAATGCAGCAACAGGCGCTACTAAAATACCTGACTTTTGATCTAACCATTTGGTTAATGCATCAATTCTCTGACTTCTTAATTCTGGACTTGCAATTGCTATTTCAGAGGCAACAAGCTCATTCACTGGATATAAGTGTACGTTTCCTTCGTCTGATACCTCAACTAAATCTTCATATAATTGTTGGGCCTGCATTAACTGATGCGTAACCAACAGAACTGGTTTCTTGGTCGACTCATTAATTAATGATGCAAGTATGCTTCTAGCTGAACCTGATAAACCGGCTACAAGTTGCTCATTCAATCCGGATGATACACCACTAATGACGGAGTAAATATCATCTTGAGCTTTTAAAAATTCTTTAATCCCTTGCATAGTGCCTCCCCCTATAGTAAGAAACTCGACCTCATCTTCCAAAAATATCGATGTTTCTAATCCTATCTATTGCCTAATTTATAACATATAACGTACAAAAACGCTTTGGTTACATGACCAAAGCTTTTTTGTGATTTCCTACTATTACTGTATAAAGAAATCTAACTCGTGATAATGTGGATTTCGGTCTAATGATTCTTGGCAATCTTCACAAATAGTCTTTATCTGTATATCACCATTGTTTTGATATTGGATCATTTGTTTTCTATCCTCACTCGACAGATTATTCCACCCTAAAGCCTGTGTATCAACCGTATGATGATCTAATTGGCCTACTAGATTATCACAATGACTGCATTTATAAACAATTGCCACCCTAAAAAACCTCCTATGGACAAATCTTTCTATTAGTTTGTACCGAAAGGAAATTTTTTATACGCTATTCACTTGCAACTGACCTATGTAAAGGCATTCATAATAATATCGTTTAAACTAGTATATGTTTACTGGTTATATTCATTCATTACTTCTTGGAAAGGCTTATTCATCCATGCCTCACAAGCCTTAATAGACCGATCGATACTGTTTTCTATCTCTTCCGTATCTTCATCACTAAACTTTCCTAATACATAATCCGTAACCGATATAGGTGCTTGTGGACGTCCGATACCAACTCGGATTCGTTTAAATTCTTTTGTACCTAATTGATCAATGATTGACCTAATTCCATTATGGCCACCATGTCCACCTTTTTGCCTTAAGCGTATTTTACCAGGAGGCAAGTCTAAATCATCATAAATAACGACAATATCTTCTATCGCAATATCATAAAAATCAATTAGAGGTTGTAATGATTCCCCTGATAAATTCATAAAGGTTTGTGGCTCTAATAATAACACTTTCTCTGTACCGATCGCTTCTATTGCATAAATGCCATTAAATTTTTTCTTATTCAATTTCCATTTATATCGCTTTGCCATTTCATCAATAACCATAAATCCAATATTATGTCTTGTTTTCGCATACTTTCTACCTGGGTTACCTAACCCTACAATACACTTCATATTTTTCCGACTTCCTTTACATATATACTTACCTGTTATTGTACCTTAGTTCCTAACCAAAAATAAAGTACACAGAATTTATCTGAGTTAGTATGGCTTTTTTGCAGGAAACTAGCAGACGGAAAATGTTGTAACTGCTAAAGGATTTAACTTACTTAATGATTCTGGCGGCTATGAGAGCCCTTATTTGCGTGAAATCTTAGAATATATGGTTTTAACGGCTACCACAGCCCTTATTTACCCTGATTTCAATGGTTTCGTTGGCATTTTCTAAAATAACGTACTGTATAGCCGCTCAGGTTCAAAATTGGCCTAAAACAGAAAAATAAGGTCCCTCACAGCCGCTTGCATTGTTTTCACAACATCTCTCAGTGTTACGACCCAGTTTATTTATACTGCGTCATAAAATATAGTGTAGAGCCCAAAAAAAGATGCCACCTAGAGTTAGGTAACTCTTAGCGACATCTTATGTTTATAGATTACTCTGCTTTTTGCTCTTCTTCATTTTCCTTTTGTACTTCTTCTGCTTGTTCCTCTTCTTCGCCTTCTTCATCTTCGGTAGTACCGCGATCAGGCGCTAAGATCGTAACAATGGTTGTTTCTTCATCTTCTAAGATCTCATATTTACTACCTGACTTAAGATCTGAAACGGTAATACTATCTCCAACATCTAATTTAGAAATGTCCACTTTGATTTCCTCTGGAATATCACCAGGCTTAGCTCTAACAGATAACTCGTGTAATGGTTGTTGTAAGACACCACCATCATTTACACCAGGCGACTCGCCATCAAGGTGAATCGTTACTTGAACATCCATCTCTTGTGACATATTTACAACATAGAAATCAGCATGTACGAGTTCGTCTCTTAGAGGTTCTGTTTGATATTCATGAAGCATGACATCTACAGATTCGCCACCAACTTCTAAAGAAATAATAGCATTTTTCCCTTCATCGCGAACCGTCTTAAGTAAATCAATACTATTTACTGATATTGTTTTTACCTTTTTGTTATTTCCATACACTACTGCTGGTATGTTACCTGCTTGTCTAATCTTTTTTGTGTTAGAACGCTTTAAGTCTGATCTTTCATCGGCTTTAAGTTTAATAGCCACTTTTATCAACCTCCATAGGATATAAACGTAATAGTTACTATTTTTCCCTATTTATGGAGCGTCTAAACATAAACATTAGTCAAATAAAATACTTACCGATTGCATTTCATGTACACGTATAATAGCCTCACTGATTAATGGTGCTACAGATAGAGGAATAATCTTATCTATTTGCTTCTCTTCTGTTAGTGGAATACTATTTGTTACAACAAGTTCTTTTATTTTTGAGTTTTGAATTCTTTCAATTGCTGGACCAGATAGCACAGGATGCGTACAGCAAGCATATACTTCCTTCGCACCATTCTCTACTAATGCATTAGCACCTAACGTAATGGTTCCTGCGGTGTCGATAATATCATCAATTAGAATAGCCGTCTTTCCTTCAATGTTCCCGACGATGTTCATCACCTCTGAGACGTTCGGGCGAGGTCTGCGTTTATCAATAATAGCAATTGGAGCTTTTAGGCGATCTGCCAATTGGCGTGCTCTTGTTACTCCACCATGATCTGGTGATACGACGACTATATCTTCTAAGCCTTTTTCACGCCAGTATTCAGATAGGATTGGTACGCCTACTAATTGGTCGACTGGAATATTGAAAAAGCCTTGAATCTGTGGAGCATGCAAGTCTAAAGAAATAACACGTGTTGCTCCTGCTGCTTGTATTAAATCTGAAACTAGCTTAGCTGTAATTGGCTCACGTGCTCTTGCCTTTCTATCCTGGCGAGCATATCCATAGTAAGGCATGACAATATTAATTGATTTAGCTGAAGCTCGTTTAAGCGCATCAATCATAATCAGAAGCTCCATCATATGTTGATTGACAGGAGCTGATGTCGATTGTACGACATATACATCACAACCTCTAATACTCTCTTCGATGTTAATTTGGATCTCTCCATCACTAAAAGAGGTAACGGAACACTTCCCTAGTTCTGTTCCAATTTGTTCTGCAATTTCTTCAGCGAGTTTGGGATTGGAATTTAATGTGAAAACCTTCAAAGATGAATCTTTATATGCCGTAGACATCGAAATGACCTCCATTAATCTTTTTTGTTTTGATTCTTTATCCTTTTAACATAATCTTCTTTATTTTCTTGTCTAGCTCTTGCAATGGAAAGGGCATCACTTGGCACATCCTTATTTATAGTTGAACCAGCTGCTACATAAGCTCCTTTTCCTACCGTAACAGGAGCAATTAAATTAGAATTACATCCAATAAACGCATCGTCTTCTATTTTTGTTAAGTATTTTTTCTCACCATCGTAATTAACCGTAATTGTTCCACATCCGATATTAACACTTTTTCCTACTTCGGCATCTCCTATGTAACTTAAATGAGATACTTTACTATTTTGGTCTAATTTAGCTTTTTTAATTTCAACAAAATTTCCTATCTTCACTTCATCACCGATATTAGCTTCCGGACGAATATGAGCATATGGACCAATTTGAACACGATCACCAATCTTACTATCCTTTGCAACACTTTGACGAATCATCGTATTTGTTCCTACTTCACAATTGCTGATTTCCGTGTGTGGTCCAATAATGGAGTCCGTTCCTATTTTTGTCTCCCCAGTAATCACACATCCGGGGTGGATCACAACATCTTGATCAATCGATACATCTGGACCAATATACGTATGATCCGGATCAATAATCGATACACCGTTTCTCATATGCTTCTCATTGATGCGCTTCTTCATTAGTTTTTCCGCTTGAGCTAATGCAACGCGGTCATTAACTCCTAACGTCTCATCAAAGTCTGGTGTTTGGTAAGCGCTAATTTTTTCATTTGCATTTTTCAAAATCTCAATAACATCTGGCAAGTAATACTCACCTTGTGCATTATCATTTGAGACTTCTTTAAGTGACTGAAATAATAGCTCGTTGTCAAAACAGTATGTTCCTGTATTTATTTCTTTCACGGCAAGTTCTGCATCTGATGCATCTTTGTGCTCTACAATACGTTCTACATTTCCCTCATTATTTCGAAGTACTCTTCCGTAACCAGATGGATCAGGTGCATGAGCAGTTAATACAGTAACTTTTGCTTTTTCTTTCTCATGATGATGAAGCAATTCTATTAAAGTAGCACTCTTTAGTAATGGCGTGTCTCCACAAACCACAATAGTCGTCCCATGTTTATCCTTTAAAATATCTTCCGCTTGCATAACGGCATGCCCCGTACCTAACTGCTCTTTTTGAATGACATATTCAGAATCAGTTCCCAACTGTTCTTGGACTTTTTCTGCTCCAAAGCCAACAACGGTAACAATATTTTTAAATTGCAATTCTTTTAATTGATCCACCACATGTTGCACCATTGGACGGCCCATCACGGGATGAAGTACTTTATATAATTTTGATTTCATTCTAGTCCCTTGCCCAGCAGCAAGTACAACCGCATATCTGTTATCCATAAGTAACCTCCGTTCAAATATAAAAGCTTTAAAGCATGGAATTTGTGTATAATACTATCTTAGCCTATAATAGCATCTTGTAATTTTTTATTTAAATCATTTCATATACATAACTTGGTCCTCTATCCATAAGGACCAAAAGTTTGAATTATGTAGTGTTAATTTTATATTTATCCATGTACGAATATATCCTAAACACAAGCGTATTTCAACAAAGAGCTCGGAACAAAGATAAAGTTAACTAAATAATTATCTATTTAAGGTTTCATTACAGTTTGTTTTGGGAAATAATAACTATATTACCTTTATTTGTTTAGTACATAAAAAAGAAGCCTAACCATGGAAGATTAGACCCCTGCTGTTATAACATTGCTCTGAATTACGAAGCACCTGCTTCTTCATATTCTACTTCCATTTCGCCTGCACGATGATACTCTTCTAACACAGCGTCCTGAATTTTTGAACGAGTGCCAGAATTGATCGGATGTGCAATGTCTCTAAATTCCCCATCTGGGGTCCTTTTTGAAGGCATAGCGACAAACAAACCATTATTGCCATCAATTACACGTATATCATGGACAACAAACTCCTGATCTAACGTAATAGAAGCAATTGCTCTCATTCTGCCCTCGGTATTAACGCGGCGTAATCTTACATCTGTTACTTCCATTATGCTCACCACCTTTTCCCATTTAGAACTTATTACCATAAATTCAACAAAATAATGAGAATTCCTGCCTATTTTTAAAAAAAAATTAAAAATTTTGAGTATATCAGTTGAAAAATTATAAAAAATGAGATATTTAGGGCTTTTTGAGCTAAAATTATTTATTTATTTATAAAATTACCTTTGCGAACTTCTATATGATTATTCCGATTATCGACATTTGTAATTTGTACGAGAGATGTGTACTCATCCACCACTCGATCCTCGTACTCATCCTCAGCTTCTGCTAATACACCAATTGCAGTAACTTTAGCATTAAATTCTTCTAATAAATTTTTCATACCATTAATGGTACCACCGGCTTTCATGAAGTCATCAATAATACATACCTTCGCGCCTTCTTGTAAGCTTCGTTTTGATAATACCATTGTTTGAATCTTTCTAGATGAACCTGAGACGTAATTAATACTTACTGTCGATCCTTCTGTTACTTTAGGATCCCTTCGAACAATGACAACAGGTACGTGAAGGAAAGAAGCAACTGCATAAGCTAGTGGAATACCTTTGGTAGCTACAGTAACCACTACATCAATTTCTACACCCGAAAACTCTGCAGCAAAAATACGTCCAATATCCCTAACAATACTTGGATCACCTAGAATATCACTCATAAATAAATAGCCACCAGGCAATAACCTACTTGGATCTTCTAATCGTTCACATAACTCACTAATAAACGACTCGCTATTCTTTCTAGAGTATTGTGGAATATATTTCACTCCACCTGCAGCACCTGAAATGGACTCTAAATACCCTATACCCTCTTGTTTGAACATTTTATTTACAATTGCTAAATCTTCACTTACAGATGATTTAGCCGCATCGTATTTGTTAGAGAAAAATGGTAAAGAGACTAATTCCATCGGGTGTTCCACTAAATAATTTGTCATTGCTACTAATCGTTCACTTCTTTTCATTCCTACACCCCAAAAACCGAATATTTTTCATTAAATATACCATTTTATACGTGTTTATTCAAGTGTTTGGTGATATCCTAACATCCTAACAACATACACTTCTTCACAAAATCCTCGTAAGCTATTATAAATGCGACATGCACGGCTTTCCTGTTTTACTAATGAGAATACAGTTGGGCCACTTCCACTCATTAATACTGCATCTGCCCCGGATAACTCCATTAGCTTTTTTATTTGTCTAACTTCTGGATATTTCGGAAGCGTAACATCCTCTAAAACATTGCCAATATTTTTGCACATTTCATCAAAATCACCTGCTTTAACAGCAGCAATCATACCCTCTGTATCCGGATGCTTTACTTTATCTAATTTCAAATGTTGGTACACGCTTTGCGTAGATACACCGATTCGCGGCTTTGCCAGCACGACCCAACACGAAGGGGGTGCAGGTAATTCCGTTATATTCTCTCCTCTGCCTCTCGCAACTGCAGTACTATTATAAACACAAAAGGAAACATCAGAGCCTATCTTAGCACCAAGTGTTGCCAATTCTTCAATGGATATACCTAATGACCAGAGTTTATTGAGTCCTCTTAAAGTAGCAGCCGCATCACTACTACCACCAGCTAGTCCAGCCGCTACAGGGATTACCTTTTCAATTTTGATGATAACTCCTTGTTTAATTCCATATGTATCTTTGATCAACTTCGCAGCTCGATACGCAAGATTTCTATCATCATTTGGTACAAAACGATTTTCCGACTCAATTTTGATTGTATTCTGATCTATTGCAATGAGCTCTATTCGGTCAGCTAAATCAACGGTAGTCATTACCATTTCTATCTCATGGTAATGATCAGGCCGCTTGTATAAAACGTCTAAAGATAAATTTATTTTCGCTGGTGCTTTTTCTAGTACGTACATGATATGTTCACCTACTCTAATGTTATGCTTTATTTGTTAGACTATCATAAAAAAATAAAAGCGCAACCACAGTCATCGTTCTTTCACAATTTGAATTACCTGCTCTCTTTATTCCTTTAGTTTTTATAAGGATGTAAAATGCATTTAATATACTACCTAGGTTCCACTTATCCTTTATTCTATACTTTCCTAACATGTAAAAAAAAAGACAAACCCTAATTAGGATTTGTCTGCTCTCATTTGTTCTTCGGCCATTTGAACCGCACGCTTAACCATATTCCCAGCATCGCGTGCTCTAATTCCACCCCAGCCTTCATGTTGAACCGTGTCGTAAAACCCTAACTCTTTCGCTATTTCTTCTTTCAATTGGTGTGACATAATCCCTCGACGCCTACCCATGAAGCAAACAGCTCCCTTCAGAATTTTAGCCTCTTACGACATTTTTATCATTTGTGGCATCTTTCCCTTTTACTCTAAATAACATCTAGAAAGTAAGTAAATATTTAGAATGAATGGATATCATTGTATTTTAACGCAAAATAAAAAAGCAGCAAACAAAGTTTACTGCTCCCCAAGAACTACTGTGCTCATATCTTCAATGAAGTTTAATTCCACTGTTTCTGTCAAAACATCCGCATAGCTATATGAAACTCGTTCAAAAGCATTTTCTTGTTGGTCTAACTCAACAATGAATACAGAAGGATACGTTTCTGCTAACGTTCCATAACGCTCAACTGTCTTTCTTCTTCCACCATTGGCTCTTAGCTTTAGGCGTTTGCCAATCTGACCATCAAGACCTTGTTTGATTTCAACTAATGTTTTTGCCAATACACTCCACCTCACTATATTCACTATACCATATGCTTGTATCATAGTCAACAAAATATAATATTATAACAGTATAGCAATTTTAATGTCAACAGATAACATCAAATGTTAATCATTAATCCTTATTTTCTCAAATCTTAATAATTTTATGTACAATTTAGCAAACAATTATTTCCTACTTATTGGAAAATAAAAAAACCCGTACTTCAACCTCACATTGATTGTACGGATTCTCTCGTCTATTTTACTATTCTATATAGGGCATACCTGTTCGCAATAAACCCTTTGTCTCTACACCTCCAAGACCCTTATCTCCTGTCAGCGTATTTCTTAGTGCATCATATACACCCACTTTATCCATAAATGGTGTGTAAGCGATCTTAGCGGCGATATAAACAGGGTCTAAAGCGTGTATATTAATTCGAGATGGAGAGCTTGCAAAATTTGCACCTGCCCGTATGAGTGACTCAAAATGGGATTGGCAAGCGCCAGCGAAGATAACTAATTGATCCAGATTTGGAACTACCTTTCTTGCTTCTCTCACTGTTTCTACGAAATATTTAGAATGGCGATAGGCACGAATATCACTCTTATCACCTTTTGTTCTAGAAAATGCATCATGACCTGTGATAACAATAATGTCAGGTTGTATTTTTCTAACTAATGACTCTATCTCAGTAGCCATTTCTTTTTCATTCAGATGCACACCATGTACCTGTAAACCAATTCGTTGATATAGGTCGATACACTTTTTCAAGTATAAACGATCCCCATCTAAATGAAGTACACGTGCAGGAATTTGAAAATAATTAGATGGCTGCTGATAACCAGAAGTTGATTCATACTCTCTTCGTTCTTTCATCAATTGATAATCTTGACGAAATAACCGGAATGAATAATCCTCTTTCTCCTTTAACTTTTTACGTCTATTCTCTAAGTCTCTTTCTGGTACTTTTACTAAATCGTCGATCGTTGCATCCGCTTCTAAACGGATGTCCTCTCCATGCAATAATACAGTATCATCTTGAATATTAATTACACGAAATAATATATCATGATTATAAGAAGAGCGAGTCACTAATTCTCCCTTTGAAACATTCATTTTCTCACCTCACACATAGACCCATTCATTGTATTAGAATCTTTCATGATTATCGTTATAAAATAGCCTATGATGAGAAATGAAACTTGTTCCTTAATGCGCAGAATAAAATGAATTAGCCAGGTCTGCAAACTCCTCCATATTTAGGGATTCTCCTCTTCTTGTACCATCAATACCTGCTTTGTTTAATTGCTCCTCCACTTGCTCTTTTGTCCATGTTGAGAAGTGCCTAGCTAAATTATTTCGTAATGTCTTCCTTCTTTGACCAAAACATGCCTGTACTAAATCGAAGAAAAAAGATTCATCTTCTACTTCTACAGGTGGCTTATCTCTAATATCCAATTGTAATACAGAAGAATCTACATTTGGTTGTGGCATAAATACTGTCTTAGGCACATTCATTGCTACACGAGCTTCTGTATAATATTGAACGGCAATAGATAAAGACCCATAACTCTTTGTATTAGGTTTTGCAGCCATTCGATCCGCTACCTCTTTTTGGATCATAACCGTAATACTCGATACTGGTAATCGATCCATAAGCAGCTTCATTAATATAGGAGTCGTAATATAATACGGCAAATTAGCAACAATTTTTACTTCTTTTTGTTCTTGGAAGTAAGTGTCCATAACATGCTTGATATCTGCTTTTAATATGTCTTGGTTAACTATTTCAATATTGTCATATGTTTGCAATGTCTCTTTCAATATTGGAATTAATCTTTGGTCTATCTCAAATGCAACCACCCTGTTAGCGTGAATTGCCAGTTGTTCTGTTAATGCACCCATTCCCGGTCCAATTTCAATTGCACCTACTTCTTTCGTTACACCAGCAACATCCATGATCTTCTCTAAAATGTTCACATCAATTAAGAAGTTCTGACCTAAACTTTTTTTAAAGGAAAAACCATATTTATTTAAAATTTCCTTTGTTCTTTTTGGAGTTGCTATAGCCTTTTGGTTACTCATCGTTTTCCCCCCGTATTATACGCTCCATCGTATCTACAAATAGATCTTTTGAAATATGAAACATATTTAACCTTTTAAGTAGTTGTTTACCGTTTGTATAACCTATTCGTAATTCCAATCCTAGTTTGCTTCTTCGTTCCTTGGCATGTGGTCCTCCTAATAAGCCAAAAGCAAGTAAGTCTTCTTTTGTGATATAACTATTAAAACCATCACTAACTTCATATACATTTGCTAGTGCTTGTTGGATAGCTTCTAAAGAAGCATGCTCAATACCGATCCCCTTATCGTGCTTTGCTCTTGCTTCTGCTTTCGTTAAAAACGCATGCTTGCAACCAGGCACAGCATTGGAGACGATATGTCTTATCCGTTCTCCAGGATAATCTGGATCCGTAAAAATAATAATACCCCTTACGTCTTTAGCATGCTTGATTTGATTAATAATATCATCATTTATAGCAGAACCATTCGTTTCAATTGTATCTGCTTGTACAGCTTGCTTTATTTTTGATGAATCATCTTTACCTTCTACCACAATTACTTCTTTTATGAACAATCTGTTATCCTCCAAATTTTCTCTCATTATCTACCCATGATCGCATGTAATACTTATAATATCAGAATTTATTCAGTCAAACATACACACATTATGGACTGTTTTCATATAAATATCTATACATATAAAGAAGCCCTTACCATTGGTAAGAGCTTTGTATTAATCAAGTATCTTAACTTTTACTGTTTTTCTACCATAGCTTGATGCTTGTGCCAACGTTGGTAAGTGAATATCAATTCGATTACCTTTAATGGCACCACCTGTATCTCTTGCTATAGCATATCCATAGCCTTCCACCCATACTCTTGTTCCAAGTGGGATTACGTTAGGGTCAACAGCAACTACTTTTTCATTCGGGTTTGCTTTTAGGTTATATCCTGTTGCTGTAAAACCTCTTCCGCTACAACTAGCACAGTCCCAGTTATATGCAGTCGCATGCATAGTTAGTGTTTTCACTGCTTCGCCATCGCCACTACGGGAAACTGTTACTTGTGGTGTAGGCTTTGGAGCGGCTTTTGTGCCAACTGCAACAACACGTTGTTCACTTTCTTTGACAACTTCTTCTTTTACTAGTTCGCGTGATACTTCTTCACCGTTTTCTATAATTACTTCGTAGTGCTTTTCAACCATACCTTCTTGACCAGCAGCTACTACTTTTTCTTTGCCTTTATCAAGTGATTGATCATTCTTTTTAACAACAGAATAGTCAATTGTTTCTTCTACAACATCGGTGACTTTTTCAACACGCGTAATTTCAATTGTTGATTCTTTAGAAAGTCTTTTGGATTTTTCAGGCTCTAAGCGATCTAATTCTTCCAGCTTTATGTCATTTTTAGCTAATAGATCACCTACAGTGCCTCCTGTAGTCCAAACTTTACTTTCTTCACCGGCATCTAGAATGGTCACTTGGTATGCTTTGTTAATCGTAATGGATAGACCGTCTTCTATCGCATCCTCTTCCGCTGCAGACAATTGATCATATTGACTTGTTTCTAACTCTTTTTCTACTAAGAACTCGCCAACAGTATCTGCTGTGGTGTAGTACGGTTCGTTCACTCCATCCACTGTTACTATTACCTGCTTTGCCTTTTCGTAATTTATTTTCATTTCTGATTGTATTAGGTCGTCTTTGGCATGTGAAAGATAATCATGATCTTCCACTTCGATGTTTAGCTCTTGTAATAATGCATCTACGGTGTCTGCATGTGTGCGAACAGTTGTAACTTCCCCATCATCATTAACTGTCACTTCTGCTTTCGTAACTTGATAGGTTAATAGTCCGACAAATGCTAGTAAAGCCACTACGGAAACAATAGGTATAACCAACTTTTTCTGTAGTGCCGGCAACAGCTTTGAAAAACGTTTCATGCTTGTTTTCCTCCTTTATACCCGCCGTTGTATTATATAAACACCATTTTCACCTGTCAAATGAAGTTCAATACATAAACTACCCCTAAAAAGCTTGTTACACCAATGCTTAACCTGTAATTTTATGCTTATTATTTCAATTATATTAAAATTACATTACATACTTTCTAAGATAAAATGTATCGTCATTTATGCGGGGTAATGTTAAATAAACGCATGGCATTTTCTGTAGTCGCATTACATACTTCCTCATAACTAATTTCCTTTAATTCTGCAATTTTTTCTGCAACTAGAGAGACATATGCCGGTTCATTTCTTTTCCCACGGTTTGGATGAGGTGCAAGAAAAGGACAGTCTGTTTCGATTAATAATCGATCTAATGGAACAACTTTCGCAACATCTTTTGGCAGTTTCGCATTCTTAAAGGTTACAGGTCCGCCAAGCGATATATAAAAATTCATATCGAGACAATCTTGTACATAAGCATCCGAGTCATTGTAGCAGTGCATAATGCCTCCAACCTCTTCCGCTTTTTCTTCTTTTAATATTTGAATAATATCTTCTGTTGCTTCCCGATTATGAATAATGATAGGTAATTTAACTTTTTTAGCTAATTCGATTTGCTTACGAAACACTTCCTTTTGTACATCTTTCGGTGACTTATCCCAGTGATAATCTAAACCCATCTCACCAATAGCAACAACCTTTGGATGTGCGGCTAATTCCTCTATCCATGCTAGTTCTTTTTCGGTCATATCAATTGCATCAACAGGATGCCAGCCAACAGCTGCGTAAAAGTTCTCATTTTCTTCTGCAAGTTTAATTGCCTTTGGAATTGTTTCATGATCAAATCCTACGACAACCATAAATTTAACGCCTGCTTCTTCTGCACGCGCAATGACTTCATCACGGTCTTCATCGAATTGGCTTACATTTAAGTGTACATGTGTATCAAAAAGCATAAAGTAACCCTCCAACTATTCATTATTGAATCTTTATTTATTATCCCTTAAACATCTCAGTTGATAAACGTCGTAACTAAACCACCCGCTCCTCGAGTGAAATTGGCTCCCTTTCCGCGGGCACGGCCTCAGCTAACTCAGAAGAAAGTTCGCTTCTGAGTGGATCTTCAGCTCGTGCTGTTCCCGCAGGATAAGGAAGGCTTCAGAGAATCTACATCGCACGAAGGAAATGCGGTCTTCATTTCCGAGGAGTGTCGCCAATTTCACTCGATCCGCTAGTAACTGCTTCAATATAATGAAACAAGTATTTATCTAATAGTGTAATTACACGCTCCACATTTCATTCAAACAATGTTTTTATGCTTCAAGATGTCTACTAAAAAGTTGCATAATGGAGTCTAAAAGAATCATTAACCAGAAAGTAGAACATAGTGGAGGCTGAGGCCGTGCCCGCGGAAAGCGAAGTATTCTGCCGGAACGGCGTTATATTGATAACCTCAATGATTTATGCATACGACGGAGTTTATATAAATTGTTACATAACAACATTCTTTTAAAAAAGCAAAACGCTTATGACCTTGTTAGATCGATAAGCGTTTCTTATTTATTTACTTCACTTTAGAGCCGTTTGGTAAGTCTTGTTCCACTGTTGCTAAAGAGAGCTTGCCTGTTTCATCTTCACCAGATAAGATCATCCCTTGAGAAAGTTCTCCGCGGAGCTTGACTGGTTTTAAGTTGGTTACACAAATCACTTTCTTACCTGTTAATTCTTCAGGTTGATAGTAATTTGCGATCCCTGACACAACTTGTCGTTTTTCTGTACCCAAATCCAATTGGATTCTTAGTAACTTGTCAGCATTCTTCATTTTCTCTGCTCTGATTACCTCAGCTACACGAAGATCTAACCTCATAAAATCATCAAATGTTATTTCATCACTCTGCTCATTTTCTTTTTCTTCTGTTTTTGGAGCAGGCTTTTTCATCATTTCTTTAATGTTCTTTACTTCTTCCTCTACATCTAACCTTGGGAAAATAGGATCCTGTTTTGTTACTTTTGAATCTTCAAATCCTGCCCCAAACTGATTTAAACTTTCCCATACTTTATACTGCTCATCCACTACACCGATTTGGTTGAAGATCTTATCAGGTGTCTGGGTTAAGAATGGTCTTAATAAAATTGCAGTTCTTCTTAATGCATCAACTAAGTGGGCCATTACGTTACCTAGGCGTTCCTTCTGTGCTTCATCCTTAGCTAATACCCATGGTTTTGTTTCATCAATATATTTATTTGTTCTGCTAATATATTGCCATATTGTCGTTAATGCTACTGAGAATCCCATTTGATCTAAAGCTTCTTCCACTTTAGAAACGGTTTCTTTTCCTAATTGCTCGATTTGTTTGTCGAATTCATCTTCTGAAGCTTTAAATGCTGGAACAGTACCATCAAAATATTTTTCGATCATCGCTACTGTACGATTTAATAAGTTACCTAAGTCATTAGCTAGGTCATAGTTAGTTCTTTCGACAAATCCTTCAGGTGTAAATACGCCATCAGAACCAAATGGAACTTCTCTTAACAAATAATAACGTAAGGCATCTAAACCATAACGGTTGGTTAAATCAATCGGATTCACTACATTTCCTTTTGATTTTGACATCTTACCGTCCTTCATTAGAATCCAACCATGCGCGAAAACTTTTTTCGGCAATGGAATATCTAATGCCATAAGCATAATCGGCCAATAAATTGTGTGGAAACGTACAATTTCTTTACTCATTAAGTGTACGTCAGCTGGCCAGTACTTCTGATACTTTTCATCTTGGTCTGTTCCATATCCAAGCGCTGTTATGTAGTTTGATAATGCATCAATCCAAACATAGATCACATGTTTTGGATCTCCAGGTACTTTCACTCCCCAATCAAAGGTAGTACGAGAAACAGCAAGGTCTTCCAAACCAGGTTTAATGAAATTATTAATCATTTCATTTTTCCTGCTTTCCGGTTGGATAAACTCCGGATTCTCTTCATAATAAGCGAGTAAGCGATCCACATATTTGCTCATCTTAAAGAAATAGGACTCTTCCTTTACGTTCTCTACTGGACCGCCACAGTCAGGGCATTTTCCATTTTCCAGCTGTCTTTCCGTAAAGAATGATTCGCATGAAGTACAATAACTACCTTCATATTCATCTAAATAGATATCTCCTTGCTCTAGCAATTGAGCAAAAATTTGTTCGACAACTTTTTTGTGTCGATCCTCTGTAGTACGGATAAAATCATCATAGGATATATCTAACTTCTCCCATAGATCTTTAATACCACTTACAATCTCATCGACATAGGCTTGCGGTGTCACACCACTTTCATCCGCTTTTTTTTGAATTTTTAGACCATGTTCATCTGTCCCAGTTAAATACATGACATCAAAGCCTCGTAATCGTTTATACCTAGCCATTACATCGCCTGCAACCGTGCTATAAGCATGACCAATATGCAAATTCCCACTAGGATAATAAATGGGTGTCGTTAAATAAAATGTCTTTTTTTCCTTTGACATTAATTGTACCTCCTCTTTATGTAACGTGCTTTTTATCAATTGCTTCTATCTCAACCCTACTAGGTGTAAGAAATAAAATTATCTTTTGACACTCTCACATTTGAGTCTGTTTTCATTGTAGCGATTTTTTTATTATTTTTCCATATATTAAGCTAATGTAACAACAAATATGTAGGTATTGCAACCAATCACGAGCTAGACCGTTCATTAGATGAAATCTAGTAACCTTCCTATTATTCCATTTTTCAATAAAAATATCACATTGGTAAAAAATAAAATATTTTGTCGAAAAATATTAATAACGATAAATGTACTATTCTTTTCTTAATTATAGGAAAATAGTGCATAAAAACCTTCATAAAAGGCATCTGTTAAAGATATTTTTTCCTAAATATAAGAAATTTTATCAATTTCCAATTGACACTAATGGCAATCACTGGTAAACTATTAATAAAGTTGTCGAATATTGACGAATTTTTCAATAAGGGGGAATTGGTTAAATGAAATCAACCGGTATTGTTCGTAAAGTAGATGAATTAGGTCGTGTTGTTATACCAATAGAGTTACGTAGAACACTTGGAATTAATGAGAAAGATGCTTTAGAAATTTATGTTGATGATGACCGAATTGTGCTGAAGAAATATAAGCCAAATATGACTTGTCAAATCACTGGAGAAGTTTCAGACGATAATCTATCACTTGCAGATGGTAAGTTAGTATTAAGTCGTGATGGGGCTCATACTTTATTAGATGAGATTCAAAAACAATTAAACAAATAATCGACAATGGCCCCTCCCAATCAAATGGGAAAGGGGTTTTTTTATGTTTATTTTTACATTGACTTTATTCAACATGATATGCCTGATATATATACCTTTTTTGTTGTTTGCGTTCTTCCGCCACTTTCTTAATGGCATCCTTGCTCCTAAGCTGTTCTACCTCCATATAGTGTTCCACATGTTGTTTGATAGATATATTATCCCACCATTGTTCCTGCTCAGTCGGATCAGCATTATTTCCTTCTACTACAAGACAAAACTCGCCTTTCAGGTTAGTTTCATTTGCCCATGCTAATACTTCTTCTAGCGATCCTCTAATATATTCTTCAAAACGTTTCGACAATTCTCTTGCAACTGAAATAGAACGATCCCCAAATTGTTCATAAAGAGCTTGTAATGTTTCAACTAACCTGTGTGGTGATTCATAAAAAAGGATTGTTGCTTGCATTGGTCGTAATTTATCCAATGCTTCTATTTTTTCTTTTTTCTTCCTCGGTAGAAACCCATAAAAATAAAACTCTGTTGTCGGTAAACCTGACCCTACTAAAGCACATAAAGCAGCATTTGCGCCTGGTAGCACAACTACCGTAATGTCACCGTCAATCGCAGCTTTTATAATATCAAATCCCGGGTCAGAAATTCCAGGCATTCCAGCATCACTTACTAAAGCAATGTCTTTCCCCTCATAAAGGAGGTCCATTAACTTAGACTCCCGCATTTGTTTATTATGTTCGTGATAGCTTATTAACGGCGTATCAATAGTAAAGTGATTTAATAGCTTCTTCGTATTTCTTGTATCTTCAGCTGCAATTAATTCTACTTCCTTTAATGTATTCATAGCTCGTATGGTGATGTCTTCTAGATTACCTATTGGAGTTGGTACAATATATAATGTTCCTGTGGTTGTTTGTGTTTGGAAACTACTTTGTGTTTTCACTTGCCATTCTTCCCTTCTCTAGATAGGAATTAATCAAGATCTCTTTTTCTATTTTCTTACGTTTTTTCATTCGATACTCAAAACGCATTGCTTCTTGTTTTGTTGAAAACGATCGTGTGAATACGAGCTGTAACGGACCTCTTCCCCTGGTATATTTTGCAGCTTTCCCTGCATTATGTAGTTGTAATCGTCGATCAAGGTCGTTCGTATATCCAGTGTAGATCGACCCATCCTTGCATCTCAGCATATATACAAGATGACTACTCGACTTTTCCATACAAAATACCTTCTAATTCTTTTGAATAGTTATCTTTGTCATCAAAAGCATAAAGTGGAGGAAGTATCTTCAAATCAGGGTTTCCATCTCTTACGCCTTCAATTAATAGTGTATTTGCTTCCTTACCTGCTTTCGGATAAACAAGTCGCATACGTTTTGGTTCAATCTTATACTTTTTAAATAAGGTAATTATCTCCACTAATCGACTAGGTCGATGAACCATAGATACTTTCCCACCCGATTTTGCTAACTTACTACAAGCAATTACGACATCTTCTAAGGTGCAAAGGATTTCATGTCTAGCAATCGTAAAATAATCACTTTTGTTTTGTTCTCGTTTATTAGGTGTTTTAAAGTAAGGTGGATTTACCGTAACAAGATCAAATTTATCATTACCATATTTTCCTGGCATATCTTTTAGATCGCCATGAATCATCGTTAATTGATTGTTTAATTCATTAATCTCTACATTCCTAATCGCCATATCATAAAGACGATCTTGTATCTCAACCCCTGTAATTGGAACAATCGTTCTTCTACTTAGAAGTAACGGCACAATCCCATTTCCCGTACATAAATCAATGATTTTCCCTCTTTTTAGTGGTGCGTGGGCAAAATCTGCTAGTAAAACTGCATCTAAGGAAAAAGCAAAAACAGAAGGACTTTGAATAATACGCATGTTCTCTTCTGCTAATAAATAATCCAGTCGTTCATCCTCTTTTAACTGTACCATGCTGTATAACCTCTTTTTTCTTTTCTATATTCACTATGCTATTGTACACAACTTGTCACTACATTAACAAAACCTTTTACTTTGTCGTTTCTCAATATAATGTCGCAATTTCTATAGACTCTGCAGTAACTTCCTTACGGTATTTATGGGATGAGTGCTAGAACGCCGCTGCGGAAAAACACTCGCTTTCCGTGGGGAACGCTTCAGCTTCCTCGCTCGCAGAAAGCGCTCACTGCGGGATCTTCAGACTGTTCCTTTCCCACAGGAGTCTCGAGTTTTTCCTCCGCTATGTACAGTTTTCTTTTCGAGATAGAATGTCCATTTAAGTTTTTCGTAAGTTATTCTCACTCCGCTTAGAATACTATATCTTAGCGTAGGCAGAATACGAAGACTCCTGCGGGAACAGCGCGAGCCGAAGATCCACTCAGGAGCGCACTTTGCTACTGAGTTAGCTGA
>NZ_JAOALK010000006.1 GCF_025154055.1 Aquibacillus koreensis
AGGAACAGTCTGAAGATCCCGCAGTGAGCGCTCTTTGCGAGCGAGGAAGCTGAAGCGTTCCCCACGGAAAGCGAGTGTTTTTCCGCAGCGGCGATCTAGCTCTCATCCCCAAAAGACCGTAAGGAAGTTGTTGCGCAGTATATGAAAATTGCGACGAATACAATCCAATTATTTTTATTGAACATCTTCTCTCCTTTTGCCTGGTCATGCTATAATTCTATTTAAGTAGTTTAGTGGAAAGGTATGGGTGCATGAATCGACGAACATTTTTAAAGAGACTCTTAACTAGCTCCGTTGTTTTATTAGGTTCGGGCGGCGGCACTTATTATTACGCGAGAGAAATTGAACCCAGTATGCTTACAATACTTAAAAAAACACTAACTTCGGTTAAAATCCCCCAAACATTTAACGGATTCAAAATCGTTCAATTTAGCGATACACACATAGGATTTCATTACACAATTGACCAATTTAACTCTATGATTGATTCATTAAATAAATTGAAACCCGACTGTGTAGTGTTTACTGGTGATTTAGTAGATATGCCTCACAAATATGGTTGGGGAGACCCAATTGTTCAATCATTACAAAAGATTCAAGCGCCACATGGAAAGTTCTGGGTTTATGGTAACCATGATCATGGTGGCTACGGAACAGATATAATCAAAGATGTTATGGAACAAGGAGGTTTTACATTACTACAAAATGAACATACAATCATCTCTAAAAAGAACGAAAGCATTACATTAGCAGGATTAGATGATGCCATTTTAGGTAAACCTGATATAGAGGTAACTTTACAAGACGTGGCCCCGGATAGCTATACAGTGCTATTAGTCCATGAACCTGACTATGCGGATCGCGTAATACAATTCCCTGTAGATGTACAGTTATCAGGACATAGTCATGGTGGTCAAATACAAATTCCATTTTACGGATACGTGTACACACCTTATTATGCCGAGAAATATGTGGAAGGCAAATACACATTTAATAATCACCAACTTCAGTTATTTGTTAGTAGAGGAATAGGTACTACTAGATTGCCCTATCGCTTCTTCTGTAAGCCGGAGATAACCGTTTTCACATTACAATCTACTAAGGGAAATAGTTAAATATGTTTTTTCCATAGTTTTTTGTATATTATAATGCTAAAATAGTTTTCAGTATGTAATTAGATTTATGTGAGGTGGGCATCTTGAAAAAAATAATAGTAATTCTCTCTATTACCATATTTCTATTATCCGCTTGTGGAAATAAATACGAAGGCGATATTTCAATTCCTGTCGAGCCATTCACTTTTACAAATCAAAATGGTGAGAGCTTCGATAGTAGTGAACTAGAAGGTAAATTTTGGGTTGCAGATATGATTTTCACAAATTGTGAAACAGTATGTCCCCCAATGACTTCCAATTTGGTCAGGCTTCAAAACAAATTAGATAATGAGGGACTAGATGTTGAAATTGTGTCTTTTACTGTTGATCCCGAAAATGATACACCTGAACTTTTAAAACAATATGTTGAAGACCGTGGCGGACACTTTGATAATTGGAATTTACTTACTGGCTATGAATTTGACGAGATTAAGGAATTTGCGGTTAAGTCTTTTAAAGCTATTGTGGAGAAAGATCCTGAATCTGATCAATTCATACATGTAACAAGATTCTATCTTGTTTCACCGGAAGGCAATGCGATCATGCGTTATGATGGAACACAAGCAGCAGAAATGGACGACATAGTTGCTGATATTAAAAAAATGAATTAATTTGACAACAACTTCAAAGGAATCGATATTAGTAAAGATATACATCCCATTCTTTACTAATATCATTCATGCGAAAGGAGGACTGCACATGACTAATGAAGAACATAATCAGGTAAATGAGCTTGCAAAGGCATTATTTATTGTTAATCGACATGCCAAAACAGCTCCAAACCCACGTCAATTATACGCACTAAAGAAACAGACCATTTCAAAACTACTTAACCAAAAAAAAGCAACAAAAGTTGGGCTTCACTTTTCAGATCACCCCAAGTTAAGCCACCAGCATTCCACGCTTTTAATAAAAGTAAGTGATTACTATTTTCATATTCCTCCTTCAAAAGAAGATTTCAAAACATTGAAACACTTAGGAAACCTAGATGAAAATTACCGTAATCCCAAACCTAAAATGTCATTAACTTATGCAAAAAAAATCTTAAGTAACTTTCTAGGAATAAAATATCCTGAAGCAAATAAGAATATGGGTCAAAAGCGTAACTATTCTTCGTACTTCACTCCTTCATCTTTAGGACAGCTAAATCACACGCCACGCCGCAACAATAAATATTAAACTAAAAAAAGCAGGTCAATACGACTTGCTTTTTTCCTTAAATAGAATTAGACTTCTGTTTCCTTATATAGGTAAGGATGCTCTGACACACTTGAATAATAAACAAAACAGCGCCAAAGAAAGTAATCCCTAACACGACATTTCCTAGTTTAGAAATGTCAATAGACCCCAAATAATGAGCGTGTTGTAGAATAGTATAAAGTCCAATAATTATTAGAAAAAATAATCCTCCAAATATGTACGTTAGTAAACTACTCCACTTTAGTAATACCAATAAATTAAGGATAGGATATAACAAGTAATAACATACAACTACACCCAATAATCCAACAATAAAGAATAAATGATTCTCTGTTATACCAAAAGGAACTAGTTGTGAGACTTTTACTAAACCTAGTACACCTTCATTTGGCTCATTTCCTGTACCAATATACATTTAGCACTCCTCCCTTCTTACACTTTCCGCTATTTAAAACTTCTATTACTTAGAGGTTTACCTAAATCCAAATCTATTATACTTATAGCAATACAAATTTTTAGCATGAGAAGAATCACATGTAAACTGTGATATAGCTCACCATATAGGCTGGTAGAATTAGATATGATTTAGGTACATTTTAAGGAGGTTTTTATATGTTAACATTTACTTATGATCACTCACCAGCGGAGGTTGTGAAACTATTCCCGAGAGCAAGTGATCTCTTTAAATCACATAAAATTGACTTTTGTTGTGGAGGAGATACACCATTAAGGGACGTTTTCATTAAAAGAGAAAGTCTTGATGGAGATGAAATTCTAAGGATTATAAATGATGCTTATAAACAATGGAAAGAGAACGGAAACGCCGTAGTAGATTGGGACTCTATTTCAAACACACAATTAATAGATCATATTATGGAACACCACCACTATCTAGATGAAGAATTGCCAGCATTAGGTCAGTTCGTAACAAAGATTTTTAGGGTACACGGGAACCAACATCCGCATTTAAAAGAACTATATAGTGTGTATAACGAACTAAAGGCAGAACTAGAATCACATATTATCGAAGAAGAAAATGAATTGTTTCCTTTAATTAAGGAATATGAAATTGCTCAAACACCAACTACTTTTGCTAAGATACAGGAGCTTAACAAGGACATGGAAAAAGAGCATGTAGCAGCAGGAGAACTCCTTTCACAAATAAATAATCTAACCAATGGGTTTGAGCCACCAATAGATGCATGTAACTCTTATCGTATTACGTATGCAAGATTAAAAGAGTTAGAGTCCAATACTTTTCAGCATATACATCTTGAAAATAATATTCTGTTTAAGAAATTCGTATCCTAACGAACCTTTAAAAGAACAGATCCCCTACCCATTACAATTGGGCATGAGGGATTTGTTTTTGTACATTCAAGAAAGCAAAAAGCTTGTCTCCTAATTGTTCAGCATCTTGGTAACCTTGATGATATAGAGCGGCTAATTTTTCTTTATTCCGCTCAATCCTACTCACCTCTAGTGGTTGATTTGGTCTGATAATAAATACTTCGTTTCGTCGTTCCATCTCTGTTAACGTTTCTATTGTATTATTATAGATCATGCTTCTATTTTCTACAGATCGAACAAGACCGGGGTAGTCTTTATACATTCGCTTCATTAACCATCCAAACTTAAATGGTTTTTTCAGATACCCCTCATTTCGGGTCAACACAACAACATGTTTGGTATTTCCTTCCCTTATCGAAGGTAAGATAGGAATTGGATCTGCTATACCTCCATCCATTAAATTTCTCCCATTATAAGTTACCAATGGAGCAAACATAGGGATAGAACTGGAAGCGCGAACTACTGTCATTAAGTCTTGTTTCGTCGCAAAACGATCATAATATACAGCTTCACCAGAATTCGCATCAGTAGCACTGACAACAAACTTACTGTTTTTTACCATGAATTCCTTATAATCAAATGGCACTAATTTGTTAGGAAGTGTATCAAAAAGAAAGTCCATTCCAAACAATTCTTTTTTTCGTAAAGCCCTTGTATAGGAAATGTATTCTGGATGGTCACCGTATTCAACGAGGACTTTATAGTTTCTACCTCTCTGTTTTGCCATATAGGAGCTTCCATTACACGCCCCTGCAGATGAACCAACGACATAAGGGAAAAATAAATCTTGATCATGAAAAAAATCTAGGACACCAGCTGTGTAGGCCCCCCTCATTCCCCCACCTTCTAAAATTAAACCTGTTTGTTCCAACTAAAAACCTTCTTTCAATATAAGTGTTCTCTCTATTATACAAGATTAAGTCCCTTTCATTCATTTCATACACATTGACTTTTTATTAATAAGGTCATATAAATATGATTTGTAAAAAATCCTCACTAAGTAGTGTAAGGATTTTAGTAATTTTATTTTATTTTGTTCCGTTTAGGAATATGGTATGCTCAATATATCTTTTTTTCATTTATTTTGTTATTCGTATTCATTTGCCTTGCTTCAACTTGTTGCTCAATTTGCTTCAT
The DNA here is from genome assembly GCF_025154055.1 of Aquibacillus koreensis. Classification (GTDB taxonomy): domain Bacteria; phylum Bacillota; class Bacilli; order Bacillales; family Amphibacillaceae; genus Aquibacillus_C; species Aquibacillus_C koreensis. Next base: position 4,842 of record NZ_JAOALK010000006.1, read on the forward strand.
TGCGTGTTTATCATTTATTAATTCTTGTTTATTTTTTTCAACGAGCTGTTCGAAAGTGATTTTACGTTGTCTCATAACGGTACACTCCTTATTTTTTATCAATGTAATTATAACCTACATATGAATTCAAATAAATCAAAATTGCGTGAACTTTTTGTTAACTGTCGAAATGGAGGATATTTATGAATCATTTGATTAATTCTAATGTAAGAAACTTAGAAATTTCAGGTATTAGAAAGTTTTTCAATCTCGTAGCAAATAAAGAGGATGTGTTATCCCTTACGATTGGTCAACCCGACTTTCATACACCTGACCATGTAAAAGAAGCTGCAAAGCGTTCTATAGACCAAAACCTTACTACATACACGCATAATGCAGGAATACCAACTCTTAGATACGCAATTGCAGATTTTTGCAATCAAAAATACAATATAAAATATGACCCAGATAATGAAATAATCGTTACTGTTGGAGCTTCGCAAGCAATCGATATAACTTTACGTACAATAATTCAAACCGGTGATGAAGTAATCTTACCTGGCCCAGTCTATCCAGGATACGAACCGTTGATTAGACTTGCTGGAGGGATTCCTATTTATGTAGACACACGTGAAAATGGATTCAAGCTAACCAGTGATCTTATTCGTAAGCATATGACAAAACGAACAAAATGTGTAATATTACCATACCCATCTAACCCGACTGGAATAACGCTAACAAGAGAGGAATTACAAGCAATTGCTACGGAACTACAAGAAGAAGATGTATTTATTCTTGCTGACGAAATTTATAGTGAGTTAGTGTACGAACAAGAACACGTTTCCATTGGAACATTTTCTGAAATAAGGGAGAAAACGATTATTATCAATGGCGTATCTAAATCTCATTCGATGACTGGTTGGAGGATTGGCTTTTTATTGGCACCAGAGTGGTTGACAAAACACATTTTGAAAGTGCACCAATACAACGTTTCTTGTGCCTCATCTATAAGTCAATACGCCGCCTTAGAGGCGCTTACCAATGGACTACATGACTCGAATATAATGAAAGAAAACTATTTAGAACGACGAGATTATGTTTATCAAAGGTTAAAAAGATTAGATATTGAAGTGATAAAACCAGATGGAGCTTTTTATTTCTTCATTAAATTGCCCAACACAAAAACATCATTCGAATTAGCCGTCGAACTAGTCAACAATGCGAAATTAGCACTAGTTCCAGGAGATGCATTTTCTTCCTTTGGACAAGGTTATCTACGTCTTTCTTATGCATATAGTTTAGAAACATTACAAAAAGGTATGGACAGGCTTGAACAATACCTTGAGGGAAAATAAATATAGGCTTTACTTATCTTTATTATTAACTCTTTTTATTACGAAAAGAGGATGGACATAAAATCGTCCATCCTCTTTTTTCGTATGTATTTTTTCATTTCTTTTTGAATTTATGTTCATCATATAAATTTAGTAATCTGTCTAACTCTTGACTTAAAAAAATGGATTCGTCACTAGTAAAGCCTTTCTTTAAAGCAACCTCAGTCATTCGTTTCCGCAATAGTTCAATTTTTTCAAGTAGATTATTTGGTTTATGTACCATATACCGGGTTACCCCCTAAAAGTGTGACTTATTATATGTCGGATCACCATTAAATTTTTATATAACGAGCGGTAAAAATTGTTTCATTTTTAGGCAAAAATACCCACGTTGTTTTTTCTTGAATACGAATGATTTATATTATCCCAAACAAAAGAAAACAAGTAAAGACAATCGCAAAATTAGACAACATACGCGAAAAAAGCTATGATTACAAAAGAAAAATCGACATAATTCGACTTAGATAAATGCAACAATTTCCCCTTTTGTTTCTATATAATAGCATTAATCTGTTTATGTGTAAAATATTGGAACAAATATAGTTCCCCTTTTGTTTCCTAATTGGTTTAGAGAGAGATGTAATATGGACTAGTGTGGAGAATCACAACCAAATCATTTACAATACAAATGATTAAAGCTACAATTGGACAAATATACACTCTTTTTTACGTATCATTAGACATATGTAATGCAGAAAGATAAAGTATTATAGAAGAAAAAGCTTTCAATAAAATTGACTTTACTTATATGTATAAAATGATAGAAAAGACATTATGACTATAGTTAAAAAGTTAGTCTAATGTATCAATAATGTAGAATATCGTTTGAAAGGAGTTTGTCATTGAGATTACCAATAAGAATAAAGCGAACAAAGTTATTGCTCTTTTCGATTGCTATTATATTTGGTCTTGTTTTATGCTTACACACATTCTTCTTCCCCACTTCTCAAGTTCAAGGTGAAAGTATGGCTCCAACGATTAAGGATGGTGAACGAGTGATATTCAATAAATTAGCTTATATTATAGATGAGCCAAAACGGGGAGATATTGTGATGATCGATCGTCCCATAAAGAAATATGTAAAAAGAATTATTGGTGTACCAGGTGATCGTGTTCAAATAAAAGAACAAAAGCTTTATATAAACGGAGAAATTTACCAACAGTTATTTATACAAAAGAATAAAAGAGAAGAAACAACCGATTATGGTCCTATTGTAGTTCCGCAAGATAGTTACTTTGTTATGGGCGATAATCGCATGGTCAGTAAGGATAGTAGAACCGGCTTAGGTTTTATCAAGATGGATGAAATTGTTGGGCGATCAGAGTATATCATACATCCTTTTACTTCTTTATCACGTACGCAGTAAAAAAAAAGAAGACAGTGTACACTGTCTTCTCATCCTCTATCGAACACACAAAAGCCAATATAAACGACTAAAATCAACATACATACAAGACCGAATATCGTTTCCATTAATAAACCTCCAATAAAGTATAACCTTTTTTTATGATTACGTTAATTGCTGTATACATGTTATGTAGTACACTCTTTATTATTTTAACAAAAACACTCAGATAAATACACATGATTTACTCGATCATTTCATTTTAATATATGGTAGACTATAATAATATAATGTTTATAACCGTAAAATCTGCTTAACTATGAAAGTTGGTGACATATTGCATTACTGTCCTTATTGCGGAGGAAAAACCAAAGAAGATGAATTTTTTTGCACACAATGTGGCAAAAAACTTCCTGACGATATACATGTTCGAATGCATAAGAATATTCAAAGAAATTACCGTCTCTGGTATGTACCAATAGTAATGATTTTCATTGGTTTAATTACAATTGGATTATATTATTTACACTTAGAAGATCAAGAAAAGTTGGCAAAAAAAGCATTTACACAAGGCGAACAGTTAGCACTTGATGGAAACTACCATGAAGCAATGACAAGTTTCGAAGAAGCGAATAAACTAAAATCGAACTTTCCGAGCGCATCTCTGTCAAAAGATTTTATGGAAATCGCTTTAAAAGTTCAGTCCAAACTAATTCTAGCAAAAAATTATAAAGAAAAAAGACAATTCCAAGAAGCTTTCACACTAATAAATGAAGCAGAAAACAACATAAAGAATTATAACGGTGACGTTGTATCTCATCTTGTAAATGATATTGTCGCAGAAAGAACGGATACAAAAATTAATCAATTAAGAGAAAAAACAGAAAACAACCCTTCTATAGATCAATTAAAATTACTCCTTTGGGAAGCAGAAGCTATTAAACATGAAGTAGCACAAGAAATTGCTGCAAATATTCGAGAGAAAATTGTCGCTCATGCGTTTTCAAACGCTAATGAACAATTAAAAGAAAAACAGTTCTCTAATGCAAGAGAAATAGTCGATGAAGGGATAAAGTACGCACCTGATTCAGAAAAATTACTAAGCTTAAAAACAACCATTGAAAAAGAAAAAACAGCATTTGAGACTGCGCTAGAACAAAGAATAGAACAAGCAATGAGTGCAGCCGAGCAGGAACGTGAAATCAATAAGAATGATGCTGTTGAACTTGAGGACGTAAATGTTGAAGAAGATGAAGAGAACAATATAGTGGTATCTGGAAAAATTCAAAGTGTAGCCACTGTTCCAATTAACTCGATCTCCGTAGAGTATATGTTATTAAACAGTGATGATGAAGTAATTACATCAAATGAAGTTTACGTTTATCCAGACACGTTGTATCCCGACGAGGAAGGAAAGTTTGAGTTTACTCATTTTGATGAAGATATAAAGAAAAATGAACAATTAAAAGTAAAAATCGAGAAGATTAAATGGTTTCTTGATTAATAACTTGGAGTGAGACAATGATACAGAAACATATAATTCTTCCTATCCTATTTAGTTTAGTAATTATAGCTCTTAGTATTGGAGCTATGATATTTATTCAGAGCCAGTGGAAACAAGAATCCATTTCAGTTAAGAATACACTAGTTACGCAAGTAACAGAAGCCGAGGGGAATAAAGATTTAAAATCTATAATTCATGAGGCTCAAAAAAACGTTGTACAAATTGAAGCATCCACAGAAACAAGTAATAAGATCGGATCGGGATTTTTATATAATAATAAAGGTGACATCATAACAAACGCACACGTAGTAAAAGATGCTACATACATCACAATTAAAATGGCCAATGCTCAAACATATCCAGCAGCGATTGTAGGAGTTGGTGACAAAACAGATATCGCAGTGATTCGTGTACCGCAATTGGCAAATCAATCCCCTGCTATAGTCGATGATGCATATGACGCAGAAATTGGTGATGAAATAATTGCAGTAGGTAGTCCACTTGGATTTCAAAATTCTGTCACGCTTGGGATAGTTTCTGGCACAAATCGAACATTTTCAATAGACGGATTTGATTATGAAAATGTTTACCAAATATCAGCTAATATTACAAATGGGAATAGCGGCGGTCCGCTTATCAGTAGAAATACTGGGAAAGTAATTGCAATTAACTCCGCTGGTGCTGAAGAGGGAGGGATAGGATTTAGTATTCCAATCCATAAAGTTTTAGATCAAGTTAATAAGTGGTCAAATCAAGCTAAAGATCAAGATTTAGTATATTCAGATTCTATGTCTATCGACCACCCCAATCCAACGCAATTAGAAGATGATGCTAAATACATTATCAATTACTTTTTTGATAGTTTAGCGATACGTGATTATATTAACGCCTACGCTTTATTAGGAAGTGAATGGCAAACGAAGACAAATTATCAGTCTTTCCGTAGTGGTTATATTCATATAGTTGATACGAAAATTTCCAATATGGACAGTAATTATTTAGAGAACGAAAATCAAGTGAAAGTAACGCTTGTTGCAGAAAACACAATAAGAAATGCAAACCAGCAAACAAATAAAGAAGTTCGGGAGCACACTTTCTATATCGGTTACGAAAATGATCAATTAAAAATAATTAATGGTGATAAGACATTAGCACAACAATAAGGCTAATGTCTTTTTCATATAGATTAGAAAGTTATCGAAAAACTGGGTGAATGTCTATACACATTTTACTCATCTCCCATATAGTAATAGTGTAATCTTTCAGGAGGTGAGTATGTAATGTCACACTATGGATACGGCTACCCTTATGGTGGATATGGTTATGGAAATCAATGTGGAGGATATGTTGGTGGATCCGGTAATTCCTTTGCACTAATTGTCGTACTATTTATCTTACTCATAATCGTTGGTGCTGCTTTTTATTCTTAAATCAAAATAAATATATGACCAAGAAAGTCGGGCATTGCTGCCCGACTTTCTTATGATTATACACTATCTTTGAATTTATCAAGTAACTCACTACCTTCATATCCTTTATCAATTAAAGTTGCTAACCTTTTTTCAAACACCCCTTTCTTTTGGTCAGCCAGAGTTCCTAATAACAGAATACTAATATGATCATCGATTTCATTAATCGTTAAAATAGTTACAACAAAAGTTGCAGGTCGATTACTATCTTTTGTTATTTTGACTTGTACCATAAAAGGTTTATTCTTTTGTAGCTGGTTAAAGAAATCAAGTTGTGAACGTTTAAGCAAGGCTTCAATCACCCATTGATTTATTTCATCTTCACGATCAATGATTAATCCATCTAATAGTGGTATGGGGTGACTTAGCTTGTTTTCTCCAGATTCTTCGAATACTTCTAGCGCAATCAATTTGAATGTCTTCATATTCCTACCTCCCTCGTATATTAATACTGAAAGCATGAAAAGCAAGCACGATAAACTATGTTATTAGTTAAATTCAGACTAACATGAAGATTTACTACATTTTTAAGACTGATCTTACATATTTACTGTAGCAGTCTTTATTAATGAAAAAAAGCTTAAATATAATGAAAATAAATTTTTACATAGTATTTTTCCATATAACAATGATTATTAACAATGAATGGGAGGTTATTTTGAATTGGTACCGAATCTAGTATAATATAAATATATGCTAAAAGTATGATAGTTCTATATACCACTAACATATATAGGACTCTAAAAAATAACAGGGGTTGTTTTCTATGAAGAACGTTCTTTGGGTAATTATAATATTATTATTTGTACTTACTGCTTGTTCAAAAGGATCCCCAACAATTACAAAAGTAGAATCAGATGAGCAAACTACTACACAAAAGATCGCATTAATTGAAAACGAATTAGAAGATGACGAGGACGAGGAAAACAAAGAACTATTATTAGAATTTCAAATCCCTAATGAAAAAGTAACCATTAACTTAGAACATATTGGGATATTAAAAAGTTACCTTGTTGGAGTAGAAAATCCAAAACAAGAAATTCGAAAGATGCGTCTTCGACCATTGAATATTCCTAATCATGAGACGTTATATCTATTACAATTTTCTTGCTTTGAAAATTCGTGCTCATATCTCCTACTTGATCAAACAGAAGACGGACGATCATACTTATTAGCAGACCTTGCAACTTTTGAAAAAGTCCTTCCTTCTCCCGATTACAGTAAACTATTGTTTGTTTTTAACAAAAAGGTAGCTGATACATCCGTAGTAAAACATAAAGTGGTCACGATTGATTTAGAAGAATTTGTTCCCATTCACCCGACACAACATAAAGAAATTTCATCTAATTACCAATGGCATATAGCGTCCATTGATTGGAACGATTCCTCAACACTGTCTGTCTCACTTCCAAATATCGATTCTCCTGACTCATCAGAATTAATAAAATGGATGGAATCAGAACGAGATACTAAAGATATTAGTATTTCATTTGAAAATAATTAAAGCCATATAGGTAAAGGAGTATTGGATGAATAGTACAATTGAAACTATATTACAACACAGATCTATTCGTAAATTTAAAGCAGAAAAATTGGGCGATGAGCAAATAAATACAATAGTAGATGCCGCCAGTCGTGCTTCCACATCTAGTTATATGATGGCCTTCTCCATCATTGGTGTGAAAGATCAGAGGAAGAAAAAAATATTAGCTGAGATTTCGAATCAACCTTATGTGCAAGAAAATGGTCATCTTTTGTTATTTTGTGCAGATCTATACCGAAATAGTATTCATGCAGATGACAAGCAATATGAATCGATGTTACCAAATTTGGAGAATACAGAGCATTTTCTAGTTGCATCGATTGACGCTGCTTTAGCTGCACAAAATGCTGCGATTGCGGCTGAATCTCTAGGATTAGGCATTTGTTATATAGGAAGTATTAGAAATAATATACAACTAGTTAACGATACGTTTGATTTACCTCAACACGTTATCCCTTTATTTGGTCTAGCAATTGGTGTGCCAAATCACTCGCCTGAAACAAAGCCACGTCTTCCAAAAGAAGCATTTTATTTTGAAGACAACTATGTAGATAAATCAAAATTAGGAACAGAACTGGAAGAATTTGATCAGACTATTAAGCAGTATTATGAAAATCGTTCATCGAATAAAAGGATAGACTCTTGGACCAAGCAAATGGTTCGTGTACTCTCTAATGAAAAAAGAACAGATGTTGGCCCATTTATACAGTCAAAGCAATATAATAGAAGATAATAGAAGCTCTTACTTTTGTAAGAGCTTTTTTAATACAGGATAAACTATTCAAATACAACTTCTTCCTCAGAAGTAATGTTGATCGGTTCTCCATCTATAAAGAATTGGGTGTGCATATGCAATGTATATTTCCCTTTGGAGGGTGATTCGTAGACTTTAGGTTCTTGTGGGCGATAAATGTCTCCAGCGTTTAGGTTTTTGGTTACGAAACTTCCCGTAAAATCGTTGTTGTTTTTGCTAATATCGACAGAAGTTAATGGAGTTCTGTGCTCGATTGTGACTGGTTCTTCCCCTCTATATTCCAATGATCTAAGAATTTTAATACCTTCATCAATATTCTCTACTCTAATATGTACAATAAATTCTTCAAACTCTTCTTTTATTTTAATCGGCTCTACTAATTTTGCGTTTGTGCTTTCGACCATCCAATAAAACCCAATGGTTCCAAGCAAGATTATACCGATAGTTATCCCTATTACTTTTTTCAATCCACAATCCCCCCTTTTAATTCCCTTTATATAGTAAGACGTTTTGAATACAAAATAAGTTTCAATTTTTTATAAAAATTGGAAACTAAATACCACTTCTTTAATTCTTGGCAATTTTTTTACAGAATAAAGAAGATAAAATCATCTCATCCTAAACTGCAAAGAGAACGAAGGAGGAACTCAAATGACTGTAGCGAGCCAAGCGAAGCAAACATTAGCTGGTTTAAAAAGTGCGCAAGCTAGCTTGGAAACAATTGCATTACAAACAAAAAATCAACAAGCAAAACAAATGTACCAAGATGCTGCTCAACAAACACAAACGATTTTAAACAACTTGTCACCAAGAGTGAATGAGATTGAAGCAGAAGAACCACAATATAAACAGTAATAAATTGAAAAGGTTGATTTTTCCAATCTTTTCTTATAAAACAAATCATAATGTAGGTGATATTAATTGGCTTCCAAAAAATTATTTTTTATTATGTTAGGTTTAATAATTATACTTACGGCTTGTCAATCTAATGAGAATGATACTCGCATTACTAGGAAAGATAATGATGAAAACATTACAAAAATCAGTAATAATTCTCCAATTAGTCAGGCTATAGCGAACACTGCAAAAGAAATGCTTCAAGCAAAGGAAGAAATCATAGGTGTTCGCGGAGTAAACACGGATAAAGATTTATTATTGGCAATTAAGGTCACTCAAATGGAACAATTTAATGAGCAGGACCTGGAAAATGAAATGAAAAAAAGTTTAGAAAAAGAGTATCCTAATGTAAAAATCGACGTTTCATCGGATCAGAAGATTTTTATAGAACTAGATGAGTTAGAGAAAAAAATTCAAGAAAATAACGTATCTAAAGACAAACTTAAAAAGGATTTTAAGAAAATACAAAAATTAATGAAAGATACTGCTTGATTGAAAGAGGTGGTTTGTATGTCGAACAACAAGAAGAAAAACCTCACACCTACCCAGCAACAATACCAAGCCTTTGCAAAAAAGAGGGAAGTAAAACGGCCCGTTGTTAAGAACTGCATAAAAGCTTTTTTTGTAGGTGGGTCCATTTGTGCATTTGGACAAGCAATCTCCACTTTTTATATGCATTTCTTTAACTTCACAGAACAGACAGTCGGTAACCCCACTGTCGCCACGATTATTTTCATAACGATGCTATTAACTGGATTTGGTGTTTACGATCATTTCGCCCAATTTGCAGGTGCAGGGACTGCTGTTCCCGTTTCGGGTTTTGGTAATGCTGTTATTTCTGCTGCAATTGAGCACCGAACAGAGGGGTTCGTCTTAGGTGTTGGAGGTAATATGTTTAAACTAGCTGGATCTGTCATTTTATTTGGCGTCTTTTCAGCATTTATTATTTCATTAGTAAAAACAATCCTAATACAATGGGGAGGTTTTTAGGTGTTAGCAGGACATCGTACATGGTTATTTAATCACCAACCTGTCATTATCTCTACAGGAACCGTTGGTGGACCATTTGAAGCAAACGGGAATATCCCAAGTGATTTTGATTTATTACATGACGACTTGTGGATGAAACAGGATTCATTTGAAAAAGCACATAAATTACTGATGGATGAAGCTTGTCAAAAAGCTATTGAGAAGGCAGGAATACAGAAAGATCAAGTACAATTTTTCTTAGGTGGAGACTTAATAAACCAAATCACTCCAACTAGTTTTGCTGCTAAAACGCTCGGTGCTCCCTACTTAGGACTTTTTGGAGCGTGTTCAACCTCTATGGAGGGCTTAGCCTTAAGTGCATTTTTAATAAATGGAAATGGAGCAGATTATGTACTAACAGGTGCATCAAGCCACAATGCAGCCGTAGAAAAGCAATTTAGATATCCTACTGAATATGGAGGACAAAAACCACCAACTGCACAATGGACCGTTACAGGAGGTGGAGCAGCTCTACTTAGCAACAAAGGGGATGGTCCCAAAGTTACCTCTGCCACCATTGGAAAAGTAATAGATATGGGTATGAGTGACCCTTTTAATATGGGTGCTGCAATGGCTCCTGCTGCAGTAGACACAATCGAAGCACACTTAAAAGAACGGGGTGTCGATTCCTCCTATTATGATCTAATCATTACTGGAGACTTAGCTCATATTGGTCGTGAAATTGCTCTAGATCTTTTAAAAAAGAATGGAACACACATTAACGAAGAGCAGTTCGTCGATTGTGGATTAACAATCTACAAAGAAGATCAACCCGTATTAGCTGGGGCTAGTGGTGCAGGTTGTTCTGCTGTAGTTACGTATGGTCACTTTTTAAACAGGATGAAAAAAGGAGAGTTAAACCGAATTCTCGTCGTCGCTACAGGAGCACTTCTCTCCCCCCTTACTTCGCAACAAAATCAAAGCATCCCATGTATTGCGCATGCTGTTTCGATTGAAAATGGAGGTGTTTAAATATGGTTTTCCTGTGGGCTTTTATCGTAGGAGGTATTATCTGTGTCATTGGTCAGATCATGTTTGATGTCTTTAAATTAACACCAGGACATACGTTAAGTACTTTAGTAGTAATTGGCGCAATATTGGCAGGTTTTGGATTATACGAAAAACTTATAGACTTCGCAGGTGCAGGTGCAACCGTTCCAATCACAAGCTTTGGAAACTCCTTAGTTCAAGGGGCGATGCAGGAGTCTAAAAAACATGGTCTAATTGGAGTCATTACCGGCATGTTCGAGATTACAAGTTCAGGGATTTCATCAGCTATTATTTTCGGTATGATCGGTGCACTGTTGTTTAAACCAAAAGGGTAAGGGGGCTTGAACATTCTTGACTGTCGGATCTCAAGTAAAGCAATGCCTGGCTATCGTGAAAAATATGGAAGCATCATTATCTCGTATAGCTATGCAATCTAAAAATAATCGCAGCAAGACTTCCATGAAACAATGGAAATCATGCACGATATTCAAAAAGAACTATACAAACGGGTCGGAGAGTTGGAACGGGAAGAAGAACAATACAAAGGATTTTAAGTCTAAAGAGTATCCATATGCCAGAATGGTTATCTATTGTCATTCGATCTATAAGTTTTATTGTCGTTATCCTCCTTGTAGCTAAAGTTAATGGAAAGAAACAATTATCCAAACTAAGTGTCTTTGAATACTTAGCGGGTTTAGTAATTGCATTTATTACTGCAGGAGTATCAGTTGGACTAATTCCACTTACTAATGGCCTTGTTGGCCTTAGTATTTGGTTCATCATTCCATTCTTAATTTCTCTATAGACAAACCAGGGGTTTCCATAGAAAATGCGTATATTGCTCAAGTAGACGGTTACGGATAATTAACGGTTGATCTTTTTAACGATCAATTGCAAGTGGCCTCCCAGCAGGAGAGACCACTATTATTCGCTACTTTAAAGAAGTGTCAGGCAGACTTGGAACTTTTCGCATTGTCCACAGAAAATGAACTAGCAAAACAAAAGTACACAAAGAATAATCTTCTAACACCTCACTTAAATGGGTGAGATTTGTATCGCAATTTTTCCAAATTGTTTACTCTCTTGTAAATAATCAAATGCCTTTTTGGCTTCAGTTAATTGGAAGACTGCATCTACTACAGGTTTTATTTGATGCTTGTCAACAAATTCAAGCATCTCTCTTAATTCCTGCCTACTCCCCATGGTTGAACCAAGCAATTGGTACTGACCATAGAAGAATTGCCTTAGGTTCAAGGTGACTTCATCCTCTGTAGAAGAACCAAACGTTACGAGCTTCCCTCCTTTTTTTAAAACAGCAAGTGACCGGTTGAAAGTAGCACTTCCCACGCTATCTATGACTACATCAATCATTTCATTGCGAAGTTGTTCATGCCAGTTTTCGTTTGTATCAATGGCCAGAACAGCCCCAAGCGAAACTGCTTTATCTCTTTTTTCTTCACTTCTAGAGGATACAATAACTCTTGCTCCAACAGCCTTAGCAAACTGTAGAATAAAAGTAGCAACACCACTACCTGCACCAGGAATAAAAACAGTGTCCCCTTTTTTCACTTGTGCTTTCGTAAAAAGAGCACGATAACCAGTTAATGCAGACAATGCAAGTACCCCTGCTTGTTCCCATGTTAGATGACTGGGTTTCTTTTCTATGTAATCCGCTTCGATTACCATCTTCTCTGCAAACGTACCATGATCTGGCATCCCCACAATCTGAAAACCTTCAGGAGGAGCATCACTATTTTCTTTCCATCCTAATCCTGGGTTAATGATTACCTCATCTCCAATAGCGTAATTAGTTACTGCGTCTCCCACTTCCTCAATGATTCCTGCACCATCTGATCCTAATATTAGTGGTGTTCGATCGTCTCCACGTCTTTGTGGTATTTTTAAATCCCTGTGGTTTAATCCTGACACCTTCATACGAATTAATACTTGTCCACTTTTCACAACAGGATCCTCTATGGCTGTATAGTTAATTGCGTTTCCTTCATGAACAAATGCCCTCATACCATTATTTCATCCTTTCATGTTCCTTCTAATTATGACCATATTAACACATTAACCTAACCATGCTCACATAGTAAGATTTATTTATTAACAATAAACACTGAGTCCAAGAAGAATGACTCAGTGTTTATGTGATGTGAGAAATTTTAAAAGATAATTAAGGCTAACAAGGTGGATATCACGAGTCCAATGATTACAGGAAAGAAATTTTTACGAACAAGTTCCATTACAGGGACACCACAAAAGCCTGCGACTGCAACAAGAGAAGACCATGCAATAATAGTTCCTCCCCCAGTCCAAATTGAGCCCATTTGACCAATTGCCGCTAGAGTGGATGGTTCTACAGTTCCATTTGATAGTGCGCCTGATAAAGCTCCAGTTAGCGGTAAACCAGAAAAACCAGAACCGTCCAATCCAGTAATAATTCCTATAATTAATATACTAATTGCAACTAGCACAGCATTTTCCGGAAGGAATTGCTGAGAAGATTGCACTAAATCAAAGAGCAATCCTGGCGCTTCACGATCTTCCCCAATAGCTAAAATACTACTCGAAAAGTCAGAACTACCTAAGAAGAAAAATCCTGCAATTGGAATAACCGGCCCCATTGCTTTAAAAGCAAATACAAATCCATCAATAATATGCTCACTGATATAATCTAGTGAACGATGTTTACCAAAAGCCACCGTAGATAGTAAGAGAAGGATAACAGCGACTCCACCAATAAAAGCAGCACCGTCTCCACCTTCATATCCTCCCATTTCCATTCTACCAGCAGTTAACTTCGTTGAAACCATGTAAATCATAACAATCAACATAGAAACGGGAACCAACACAGCAAATACTTTACTCCATAGAGGTAAATTATTACTTTCTGTTTTTTTCTTATTTTCTTCATCTAATCCTTGCATAATAGCTAATTCTCGCTCAATTTCAGGGCTGTCTTTTCCACGAATATTTTTACGGTTAAATAAATAAGCAAGTGAAATTGCAATTCCACCTGTAATTAAGGATAGAATTAACGCTTGGTCTACTAATGTAGACGTATCCACTCCAGCTGCTTTTGCCGATAATCCTGGTGCTACTTGAATGATATAGTCGGAAGATAAAGCCATTCCTTGACCTGCAAGCGCAACCGCCATAGCAGCGACCATTGCTGGTAGCCCAGCTCTAATTGCTGCTGGTACTAATAATGCGCAAATTAAAGGAACTGCAGGTGTAGGCCAAAAGAACAGAGAGATTACATACGTGACAACAATTAATACCCAAAAGGCAACGTGACCATTTACCATCATTTTTTGAATTGGTTGAATCATACGTTTATCTGCACCGAGATCTTTCAATGAGTGAAGTAAAGCTACCATAAATGTAATAATCAAAAAGATATTAAATAATTCTTTTGCAGCTACAAGGTTCGCATTGAATATCGCAGTAAAACCATCTACAATACTACCTTGATAAACCCAAGCAACAATAAATGTGCCTAGTAAAGTAGGGAGTACAACACCTCTACGGAAGATCATCGTTATGATAATCGCTAGAGTAAAAAAACCATATAACCAATGAGAAAGGCTTAACTCCACGTTTCATCCCCTCCATATTCAATCAGTCAAATTATTTAACTGTGCTATAGTCTATGCACATGTGGATTATGGGTGACGTTACTGAAAGTAAGCCATAAAAAAAATCACTTCATCGAATAGATAAAGCGATTAATTACAATAATAACTAACTTACAACTGTGACTGGACAAGGCGAACCGCATATCACACTATGACACGTGCTACCAAGTAACCTTCCCTTTACTTTTTTCATCGTTTTCGTTCCCATAATAATACCAATTGCCTGTATCTCTCTTGCTTCTGCACAGATCTCGCGAGCGGTAATGCCAAGCCTCCACTTTGCTTGTACCTGAACTTCTTCTCTAATATGGTTTTTCCCTTTTTCTAAAATCTTCATGGCTTCTTCTTCTTTATGTTTCAACAAATTACTTTTTCCAATTTTCTTATTTGCATAATATGTGCTTATCTTTGGTTGGACATGTAACAGTACTATGGTAAAATTGGATGCACCTGCTAATTTTACCGAGTAATCAATTGCCTTTAGGGATTGCTGTGATTCATCGATCGCAACCAATAATATTTCACTCACTTACATCACCTCTAGTATTATTCTATTCAAGGAATCGTGAAATGCACCCATAAATGAAATAGTTCTGCTGAGGTAGACTAATATATGTAATCTTATGCAAGGAGGTATCTAAGTGCCCGCTATATGTTCACACCCCTACTATACGGTCCAGCGTGAAATTGTTAATAATGAACAAGTTATATCGAAAAACACACTTTTTTTGGAGTTACATCCAGACACTATTCATTCGAATAAACATAAATTCAATTTAGCCGATGTTCATGACCTTTCTTTTAAATTACTATCTGTGGATGAATATTTACTTTATTTACATACAAATCAAGGTGTCTTTACTTTTCATTCACCATTGTCCCCTCTTCCTTTGAAACGGGCATTCCAAAGATTAAAGAACGATATATAATTTTAGGCTACAATAGAAAAAGACTTTCCGTAGAAAGTCTTTTTCTATTATTTTTCGGTTAAACGAAGAAATTCTTCTACATCTGCTATACATAATTGGATCCCTTTCTCCCAGAAATCTAATTGATCCAACCTGACATTCAAATGTTTTTCTGCTAATTGCTCCACCGTCATCCTTCCAGTATCTTTTAACAATGCATTATAGGAGGATTCAAAATCTTCTTTAGACTCTATTGCTTCCGCGTATATTCCTAAACTAAACAAGTATCCAAACGTGTATGGGAAATTATAAAATGGTACATCCGTAATATGAAAATGAAGTTTAGAAGCCCAGAAAGTTGGATCATATGTCTCTAACTCATTACAATAAGCTTCTTTTTGTGCCTCTTCCATTAATTCATTCAACCTTTGTGCCGATACGACACCTTGTTTTCGCTCCTCATAGAATCTCTTTTCAAATAAAAACCGCGCATGTATGTTCATAAAGAAAGCAACACTACGTTGAATTTTATCTTCTAATAAAGCAACCTTCTCTTCATCGTTTGACGCATTTCTAACCGCAGCATCAGCTATAATCATTTCAGCAAATGTCGATGCCGTTTCTGCAACATTCATAGCATAATTCTGGTTAAGAGCTCCAAGCTCATCCATAACGTGTTGATGGTATCCATGCCCAAGTTCATGTGCTAGTGTAGCGACGCTTGATGAGCTACCAGCATACGTCATAAAAATCCTAGTCTGTTTACTATCAGGAAAACTCGTACAGAATCCACCAGGTCGTTTTCCTGGACGGTCTTCTGCCTCAATCCAACGTTGATCAAAAGCTTTATGTGCAAATGAAGCCATCTTTGTGCTAAACAAACTAAATTGTTCCACAATCATCCTAGCAGCTTCATCGTAAGAAATCTTTTTAGTTGATGTTGAAATAGGAGCTTCTAAATCGTACCAACTAAGTTTGTCAACACCGATAAGTTCTGCTTTTCTTTTTAAGTAGGATACAAATGGTGCTTTGTTGTTTGTTATCGCTTCCCACATCGCATGTAGCGTTCTTTCACTCATCCGATTATAACGAAGTGGCTCGCTTAACACATGATCCCACCCCCGATGTTTATAGGTTTGTAAACGAAAACCAGCCAAATGATTTAACGTTTCACTAAATAAATCACTATCTTGTGACCATACCTTTTCTAACGCTTCAAATGCATTCTTTCGCTTTGCTCTAATCGGATCACTCAATTCATTTGCTGCTTGGCCTACAGATAAAACCTTACGTTCCTCTTGATCTTGAATTTCCACGTTCAATCTTCCAACAATGGTGTCATACATTTCACCCCATGCATGGTATCCATCAATAGACAGATCATTCAACAACACTTCTTGTTCAGATGGTAGTTTGTCCTTCGCTAATATTCTTCGTTCATTTAATACAAAAGAATATTCTTCAAACATTGGTTGTTCTAAAAGTTCACGCCAAGTATTTTCAGGGATAAGGACAAGTTTTTGATCTAATAAGGTAAGACCTGTTGTAAATCTTGCATTTAGTTCATTTCTTTTCCCAATCAATAGTCGGGCATGTTTGTCATGAACATCTTGGGCTAGTAAACAACTAATGAAAGCTGACATTTCACTCACTTGTTTCATCGATTGCCCTAATAATTCAACTACATTTTCTAAGCCTGTTACATCACTAGTATGCTTAGGGATATCCAACTCTTTTATGGAATCCACTAATTTATTTAGACTTTCACCAACTACTTGTATGTAAGTATTAAATGATTTGGACTCACTACCACCTGAGAAGATCGAGTCTAAATCCCATGTTTGACTATAATTTTTTTGCATCATTGTATTCTCCTCTTTGTTTTTATGTTTACTATTTACATCATACTAGAGTTTTATATCCTCTGACAGAATTATGAATTATCTGGCTTATCTAATTTGTCTGCCACTTCATAATATTGCTGAATATTCAAATGTCAGAATTGATACAAAATCGACGTAACTAGAAATGATAAAATTGCTCTACCGTTCCGGAAATACACTTCGCTTTCCGTGGGGCGAGCGCCGAGCCGCTTCGTCGCTTTGCTCCTGCAGGGTCTCGCCTGTCTCGC
>NZ_JAOALK010000007.1 GCF_025154055.1 Aquibacillus koreensis
TCTCCATAAAGTGTTTGAGTGTTAACTCATTCAAAAAACTAGCTTTTTTCTTGCTTGACATAAATGATTGTTTTGTTCAGTTTTCAAAGATCAATGTGTGTTGTTGTTTTTTTGCGACAACCTCTATATAATATCAGGTTGCATTCTCAAAGTCAACAACTTTTTTGTTTTTTTGTTAATCACTTCGTTCGAAGCGACCAATTCAATATAGCATAGGAACATTCACAAAGTCAACCAGTATTTCAGCTTTCATTTGTGATGTGTAACCCGCCGCCTTTCTGACGACGGATATTAATATAACACGATGGACGGTTCAGAGTCAACATCTTTTATCATTTTTTCTCAACTTCACTATTCTTCTCTGGATTAGACCTTTACACGAAACCAATTCCTTCTATAGAAGAAACATCACATCACTTTGTATTTGCGATGGTAAATGCCTTGCCCTTTAGTCTCGACTTGAATCACTTCTAAGATCTGCTTACTCGTTAAGTATTCCACTAATGTGCTTAAATCTAACGCATATGATCTGACATCTGGATGTACCTTTAATTCGCCAAAGCTCCATGGTTCATCTTTGGAGCGCATGATCTCTAATAAATGCTCACAACAGCTTTTCGCTCTTGCGTTTAATGCAAATTCTACTGCTAATAGCATAAGTTCCACTCGTTTTTCTGTTTCTTCATTACTATTGATTAACTCTTCGTAAAGCTTAAACACTTCTGGATCGATCCGCTTCACTTGACTCCATACAAGAACTTCTGGATGGTAGCCTTTTTCAATAATCGCAAGACGGCCAAGGTAATGTAAGGAACGAAGCACTCGACTGTAGGCATCTAAATAGTTGCCAGATGCAAATAAATCTTTTGACTCACTATAACTTCTTGTTAGTCTAGCAAAATCAATCGTAAGCTTTAAATTTCTTTTTTCTTGCGGAAAGGTTCTAAGTTCCTCTTTTAACATTGCAATATATTCATTGCGATCAAAAATTGCCTTCCCATTTATAACCCATTCCACAGCACGTCGATATGTGCTTGTATCTATCCAGTTTTTCAGTAAACTTTCTTCCACTACATGAAGCGCAGCTGATTTCCCTTCAAATTCATAGTGCTTTACTAGCCAAGGTTCAGTACCATCTGTAACTATAACAAGTAAGATAACATCAAAATTATCCGTTTCTGGACTGAACTCTTTGCTCTTTTCCATGATTAAGATTCCTAGTGTATTGGCATGACTCGCTCTTTCTTGGTAAATAGGACGCAATAAGTCTTCCATTATATTTCCCCCACTATAAAACCCGACAAATACACATGCCGAGTTTTTATATTTTTTTCTATTTATGTCTTGTTCTTAAAGCTTTATAAGCAAATTTATCTCTAGTAAAAACTATTTCGATAAAATAGAGCCGAAATCCTTTTTTTATCTATGTATTTTATGTAACATACCTTTCGAAAATGGTAGCTATTTTTTTAGGGTCCTTGACGTCTTATAAACGAACACACCCTACTACCATTTTGCGCTTTCAATTAATATAGGAGCAATCCTACTTCTTCTCACGAAAAATATGCTATACTACGATTTGAACATATGGAGGGATTAAAGTGGCCTTAAATTATTCAAATAAGATAAATAAGATTCGAACTTTTGCACTTAGTTTAATTTTTATTGGCTTTGGTGTGATGTACTTAGGAATTCTAGTTAAAAATGTAGCGTGGTTAATGGTCATTTTCTTTATTCTTGGTCTTTTGTGTATTGTATTTAGTACTGTCGTTTATTTTTGGATCGGTTTGCTATCAACGAGGGCAATTCAAATTATCTGTCCTTCTTGCGAGAAGCCTACCAAGTTATTAGGGCGCGTGGATGCCTGCATGCATTGCAAACAGCCTTTGACTATGGACAAGAATTTAGAAGGCGTAGAATTTGATGAGAAATACAATTCAAAAGAGTATCGTAAAGAATTGAGAGAAAAAGACAGCAAATAATTATACTTGCACATAAAAACAATCCACCCGAATAGGTTGGATTGTTTTTTTATTTTAATAATATATCCTCTTAAAAAGGACTAATTTGTTAAACGAGTTGTTTCTTACTTTCTTTACACTCTTTACACACACCGTATATTTCCATTCGATGATGACTTACATCAAAACCTGTAACTTGTTCCGCAAGTGATTCCACTTCATCCAAACTCGGATAATGAAAATCAACTATTTTTCCACAAGAGTCACAAATAATATGGTAATGCTTCGATGTGTTGCAATCAAATCGACTAGAAGAATCCCCGTAGGTCAATTCTCTTACTAAACCGATCTCACGAAATACGCGAAGATTGTTATATACTGTTGCTACGCTCATATTCGGAAATTTCCCTTCGAGCGCTTTGTATATATCATCTGCGGTAGGGTGGATTTCTGCATTTAATAAGAATTCTAGTACCGCATGACGCTGTGGTGTAATTCTAACTCCTGATTCTTTCAACTTTCCAACAGCTTCTTGAAGTCTTACTTCAGTCATCGTCATGCACCTCACTTTCAAATAAAATAGGATAAAGTAAGCATCGGTTATCTATTACCAAGTATATTACTACAGCTATTGTATTCTAACAATTATTATTTTATAATTCTTATAATTAGTGTACTTTTTAATAAACATTCTGTCAATAAAAGTATATTATTATAATGCTATTTTTATGCTATTCGTCCACCTTTAACAGCAATTCTTTACCACCTAATGACTGATTCACATACCTTGCTGCAACAAATAAAAAGTCCGATAGTCGATTTAAAAAGATAAGGACGATATCCTCTTTCAATTCATCTAGTAAACCTACTGCATGTCGTTCCGCTCTTCTTACAATTGTTCTAGCAGTATGTAAGGCTGCGGAAGCCTGATGACCAGAGGGTAAAATAAAGTTTTTTAGAGGTGGAAGTTGCTCGTCCCACCTATCTATTTGACTTTCCAGTTGATCAATATGCGCTTGTCTAAGTTTCCATGTCACTTCTTTATCACTCGGCGTTGCTAATTCCGCTCCTGCATGAAACAACCAAGTTTGTATTTTATGTAACATATCCAAGAAGTCTTCTTTCCCTTCCCACTCAGACGCTTCCGTTACATAACTAACGGCTAATCCAATCATTGAATTTGCTTCATCACAGGTTCCGTAAGCTTCCACTCTCAAATCATTTTTCGCAACACGTTTTCCATATATTAAAGAAGTTTTCCCTTTATCACCTGATCTAGTATAAATCCTCATCCTTAATACCCCCTCTTCAAATCAATCTTATTTATGTAATTCGTTTCCCCAAGCATGTACTTTTTAAAGTTCTGCTCAAAAATTTCAATCGCTCTTGGGATATAATAAGGTGTTCTACTTGAGATATGAGGTGTTAATGTTACATTTGGATGACCCCATAATGGGTGGTTTTTGGGTAATGGTTCCTGTTCAAACACATCCAGGACAACATGAGCAAGTTCTTTTTGATCTAAAGCATCGATAAGTATTTCACTTTTTACGGCATTTCCTCGTCCCATATTTAAGAATACAGCTGTCTTCTTCATTTGACTAAAATGCTCCGCTTGATAATAATCAATGGTTTCGTCTGTGCTCGGTAAGATTGATATCACAAAATCTACTTCTGGTAGGATGCCTGAGAGTTCATCCATCGTATGTACCTGATCGAAATGCTCTTTTTGTGCTCCACTTTTTGAAACTCCGATCGTTTTCATTCGAAACGCTTTTGCTAATCTCGCTAACTCCTGGCCAATGGCACCGGCACCAACTACTAGCATTGTTTTTCTACTTATCTCATCGACAGGGATATTTCGATCCCAATGGTGTTGTTGTTGATTTTCGATTACGACCTTCGTATTTCGATATACTTGAAGGAGCATTCCAATCGCATATTCCGCCATTTGAACTTTGTGGATCCCTCTTGCATTTGTCACAAGGATATTCCGCTCGCTTATAGCCGCAAGTGGCATTTCTTCCAGCCCAGCGGAAATTACCATAATCCATTTCAGTTTCGTTGCCTTTGCGATGATTTCCTCATTCAAGTCTTCCCCGTATGTAACAAGTACTTCCGCTTCTGGCAGTTCCTCCATCGCTTGTTCGATGTTTTCGTAAAATTGAAATTCTATGTCCGGGTATGTATCAATCAGGCTTTGACATGATTGTTTAATTTCAGTTGTTGTTGATAATACAAGCAATTGTTCTCCCTCCTATTTAACATTTATTATATAGCTTTTACTAAGATAGCTAAAATATATTGCAGTAGTGACTAGATTTTTTTATGTTTTTTTCCAGAGACTCGGGTTGAATACTACTATAAATAAGGTTTAGTCCAAAAAAAAAAAAGCACAAGGAAGGGAAGTCCTTGTGCCACTCATATATTCTATATTATATGAAAAGGGGAGGTTTTAGGGTTCTAAGATACTATATGTAGCCCCTTACCTCTTTGTATAGAAGGTTTGCCTACTTTTACGACAAATTTTCTGGATTTAGGCCTTTTAATTCTTCTAGTACAAACTGTCCGTCTTTTCGAATAAGTACATCATCAAAATATATTTC
Organism: Aquibacillus koreensis; assembly: GCF_025154055.1. Taxonomy (GTDB): domain Bacteria; phylum Bacillota; class Bacilli; order Bacillales; family Amphibacillaceae; genus Aquibacillus_C; species Aquibacillus_C koreensis. Next base: position 4,568 of record NZ_JAOALK010000007.1, read on the forward strand.
CCCACCACCATATTCTGGTCGTTGAATGAGTACCATATCCCAATGGACAGCAGAGTCATTTCCGTTTTGCGCGTCATCATAGGCAGCACCTGGCGTGAAATGTAGACTACCTGTGATTTTCTCATCAAATAGAATATCTCCCATTGGTTCGGTGATTTTTGGATTTAATCCAAGTGCGAATTCACCGATATAACGAGCGCCCTCGTCTGTATCCAGTATCTTATTCAATTCCTCTGTTTTATCTGCTGTCGCCTTGACTATTTTTCCATTTTCGAATGTTAGCGACACGTTATGAAATGTAATTCCTTGATAAGGACATGGGGTATTATATGTGATCGTACCATTGACGCTATCCTTTACAGGTGCAGTGTAAACTTCACCGTCCGGGATGTTTAACTCACCATAACACATTACTGCAGGAATATCTTTAATGGAAAAAGTTAAATCGGTTCCTTCTGCCGTAATTCGGACTTGATCTGTACGGTCCATAAGATCCTTTAATGGTCTCTGGGCCTCTTCCATTTTGTTATAATCTACGGTACATACCTCGATTAAATAATCATAATATTGGTCATAGCTCATCGTCGCTTTCTGGGCAGCACCTTGCGTTGGGTAATTTAGCAACACCCACTTTTTATTATCCACCAGAAAGTCATTTGACGGCTTTAGTAGTCGCCCAGATATTTGCCATTTTTCTGCCGGAACATCACCGAACTCTGCATCATTTTCTTCGCCAATAATTTGGATAAATGCATCAAGGTCTTGGTATTTAGCCATGTTCCATTTATTCATAAGTTCGTATTGCTCTTCTTTTGATTCTGTAATCATAAGCCTTCTTACTTCATCATCAAACAATTCAGCGAATGGGAGCGCCTCATATGTGTATGCTTTTTCGATTAGTTCTTTTATAAGGGGTTTTGTATTCGTGTTCCCTGAAATAAGCACCTTTTCACCCGGTTTTATTTTTAAGGAATGCTTTAAAAGCAAATCTGCTAGGTCCGCTAAGCGTGGATCTTTCAATACTATCTCCTCCTACTTGGTTATTCTTTCGTATTTATTCTTTATTCGTGCTACATAAGCAAATTCCTTTTGCATGAAAGATAAATACGGCACAAGTAGGAGATCACCTCCACCTCAGGACTTAGAAAAAACGCATGGGGACGGTTCTTGTGTGCACGTTTCGTGCTCACAAGAACCGTCCCCATGTTTCCTATTTTTGCAGTTTGTTTCTGTCGGTGGTTTGTGGTGGTTTTTCCATCCACCCTTCTCCTATTGCTATTTTTGCACCAGTGGATGCGTATTTTCCTACTTTGGCAATTAATTGCGTATAGGATGCGATTAAGTCTGTCCGCATACTTGCCGCTAAACCTTGTCCTAGCATACCCATGGAGATTGTAGATAGAATGGAACTCAATCCCATCATTATCTTGTCCGAAAACGGAGCAACTTTACTATCCGTAATCGTTGAATCGGATGGGAACGGTGAATACGTATGATTTTTATCTAACGTATTTTGAAGTGTTTTAATCACGTCAGTTGCTAACTTATAGCCATCTTGAAGATGTTGTTTCACTTTATTCGATGCAGTAACTTGTGTTAGGGCATCCATTAAGGTCCTACCAATGGCATTTGCCTCAATATTATTAGATAAGTGGTTGATTTCAATCGCCAACAAGGATCTTTTATTCGTTGTTAGAATACCAGAAAGAAAAGAATCATCTTCTATAAACTCCACCTTAGTAGGATAGTTCATGTAAGGGGTTCGTACCAAGATTCCTTTAACTTTCATAAGATTAATAACTCTATTATATAACTCCGTACTCTCATTTATTGCCGCTCGGTAATAGGCTAACGTATCTTCTCGATAAGATGTACCTAACGCCATACCGTTTATGCTAGCACCTGTTCTCGCCATGAACTGTAAAAATCTTAAATAATAAGTATCGGAAAATAACCTTGGTGCCTCTTCGTTGACATCCGCATCCGTGTACCCTTGTGGAATCGGAATACCTTCTTGTTGAAAAATGCTTGTTACCGATTTTAAATGCCCTTCCGAAAGTGCTTTTGAAAATTGCACAATCTCCTTAATGTCTGGGTCTTCTACATTTGCAATAAAATGCTTCATCAAACATATATTTAAACTCTCTGCCATATAGGAGCCCCAGATGCTCCCCAACTCTGATGAGGCTAAATTAGGATTATGATCCACCTTAATACCCTCCTTATGTAATTCACCACTTTAAATTTCCCATTATTTTTCCAAATATACATATGGAAACAGAGGCGGAAACAGGGGGACGGTTCTTCCGTTCACGTTTTTCTTCTTAACGAAAAAAAGAAACGGAAGAACCGTCCCCCTGTTTCCAGGAACTGTCCCTCCGTTTATATATCGTTCATTTTATTTTAGGTTTTCGCGGATGAAGGTTAGTGCGTCATCTACGTGTCCTTTTACTTTTACTTCGCGGTATTCTTTTTGGAGTACGCCTTCTTTATCAATGATAAACGTGGAACGCACGATACCCATGTATTCTTTTCCGAATTTTTTCTTCAACTGCCATACGCCGTAATCTTCCGCTACTTTATGGTCCTCATCAACTAACAATTGGAATGGAAGCTCGTGTTTGTTGATAAATTTCTTATGGCTTTCTTCTGAATCAGGGCTCACACCTAAGATTACTGCATCTAAATCAGCAAAGCTTTCGTGATTGTCACGGAAATCACATGCTTCAGTCGTACAACCCGGTGTATCGTCTTTCGGATAAAAATACAACACGACATTTTTACCTTTATAATCAGATAGTTTTACAGTTTCACCATTATTCGCTTTCAATTCAAAACCTGGTGCTTGGTTTCCTACTTCTAAACTCATCTATATTACCTCCAATGTACTAACATACTATAAGCGTATCCAATTTGGACGATACTTACAAATAATCCACTTCATGTTTCTTCTCTTTTTCTTGCTCTCCTCGTTCATCATCATCCTTCTCCTTCGACTCAAGCCAAACCTTCAAGAAAAACGCAGCAGGTAAAAGGTATCCGATCATCGCTTCTAATAAAGCAAGAAGTCTCCCCCAGCCAATTGGCGTAATATCCCCATAACCTACCGTCATCAGTGTTACACCACTGAAATACATCGAATGGGCAAGCGACTCAAGCACACCTACTTCTTGAAGCACTCCGCCCTCGACTAAGATGACGCCACTAAACGATAGCATAAAATATAATAGTCCAAAACTTATTAACACACTAAAATATACAAGAATTAATGTGTAGAAAATTTCATAAGAGAAATAACTTCGTTGGTAGGACTTATGATGAAAAAAAGAATATAAACTCCCACCCAATAACACAATAATTAAGATGATGGCGACCACTGCAACCATTCCAATACCCCTTTCCACCTAGACCAATAACGCCCTCTTTCAAAAATTACGCTTGTCTCTATTTATAGATTACGATAGGAAAACGCGAGTCATGCCAATTAATCTAGTGGAAGCTAACGCTAGCTCCGTATTTTCCGCGAGAATCTTTTAGTGATAAAATAGGTATCGATACTGTTTATTGGAGGAAAAATCATGCATATAACTAATTCAGAAAAATTACATAAAGAAGCACAAGAGCACATTGTTGGCGGAGTGAATTCACCATCACGCGCCTATAAAGGGGTTGGTGGCGGGACACCGGTCTATATGGAGAGAGGAGAAGGCGCTTATTTTTGGGACGTCGATGGCAATAAATACATCGATTACCTTGCTGCTTATGGTCCAATCATCACTGGGCACGCGCATCCTCATATAACACAAGCTATCGTAAAGGCCGCACATAACGGTGTGTTATACGGCACGCCCACTGCACTCGAAAACACATTTGCAAAATTGTTAAAAGACGCTATTCCTTCCTTAGAAAAGGTTCGTTTTGTAAACTCTGGGACAGAAGCAGTAATGACGACGATCCGTGTTGCAAGAGCGTACACGAATCGGGATAAGATCATTAAATTTGCTGGTTGTTACCACGGCCACTCGGATATCGTTTTGGTTCAAGCTGGATCCGGTCCATCTACACTTGGTAACCCTGACTCTGCCGGCGTAACAAAATCTACAGCACAAGAAGTGATCACCGTTCCATTTAATGACATCGACGCATTTAAAGAAGCACTCGATCATTGGGGTGATCAAGTTGCCGCGGTGTTAGTCGAACCGATCGTCGGTAACTTCGGAATTGTCGAACCAAAGCCAGGCTTTTTACAACAAGTAAATGACCTGATGCACGAAGCGGGCGGATTAGTCATCTATGATGAAGTAATTACCGCTTTCCGTTTTACCTATGGAAGTGCCCAACAATTAGTAGGGGTAGAGCCTGACATGACTGCTTTAGGAAAAATCATCGGTGGAGGCTTACCTATCGGTGCTTATGGTGGAAAAAAAGAAATTATGGAACAAGTTGCTCCGCTTGGGCCTGCTTACCAAGCTGGTACAATGGCAGGAAATCCTGCATCGATGACAGCTGGCATTGCCTGTCTAGAAGTACTAAAGGAACCAGGCACGTACGAAAAGTTAGATCGACTTGGCCAAATGTTAGAAGAAGGGATTCTCCGTGCGGCAGACAAACACAACATCGCTATCACTGTTAATCGTTTGAAAGGTGCATTGACTGTCTATTTCACAAAAGAAAAAATCGAAAACTACGCACAGGCAGAGGCAACCGATACCGAGCAGTTTGGTAAATTCTTTAAACTTATGCTTAGACAAGGAATTAATCTTGCTCCATCCAAATATGAAGCATGGTTTTTAACCATTGCACATACGGAAAAAGATATCACAGAAACACTCAAAGCTGTTAACCACGCGTTTGAACAAATGGCTTAAAGGAGATATTCACATTTTGGACCAAATCGACATTGGGTTTGGTCTTTTTTTTCTTTATCTATGAAACAAAGATAACGGCTATTTCGTATCTACATTTAGAAAGTACCGAATTGCTTTAAAAAAATGACCAGTTAAATTTCTTTATAAAAATACAAGTATGTACCACTTTCTAACCGGTTAATCATAATACCAATATGCTCTAATAATTGAAATCCGTTCTCTTAATTGTTAAAAGACTCACATTTGTTAGAGCTATCTCTTTAATAAAATGGTATAATATATGTAACTTTAAAATGTAAGCGTTTTAATAAATATACATTATTATGAATAAATATTGATTATCACTTTTGGATATGTTATGATTATTTTGAAAATTTTAAATTTTCAACTCATGCTTTTTTTGTCTTTTGACTTCCCTTCAAAGCATGAAGACTTGGCTTTTGCACACGCTGTGCAAAAGTCTTTTTTTTTGGACAAATTATAACGAAAAATAATAATGACATGAATTATTCAACATTGTTGAAATATAATGTAAAGAAAGTTTGCTATAATGATGAAGGTATTAGTTTGTTTCATAGTGAGATGAGGTATGATGTTTATAATTGGCCTTTCTGATCCTAAAAGGATGGACAAACCTTTGTCGTACCTATCACTTTATTATTTCAAGAGGATGATGTCATGAAACTCGGCGCACGTATGCTTAAGACTGGGCTAGCTGTTGCAATCGCACTTTACGCAGCAACACTACTTGGTTTTCCATCCCCTGTATTTGCTGGTATCGCTGCAGTATTTGCAATTCAACCGTCCATCTACAGGTCATTTCAAACAATTATTGAACAAATCCAAGCAAATATTATTGGTGTCGGTACCGCGATGCTAATTGTATTTACATTAGGTAATGACCCTTTCGTAATTGGATTTACCACGATATTAGTCATTGGTATTTGTATGTATTTGAAGATGACAGAAACGATTCCTTTAGCAATTGTTGCAGTCATCGCTGTCATGGATTCAACGCAAATGACATTTACCACATTTGCTTTGTTACGTTTCTCAGCTTTAACTTTAGGTATTTTTTCAGCATTCTTAGTGAACTTATTATTTTTACCACCTAAATATGAGACGAAGCTATTTCATAAGGTAGACCAAACGACATCCGATATATTGCAATGGTTACGCGTAACAACTAGACATTTATCCGACTTTCCATCCTTAAAGGGAGAAATAACAAGAATTCAGGAAGATTTGAAAAAAATAGACCAAATATATTTGTTATTTTCAGAGGAACGCACGTATCTAAAGAAGAATCGCTTAATCAAAGCACGTAAATTAATCGTATTTCGCCAACTAATTGCTACTGCAAATAAATCGTTTGATGTATTAAAAGCATTCCATCAATTAGATGAAAAAATAGAATCGATTCCAACGAAATTGCAAGCTGCACTGATTGAAGAGGTCGATAAAGTGATCCACTCCCATGAGCGACTCTTACTTAGTTCCATGGGGCGAATTAAAAAACAACAACAGGAATCGTTGCTAACGATTGCGGAACCTGATATCCCAAGAGTAGTGGAAGCATTAATCATCGACTATAAAGAAGATGATGATAATAGTCTCACATTCTTACCACTAGCTGCACAGCTAATGGAGTATCAACATGAGCTCGCTCACTTACAAGTTCTATTAAAAAGCTACCAACAATACCATGAAGATGAACATTTAGAATTCACAAAGAACGAATAACGGAAACAAGGGGACGGTTCTTGTGTTCACAAATTGTGAACACAAGAACCGTCCCTCTGTTTCCACTAAGCAGGATATTCAACTATACACTAAGAAAAAAAAATAATCAAAATCATAATCAGGAGTTGTACACGCATGGAAACTGAAACTCGCAGACAAGAATTATATGAGCTACTTGGTGAATTGCCATCACGATCACTACCAATATCATCACAAAAAATAGCAGAAAAAGCCCATACTCACTATGTGCTAGAAACATGGTTACTTGATTTAAATGGCGTCGATCTTGTTCCGGCATATTTTGTCCGTCCAATAAACCAGGAAGGCCCTTTTCCAACGATCATTTTTAATCATTCCCATGGCGGAAACTATGAGCTTGGTAAAGATGAGTTAATTAAAGGAAATACTTATCTCCAAGATCCTCCGTATGCAGAAGAGCTCGCAAAACAAGGATATGCAGTCCTATGTATTGACGCGTGGGGGTTTGGTAGTAGAAGAGGTAAAACAGAGGGTGAACTTTTTAAAGAGGCGCTTTGGTCTGGCGAAGTATTATGGGGGAAAATGGTTTATGATACGTTACGGGCTATTGATTACGTAACAGCACGAGATGATGTGGATCCGGACCGGCTTGGAACAATGGGGATATCGATGGGAAGTGTCATGTCTTGGTGGATCGCAGCTTTGGACACAAGAATAAAAGTTTGCGTGGATCTATGTGGTTTAGTTGATTTCCATACATTAATAGAACAAAGAGGCCTTGATCATCACGGTATATACTTTTATGTTCCAAAATTAATCAAGCATTTTACCACAGCAGATATTAATCGACTAATTGCACCACGGCCGCATTTAAGCCTGAATGGCAATGACGATATGTTAACTCCTAGAAAAGGTTTAGATATTATTGACGAGGAGTTGAAAACGGTGTACCTAGAGGAAGGTGTTTCTGAAGCGTGGAAACTTGTTCGATATAATATTGGTCATTTCGAAACAGCTGCAATGAGAAAACAGGTCATTGACTTTTTTAAGAAATGGTTTTGATTTACTTGATTGATAACTTGTCCAATCCTTGATTAAAAAATTTCAGTTTGTCCACCACAGTAAATTTTCTCTGAGCCCACATTTTTCTAGACACTTGTTAATACAATTCTTGTAGAGGTGATAAAAATGGCAAGAGTAAAATATACCGATGCTGATGTTGATGTAATGGCAAGAATGATGAGAGCAGAAGCAGAAGGTGAAGGACGATTAGGAATGCTCATGGTTGGCAATGTCATTGTAAATCGACTAAAAGCGAATTGTCTTGATTTTAAAGATTTAAGATCGATACGGGATGTGATTTTCCAAGTACAAGGTGGGAATTACTCTTTTGAGGCCGTTCAAAAAGGAAATGTTTTTTATAATCGAGCGAGAGAAGTAGAGAAAAAGTTAGCAAGAGAAACCTTAAAATTTTGGAGAGAACACCCTTCTAAGTATGCGCTCTGGTACTTTAATCCTTATGGTGAATGCCCTCCTACCTGGTACAATCAACCATTCACAGGACAATATAAAGAGCATTGTTATTATGAACCGATTGCTGATACTTGCGAAGGCGCTTATCTTTGGTAAAGAAAACCCCACATCGTGGGGTTTTTCATTTGTTATACCGCTTTTTATACAAATGAAACCCTAAGGTTGTTAATGAAATTAGGATAGCAATAGCTAGGATGATACCAAATGGATCCCCAGTTACTTCTCCATTTCGAAATACATTTCCAATAACCATACCGAACATGACTCCAGCTATACCGAACAATAAAATCTTTAATCTGCGTTCCATGTAATCACCCCATCTTTTAAAAAAACGAAAATGCACCTATCTTCCAAATAAACTATTGTATTCGTATATTAATCTCATCTCTATTTTCTTCTACTAAATCGTCCAACAACTTGTTTGCCTGTTCTGTAAATGCCTTATCGTCGGCTTCTCCTATCATTTCTTCTATATAGCCGACCACATAGAAACTAATTTCACGTGTTTTCTCGGTGTATTCCTTATAATACTCCTCCGGTTCCATTCCAAACTTGGCAGCTTGCGTATGTGCGAACTGACGAATATTCTTTGCTGTTTCAGAATTGTTAGCTTCTTCAGGATATACATTCGCGCCTTCTATTTCCTTCATCTCTTCAGAAACATCGAGGTCCATTTTCTTTGCTTCTTGAATGGCTAATGTTGCCTTAATTGTACCATCAAGATTATCCAACGCTTTTTTGTCAGGATATAAAAATCGAAGTTCTCCAATCGTAATTTCCTCTCCTCTTACAATTGCAGCAACCTCTTCGTTTTCATAGTCAAAATCTTCATTACATCCTACTATAAAAATCAAGCCGGTGAGAAGTACACCCATGAACACTTTCTTCATTAATCAGACCTCATTTCATTTGTTACATTTATATATATTTCTAGTATTGGCAATGTAACTTGATCCCACTTCTTATTGTCATCCAAAGAAACCCAAGATACCTCAAGAATATCGTCATTATCTTTTAATTCTTTGTTCAGGAACATCTCTCCACCCACAATTTCTGCTATAAATGTAAACTTGTAACTATCGTTATAAAGTAATCTATTAATTTTCACTATATATCCAGTTTCTTCATGTACTTCTCTTACACAAGCTTCCTCTGGAGACTCCCCCTCTTCAATACCTCCACCGGGAAAATTCCAAACAATTGCTCCTCGTTGAACAAATTGTCTAACCATTAACACTTTATTATTTTTCGTGACAATCGCTTGAGCAATCATACATTTACCCCTATTCATGTTCATTTAATGTATTGTGACATTCTAATAATTAACTATTATTTTAACATAATTATCCAGTTAACTGTTAAGTCAACTGCTTGTTTGATTATCACCTGAACCCTTTTGACAGTTCTATCCCCATTTAGTGAGTTCAACTGTCAATAACGAGACGCTTTTGACAGTTCCACCACCCATTTCGGGAGTTCAACTGTCAAAACGTCACTTTCCACCAATACTATCTGTCTTTTAAACAAAAAAATAAGCAGTCCAATTGAAACATAAATTGGACTGCTTAACGTCTCCACTCATATGATAAGTTTTTATTTTTGATCACCTATAAAATAAGGCACTTCTTCTATGTTATCATCCAACTGTTGTACCTGAAATAGCTTGTAATAGTTCCCCTGCTTCTCCATCAACTGTTGGTGGGATCCTTGTTCTTTTACTTCTCCATTTTCAATTAGCACGATGCGATCTGCATGTGTAATGGTGGATAAGCGGTGCGCCACAATAAATGTCGTTCGATCTGACGCTAATTTTTCTAACGCTTCTTGAATTAAGTGTTCACTCTCTAAATCAAGTGCTGATGTTGCCTCATCTAAAATTAACAACGGTGGATTTTTTAAGAATACCCGTGCAATCGCAACGCGTTGTTTTTGGCCACCAGACAATTTCACACCACGCTCACCAACCAGCGTGTCATAGTCGTTGGTAAGACCCATAATAAAGTCGTGTGCATTCGCCGCTTTTGCAGCTTCAATCACTTCTTCATCGGTAGCGTCCGGTTTCCCCATTCGAATGTTCATCGCAATCGATTCACTAAACAAAATATTGTCCTGCAATACCATCCCAATTTTGTCACGAAGCGTTCGTGCTTGCATATCCCTTAGATCGGTGCCGTCGATTTTGATACTGCCACTTGTGACATCATAAAAGCGTGGAATCAAGCTAATGATCGTTGATTTTCCCCCACCACTCATACCTACTAAGGCGATCGTTTCGCCATGTTTTACTTTTAGTGAGATATCACGCAACACCATTTCTTCGTCTTGTTCATATCGGAATGACACACGGTCGAACTCTACATCACCTTTCACATTCTTTAAAGGTTTGGCATCATCTCGATCTTTAATATCGTATTCTTCATCAATGAATTCATAGACACGGTCCATCGACGCAATCGATTGGACTAACGTTGTTGATGAACTAATTAACCTTCTTAACGGGCTGTAAACACGATCCATATAACCAACAAAAGCAGCGATTGTACCGACAGTTAAGTTTGTAGTGATCGCTAAATATCCCGCAAATGCGACCACTAACAAAGGCGCCAAATCTGTAATGGTATTCATCACAGCAAACGTTTTTGCATTCCAAGACGTATGGTGGATTGCTTTATCAAGAAAGTTCTTATTTTGCACGTCAAATTGATCACGTTCATAATCTTCTAAAGCAAAACTTCTCGTAACAGGAATACCCTGAACACGTTCATGCAAGTGCCCTTGGACTTGTGCTAGTGCTTGGGAACGACTTTTGGTAAGCTGACGTAATCTTCCATAAAAGATCTTGACCGCAAAACCGTAAAGTGGAAATAAAGCAATAGACACGAGCGTTAACCAAACATTCATACTAAGCATAATACCAATTGCAATTAAGATCGTGACCATGTCTAACCAAATGTTCATAAGCCCCGTCATAACAAAGTTTTTTGTTTGCTCCACGTCATGGATCACTCTTGATATAATCTCACCTGTTTTCGACCTTGAGTAAAAGCTCAGACTAAGTTTTTGAATATGATCAAAGAGTCGTTCACGAATGTCATACAAAATTTTGTTACCCGTCCATTGTGCTAGATATTGGCGGTAATATTCAATCGGTGGGCGCAAAACGAGAAATAAAAGAAATGCTCCACCCATGAGCCAAAGTAATTGCGAGATTTTCTCAGCGTTTGTTAATCCCTCGGCAATGACAATATCATCAATCACATATTTGACGATTAACGGCATTAATAAAGGAATACCAAATTTAAACACACCGATTAATACTGTCAGGAGGATCTTCCATTTATATGGTTTAACAAATTCCATATACCTTTTTATACTATCCAAGTTATGCACCTCTTTCATTGGTGTCTGAAGCTCAGGCGTTCAAACCGCAGTGCTATATCTAATAGATTACGCTACTATTTTAAAAAAATTAATTTCAAGCCCTTCACATGGAAGACCGAAACTATATAGTACTCCATCAAAATGGACAATACAACAGAAAAACCTTGTCACATAACGAGACAAGGATCTTATAGGCATGCTAAAACATGCATTAGCGATAAGTTAGATAGCGTTCATACCATTGATCCACAAACTCAGGTGAGAAAGGACCTTTCCTTTGTCTAACCCATCGAATTAAATATTCAATATTATTTTTCAAAATACGATCTAATACCTTTGGATAATTCATTAACTGACTATGCAATTCATATTCATCTTCATCGAGGAGGGTATAGGTCATATCAGGAAATACTTTTACATCCAAATCATAATCAATATACTTAATCGTACCTTCTTCAAAAACAAAAGGGGAGCTAATATTACAATAATAATAAATACCATCCGTACGTAACATCCCTATGATGTTAAACCAATATTTAGAATGAAAATAACATATGGCTGGCTCTCTCGTGATCCAAGTACGTCCATCACTTTCGGTGACAAGTGCTTTATCGTTCGCAATGATGACAGTATCACTTGTCCCTTTTAAGACCATACTACTGTTCCAGACACGATGTAGCTGACCATTATGTTTATAGCTATGTATTTGAACGGATGTACCGGGTCTAGGTCCAGCCATCATATCTTCCTTTCTTTATTTCTTTCCATTGCTGCTATTTTGAGTTAGTTCTTATTATAACTTTAAATGTAGAGAATTGGAAATGAAAGGCCACTTATCGAAATAATGATGTGAATTTTGTGAGGATAAGCAAAAATAAAGGAGCTCTCAACGTGTGAAGAGAGCTCCTTTTGATCTTCGGGGGTTAATGTTTTACTTCTTTTGTTGAGACTTTTGGTTTTGTTTTCTTACTTCTTGTGCGTTAGTCTCAGAAGCAAACTCAGTACCATATTGTCCTTGACCTTGTTGAGACTGTTGGTTTTGTTGTCTCACTTCTTGTACGTTAGTACCTGCAACAGTTTGGTTAGCCTGTTTTTTGTTTTTAGCCATCTCATATCACCTCCGCAGAAATTAATTTGTCCATGTTAATCAAAAGTTATCCTAAAAAAAATGAAAAATTGCATGAATATTTTTTAAGATCTTGTTGCTCTGCATAAACTGCAGCCCTAAGCTCAAAAATAGGATTAGTTATGAGATAAACATGAAAAAGGAGAATCATTCGATGTATGACGGAAGGGATATGACAGAGTTATTAATGCTAGAAAAAAACGATTGGGATAGCGGAGAACTAGAATATTTCCATCACTCTTTATCGCAAGTAGTCCCCTATTTAAATGCAGAAGGAACAACGATACTACGAGAAATAAATAAAGAGATCCAGAACCGAGGCGGCTTACAAAATATATAGGTGAGACCGGCAATTTTGCTACTACTATACAATAAAAGAAAGCTGGGACAGGTTGGATATACCTGTCCCAGCTTCCTGCTTAAAGTGTGTTTCTTATTTTTTGGTGCGGAACAGGAAAAGGATAGTCAGTCAACTGCTTCACGGAAACAAATTCGGATCGTTCATGCGCTTGTGTAGTTGCACTTACTGCTTTTGCTTTAAATACTTTCATTTCCCAAATAATATGAGAGAACACATGCTTCACCTGAAGAAGTTCTTCCCTTAGTTCGATCTCGATTCCAAATAGTTGCTCGATATAGGCAGCAGCATGTTCCAGATCAACACTTGCTAGTGGAATCATTGGAAACTGCCACATATTTGCAAGCAAACCCTTGGATGGTCGTTGCTCAATTAGAATTTCGCCCTGTTCATTTTCAATCACTAATGTTGCATATTGAATTGTTTTCTGTTTTTTTGCCTTCCCTTTTATCGGAAGCTCATCTTGCACACCTTCATGGAATGCTCTGCACGTTTTTTGAACAGGACAAAGCAGGCACGACGGAGATTTTGGTGTACAGATTAAAGCACCTAATTCCATCAAGCCTTGATTAAACGCAGAAGGGTTTTGTTTTGCGATCATGTCGTATATACATGCCTCAAACAATTTTCTCGTACTTTGTTTTGCAATGTCTTGATCCACTAATAACACCCGTGACAAAACACGCATCACATTTCCATCCACAGCTGGTTCAGGTTGACCAAATGCGATACTTAATATCGCTCCTTTTGTATAGGGGCCAACCCCTTTTAGGTCTCCTAAATCTTTTGGATTATCCGGAACTTCACCACCATAAGATGCTACAACTTCCTGAACTGCGTTTTGTAGGTTACGAGCTCGGGAATAGTACCCTAGGCCCTCCCAGGCTTTTAACACTTCTTGTTCAGGTGCATCGGCGAGGTCTTGTAACGTAGGGAACTTTTCAAGAAAATTATTAAAATACGGAATAACGGTATCGACTTTCGTCTGTTGAAGCATTATTTCTGAAACCCAAACTTTATAAGGGTCTTGGTCTAAACGCCAAGGCAAGTCTCGTTGACCAGACTCAAACCAGTCGATCAAGTCTTGTTGAAATGCGTCTATATTAAAATTATTTAACAAACTTTTAATTTCATTTTGTTTCACTGTATTTCATCCTTCATGTACAATAATGAATAAATTAACAGAATTGGGTGTTTGACTCTTTTTAAATCACTTACGCATTGGTTATACTATTACTATTTACTAATTCATGGACAAAGACTTTCTATATACACCAATAAAGGAGGACTTTATTAGATGGATACAGGAACCCATATTGTAATGGGGGTTGCACTTGGTGGTCTAGCAACTCTAGATCCTGTAGTAGCAAATGATAATGAGTTATTTCAGGCTATCCTAATTGGTACAGTTGTCGGCTCCCACGCACCTGACTTCGATACCGTTTTAAAACTTAAAAATAACGCCGTCTATTTACGACACCATCGTGGAATAACCCATTCGATGCCCGCCGTTGTATTATGGGGTATTGCCATTCCAAGTTTAATTCATGCTTTTATGCCAGAAGTAAGTTTTTTCCACCTCTGGTTATGGAGTTTCATTGCCGTCATTTTACATGTTTTTGTCGATGTGTTTAATGCATATGGAACACAAGCATATCGACCTTTCACGCGCCGCTGGGTCGCATATGGATTTATTAACACGTTTGATCCATACATTTTCGGGCTACACGTCATCGGGATTTTAGCTTGGATGTTCGGTGCAAATCCAGGTTACACGTGGATCATTATCTATATGATACTCGCGTTATATTACGTGAAACGTTATCTCGACAAACGGAGCATTGTCAAAAAGATTCATCAAAAATACCCTGATGTGGTGGAGATTGCAACTTCTCCAACATTAAAACAAAATTACTGGCGTTTAGCAATCACAACCGATACGCACCTCTTTGCAGGAAGAGCAGTCGATGGTCAGATTGAAATAGTGGATGAGTTCGAACGTGTTCCTTTACCACAAAATAAGGTCATGGAGATTGCACAACAAGATAAGAACGTCTCTGCGTTTCTTTCTTTCTCTCCTGTGTACAATTGGGAAATAAACATGTATGACGATTTTACAGAGGTTCGTTTTATCGACCTTAGATATCGCTCCAGAGACTATTATCCCTTTGTCGCCGTCGTACAGGTCGATGACAATGATCGGATCATGAACTCTTATACAGGTTGGATCTTTTCAGAGAAAAAGCTTCAAAGCAAACTGCTTGTTGACGACCCATCATTACTATAAGGAAGTATTAGGGCTGTGCACTCTTGATAAGGTGCACAGCCCTTTCTTTTGGTAAACCTAAGCACTTGTTCTACAATAACCACTAATGTAAATACTTGGTCGCTTTCTCAAACATCGCTTTGTACTTTTCGTTATTTGCCAGAAAGTCATGGAGATTTGGACCGTAGTGATCAATCCACCTAACAACTATCTGTTCCGTCATTTCTTTTCCTTCATATTCTCGTCCTGCCTTTGCTCGGGTTGTTTCAAAATCTTCCCATAATAACTCGACCCAGACTCTCGCTTCATCTATCGTTAATGTTGGATTTTTTTCATAAAGTCTTTCTGCTAGCCTCTGAAAAATATCTTGCATGACACATCACCTCATCATTATTTCCATACTTTTGTTTGCTATTGTATCACATAAGGAGTCCAAAATTGTATAACCTAATAAATGCATCACTGATTAAGAGTGATTGCTTACCCTAGCCGGGAGGTCTGACGAATGCGGAATAAAAAATATGGATTTCCAGTGGATCGACCACATATGGATGGTCTGCCACGTGCAAAGGCGAAATTTAGCCCGAAACGAGCAAATGGTACAATAAACACGCGTCCCCAAGAACGCATGCAAAAGTCTTCTAAACAATAACGTTGGAGGAATTCTACCATGGCTAAACAAAGAAAACCATTCTATGCAAATCTGTATCAAGACCCATTTCAGTCGCCACGTGCTAGTAGAAAGCATACTGGGCATCAAGTAAACGGCGAAACGAAAAAAAGCCAAGCCGAAATTATCACAGAAGTTCAAATGAATAAACGCGTCTAACTCCATCGACGCAAAAACGTGCAGCCTCCAGGGGCTGCACGTTATTTTACCAATTCTCCTAACACAGAGATCGGCATCGCTTCTTCTGTTTCAAACGTTTCATCTAATAAATTTATTCGGTTACCCCAGGCAAACACGCCATTCAAATAGGTGATCTTAAAACGATAACCTGGATCTCCTCTTAATTCATATACTTGCCCCTTTTTATATTCCGCAGGATTCAATGTATAAGCAAGTGCCATTTGAATTTTTCTCTCTAAAATTGCATACTCACTGATATTCCCCATTTGTTCTGCCTTGTTCGCTTGTTCTTTTAAGGTTGCTACTTCCACTTGCAATTCTTCCACTGTATATTCACTATATCGTTTCTGCATATGTTTTGACCCCTCAGTGTTCGTTTTCAATCCTACTATCCATTTTACCAAATAGTCGATTAGAAAAATAATAATAAACGTTGATTTTGAATTTGATTTCTTTCTATGTGTATAATTTAAGTTATCAAATAAGCAATGAGGCAATTTCCCAATTACCTTAAACAAACTATGAAAGAGGAGAAAAAACGATGCTTAAACTTTTTGCAACTGATCTAGATGGAACTTTACTTCAACATAACAAAGGCGGCAACAATATAGATAAAAAAGACTTTGAAGCAATCGAGGATCTTGTTCAAAGCGACGTCCATTTTGCGATTGCAACTGGTCGTATGGACCGTGATATCGTTGAAGTCTTAAAACATCTCAACCAATCTGGGCACCGCATAAGTCAAAATGGCGGTTTTGTCTATGACCACCAAGGACAACTCGTTCATTCACAAACTTTTTCTGGTGAGCTAAGTAAAAGATTACATACCGAAATAGCAAAGCATACAAAGCTTTATTGTGTGACAACCGAAGACGATGCATTTGTTACTGAAAAAACAGGATTAATAAGGGCGTTCGAACACTTAATGTATTTTCCTTTAAAAGAAGGCGTCGATTTTATTGACGAATACGGGACAACGCTACATCCGACTAAATTCATTGTAATTGGTGAAACAGACGAAATTCTCGGGCATCAAAAAGTTTTAATGGAACAATTCTCTGGTGAGGCAGAAAGCTACTTGTCTGATAACCATTGTGTGGACATTGTTCCAAAAGGAATTAGTAAGGCGGACGGATTATCACATTTAATGAAACATCTAGATATGGCGCCAGATGAAATTGCCGTAATCGGGGATTCCTTTAATGATGTGCCTATGTTAGAAATGACGCCTTATAGCTATGCCATGTCAACTGCACACCCTGATGTGCAAAAGAAAGCAAGCAAAGTTGTCGATTATGTATATGAGGCGATTGAAGATTTAAGAGCGCAAAAATTGTTCTAATCTATATACCATCCTGTAAGTTTTCTAAGAAGCGGTCGATGTCATCAATCTTAAAGCCTTTACGATACAAGGCCGCTTTTATTTTATGCTTTAGTTCGTAGCCTTCATATTTTTTCTCATATTTACGTACCAATTTCTCCCCTTGCACTTGCACTGCTTCCCACTCTTCATTGTCGTCCTTCGCGCTATCTGCCTCTGTAAGTGCTTCTTTTATGACAACTTGGCTAAAGCCTTTTTGCATTAAGGTTTGTTGCGCACTAATGCGTTGTTGTTGAAATGATTTCTTGCTACTACTGTTCATCTTTTTCTCTACCCATTTTTTCGCCTTTGCTAGTTGGGCATCGTAAGGAAAATGACGTAAAGCTTCCTCTGCCGTCCTTACCGTAATCCCTTTATCTAAAAGTTCTTTTTTAATCAATAGTGGTCCTTTACTCGTTGACTGTGCACGCGTTCGCACAAGTGCCTCAGCAAATGCACGATCATCTAATAAACCATCTTCATCTAGTCTGTCGATCACTTGTGGAATTTGTTCCTCGTCGACTTCTTTCTTTTTTAAGTACGTAACTATTTCTTGCTTGGAACGCATTCTATAGCTTAAAAAATTGATCGCCATCGTGTATGATTTATGTAATGTATCTTTCGTCTGTAGCAATTGAATGGTTTCTTCATCTAACTCAAGATCTTTTCGTAAATGAAATTCGATTAATATGTCTTCACTCACACTAAATCCATAAGCCTCTTTGCCATCAGCCTGCGTTAAAAAAATATTATAGCGATTTTTATTTCTCTTTTGCGTCGTAATGCGCGAAATTTTTGGCATCTTAGAGCAACTCCTTTCCTATATAGTATCATAGCTAAAAGTAGATCGTGAAATTGCAATACAGTTAGATCTATACGCGTTACCAATAAGGGACTGCTCTTATCAAAAATACTCTTCCGATCAAGGTTTACTTTTTTCTTAAAGAGGAATAAATAAGGTACAGAATTAAAGGAGGATTTCCCATGCACATTGCCGTTACTGGTGGCACCGGTTTTATAGGAAGTAAGGTGACTGAATCACTTATCAAACAAGGACACCACATCTATGTTTTGACTCGCTCTCCAGACAAACATGAGAATACGGAGCAAATCACTTATGTTGGATGGCTAAAAGAAACATACAAACCTGAAACAGAATTGCCAAACCTTGATGCCATCATTAACCTAGCAGGGGATTCTTTATTTGGCTATTGGACCGAAACGAAAAAACAGCGAATCATAGATAGCCGAATCCAAGCTACCGAGAACGCCGTTGCATTAATCGAAAAGTTAGACCAAAAACCGAGCGTTTTCATTAATGCATCCGCTATTGGCTTTTATGGTACCTCTGATACGGAAACATTCACAGAGAACACGACCACACCCGGCAATGACTTTTTAGCAGAAGTAACAAGTCAATGGGAACAGACTGCAAAAAAGGCCAATGAATTAGGTGTCCGTACAGTTTTTACTCGGTTTGGTATTGTATTAGGAAAAGAAGGTGCCTTACCTATGATGGCACTTCCGTTTAAAATGTTTGCAGGTGGGAAAGTTGGAACTGGCGAGCAGTGGATGTCATGGGTCCACGTTGACGATGTCGTTGAAATGATCAAATTCTCCTTACATCATTCCAATGTAGAAGGTGCATTAAATGTGACTGCGCCAAATCCAGTTCGAAATAAAGCGTTTAGCAAGACACTAGCGCGTGTCTTAGGGAGACCTTATTGGCTACCAGCTCCCGCCTTTGCGATGAAAACGATCCTTGGAGAAATGAGCTTACTTGTACTAGAAGGACAGTGTGTAAAACCAAACAAAGCAACCGAGTCTGGATACACTTTTTTATACCCTGAATTAACCGAAGCTTTACGTGAGATTTACTTACAAAAAACGCACTGAAATCAGTGTTTTCGCATATACTTAAGCTAACAGATTTTTCTTGCAATTCCGCCTATAATTTTGTCGATAAATTTTACAAAATTATTGTTTTCATTTCGCATGTTTTTGTGTAATATAGTCATGGGAAATGACTTAAAAAAGTATAAAGGTAATTATTTAATCGTTATATACAACGTACGAATCAAGCGTTTAGAACTACATCATAGAAGCTAATCGTTGATATATAGGGAAGGCAAATGGTGCGCCACCAGTGAAACAGCTGGTCCTAGTGGGTTCGATTCCCACCCCGAATTTTTGTTGGTATTTTGATAAAAATTCGAGGGTGATCGAGCCACACTACTTTCCCGTAGTGTTTTTTCACCCTCCAAGAAATAAGGAGGGTTTTTCTATGCTTAAAAAACGTGAATTACAAGATGCACCAGCTTTATATGATTTGATGAAACATCCAGAGGTGTTTCCTTTTGTGAGACATAAAGCCTATTCTTCAGATGAATTTTACTTTTTAACCAAACAAACAATTGAAGCGGAAGAGAATGGTGAATTAATTTCACGTACAATTATGGATGAGTACCACCAACCGATCGGAACGATAAATTTATTTGATATTGAAGACAGAAAAGGCTTTTTAGCAACTTGGATTGGCCAACCATACTTTGGCAAAGGCTACAACAAGCCAGCAAAAGATGCCTTCTTCGACGAACTGTTTTTCCGCCAAGGTATTGAAGCGATTTTTATAAAAATTAGAAAAACAAATACAAGATCATTAAAAGCGATACTAAAGCTACCATTTGTTTCACTAGGAAACGTGTTATATCCAGAAACATTTGAAAAAATTAACGTTGCATCCTTAGATGAACCTATTTACGAGTTATTTGTAATCACTAGAGAACAATATATGATCCACACTGAGCTTGAAGTTGTATCCAATGAAGGAGAAGCGGTCGTATAATCTACACGATTTGGGAAATTATAGTATTAACCGCTGAAAATAACCGATATTCGGTTAAGATGTCGGAAAATACGATAAAGTGAGGTCATCGATCGTGAAGGGAAAAACTAGAGAAGACAAAGCAAGAAAGAACGGTTTATCCAAAACACAACAAGTGTTGTATCAAAAAGAGTTTAAAGCAGCCAACAGAATGTATAATGACACCAAAAACCAGGTGTAATTACAGGTTATCCACACGACTTATCCACATTTGTGTGGATAGTGTGAATAACATTTAGAAAACATACTAACCATAACTATTTAACTTGTGTATAACTTTTTGTGGATAAATAACCGCCATTTTGTGGATAGTGTGGATACTTTCTGCGGTTATTGTGTATAAAAGGTTATCAATGTGGATAAGACTGTTAGTAAGTGATTGTCAATCTCATCAGTTTTTTAACCCGATTCCTCCCCTTTTTCGGTAGAGTTGAGACAATCTTAGAAAAAACTCGCATTCGCTCGCACTTTAGCGAATGCGTTAGTTTTTCTTATACTTGGTACATTAAATTTTTTACTACAATGGTTACACTTCTCCGCTAAAAACTTATCTTTTCTTAACGTATAAATATAGCGAAACTTCAAACCTTTCTGAGGCGTTGAGTTTCGCTTTTTTTAGTTTAGATGTGTATAACTTTTTTATTTTGAACACTAACGGTGCACCGTTGTGTATAAGTTCATTTGTCTTTTCTTTGCTTGCTTATCCTATACAAAAGCCTACTGCTCGTTGTAAACTGATAAAGCATTATAAAGAACAGTTAAGGAGACATCACCATGAAAGTTTTACACATCATTTTACAAATTGCTATTTTATATGGTTTTTATTCAGTTGGCGTCTGGATCCAGGAATCACTTAACCTTTTTATTCCTGGCAGTATTATAGGCATGATCTTACTCTTTTGCTTACTCGTAACCAAAGTGATCAAACCTGTTTGGATCGAAACAGGAGCTCACACATTAATGAAGGATATGCCACTATTGTTTTTGCCTGTCACCATCGGAATCGTTAATCATCTCGACTTGTTCGTCGGAAAAGGACTTTTCCTCATCGCAATTGTGTTAATAAGTACAGCTATGGTGATGATTTGCTCTGGACATATTACACAAGTTTTATTAAAAAGGAATGACATACATGAATAGCTTTCTAATAGGACTGTCCACTCTTACTGCTACAATTCTATTATTCTTTCTAACTAAAAAAATATATAAAAAATACCCAAGTCCATTTACTTTGCCAATTTTAACTTCAACTTGGGTGATTGTTGTTGGTCTACTTATTTTTGATATACCGTACGAGACATATATGATTGGCGGACAATGGCTTGATCATTTACTCGGTCCAGTTGTCGTTGCATTAGCTTATCCACTTTATCGACAATGGCCCCTCTTGAAAATGTATATGGTACCGATTCTTTCCGGTGTCATTGTTGGGTCTTTTATTGGCATTAGTACTGGCTTCATTGCAGCAAAATGGCTTGGATTTAGTGATACGATTATTTATTCGATTACGTCTAAATCCGTGACTACTCCCGTATCGATGGATATTGCTAACACAATTGGGGGGACCACACCACTCGCCGCTGTGTTTGTCATGTTTGCCGGAATTGGTGGAGCAGTATTTGGTCCAAGCATTCTTAAGTTGTCTCGCGTGAATTTAACGATTGCGAAAGGTGTCAGTATGGGGACCGCTTCTCATGCCATTGGTACGGCACGATCGATGGAAAATAGTGAATTAGAAGCTGCCGTAAGCACTGTTTCGTTGACGATTAGTGCAGTGATTGTCGCAATGATTACACCTACGTTTGTGCATGTAATGATGGGTTAAGCACTCACTCATTTAGGAAGTGTTGAATAGATTAATTCTTCTTTCTCTGATAGTCCTTTTATATGGATGGGGGTAAAGACCGGTTTCTTTACCTCACAATAACCGCAATACCAACTATCTTTTTCATATCACATTCCTCCCTTCCTTTGAATTAGAATATAAAAAAAGACCAAAATAACCGTAAGCAAAATTATTTAACAGAACACTTCTCTTTTGACTGACCTTCCACATCATAATTGCTGCGGTAATCCAACTGGTCGCCATCATCCCTATACCAATATGTATGAGTAAAGGGATGGAGGTACCAGTTCCAGTGAATAAGATTAACATACCTAAGTATCTACATCCCTCAACCAAATAGAATAAGGGGTCTTTCAACTCTATCTTTAGTGCCTCTTTTTCCTCATCGTCAAGTTTTCTATAGTTGAAAATAATAAATGAAATAGGGATAACCCATAAAGCTATTAAGAGAATAATTTCTACTACGTCCATTATATCCCTCCCAAATGCTGATAGGTTGACATTACACCAATCTTCATTTCTAATATCTATACATCAGTGACAATAGCCATTATTTGAGGACTATAATCTTATGATAACTTTAACATATATATCCATTTATGAACGCAAAAAAAACAGCCCAATTATAATTGAACTGCCACAACCAATGGATATTACGAGCAAGCTTGTATCGTTTACTTATCTGCTATGAGAATATCTTGTATTTGATCCACACTTTCGACTATATAGGTAGGCTTAACAAGACTCAATTCTTCTAAAGAGCCATACCCATATGTAACTGCAATGGAGTCAACACCCGTATTATTCGCTCCAATAATATCGTGTTCTCTATCCCCAATCATAACAAAATCATTTATCCCATAATCTTTATATTTGTTGATGATGTATTGTATTATTTCTGTTTTTGAAGATCTAGTTCCGTCAAGGTTGCTCCCTACAACTAGATCAAAATAAGGCTTAATTTTAAAATACTCTACGATTTGTTTTGCAAAAACAGTCGGCTTTGAAGTTGCAACCACTAAGGTAAATCCATGGTCTTTTAGACATTTTAATAGCAAAGGAATATTTGGATATAGCTCATTTTCAAACATGCCCTTCTCTCTAAATCTTTCTCGATAATATTCTATCGCTAATCTTATGCTTGATTCATCAAATTTGTAAAACTCATTAAAGGAAACTTGTAATGGTGGTCCAATGAAACATTCTAATTGATCAAGATCTGGCTCATCGACTCCCATTCTATGTAATGCATACTGTACTGACTTCGTTATTCCAATCTTTGGATCAGAAAGTGTACCATCTAAATCAAATAAAATCACCTTATAGGTGCGCATGCGAAACTCCTCCAATCTAACGTTTAATATTACAAGCAAAGCAAATGGATTCTAATACTTTTATTGCTATACTCTTCATTTCCACAATATCACATAAATTTTAACACAGATATCCAATTTGTTAGATTTATATAAATTAAAAGAGCAGAAGAAGAAACCGAAATTCAATTTTCTTCGGAGATACGTCATACTTTTCATAAAAAAAACAATCCGATAACGCTAATCAGACTGCACAAGTTTTGGTTATATCCATTATTTACTCCCACCCAAAGAATACCCTTCACACTGCACTCTGGTTACGATTAGTTCAACAAATGCTTAAAATGTTGAACAACTTTTGCTTGGTCAGCTAGGACTGCTTTTGGTGAAACGTTCCATCCCATTTTTTCCATAAAAAACGCATAATAATTCTGGAATGTTGCTTGTTGCATTGCCATTTGAAAGTGCACATGTTTTACATTGTCATTCTTCATTCGAAGCGCAGATGTATAATTGTCACTAGCCATTTGTTTCGAGGTGGCAACCAGTTCTGCAACAATTCTTTTTAGATTGGGATTCATAGTTGATTGGTTGATCAACGCAGTATCGACTTCTGGATTCGTCGTTGCTAAGGATACCCAGGCATCACGTTCTGGATCTAATAATGCTAACATGACACGCACATGATCCATCATTATGATTATTTGATCTTTCAATAACTTTCTTACATAGGGGTCATTAACAATCTCTTCATATTTTCTCAATTTATAAAGAATACCTTCATGTGCAGCTAAATGTTCATCCATTAAACCAACATCCATTGCAGGTAAATGCATAGCTATAATCCTCCTAGATCTTTATCTATGCTTACTATATGAGGAATGTATAGAGATTGTGATAAACACCTAGCCCACATTCGCACAAAAAAAATAAGTAAAACACACCAAAAAAATGATGCACTTTACTTATTCTCTGTATTGAAATTGTCCCCAGTTTTCTTTTATCTATTTATACAGGTGTTGGTATGGAAGAACTCTCATTTTGTCTTTCTTCAGTAGCCTCTTTCACCACATACTTACAGCTATTGTCACCTTTTGCAATACACGCGACTCTATCCACATTGTCCGTACCAAGTACATCTTTAAATAGTGAGAGCTCACACTCACATGGTTTGCTGTACTTGTTAGCAATCGCAGCAATTGGACAGTTGTATTGCGCAAAAGAGAGTACTTCTTTTTCACCATCGCCATCAAGCTCGGTCATGTACCCACTTTCGTTTTGAACATCAACCAATTCTTTTACTCGATCTTTTATCGTATCTTCTTTGAAAATACGTCGGGCATACTTTTTGCGCATTCGTTTTTCTCTGTTTTCGAAAAGACGATCAATTGCTTCTTCTCCCATGGATTCTTCTATGTCGCATAAAAATTCCATTGCAATACCATCATAGTTAGTAGGAAACAAGTTTTCACCATCATTGGTTAAAGCGTAAAAAATTACAGGGCGACCCATTGGTTGTCGAACGGTGCGAGAAGTGATTAAATGTTCACCCTCTAGCTTAACTAAATGCTTTCTGACAGCCATCTCCGTAATATCTAAATTTTTCTTCAGTCCACTAACAGACAAATCTTTGTGCTTTTTCAATAATTCGAGGATTGCCTGTCGCGTCGACATTTGTTGTGCCATATTCACCACCTACCCTTTCTTTTATTCTAATTCATAAAGTTTGTGAAGTAAATAACAAACTTACGGTTTTTGTACTTAAATGTTGACAAAGTTGTGTCAACGCGGTAGCTTATGAACAGGTTCCAATGAAAAGGTGATAAAAATGGGAATTGTAGTTGTAGAAATTTGTGATAGTAACTTCTTACTTTCATTAAATATAGAAGAGATCATAGAATCTAAGTACCCTGAAGTGGCGGTACTCTTCAATGATTGTTTAGGTTTCTGTGGTTTATGTCGTCTAAAGCCATATGCAATGGTCAATGGAAAAAGGATTCATGGCAAAACGCCAGAAGAATGCCTAGAAAAAATCAAGGAAGCAATTGAAGCAGAATTAGCTTTTTACGCATAACATTTTTGGAGGTATCATCCGTTTGGATGATACCTCCATCTTTATAGTAAAACGTCATTTGACTTATCGAAAATTAAAGAAATGTGGCAAGCCTCGAGAAGAACTCATGGGAATTAGAGTTACAAAACAAAGTAGTGTGATCATGCTACTTATTTATTTCTACGCAGAAACATTATTCCCTATCGCTATTTTCTGGGGCGCCAGTTTATATTCCAGGAGCGTGGCTACACGCTATCCTCTTTTGGTTCGGTTTTTCAATTAGTTCAAACGTTTTTGACCCGACCTCGTTATTTTTTATCCTTTTTCGTTCGGCCTTTCATCTTAGCTTTTTGTTGGGATTCCTTTATTTCATCATTCATCCTAAGTGTTGAGGAACCAAGGTTATTATTTAACGCAGCCTCTTCATTAAGCCTTTCATTTTTAGCCATTTGAATTTCCTCCTTCTTTTTTCTATTTTATCCTTTACGCATTGAATCATGATTGGTCAAATAAACCAGAATATATTTTTCAATTATATGAGAAAGTATTAAAAGGAAACGAATAACAAAAGGTGGCTAATGATGCAAACTCAAACTTATAAACAGCAGTGGTTCGGTAATATAAAAGGAGATATACTCGCAGGTTTAGTGGTGGCATTGGCTCTTATTCCAGAGGCGATCGCATTTTCCATTATTGCTGGGGTTGACCCAATGGTCGGTCTTTATGCCTCTTTTTCTATTTCCGTTATTATTGCTTTTGTAGGTGGAAGACCAGGAATGATCTCTGCCGCAACAGGTGCAATGGCTTTATTGATGATCACTCTAGTTGCAGAACACGGCTTACAATACCTACTCGCAGCAACGATATTAACTGGAATTTTGCAGATTATATTTGGCTTATGTAATCTGGCAAGGTTCATGAAGTTCATCCCACGTTCCGTAATGGTCGGATTCGTCAATGCACTGGCAATATTAATATTCACATCGCAATTAGAGCATTTTGTCGATGAAACATGGGTCATGTATGCACTTGTCGGATTGACATTAGCGATTATTTATCTATTACCGATTGCGACAAAAGTAGTCCCTTCCACATTAGTAGCTATTATTGTTGTCACCGCTTTGGCTATTTATATGAATGCGGGTGTTCGGACTGTTGGAGATATGGGGGAGTTAACCAGATCACTCCCTACCTTCTTTTTTCCCGATGTTCCATTAAACTTTGAAACATTGGCCATTATTTTTCCATATGCTTTGGCACTTACGATCGTCGGTCTTTTAGAATCATTATTAACAGCAACCATTGTTGATGATGCAACAGATACGGAAAGTGACAAGAATATGGAATGTAGAGGGCAAGGGATTGCTAACTTTATCACTGGATTTTTTGGTGGGATGGCTGGTTGTGCGATGATTGGGCAATCTGTCATCAATGTGAAATCAGGTGGAAATGGACGTCTTTCTTCTTTTGTTGCTGGTGTTTTTCTCATATTCCTCATCATTGTACTTGGCGATATAGTCGTACAAATACCGATGGCTGCACTTGCTGGAGTGATGATCATGGTTGCAATCGGGACGTTTGATTGGAGTTCTGTAAAACATATACGAAAACTTCCGATTACAGATACAGCCGTCATGGTTATAACAGTAGGAACCGTCCTGTTTACCCACAACTTAGCTTACGGCGTTATTACAGGAGTCGTATTGAGCGCGATGTTCTTCGCTTCTAAAATTTCTAAAATACATGTCTATTCTGCCACCTCAAGTGACGAAAAGAGTCGTGCTTACTTTGTCTACGGTCAATTATTTTTTGCTTCGGTTACGGAGTTCCTTACTTATTTCGATACTCAAGAGGAAATCGATAAGGTCATTATTGATCTAACCAACTCACATGTATGGGATGATTCGGCCGTTGGGGCACTTGACAAGGTCCGGGCAAAGTTTGAAAGTAGTGGCATTCCTGTAGAATTTATTGGTTTCAATGAAGAGAGTGCTGAGCTCTTTGAGAAATCTGGTGGTTTAGGTGGAGGTCATTAGATATGTGTCGGGAGTATAAAATTAAAAACCCAAATCACCTTGAATGTCATGTGATTTGGGTTTTGCTACTATATCTGAAATTTCTTCACTAACGCGTTTAGATTTTCCGACAGTTTAGATAGTTCATTTGCGTTATTCGCTACTTCTTCCATGGAGCTATTTGTTTGCTCCGAAGCCGCTGATGTTTCTTCTACTCCTGCAGACGATTCCTGAGATATAGAAGCAATCTCTTGTATCGATGCATTCATTTCCTGACTACTTGATGCAATTGTTGATAGGTTAGTCGTAATCACACTTATATTACTAGCCATATCTTTTACTGCACGATTGATCGCACCAAACGTCTTACCCGTTGATTGAATTTGCGTCGTGCCATGTTCAACTTCTTTGTATCCATTTTGCAGAGACTCCGTTACGACACTTGATTCATTCTTTATATTTCCAACAATTGACGTAATATCTGTTACGGACTCGGACACCTGTTCGGCAAGCTTACGTACTTCATCGGCAACAACCGCAAATCCTCGTCCTTGCTCTCCAGCTCGTGCTGCTTCAATTGCTGCATTTAACGCTAACAGGTTCGTTTGGTCAGCAATATCTTTAATCACATTCACTAGCTTAGAAATTTCCTGTGACTGGACGTCTAATCCTTGTACCTTCTCCACTGCATCCTTTACGATCCGATCAATTTTATCCATTTGATCAATCGAGGCTTGCATCGAACGACTACCATCGTCGGTCATTTCCAACACATGATTCGATGATTGATACATTTGCTCTCCATTTTCATTCGCACTTGTGACTTGATCGGCGAATATTCCCATCGTCTCTGAAAGCTCACCAGCACTATTCGCTTGTGTTTCTGCACCTGATGCTAATTCTTGCATCGTAGTAGCTACTTGTTCAGAGCCCATTTTCACTTCATTTGCAGACTGCGTTAACTCTTCACTTTGACTACTAACGGTTTCTGCAATCGTAGAAATTTCTCGGATCATATGACGAAGGCTATTACTCATTGTATTCATCGCAGTTGCAATTTTACCTATCTCATCATCTGCACGATAATCGATCGATTCTACAGCTAAATTTCCAGATGCGATCTCATTACTGACTTGAACAACACGCTCAAGATTCTTTGACACAACCCTGCTAATTAAAAATACAAGGGCTCCTCCAATCAAAATAGAGGCAACCATCGAAGATATTAGAACAATAAACGTGATCTGCTGACTCGTTTTTGCTTCATCTACCGAAGCAAGACGCTCTTCCTTTACTAACTCGCGTAGCTCGTCCAACAGCACAACCGCTTCTGCTTGGATCTCATTTGCATTCATTGCAGATAATTTTAACATACCTACATTTCCCTCTTGGTCTGCTTTGGACATATCTTCTAAAAACAATGTGTTGATTTCTTCATCTAATGCAATCACTTGGTATAACACTGCTTTTTCTTCTGCATCTAATTGAGCCGCCACCTCAACCGACAAGTCATTAAAATCTTCTCTCGCTTGTTCAAAATCGGTAACTAATCTTGAAAGACGATTTTGTGAAAAATCATGGATATAAACCCCTTTTTCACGCAATACAGAACCCATTTCTGTGACATCAACCGCATCATTACCTTTTTGTTCAATTAACTCGATATTCTCACCAACAGTTGAGACTAACTTTGTAACTACCGCTGTAGAGATTCCAAATAAAATAAATACAATAATAAGTGCAAATCCATATTTCGATCCAATTTTTAAATTTTTCAAACTAAATTTCTTTACATTTATTTTCTTAAATCTAGGTATGCCCT
This sequence comes from Aquibacillus koreensis, assembly GCF_025154055.1. Lineage (GTDB taxonomy): Bacteria > Bacillota > Bacilli > Bacillales > Amphibacillaceae > Aquibacillus_C > Aquibacillus_C koreensis. Next base: position 33,965 of record NZ_JAOALK010000007.1, read on the forward strand.
TCATGGATACTCCCCCTTGAGTTTTCTCTCTTTTTTCTATTCCTTACTTGTTTATATTTCTTAAAATAAAAAAGCTATCCATCTCCTGGCATAGCTTACTAAATAAAAGTACATGACCTAGATTAGTAGCCAGGCGATCATAACAGTCCTTCCAAAGACGGCCTTAGATCCTGGGCTTTGCGTCCTATTTTTTCAAATAGTTTGCCTTTTTAACCCCCTCTATGTAATTAAAAATATCATTTCTACATATTACCCCAAATTCCAACATTTTGCAATACATTACATGAATTGTAAGATTTTCTTACATCTTGTAATTTATACTTAAATCCCCACCCCCTTCACTTTTATCTGTGCCATTCATCAAAATCAAAAAGCAACATTCCAACCCTTGGGAATGCTGCTTCTCACGATTCTGTATCTTCCTCATCAATTTCTTCTTCTGGCTCATTCAAATCTACATCGGATAAATCTAACCAGGAGAGCATCTCATGAACAACAGTATTTATTTTTTCGTTAACAACACTATCCCCATACTTTTTTTTCGCCAGTTCTATATTATTTATAACCTCATCACTAAACCTGATGATTGGCTCGTCACTTTCTATGTTATTAAAAAGATCAATAATCTCATCTAGCGCTTTATCAAACCGCTTGCTCTCTAACTCCGTCGCTTTCATTTCTAATCACCCATTAATAGGGTATCCAACTATGTAAATTACATGAAGGATAATCAGTAATGGATATGGAATTTATAGTTAATAACCTTTTAAGGAGAAGTGATATGAAGAAATAAAAGCCTAACTCCTCACAACTATCTCAAATTCTTATTAACTCTCTCCTGTTCATATATTTTTTCCACCTGATTGAACAAATTTTGTTTCGGGTCAGGTGGGGGTGTATAAAAAATAACTGGAGAACCAACTTTGTCACCAATTAATTGAATCGCTTTTTTTAACTCCTCTAAATCTTTTTTGGTTACACTGGAGTATTCGTCTTTTAGCTCTACTGATAAATCTCCACTTACCTCAAGTGCCACAGACTCTAATTTTGAAATATCATTGATCTTTTTAATTCTTAATTTCATCTTTAATTCATCAATAGGTATTCTAGCTTTCTTTAAGTTATCGTATAGGATTTCTCCATCTCTCACTAATAAGATCGGCTGCCCCATCGTTAACGTTTTAAACTTCTTTATTTTCATCTGTAAAAACGTAATGAGAATCACACCTAAAACAATTAGTAACCCATTAAAAGCACTAGTTAAAGGTTCCACTGACTTTAAAGGGTGTACCAAAACCGTACCAATACCAATCATTATAATAACTTCACTTGGAGTCGCCTGAGAAATCGTTCGCTTTCCCGCTAATCTTAATAAAATAATTGTTGCTACAAGATATATAATTGCTTGAATTAGACTTTGCAAAACCATTTTCACTAAATTATTAGGTAGGAAATTATAAGTAGGTTTCACTAATACTTTGAAAAAGGATGTGTTTATCATGCAAAAATTTCAACAAGCGTATGATATATGGCTTCAGAAAAATATTGTTGAGGAGAAAAACCTTAGACGACGCGAATTATTGATGAAAGGGTTGGGACACGGTACTGTGGAATTTCTTCGTCTTATCTGGTATCCAACTATCGGTAACTTCGATCATTTATATCCAGAGTGGGAAGTTCGTGATTTCAACAATGGATACCGTTACCTAGATCTTGCTTATATGCCTGGAGAAGTAAAAGGAGGAATTGAAATTCAAGGATTCGGACCACATGCCCGCGATCTGGATGTCAGACGGTTTAAGGATTTATGCTGGCGACATTCGCTATTAGCACTGGATGGTTGGACGTTGTTACCCATAGCTTATTTATCAATCAAGGACGAAACTAAACAGTGCCAACAATTGATCCTGGCTTTTATAGGTAAATTCATTTCTAGTGAAACATCTGCCTCATTAAATTGGGTAGAAGCAGAAATTATACGATTTGCTAGACGAAAACTACGTCCGATAACACCTAGTGATGTTATAAATCATCTAAATGTAAGTGATCGACAAGCTAGACGCATTTTACATAAACTCGTTGACTCTCAAATCCTTAAGGTGGAAAGTGGAAAAGAACGTGTGCGGACATACAGCCTTAATAATCCTACTCCATAAAGGCAGACGGACATTTTTTCCGTTATTTTAGAAATATCATTATCACACTAAGAGCATTTGGACATTTTTTCCGTTATTTAAGTAAAATACTATTGTTTTTGCTGAAAATCGCCCTAATAGCGGAAAAAATGTCCGCTTACTCATATAAATAAGGCATTTCAGAGGAAGTAACGGAAAAAATGTCCGTTCATACCGTGTTACCACCGTGCTCCACCCACCACCGCGCAAAAAGACACCATTCTAATAGAAACGGTGTCTTTTCACATGGATGGAGCATAGCGGGATCGAACCGCTGACCTTTTGGCTGCCAGCCAAACGCTCTCCCAGCTGAGCTAATGCCCCGAAATTATTTAACTAAGATGTATTATAGAACATTTCCAATACATGTTCAATATAAATAACAAACTAAAAAGCCTCCCACAATGGCAGGAGGCTCCATCAAATTAACCCGCCATTTCTTTTCCTCGGAAAGTAAATAGTGAGCTAACTAATAGCACAATTACTAGGATAATAATCACGACCGATGTTCCCCACAGGTCACCTGAAATCTCACCCGTAGTAAGCATTTCTCCGATATGTGAACTAAGGCTATTAGGAAACCATGTTAACTTGTGAGAGAAAATTTGATTTAAAATGCTCATCACTATGATTGTCCCAATAGAAACAGCTCCAACTACTCCAGGAACTTTGAACAATGTGTTATAAAAGATGGTGATCGTAATAACTAGCACAAGCCATAATCCATAAAAGAATAATAAGCTCATAAAATCACTGAAAGTAATCTCCCCAAATAAAATATTGACGTAATACCAACTAACTAACATACCAATAATATAGGAAGTTAAAACTAGTAAAAGCTTTCCAGCCCATTTACTAGAGATATACGTGAAATAACCAACTGGCTTCACAAGGACTAGCTCTGCCACACCGCTTTTTCTTTCACCAGAAATGACACCCATCGATATAACTACTGTCACTAAAACACCAAACATGCTTAATTCCGTTAGACTCATCATGATCGCATCAACCGGAGAGACTTCTGGCATTTCAAACACGGCACCATCCGGCATGCCTCCAACTGAATCTAGAATTTTAGGTAGAAAATAGGTAGTAATAGGATCCATAATTGCGATTAAAATAAAAACGAGCGGTACCCATACCCACTTAAAGTTACGCCAGTCTTCTGACATCTCTTTTGCAAATATTGTTCTCCATTGCATTAGCTCTTCACCACCTTCATGAATAACTCTTCTAACGATACGCGACTTATCTCAAACTTGGTTAATGGCCAATTTTCTTTTGCAGCTAAGGATAAAATATCTACTCTTGCTTGATCGATGTTGTCGACTAATAATTGTATTTCGCCCTTTTCCATCGCACTTTCAGAGATGGAGTTTAAATGTTTTAGTGCTTCATAGTATGTATCCACTTCACCACGAAAAGCTAAATGAATCTTCGACGTTTGGTGTTTTTCTCTCAACTCTTGAATCGAACCTGATTCCACAATTTCACCTTGTGACATTAAAAGAAGGTCATCACTTACTTCCTCCGCATCACTCAAAATATGCGTCGAGAAAAGGATCGTCGTTTGTTCCTTTAGTTCTTCCATTAACGTTAACACTTCTCTACGTCCAATCGGATCTAAGGAAGAAACTGGTTCATCAAGCATAATGAGCATCGGCTTATGAATCATTGCTTGCGCGATCCCAAGACGCTGCTTCATCCCACCTGAATATTTACCAATACGGCGATTACCAGCATCCGAAATCCCAACTCGCTCAAGTAACTCATCCGCTCGACTAGTTGCTTCAGCCTTTGTTAGTTTCGCCAACTGGCCAACATAGACTAAAAATTCTTTCCCAGTCATCCAATTATGAAAAACTGGATACTGAGGTAGATACCCTATATACGCTCGGATATCTCCATTTTCCTTCATGCCTTCAAACGTAACAGAGCCACTCGTCTGCTTTAATAAGCCTGACAGCATACGCAATGTAGTTGTTTTACCAGCACCATTCGGACCTAGTAACGCAACACACTTACCCGGAGTCAATTCAAAGGATAATCCTTTCACTACGTCCTGTTTATCAAATGCTTTTTTTAATTGATCGACTTTAATAATCGCCATCTAGTTCTGCCTCCTTCCGACAATAAAAAAGAGAATTGGACCTAACATACTACCGAAGACAATAATGAGTAACCACATCCATTTAGGACCATTCGTTTCATCTGTTTTAAACCAAGCGATAAGGCCCACGATCATTAATACAAGTTGAATAATAATAAAAGGAGCAATAACCGCTAAGTCTAGTTCCTTTAATTCTTCCACAATACTCACCTCCAATTGACATATCTTCCCTTCCTTAATATACGATAAGAGTCACAAAAAGGGTTCACTTTTATTTTTAAAAGGAACCCTTTTTTGTTTAGGATGCGCGTGCAGATTTTGCTGGTATATTATAGACAAGTAACCATGATGTAAGGTAAAGCACAATTCCGATAACAAATGCAATAACATAATGGTTAAAGCTCGGATTCACAAACAATTCCTGCAATAAATCTAGTAGCACACCTGCCGCAGAACTTATGAATAGAACTAATGCAACTACTCCGATCACGACATAGCCACCTATTAAGTTATATTTATGAAAAACCAGCCCCAGGAAGTAAAATATGCTCATGAGTAGAAAAATTACAAACACATCGATACTAAAACGATACCAAATAGAATTTGCCTCACCCAGAATCATAGCTGGATGAATTAATGTGAAGATATCTAGTCCAACGTTATTAACAAATGCCATAATGATGACGTGATACAAGTTATCTAATATTGCCATAACGACTGATAATCCTAAGAAAAATGCTCCGACTGCAACGAAATAGCTTTTCCTTGTTCCACCCATTTTCAGCGCAAAAGTTAAACTCTCCCTAACTGTAATAAAACCTAAAATTGCACCATAAACGTAGATCGCCCCAGAGATGGCCAAATACATACTGCTATTTTCCACGTCCTGCAGATAATAAGTGGCCCCTAATGAGATGACAACAGTAGCACTCAAGATCGTCCAAAAAATCAGAAAGGAGAAGCGAAAATCCGCAACAAAGAAATATAATAAAGCTTTTATTTGTCTGATCATTTTTTGACGCCTCCTTGTTTAGAAGTTAAATAAATCATGAGTTGTTGCATCGATACACCTTCCACTTGAAATCCGTTTGCTTGTGCTTCATGCTTATCCAACCCAATAACCGTAGCAGTCATGTTACCTGCTAGCCTCTGTGTATGCACGACCCATTTCCCTGAAATATAATCTTCAAGTAATGAAGCAGGGCCGGAGATAGAAAAGCATGTATCCCTAAGTTGATCCGGTTCTTCTTGCACAATTAGCTTTCCATCATCAAAAATTAATACTTCCTCGAAAAGTAAGCTTACCTCATCAATTAAATGCGTAGAAAAAATGATCGTGCGTTTTTCCTTTTGGTACGATTCTACTAGCAACTCATAAAAACGACTTCGCGCAGAGGCATCTAATCCGATATACGGTTCATCAAACATCGTGATTGGTGCTTTGCTAGCTAGCCCAACAATGATACCTAGTGCCGATTCCATCCCTTTGGATAATCCTTTTACTTTCATATTTTCCTGAAGTGAAAATTCCTCCAGTAGTTGTCTCGCTAATTCTTGATCCCAAGTTGGATAAAACATGGATGCGATGGTAAGCACGTTTTTAATCTTTAGATCTTTTTTGAAATTGTCACCTTCTTTGATCAAGCACATGGATTCCGTCAGGCGTTGCTTATCAAATGGAGCTTCCCCATCGACAAGTAAGCTCCCGCTTGTAGGCAATAGTAAACCAGCTAGTATTTGCATAAACGTTGTTTTCCCCGCACCATTTCTGCCTAGTAAACCATATATTTTCGGTTCATCTAAGCTGAATGATAATTGATCTAGCGCTTTTTTTCCCTTATACAATTTCGTTAAGTTGTTTACCTCAATCTTCATCTTTCATCCCCTCCCTTAATTAATTCTTGTAATTCTTCTTCTGAGATATTTAGTTTTTTCGCTTCTGTTTTCAATGGAACTACATAGTTTTCAATAAATGACGCTTTTCTCTTTTGAAACAAAATATGTTTTGCTTGATCTGACACAAACATACCTACACCCCTCCGTTTATATAACACACCTTCATCAACTAGCTGGTTTATACCTTTCGCGGCGGTTGCAGGATTTATTTTGTAATAACTGGCGAATTCATTTGTAGACGGGACTCGTTCCCCTTCTAAAATAGAATGGTTGATAATCATGTCTTCGATCTGTTCTTTTATCTGTTGAAAAATGGGTTTGCTATCGTCAAGTGAGTTATTCATCTTACCACCTAATTTCTTGGTTAGTTAATTGGTTAGTTACTTATGTAATTAACCATACAACCATTACTGTATTTCGTCAAGGTAATTATTTTATTTTTATATATTGCATCATAACTTTTAATAGCGTGTTTTTGGACAAGTTCTGTAATTCAGACGCGTTAGGGCAATCCCTTATGGCTAACGCGGTCGATTGAGCGTTATTCGATCGCATCAGAGTCTTCCCCTTAGGCTAACGCGCTCGATTGAGCGTCATTCGAACGCGTCAGAGCCTTCCCCTTTAGCTAACGCGCTCGATTGAGCGTTATTCGATCGCGTCAGAGCCTTACCCTTAAGCCAACGCGCTCGATTGAGCGTTATTCGATCGCGTCAGAGCCTTACCCTTAAGCTAACGCGCTCGATTGAGAGTCATTCGAACGCGTCAGAGCCTTACCCTTAAGCTAACGCGTAAGAAAGTAGAGCTTCCAGCCGAGTTAGAGTAGATTCTGTAACTCTCCTTCTTAGGGATTAACTTACATTTGGATCTGCCATCAAAAAAACACCCAAGCTCTAAGGAATTCCCTCAAAGCTTAGGTGTTCTAAAATAATCAATTACTCTTTTGTACGTAAAACAGGTAATGAACAACATCGGAATGAACCGCCTGATTTAATAATTTCGTTAAACTCTACCTCGATCACTTGGTAGCCCAATCTTGTTAGTTCGGCGTTCACTTGCTTATTTTCAGGTAAGCTAATGATCTTTTTATTACCAATGCACAAGACATTTGTACCTAAAGTAAACTCTTCTTCTTTGGATACTTCAATTAGATCGTAATATTGCGATACCTTTTTTAGGTCATCATCAGTCAAAGCAGGTGAATAGATGAGCGCAGTTTTTGGGCCAATAACGTTAAAGCAACAATCGAGATGCAAAATCCTTTCTGCAATCGGCAGATACATCACTTTGTGTGAAGGTAATAATGCTTGAAGCGCATCTGCTGCTTCATATGTGGTACGTTCACTAATCCCGACCCATACTAGATCATCATCAATAATGACGTCTCCTCCCTCAATAGACTTCTCTGTAAACGGTCTAAACGGAAAGTTGTGTTGCTTCAGGACTGATTGCAACGCATCTACTTCAGGAGCGCGGATGTCACTACCCATAGCTGCTGTAAATAACTGATCACCTATACAAAAACCGATATCTCTTGTAAACACTTGCTCATGTAATTCTTCCTGTGATTTAATCGCGATTACTTCTATACCATTATCTTGCATAGCTTTTACAAATTGATCATGTTGCTCTGTCGCGCGTTTTTCGTCAATATTTTCATCTTGATAATGCTTTTGTGTTTCATTGATTACTTTTCCAATTCTCATATACTCCGGTGAACAAACAATTACTTTCTGTAAAACATCGTATTCGTGATAACTAGCTACTTGTTGTGTTCCTTTTTCTGTTTCCAATTCCAACACGACCTCCCTTTTATTACCACTAATTTCTATCTTTATATCATTATACCAAAAGTTATACGTTACAACTTACCCGAACCTGTGTTGAATTATTCGATCTTTACCAGAAATCTCGACTCGATAGTTATACCCGTCTGTACCAATTACGATATCTCCAGACCTAGCAGTAGAATAAATGGTAGCACCAGCTTCTAATAATTTGTCTACTGTTGCGCCAACAGGGTGACCGTAATCATTTTCTACACTGTACGACAAGATCGCTTTCTCTGGCCGAACTTCTTCTAGCAGTTTCTCGGAGGTAGAAGTATCAGAACCATGATGTGCAACCTTAAAGATTTCTGATTCTAAATCATATTTCTTTATCATTTCCATTTCTTGCTTTGTTTCAACATCACTCATAAGTAAAAAGTCTATTTCTTTATAGCTTAGTTGGATCGCAATCGATGATTCATTATTGCCCTTAAATATTCCATAATCATTTAATACTTGTAAAGATAACTCAGGTTCAATTTCTTTCTCCCCAGATTCTCTAGCTATTGTGGTTGGTATTTTTTGTTGCTTAATTTGTTTTAAATACTCAAAATAGGTTAAGGTATGATGAAGTTTTCCACTGTCTACTATATTTTTCACTTCAACCTGTTTTATTACTTCCACAAGTCCACCAATGTGATCAATATCAGGATGTGTCGCAATTACCAAATCTAGCGTCGTTATATCCTGTTGTTTTAAGTAGTTAACTACTTTATCTCCTGCGGCAGGTGGACCGCCATCAATCAAGATATTTTTCCCTTCTGGCGTCTCAATTAACATACTATCCCCTTGACCAACATTAATAAAATGAACTTGAAGTAAATTTTCTTCGTCATCAATTGGAATAGCAATTACGGTAAGAGCATCCGTGCAAATGGAGAGTACTACGATCCATATACTCAAGCCGATCATTAATCTGTGATGTATTCTCATGAAAACCCGCTCCTATGATTGGACTCTTTTGTTAGTTTCTTCTCGAGTTATCAGATTTATGAATATCTGTAATTAACAAAAAAAACCAACTAGCGGGCAGCTGACCACTAGTTGGTGTCTCATTAAGCTTTTCTTACTTGTATATCTTCTTCGATCAAGTCTATCTCGATCGCAGTTACATCCTCTTCTTCTAAAATTAGATCTGTAATGCCATCTTCCACTTTGTCTTGGATGACACGACGTAATGGACGTGCACCAAAACGTGGGTCATAACCTTTGTCAGCTAAGAAGCGTTTTGCTTCATCTGATACAACAAGACTGTAACCTTCTTCTTTCAAGTTACCTTCAAGCTCACCAAGCATCAGATCCACAATTTGAATTAGATCGTCTTGTTTTAATTCATTAAATGGAATGATCGCATCAAAACGGTTCAGAAATTCCGGTTTAAAGTATCCACTTAATGTTTCTAATTGAGATACAGCTTCATTATTGGCATTATTAAAGCCTACAGTGATATGTTTCTCACCAGTTCCTGCGTTACTAGTCATGATGATAACCGTTTCTTTAAAGCTAACTGTTCTACCGTGACTATCCGTTAAGTGTCCATCTTCCATGATTTGTAGGAACATGCTTTGTACATCAGGGTGTGCTTTTTCAATTTCGTCTAACAAAATTAAGCTATATGGATTTCGTCGCACACGTTCTGTTAATTGACCCGCTTCCTCATGGCCAACATAACCAGGAGGTGAACCAATAATTTTTGATACAGCATGCTTTTCCATATACTCACTCATATCAAGTCGAACGAGAGACTCTTTCGTACCGAACAATTCTTCTGCAAGTGATTTCGTTAATTCTGTTTTACCAACACCAGTTGGACCAACAAATAGGAAAGATCCAATCGGGCGGTGCTTAGATTTTAATCCGGCACGGCTACGACGAACCGCTTTCGCTACTTTTTGTACCGCATTTTCTTGGCCAATCACTTTTGCAGATAAGTTGCTCGCTAAATGCTTCATTTTCGATTGTTCATCGGATTGGATTTTCCGAACTGGAATACCTGTTTTTTCTTCAATAATCAATTGAATATCTTCAACCGTCACTTCTGCTGTTGGTTGCTCGGTTGTTTCATTTAGTTTTTTCTCTAACATAATCTCTTGATGTCTTAGGTTTGCCGCAGTTTCATAATCTTCTTTTTCCGCAGCCGCTTGTTTTTCTTTCGCTATTTCATCTAGACGTTGTTGAATCGAATCCGTATCTGTTTCAGCATAAGCTAAGTTTAATTTGGACCCTGCTTCATCCATTAAATCAATTGCTTTATCTGGTAAGAAACGATCTTGCAAGTATCGTTGTGATAACGTAACTGCAGCTTTAATTGCTTCCTCTGCATATGTCACTTTATGATACGCTTCATACCTTTCTTGCAATCCTTGTAAAATCAACACCGCTTCTTCTCTTGTTGGTTCTTTTACCATAATTGGTTGGAAGCGACGCTCTAGCGCAGCATCCTTCTCAATTTGGCGGTACTCTTTTAATGTTGTTGCCCCAACTAATTGCAACTCACCTCGTGCAAGTGCTGGCTTCAAGATGTTTCCTGCATCCATTTGCGAACCTTCCGCGGTACCCGCACCAACCAATAAGTGAATTTCATCAACAAAAAGAATCACATTTTTTCTTTCTTGAAGCTCAGCAACCAACTGTTTCATACGCTCTTCAAATTGCCCTCTAATCCCTGTATTTGCAACTAGGGATGCTACATCTAAGATATAAATTTCTTTATTTAGTAGCTTAGAAGGTACATTTCCTTCCACAATTCTTAGAGCTAGTCCTTCTGCAATGGCTGTTTTACCAACCCCAGGCTCTCCAATTAAGACTGGATTGTTTTTGTTTCTTCGATTTAATGTTTCGATTACACGTTTCACTTCTTTTTCACGACCAATGACTGGATCAACAAGACCTGCTTTTGCAGCGTGCGATAGATTTCGTCCTAATTCATCTAACAGACCGCCACCTTTGCCATTTTTCGTTTGCTTTGTTCCATTATCTTGGAAACCTGATGGCCCCCCTGTTTGTTGAAAGAACTGGTTAAAGTCCATCGGTCCTTGTTGATTGCCAAAAAATCCTGTTGGATGTTTGGCATTTTTCTGTATTTCTTGAAAGCATGTATCACATACGTGTAAGTTTTGTGTTTGATCATTAAATCGAAGGGTTACATTGATATTAGCATTACGAACGCCACATTGTTGACATTTCATGTGCGCTTCCTCCTTCAATAATAAGTAATTTTTTTATGGATCAAGTTTTGATCAATTTGACTTTGACTAACTTTGACCTTAATCACATTATAATTTGACTATCTTTGACTTTCAAGTATTTTGATTATATTTTTCAGAAAGGAATGCATCGCTAATGGTTTGTTTCCCCTTCACTCAGGTGTTAAAACGTAAAAAAACTACCAATCCACTCATGAATTGGTAGTTTACTAGTCTCTTAGACTAAGAAATTGCTTCTATTGGTATCAAGATGATCGTTAATACAATCAGTAAAATCCAGGTAATTTGCTTCCACATAGCCGTTCCCCCTATGTAGTATTTTGTTTATGATAACATATCATAAGGGAGTTGGAAGGGTGTTTGTTAAATTTTCTTCCATTGTTTTGTAAACTTATAATGTCACCAGTTCTCTTTTTCTCAGTTCCACTCGTCGGATTTTACCCGAAGATGTTTTTGGCAACTCGTTAACAAATTCGATCTTCCTCGGATATTTGTATGGTGCTGTTGTTTGTTTTACATGTGTTTGCAACATTTTAACGAGCTCTTCAGATGGCTCCGCGCTCTCTTGTAGTACGATAAACGCCTTTACTACATTACCACGTATTTCATCCGGACTTGAAACGACAGCACATTCTTTCACTGATGGGTGTTTTACCAATGCATCTTCGACTTCAAATGGGCCAATCGTGTAACCAGAACTAACGATAATATCGTCACTTCTACCTTCAAACCAGAAATAACCTTCTTCATCCATGGAAGCCTGGTCACCTGTCACATAATAATTTCCGCGTTGTGTTTTTTTCGTGCGTGCCTCGTCCTTATAGTACATTTTGAACAACGCTGGCGTATCAAGTGGGATCGCTATATCGCCTACTTCTCCCACTCCTACTCGATTGCCATTTTCATCAATCAATACGACTTCATTGCCTGGAGTTGGTTTGCCCATCGAACCTGGCTTTACTTTCATTCCTTTAAGGAAACCTAATAGCAATGTATTTTCCGTTTGGCCATAGCCATCTCTTACGGTTACATCAAAATGCTTTTGAAATGTTTCTATTACTTCTCGATTAAGTGGTTCACCTGCTGAAACTGCACTATGTAAGTTTGGAAGTGCAAAGTCAGCTAAGTTATCTACTTTTGCCATCAAACGATACTCTGTTGGCGTGCAGCAAAGTACATTTACATTCTCAGACTCTAACAAATGTAAATATTTCTTCGGATCGAACTTACCATGATAAACGAAACCAGTTGCTCCTGATCCTAACACGGATAACAACGGACTCCAAACCCATTTCTGCCAACCCGGAGCAGCAGTTGCCCAAACCGTATCTCCTTCTGAAATGCTTAACCAATTGGCAGGAGCAGTTTGTAAATGAGCAAATCCCCATGCATGTGTATGCACAACCCCTTTTGGATTACCCGTCGTTCCAGATGTATAAGGTAAAAAGGCAATATCGTCACAGCTAGTTGGGACGATATCCAACTGGTCAGAGGCACTATCTATTAATGTATCTAAATGATTCCAACCATCGACATGCTCACCAACCGCAACTTTTATCAAGTCATCAAATTGCTCTATATCGCTATATTGGTCAACAAAAGGAGAATAACTAATAATTCCGCTCACTTCGCCATGCGAAATTCGATATTGTAAATCCTTTGTTCGTAGCATTTCAGAACTTGGAATAATGATAACACCTGTCTTCAAAGCGGCTACGTACACTTGATACGTTTCAATTAGCCTTGGCATCATTACAAGCACTTTATCGCCTTTACGTAATCCAAGTTGGTTAAAGACATTTCCAACCTTATTTGCTTGTTCCATTAGATTTCTATATGTGATTTCTCTTCGATTCCCTTGTTCATCTTGCCACACGATTGCTTTATGATGCGGATCTTCCGCATACTTTTCCATTTCCATTGCTATATTGTAATTCTCTGGGGCAATTAAATCTTCTCTTTTCATCAGATCACCCTTTTATAGTTAGTAGATATTAGCACTTGGTACTAATTACATTATTATAGCATCTTTTTATTAGCTCGTGAAGAAATTGCTATTGAACTTGAAGTTGAAAAGGGCAAATCCTCTTTATAGGCTTCACACATGATTTTTTCTAAACACTTAAGCCCTAGACAGTAAAACAATGAATAATACGGAAGTTTCTTTTCTAAATACGTCTGTGGTATCATGAAGGTAAATAAGGAGGGATTCATTGTGACAAGTAATCAGCTCCACGTTACATCGAATAAAAAAAACTTAACGTTAACAGTTGAACAGATGGTGATGTTTAACCAGTGCAAGATTATTGAAGGTATGGATCAAGAAGGAAACACCTATTACCTCTACTTCTACAAAAACAATTTCATAAATGGTGTAAAAACAAACAAAATTAACATCAACTCTTTTACGCATCGTGCATTTCAAAGAGGTATAACGATGGAGGCCAATCATCCATCCGTACAAGCGTTGCTCCGTTTACATAACTCCTTTCATCTACAAAGCTTTAATCAGCTTTTCAAGCATCTTCAACATAAATTCTCTGAAAAAGAGATTGCAGTCATGTTCACTTTCTTTGATTCCTTTATTTCTAAAGAAACCATAATAAAATTATTTAAAAAAACCTATTATCAATATCGTAGAAATGGGCAGATGCTGTCTGCTTATCAACTGTTACGAATCCTGCAGCAATACGATCCGAATGATGCTTTTGTTAAAGATATGATCCACAACCTCCAATTTCAACGTTATGAGAAGTTATACGAAGATCCAGAAAAGCTTGTAAACAGTGACTCTATTTTCTTTGAGTTGATAAGTTTTGATCATCTCGAAGATCGTCAACAAACGTCTACGTTACTACATCTATATAAAACAGAAAATCGTTGGAACGATGAGCTAATCGTTCGCACCCACTTACTGCGCCATTACTATTCTCATGACAATTTCAATCGAATTAAAGAAATGATTGATCAATTAGATCCAATAGGACAGGCATATATCTTACAAACACTTTCTCAATTTGTTCAAACACATCCAGAATTACAAAATCAATTAATCACTCATCATTTACAAGAAAAACAATATGATGAAACAATCAAAGTTGTTTTCTCAACAGGCTTCCAACCTTCCGATGAACAATCAGAAGCGATTATGAATAGTTTCACCCATACCGCCCCGTCTACACTCCTTGCGTTCTTTAGTATTGCAAATAAACGCATACTCGAAATCGTGCCAACGGATGTGAAAAAGCAGGAACAACTGATACGAGCTTTTGTGTATGCCGCACTTCCGCATAAATCGATTGACGAGATTATCGATTGGTTTGCTCCCTTCCATGAGCTAAACCTGCATTTCCCGATTGAACAAAAGTTAAAAACCATGCAACAGTTAGAAAATGACCCTGATCAGCAATATGAACTTGGCGAGTTGTATATCTATTTTAACCAACTCGAAAAGGCCATTGATTGTTTTAAATGGGAAATGGAGTTACACCCAGAAGACAAAAAGATCGTGCAAGCATTAGTTGCTCTACTAAAAAAAGCCGGTGAAACGGAAGAAGCTGCGGTTTATCAACAGCTCTTGATTCAAATGCAGAAGTCATCATAAAAAGTTTGTTCCATACGTGCGAAGTCTCTTGTAGGAAAACCTTTTTCGTGCTCTAAAGATTAATGTAAGATTGGTTTAGCAAGTAAATCACTATGGTATACTGTGAACAACACTAGAGATGGACAGGTGATACGATGCAAAAACAATTCTATGCAATCATTGATATTGGTTCTAACACAATGCGGTTAGTCATATACCTGCAAGAAAAAGCAGGGCGTTTACGAGAAGTAGAGAACGTTAAAGCTGTCGCAAGGTTACGAAACCACCTTCGCGATGATGGCACATTATCAAAGCAAGGGATAGATATTCTTATTGAAACACTACAAGGATTCAAAGAAGTAGTGGATACATATGACATTACTCACTTAAAATGTGTTGCTACAGCTACAATCCGCCAAGCATCAAATCAAGAGGAAATGAAAACAACGATTAAGGAACAGACTGGATTCGACATGCGTGTCCTATCCGAACACGAAGAAGCTTTTTATGGGTATTTAGCAGTGGTTAACTCCACCTCCCTAACAGAGGGGATTACTGTCGATATTGGTGGTGGCAGTACAGAAGTCACTTATTTCAAAGATCGAAAGTTAGTCCACTCGCATAGTTTTCCCTTTGGAGCTTTAACTTTAAAGAATTTTTTTCAAAACGATAGTGCACAGGATAAGGAGATTAATGAGCTACGTTCGTTCCTACGCTCTCAATTTGATACACTCCCTTGGATTAAGAATAAGCATATACCACTTGTCGGGATCGGAGGAAGTGCTCGAAACCTAGTACAAATCGACCAAAATAAGAAAAAGTATCCTTTAGCCGGACTACATCAATATAAAATGCAGTTAAGTGACATCATACAAGTAAGCAACTACTTAACAACATTACCGTTTGATCAATTACAAAAAGTCGAAGGGCTATCAAAGGACCGTGCAGATATTATTGTTCCTGCCATCGAGGTTTTTCATTGCTTATACCAAACGATGCAGGCAGACAGTTTTATTTTAAGTAGAAAAGGGCTTCGTGACGGCGTTTTTTACGAACAATTATCGGAGGATCTTGGTTCTTTTTTGTTCCCAAACGTGCTCGAAGACAGTATCCAAGAGCTAATCAATGATTTTGATTTGGATCCTAAACAAATATTGCACGTACAGTTTCTGACAAGAAAAATGTTTCAGTGCCTTCGCGAACAAGGACTCGGCAATTTAACAACAAATGACTGGACGATATTAAAAAGAGCGAGCTATGTGTTTAACCTCGGTAACTATATTGATTCCGAATCGAGTGCACAACACACCTTTTATTTACTCGCGAACAGAACGATAGATGGACTTCTACATATGGAAAGATTGAAACTAGCGATTGTTGCCTCTTTTAAAAATAAAACAGTTTTCAAACAATTTTTAGCACCGTATAAATCATGGTTTCTAAAGGAAGAACAAAAGAAACTACGTTTTTTAGGAGCGTTACTTAAATTTGCTTATTGCTTGGATGCTACAAGAAGGCAAGTCGTTCAAGATATTGATTATAAAGTGAAAAAAGATGCGATTTACGTCACATTGTATTGTAATAAAGATTGGATGCCAGAAGCATACCAATCGGAAAAACAAAAAAAGCACCTGGAAAAAGCGATAAGGAAAAATATAGAGCTTGAATTTGTAGACATCAAACAAAAGCCCTAGCAAATTTACAGAAACTTAACATTTATATCCAATCATAGATAGTAAGATAGAGTGGAGAGACTATCGACAAAGGATGAGAATAGATGTCAATTTTAGATAAAAAAATCGATCTAGATAACCCATTGTATTATAATAACCGCGAAATTAGCTGGTTACATTTTAATAAGCGGGTATTAGAGGAAGCAACCGATTTAAAAAACCCTTTATTAGAACGGTTTAAGTTTCTATCTATTTTCAGTTCCAATCTAGATGAATTCTTTATGGTTCGTGTAGCCGGTCTTAAAGATCAGGTGAAAGCAGGATTCAATAAAGCCGATAACAAGTCAGGATTAACACCTAAACAACAATTAGCAAGAATTTCTGAGCTTAATCACACGCTCGTGCAGACTCAATATCAAACCTATACACAACTTCAAGAACCGTTGAATCAAGAAAATATCTCCATCATCCCCATTGAGTTGTTAATGCAAAAGGAATTAGACGAACTTGAGGAATACTTTGATGATCACATATTTCCAGTATTAACACCAATGGCAATTGATGCTTATCGCCCTTTTCCAATGCTTTTAAATAAATCGTTAAACATTGCGGTTGTATTGGAAGATATACTGGAAGACACTGAAATGAAACAGAAGACAGCTATTGTACAAGTACCTGCATTATTAGATCGCTATATTAAAATACGTAATACACATCGATACGTACTCCTTGAAGACATTATCGGCCAGTTTATCCATAAATTTTTTACAGGCTACAAGGTTCGATCGACTACAGAATTTCGAATTACGAGAAATGCCGATATGACGATTCACGAAGAAGGTGCAAGAGACCTTTTAAAAGAGATTGAAAAAGAGTTAAAAAAGCGTAAGTGGGGTGCCGCAGTCCGGTTAGAGGTACGAAAAACTAAATATGACGAAGATATCGTTCATTTCTTACTTAACGTACTTGAAATACACAAAAGTGATTTATATATCGTGGATGGACCATTGGACTTAACGTTTCTGTTTAAATTCTATTCAGAGCTTTTTAAAACGCATGAGTACTTAGTGTATGAAACCTTAATGCCACAACCCGCAAAAGATATTACCCAAGACGAGAATGTGTTTGAGGCAGCAAAAAAACGAGATATTTTCCGTCACCATCCTTACGAATCTTTTGGACCTGTTATTGACTTTATAACGGAAGCAGCAGATGATCCTGATGTATTAGCAATTAAACAAACCCTATATCGGGTTAGTGGTGACTCGCCAATTATTAAAGGGTTAAAACGAGCAGCTGAAAACGGAAAACAAGTGACCGTCTTAGTGGAACTAAAGGCTCGTTTCGATGAAGAAAAAAACGTACAGTGGGCAAAAGAGTTAGAAAAAGCTGGATGCCACGTGATCTATGGAATGAACTATTTAAAAACGCATAGTAAAATCACATTGGTAGTTCGAAAACATCATGGCAAAATTGAGCAATTTGTTCATTTAGGGACAGGGAATTATAACGACCAAACCGCAAGTTTTTATACAGATATGTCATTAATTACAACAAAGCGCAAGTTTGGTACGGATGCTACAAACTTCTTTAACTACTTAAGTGGTTATACAGAAAGGCCAGCGTTCCATCATATCTCCATGGCCCCCTTTGAAATTAGACAAGACTTCCTCGATTATATAGATGATGAAATCATGTATCATAAGATGCACGGCAATGGGAGAATTATTGCAAAAATGAACTCCTTAACAGATAAACCTTTAATTAAAAAGCTTTACGAAGCTTCTCAAGCTGGCGTAGAAATTGACTTAATCGTTCGCGGGATATGTTGCTTGAGGCCTGGAATAAAAGGGATTAGTGACCATATCAGAGTTCGGAGTATCGTAGGTCGGTTTTTAGAACATAGTCGGATTTATTATTTTCATCATAACGGAGAAGAAAAGATATTCTTGTCTTCAGCTGATTTAATGACTAGAAATATGGTCAAACGGGTGGAACTCTCTTTCCCCATATACGAAGGACACATTAAGATTCGAATTAAAAAAGCACTAACCATCATGCTTTCCGATAATGTCAATGCCAGAGAGCAGTTAGAAGACGGCGATTATCATCACGTTTTGGCACGTGAAGGTGATGAGGTAATCGACAGTCAAATGGTCTTGTTTAATATGGCATATAATATTTTAGATGATGAAGAGTAGGTAGTGCGATTTCTGGCTAGATTATATACCTTATAACCATACCAATAGGATACAACCACATACCAAAAACAAGCAGTCTTTACTTCAAGACTGCTTGTTTTTAGTAATTATATAAGCAAGGTTTCATTTCTTGCTGCTCTGATAAAAGAATGTCATGACAAGAGATAGGATCAAAATAAATACGATTATTCCCCCAATAACGGTAGCAAGGTCTATAAACGTGTTCATTCCCCCATCATAGGTCCCTCTATTAATTGCTTTCTTATATTTCCCGTTCGCTTCTTCCACCGCTATCGCTTCATCTGTACTCGTACCTTGAATCGCATAATAATCTGTTCCTTCATGGTAGGCATTAGAAAAATTACCGGAATATGTATCCATATCCGAATACTTCGTTACTTCCCCGATTTTCTGATCGACCTTCTCCACAATTTCATCCGTTACCTCATACTTGTCTCCATCCCACACAACAAAGAAATACTCCCAAGACGTTGCAAATGAAGGACTAGGGGATAGAAAAAAGATCCCAATAACTAGCACAACAACATACGTAACATAATTATGTTTCATCGAACCTCTCCCTTAGGATAGATACAATTACAAACGCCCATCCTCATCTACAGTAAAACCTGAACGTGTTGGTTCTTCTTCAACAATCTCCAGGCGCTCCTTAATTTTGGCGATATCACGCAGAATAATTTTTGTATTAACCCAAGCAGCAATGGAACAAAACACCACCGCAATTACGAGAATGATCATGAGGAACTCCATTTACATCTCTCCCTCTTAAAAGGTTGTATATCCATCTTAACATTTTATTCCACGTTATGATGAACTGACTAAAATTTAGCCATAGAAAAAAGCGTGCGAGTTGCACGCTTTTTCTTATAAACCAAAAATCTGTTTTGGAATCATATCCTTTATGACTAAATCATCAATACTTTTAAAGGTATAGCCTTGCTTTCTTAAATCATCAATCAAGTGTTCCAGGGCTTCTGCATTATCTTTGGAAACAGTATGCAACAAGATAATAGCTCCTGGATGAATTTGCTTCATCACCTGATGATAGGCACTTTTCCATCCTTGTTGACTATCCGTATGCCAATCCACAAATGCGAGAGACCAAAAGATGTGCATGTAACCTAATTCATTCGCCCATTTTAACGTTTGATCATTGAATGTTCCTTTTGGTGGACGAAGATAATTCATCGTTTCTTCACCTGTGATTTTGGCTACTTCCTGTTGTAATAAATCTAATTCTTTCTTCATCTTTTCTTTAGACAAAGCCGTTAGATCTGGATGATGATACGAGTGATTACCAATTATATGACCATCGTTCGCCATTCGTCTCACAAGATCCGGTTGATCCTTCACGTAATGTCCAGTCACAAAGAAAGTTGCTGGTACATCTTTATCGTTAAGTACATCTAAAATCTGATTTGTATAACCTTCCTCATACCCATTATCAAAGGTTAAATAGACGACTTTATCACCAGAATCATCTATATAATAACCTCCGTTTTCTTTTAGAATGTTGCCGTATTTACCAACTTGTGGAGGTTGGTTATCGGAACTCTTTTTATATCCCCATCCATAGCTTTCCGCTTGCATTGACATAGGAAATAATACAAACGATAGGAAGAGTGTGATGATAATTAAGCTTTTTTTCTTCATAACAACCCACCTGTTTTTTCTTTTATTTTCTCTATTTACAGGTGATCTTATGCAAAACTTATAGAACTAACGCAGCAATCCATCCAAATATAAACAAAGGTATATTAAAGTGAATAAACGTTGGTACACAGGTATCCCATATGTGGTTATGCTTTCCGTCTGCATTCAGACCAGAAGTTGGTCCAAGTGTACTATCTGATGCAGGTGAACCAGCATCCCCCAGTGCTCCAGCTGTACCAATAAGCGCTGCAGTTGCCATCGGAGAGAAACTAGCCGCTAAACAAATCGGTACGTACAGAGCTGCTAGGATTGGGATTGTTCCAAAGGACGAACCAATTCCCATGGTAATAACTAGACCTACTAAAAGTAACACAAACGCAATAAGCATTTTATTGTCTCCAAGTACGCCTGAAGATACTTTCACTAAATCATCAACCGCACCAATTTCTTGAATAATGTGCCCAAATCCTGCAGCAACTAGCATCACAAATGCAATCGTACCCATCATCGCCACACCCTCACTAATGACGCGATCACCTTTATGAAATGGTACAACAAAGAATAAGAACATGATTACTAACCCTGTTAAGGCACCAATTATTAAACTTCCGATCCATAATTGCACCGCAAGTGCTCCTAAGATCGCAATAAGCGTTAATAAATGGCTTCGATTGAAAGTTAGTTTCTCTGGCTGCACGAACGCCTTTACTTCACGATTTGTACTCTCCACTGTGCGATCTTTACGATAAGTTACAAAAATCGCAATAAATAAACCGATAACCATTCCCGCTCCAGGAATAAGTAAAGACAAAGCAATTTGATTCGTAGTAATGTCGATGCCACTGCTCTTCATTCCTTCTTGGATTGTTTCGTGAAACATTAACCCAAATCCCGCAGGAATCATAATATATGGAGCTTTTAAACCAAACGTTAATGCCGTTGCAACTGCTCGACGGTCCATCTTCATTTGATCAAATAACTTTAATAATGGTGGAATAAGAATCGGTATAAATGCGATGTGCACTGGGACAAGGTTTTGCGATAAAGACGCAACACCTGCAATAGCCAAAAGCATCATCGTCTTTTTCCCTGTTAACACTCGAATTAAGTATTGAACGAGAAGCGTTGTTATGCCAGTATAGCTAATCGCTACCGCAAATGCTCCTAGTAAAATATAGCTTAACGCTGTTTCCGCTTGTCCTCCCATACCATTTACGAACATTTCCAATGAATCTGTTATTGATAATCCTGATAAAAGTGCTGCCGATAATGCGGCAACAATAATAGCGATAATAACATTTACTTTTAATAAACTTAAAACGGTCATAATTAAGACCGAGACGATAACAATCCACGCCATTTTTTTCCTTCCCTTCGACTTCTATATATATATTTTATCTCTCTACCGCTTTACCATAATAAAGTGCGGATATAAAAAAATCAACCGTTAATTTATTACAACGGTTGAACATCTATATAAATAGTGACCGAGAGACAACTTTTCCCCCAAGTCGGAGGAATACTTCGATTTAATATATGACATACCTCTCACAAACATGCATGGTCTTTTATTGAAGGTCTTCCTCCATACTTTCAATAATTTTGATTAATTGATCAATATCCTCAACTGATGCCTTACTCGGATCTAGGTTATCCAATTGTAATAAAAAACCTTCTAAGTGCGCTTTTAATTGCTGAATCTTTTGTTGTTGTTCCATTATTCTACTCCTTTATTGTATAGATTGTGTGTCAAGTTCGTTCTTATTCTTATATGTTATAGAAACACCTTTTTTATCGTATAAGAAATGTACGTGTATGTCTAGGGTTCCCATTTTTAAAGAGGAATTACATCAAAAACTTTTTCTAATAAACAAGAGCTCTTATTAATAGGAGGTTGTTTATGGATCTTAATTCATTATTGGAGTCATACATCATCCCTATTCTCGGTAATCCCGTATCCAAGATTGTGTTGGGGTTATTTTTTGCATACCTTTTCGTATTTCTTTCTAGAAGAATCATTTCTTACTTTTTTAAACGCACTAACCTAATTGATGAAAGAAAAGAACGTTCGATCGAATCACTATTAAGTTCTATATTCAAATATGTTGCTACAATCGGTTTCATCGTTTATGTGTTAACTTCTATTTTGGATGTAAATGTCACAAATATTTTAGCTGGTGCTGGTGTACTAGGTGTCATCCTAGGATTCGGTGCGCGTAGTTTAGTCAAGGACTTACTAGCAGGTATTTTTCTATTATTTGAAAAGCGTTTATATCAGGGTGATTGGGTCAAAGTAAATAATATGTATGCAGGAAAAGTTGAAGATATCGGCTTACGCTTTCTTAAATTAAGACAGTGGTCAGGTACTCTTGTTACTTTGAATAACGGACAGGTTAATTCGATAGAAAATTATAATATGGAGATCATGCGCGTAGTGGAAGATGTCACGGTTAGCTTTTATGAAGACCCTAGGAAGTTGTTTTCACTTCTTGAAAAAATAAGTGACCGATTAAATGAGGAACTCGGTTGTTATCTGAAAAAGGATGAAAGCGGGAATCCAGTTGAAGCCTTTACGATGTATGGGATCTCTTCGTTAAACAACCAATTTCATGGCTATCAATACAGAATTACAGGTATATGTGAGGATCAAGTCTATTTCACAGCATCAAAAGAAGTAAGAAGAATCATCGCAGAAATGATGTTTGACCATAACATAAAAATGGCCAAATATTATATCGACATGCAATAAGAATTTGCCTACTTTATAAAAACAAAGCCCAGGTCACAAAAATGATCTGGGCTTTGTTTCCTTACTTCAGTTTAAAAGAGAAAGATACATGGTCTTGAATTGGAATCCAAGCTCCAATACCTTGTTTTGTTACATTCTTTACAACGATTTCCTTTTTCGAACCTTTTAACTTGATATACACTTCACCAAAAGTAACTGTGCCTTTCTCGCTTACGGCAGGTGCAAATGCATTTAAATAGCCCATTTTTTTAACTGGAATCGCATACGTGTTATCCATCTTTGTTCCTTTTCCTACCACAGTGTGGAAAGATAACGGAAGTTCTGTATTTTGTTTTGCATTTAAAATCATCAGTTTCTTTATTTGATCAGGACGATTAATCTTAGCAGTCAATCCACCCTTGATATGTTTCTCTTCTAGCTGATTATAGCTCATCGTTTTTTGATTATTACCACCAATATTATTTAACTCATTTGCATTAATTTTTTGGTATTCCCAATTAATGTTTGTTTCCTTTGATTCGTAACTTAATGGCCAGTGCCCCATATAGATCATACCACGATAGCCAATAGCGATTGGGGATGGTTTTAGTGATGATTCATTTAACATTTTAATTAATTCTGGATTTTCAATATCTACTTCTGCCTCTTCAATTAATTCCTCAACTAAATCACTTGGTTCAAGGATCGTCTCGTCTTTTGTTGAATTTGGATATGTGTTTTCCTTGGATATGTTTAATACGTGACTCGGTATTTCATCATTATCGGTTGATTTTGACGGCACTTCTTCCTTGGCATATATCGATAAAGGAGTAACGATACAAAGCATTAGAGCAATGAACATTACAATGATCTTTTTCATGCGTCCCAATCCTTTCCTTTATTTTTAACTTAGTATTTTCGAGACGCGCCAAAGTTATGCAAAACTACGAGCTTTTATATAAAACGTTTGGTTGTACGTTCTACCCGTGGAAAAAAGAATTGCACTAAAGGCCCAATTAAAAAAGTTAACAATAACGTACCGACACCTATTGGTCCGCCAAATAAGAAAGCCAGAATAAATGCAGAAACTTCACCAATCGTTTTAGAAATCATCATATTCAGACCTGTTCTTTTTTGAATAGCAATCATTAACTTATCAATAGGAATAGCAGGGAACTTCGCTTGTAAGTAAATAGAAATCCCTAGAGCAAGTAAGATCATCCCAATCAAAAACAAAATGACTTGCAATAGCAAGTTATTTGGATCCCAATTCCCAAATGCGATGATTAACCAAAAGTCGATACATACGCCAACAAAAAATATGGTGAAAATAGCGAGATAATCTGGTTTCGTTTGCATTAACCAGGCGTTAACGAACATAAGAATAATTCCCACAATAAACACCCAAGTTCCAACCGTAAATCCAATCGTGTTGGATAAACCTACATTTAATGCATCCCAACTCCCTGCACCGAGGTCGGCCTTAATGGTCAAGCTAATTCCGAAAGACACAACTATAATTCCAATGAAGAAAACGACAAATCTTTTTAACATATTACCCACCAAAAACGCCACCTTTTTACGTCATTCATTATGTTATTTTCTATCTTAAACCTAAACCTATACACAGAAAAACTGCCCTCTCTAATGAAGAGAAAAAGGCAGCTAATCATGAATTTATTGACTTAACTCAATCGATTCAAGTGTTTCATTGATTTCAATGCTATTTTCTACTGAACGAACCATCGAACAATTTTTTCGAGCAACTTCTAAGTTCTTATATAACTTTTCATCATCTAAATTTTTTCCCTTAATGACAAAATGTATATCAATCTTTTCAATTCGATTCGCTTCCAATTCGTTTCTTTCGACTTCTACTTGAATCGTTAAGTCGTCGATTTCCACTCGTTGTTTCGCTAATATTTTTCTGAATACAGATGCACTACAACCAACAATCGATGCAACCATAAGTTGATATGGTCTAAAACCATATAACTCATCACCGGAAATATCTAGTGTACCATATGATAGTGCTGTACGAACACCATTTTCTTTCAATGTAAATTCCATAACATCTACTCCTTTTTTGAATCCTTCCTACTAGTTTATCCCTTTTAGACTAAGTTCTAACCTTTTTTTGAGTGAAGCTTTACCATTGACGAGCTTGCGTCCTCGTATTACATTTGTATTTGGGTTTTAAAAATAAAGCTATGTATTTAGTGTACATACATGATCATAGCAAAAATGGAGTTACCTATGCAAAATGAAAAGTTTAAATTTTGGATTTTAGTGAGTATCGTTGCAATTTCTGGTTTTAGCCAAGGCATGCTCCTACCGCTAATCGCAGTTATTTTTGAAAACAACGGCGTTTCTTCCTCGTTAAACGGATTAAATGCTACTGGTCTTTATATTGGAATATTGTTAGCTTCTCCTTTTATGGAACAACCATTACGAAGATTCGGATACCGCTCCATCATTATCTATGGTGGTTTGATTGTATTTGTATCTCTTTCCCTATTTCCATTATGGGAATCCTTTTGGTTCTGGTTTTTCTTAAGGCTTTTAATTGGTATCGGGGATAACGCCCTGCATTTCGCGACACAAACATGGATTACTGCTATTTCACCAGAACATCGACGCGGCAGGAACATTTCTCTTTACGGGTTATTTTTTGGAATAGGATTTGCAGCAGGGCCGTTGATGACACCATTAATTGAAATCAATGTGGCGCTCCCATTTATACTGTCATCTGTTCTCTGTTTTATCGGGTGGATTTTTGTATTTTTCTTACCTAATGATTACCCTACTAGTGACCAAGAAGTAGAAGTGAGTTCTATCGTAAAAACAGCAGGACGATTTAAAAAGGCATTGCTTTATGGATGGGTAGCATTCTTACCTCCACTTGCCTATGGTTTTCTTGAAGCTTCGCTTAACGGCAGTTTTCCTGTCTATGCATTACGGATCGGCGTGACCGTTGAAAATGTTTCCGTTTTGTTAGCGACTTTTGCTGTTGGAGGTATTATCACACAACTGCCTCTAGGTATTTTAAGTGATAAGCTTGGCAGAAAACGTGTTTTATCGATCGTTTTATCATTAGGATTTGTTAGCTTTTTCACAGCAAGCTTTTTAGAAAACACGTTCTGGGGATTGTTTGTATGTATCTTAGTCGCAGGGATGGTGGTTGGCTCCACATTTTCTCTTGGCATATCTTACATGACCGACTTAATGCCAACAAATCTTTTACCGACTGGCAACCTACTTTGTGGCATTGCTTTTAGTCTTGGTAGCTTAGGTGGACCGTTTATTGGCGGTGTATTTATCCAGTACTTTACTTCGGTGAGCTTTTTCCATATTGTTAGTGTACTGTTGTTGGTTGTGTTTTTGTTTATTATTTTTAATAGGGAGCATAAGCTAAATTCAAACTAGTTTATTATGAATTAATGCGAAAACGCTGATATATTGGCGTTTTCGCATATTTGTTAAAGATGTAATGATAGCGGTGGAACACAATTATCTAACTTCGGACTAGAATAGTAAACTTGCGCTTGTTTCTGTCCGAGGTTGCACTTACCTCGGACTAGTTTTCCAATCTAGGACCTATTTGTGTCCGAAGTTAGGCCCACTAACGATAAAAAGAGGACCCAATTAAGCAAATAATTTATCTATCATAATCTTCTTCGATGTCCTTTTGTAAATTCATGATATGTACGAACAATAATAAGCAAACTAACATAATACACACTTGCATTTACAATTAATAAAAGGATACTAAAATCCATACTCAAGAAGTTTATCGGATTTAAAGCAGAAAATGGACTGTTATATAAATCCAAATGGTGAAAAATTACAAACCTTACCGGAAAGCCTAAAATTATTTCCTCACCCGAATTAGCAACAAATAGAAAAACACTGCCTAAGGATAAAATGAAGCTAATGACCAATAGCCCGAATCTCATTGGATTCGCCTCCTCCAACAATATAGCAATTATCCATCTAGTCATTTTATGCTAATTGGGTGTCCATCTTTCACACTTATATCATTCTTTTTTGCTTCAGTTCAAATGTTGGATGTGTTACGTACTCCATGTAGTGAGTCTGATTTGTAAAATCTAAATAAGCCTGATAGCGTGTTCGGTATGCAGGTGTTTCAACGTAATCTAGCACCTCATCTTTCTTAACCCAGCGACTATCGGTTGTTTCATCAGATACATCCAATTCTCCACCCACAGGCTTGCAAACAAAGTCCATCATTACTTTAGTTGGGATATCGGTGACACCGTCATAACCCTTATGTTTTCCTGTATTAGAATAAACGCCAATTAGATTTGAGACTGTTACATCGATACCACTTTCTTCTTTCACTTCTCTAATTAAAGCATCTATTAGATTTTCCCCAACTTCCACTTGTCCACCTGGGAAAACCCACCCACCATGTTTAGTTTTCACTAACAGAATATTTCCCTGATCGTCTTCCACTATACCGCCTACCGCGACAATATGTGTTGGGATTTGCATTTAAATCTCCTCCGATTGCTTTAGCTTGTTTTCCTAAATGACTTTTGAGCTATTATTAATTGCGTGATAAAAGTAACGGTAGCTAGTAGCGCTGCTCCAAAAATTCCTAATGTCATAGGGTGATATGCTTTCTAACGGAACCTGGTCATTGATCTCGATAATTAAAAAATGAACCCCAATTCTATCGCCATCTATACTGTTCTTTGATGACCATAATTCAAATCCTTTCATGAAAAACAATATTGCACACAAAAGTAGCGCACCTGAGATAATTCAACGAGGAACAGCATTCAATACGTTTCGCCTCTGATGAATAATCTGAATATTCACACTTATATACTAACATAAAATCCCAGTCCTAGATCAAAAAGTTATCCTTATAGATTAAGCGTTACGTTGGCATATTTATTTCATGATTAAAATTTTCTGAAACTTTTAATGAATTTAATTGAGAATCGTTATCATTTATTGTATAGTAAATAATAACGATACATACCAAAGATTAAGAGGAGATTATGTCATGCATATTTATTGGACTAAAATAAATAAGATTATTGAAGAAACGCCAGAGGTAAAAACGTACATGCTCGAGTGTCCAGAAGACTTCACATGGGAAGAAGGTTCCCACACCCACCTCGCACTGGAAGGGTTCAATGCAGGAGATAAACCAAACCGTAGCCTGATTCGCCATATGTCCATCTCTACGTTACCGCAGGAAAATTCAATTGGGATCACAACGCGTATCAAAGAGCAGTGCTCTGAGTTTAAGACAATTTTAAGAAATCTTGAAATTGGTAATGAAGTTGCTCTATTTAAAACGCATTCGAATGTACCGCTTAAAAGAGAAGACAAAAATGTTTACTTACTATCATCAGGTGTTGG
This sequence comes from Aquibacillus koreensis, assembly GCF_025154055.1. Taxonomy (GTDB): domain Bacteria; phylum Bacillota; class Bacilli; order Bacillales; family Amphibacillaceae; genus Aquibacillus_C; species Aquibacillus_C koreensis. The sequence goes on from NZ_JAOALK010000007.1 coordinate 62,433, forward strand.
CCTTGCAACTTTCAGACCGCTTGTACTCGATTATTTCGAACGTGCTGACAATGTAAAACAAATTCATTCCCTTAACATCGATTCTTCAAGGGACTTTTTATTCACTACTATTTTTGAAACAGCTTCTGATAAGAAGTTTACATCACAGTTCGTTGATAATCGTAAAGACTACTATGAAGAAGTGAAAAAGCTTGCCGCAGACAAGGACGGAATCTTCTATATTGTCGGCAGTGACGAATTCCTCGTTCAAAACATTGAAGTTTTACGTGAGCAAGGCATTAAGTTTGAACAACTGATGCTCGACAAACACGAAAAATTCAAGACTGATTTTTTAGCATCCATTTAAGTAAAACTTATTATTTTATATTGCCAGATTCCATCAGCTGGGCATTAGTGGAGCAAGGTAAGGTGAACAAAAAAAAGGAGCACCACCAATACCGAAGTAGTTCTGAATTGTGGAGAAAATGTTAGATAACAGTTCATTTATCACACGAAATCTCAATGACTTTAGCACCTTAAATAACAGTACAAATACTATAGTAGTTGATCTATCGTGTCTTCGGTTTACATTAGGATTATAAACGGTACTTGCATTTTTAAATCCAAGTACCGTTATTTAGATTGTTCAACACGCCACTTAACCCACACTAATAAGAAATATAATACACTTTCTTCAATGAACGAATCTCCTCAAGTAACTTATGAGAATCCGCACAAATAGAGGTTAGTTTCTCTCCATCTACCAACGGCGACTTATCGTACACTTTCCGGACCTCAATTGTTTCTGCACCGTCCACCAGATGATCATGCACCATAATCCGTTCAGGCTCCCACATGACGATGGACATGATTTCCTCCACACTTTCGATCCGTGAATGTACTAGCAAATGGATTAACTCATTATTAGTAAGTGTTTTAATAACCTCCGTAGTTTGGGCCTTTTCTGTGGCATAAATAGAAATAGCCTTTGACAATAGGTAGTCTAATGCTAGCAATGTGGGATGCAAGAACGAACAATGATCATGGTAAAGTGCGCTCATAATCTCCCGGCTAGTAGTAAGGTCTGCTTCAACGTACTTATCCTCAAAATATATAGACTGAATCATTTGCGCTGGACGCCTATCTAACCTCCCTAACATATAGGCATCTCTTAAGAAACTATCTAAGTGATCTGCACTTAAGTATGCTGTCTTGTGAGATAAAGGTGTATCTTGGTTAAGCAGATCAATAATTTTCTCAGGTAAAAAATCATACTTACGTAAAATTCTTGCTACTTCCTCTCCTCTTATATATTCCTCTGTGATCGTATGATGATTTAGACCAAGCGGGTGCTCCACTGCATGCGAAAAAGGTAGATGCCCAATGTCATGTAACAGTGCCGCTATTCGTAGCTCCTCTTCTTTCGGGAAAAACGTTGAAATAATAGTCCAGACACCAATGGTATGCTCAAACCTTGAATGTTTTACGGAAGTGATCAGTGAACCTGTTCCATAATGTGATAAATACTTTAATCGTTTTAATGTTTTTGTTTGCAACAATTCATATTCCCACGGGTAAATCGAAAATGTTTGCTGGTAAAAAGGGTCATGAACTTCTTTTAGGTTTTTAAACAAGTACATCATTAATTCCTCCTAATTAAAAAGAGCCAGTTTCATATCATAAATGATACGAAACCGGCTCACTCGTTTATTAATGAGAGTGGCAATATGCCACGGTTTATCAGTTCGTCAGAAAAGTGAATAAATGTATGGAAAATTATATAATATAACCCACTATTTTGAAAAGCTATTTTTTTATTTTAAATCCTTGCTTTTTGGCATATCTATTAATAATTCTAATTAGTTTTCCTTTATGTATGGATACAGACCCATGAATCTCTCTTTTCCCTTCAATGACATACTCATCATAAATAATATAGTTGAAATGGTCCATCTTCTTAATAATGTAGTGGTTACACTCATATTCCCCACTTCTAATATTAAGAGAATAAATAAATTCAATAATTCCATCATAAAATTCTTGATCAGAAATTTCATCTTGTAAAAACGATTGGAGGATTTCCATCTTCTCTTCCCCTTCAATGACATGTTACTAGTACAAAACCGCTACTACATACGCTTTACCCTTCCCAATATTTCAGATACACCAATGGCAATACTTGCATTTAGCATCCCGAAAATAGAAATTAACAACACAATGCCATCGTACTCACCAACTAAATTCATGACAAACATGATTAAACACGCCGCGAATACGAGAATACCAAAAATGAAGATAAACCGATCCAAACTGACCCCTCCAAACCGACAATAGCTATATTTTTTTATCATTTTATAATTTATTAATGTGATCCCTTTACGAACAACAGTCTGAGAACTAACCATTGTGCAACAGATTTTTTCAAAAAATGGCTTGCATTCCCACCACGCTGTAATCACGTTTATCGTTGTAAATATCCAAACGCTTGAAATGTCATAAATCGGCGTACCAACATGATGCCTTGCCAATACCTTTTAGCGACCGTAAAGGCTTCTGGATAGCTTCCCCAGTCCCATGGTATTTCCCAAGTACCTTCATTGGATAAAGAATCCACATAAAAATGTAAGTTTTGTTCGATTAACGATCCAAATTCTATAGACAGAGGGTCTTCCGGGCTATCCATAAAATCAAGTGGTAGAGGTTTATATCCTGTGGACCAAGCTGTTACATCACGCTCTACACTAGACATGATGAGTAACGAAACTTTATCCGTGATGTCTTTTAAGGAATATGCAAGTTTATGATTAACAGTCTCTTCTTTCCCACGCAATACTTTGATAAGCCGTTGATAATTATGAATTTCGTGCCAATCCATTTCTGTAACACGTTGAAGGCGCTGGATTGCTTTTTCTATAGAAGACCAGCCAATTGCAGCAGCTTCACTTTGTTCCGGTGACCAGTGTATAAGATACGCAGCTAACTCTACTCCTGGATTAAACATCCAGTTGTTCTGTACGCCTTCACTCCAGTGCCACCAAGGTGCGTGAGGAAACTGATTATTTCCGGGTAGCACGGATGGCCACATCCCAGTTTCTCGATCATTTGAATCTACCAAATAGGCCAACATCCTTTGCACAATATCCTGATTTGAGTCAACTTCGACATCAAATAAAATTTGCGCAGCAGCCCAAGTCGCCATTGGTGATGAGTATGGGGACCAAAAATCCGGTTCGACACCATGACCAAAGCCTCCATCTTCATTCTGAAATGCAGTTAGGTATTGTACGACTCGATCACGACTTCCCTGTTCGAAATAATATTCCCATAGAGCGATTTCTAACGGTCTAGCATTTCGTTTCATCCAATTACTTGACTGAAAAAACATACCTTCTGTTATGCGCATGTAGATTTCCCCTCCTATCCATATAACGGATTTTGATGAGAGACACATAGAGGTTAACTTAATCCGACTTCACTTTCTTTTATTATAACGCTCTATTGCTTCATTTAAAGTCTTTATTCTAAAAGATTTTGCTTATAACAAAATTGGCATCAACGCAACTTCAATAATACAAAAACTGGAATATATGATACACTTAGGTTAGAAGAAGTACGATATATGTACTGTTTCTTAACCAATGAATACGAGAGGTTCACCGAACACTCCACATAAATGATAGCGTTACCAAAAATTCCTAAGGGGAAGATTATAGTGAAAATGAAGATTGGATTTATATTAGTACTATCTTTCTTTATTCTAGCAGGCTGTAATCAAGATAGTATTTCTGAAACTGCAACTGTTGCGAAGGATTATCTTGAAGCAGAAGGATTTGAGGTCCTTTCTTATGAACAGCACCAAGAAAAGTATGTGTTAACAGAAGAAAAGATTAAGGAGGACGCTCTTGCTGGTACTCCTGATCCTAATTCCGATTGGGGTAGTGGGCAAATGAATGATTTTGAACATTATTTAGGTAAGACAGTTGATGTTGAAAAATTTGCTGTGAAGAATCACCCCTTAAATGAAGAACAATGTTGTGACAATGTTAACGCAGAAGAGAAGGTTTACACGTATGTTTATGTTGTAGAGGGCGAAGTAGCTGGCGGAGTTGCGGTACCTGATGTTTTAGATGGTATTGGGTTAAGTGGTGGTTATTGGTCATCATTGGATGGTGAAATTAAAGTGGAAATGACTTTTAATTAAAGAACAGATCCATATAGTAAAACTTCTATTAAATTGGGAGTTTTACTTTTTTCATTTGGGTTAAAAAAAGGAGATGCATCACACATCTCCTTAGCATTCTCTTATCCATTTAAACGATCCACTTCTTCCTTATAAGGCATCCCTTCTTGCGCACCGAACTTCGTTACCGCAAGACCCGAGACCTGAATAGCAAACGCAATGATTTTAGCCATTTCCCAGTCTTGGGCAAGCCCATAAGCAACCGCCCCATTAAAAGCATCTCCTGCACCAGTTGTGTCTGTAACATCAGCCACTTTACTAGCAGGAATCGTTACAACCTCACCTTGGTCGTAATAAGCACAGCCCTTTTCTCCTAACGTAACAATCAATTCCGTCTGATAGGATTGATACCAAGACGTGAAAGCTTGTTCCAAACTAGCCTTTTCATTCAACAGTACTTCAAGTTCAGTTTCATTTGGCGTGATATAATCCACCAACATCATCACTTCTTCACTTAGACTTACAGCAGGAGCCGGGTTCAAGATCGTAGTCACCTGATGTTCTTTCGCCATTTTTAGCGCATATGTTACCGTTTCTAACGGGATCTCTAGTTGCATTAATAAAAAATCAGCACTTGCGATAACCTCTTCCAAATCTTGAAGCAATGCAGGTGTACACTGACCATTCGCACCAGGTATGACAATAATACTGTTATCTTGTGGCACATGTACGATATTTGCTATTCCCGTAGCAACCCCCGGAATTTGCGAGACAAGTTTCGTATCAAGTTGATATGCCTCGAGTTGTTTGAGGATTTGCTGAGCAAATTGATCTTCCCCAACAGCACCGATCATCGTAACATCCCCACCAAGCTTCCTAATCGCTACCGCTTGATTAGCACCTTTACCGCCTGGTAAATAACGTACTTTTTCTCCGTGAATTGTTTCTCCGGTTTTTGGCATTCGGCTCGCTGATACAATGACATCCATATTCAAGCTACCAATGACAACTATTTTTTTCGCCATCCACGTTCACCACATTTCCTTGAATTACTATTAGCTTACATAACGACTGAACCTTTTTTCAAGTCTCTCTTGGAATGCTGAAATAAGAATACATAATGGCCAATAAATGAAAGCAATAAGTATATACATCGTCAATGGATCAAACGTTCTACCGCCTACTATTTGCGCTTTTTGAAATAACTCTGGAACGGTAATTACTGCTGCAAGCGATGTTGCTTTTACAATATCTAAAAACACATTTGTTAATGGCGGAAGTGCAATTCGTACTGCTTGTGGCGTGACTACTCTCGTAAGTGTCTGCCAATAATTAAATCCCAACGCTTTCGCTGACTCCCACTGGCCATTAGAAACACTATTTAACGAAGCTCGGTTGATCTCCGCAATATAGGCAGCACTATTTAAGCCAAAACCTAAGATCGCCGCGGTTATGCCACTAAACTGAATACCAACCATTGGCAAACCACTATACAAAATAAATAAAAACACTAAGATTGGCGTGCCCCTCATAAATGAAATATAGAGTCTTGATGGCCACCTTAGTAAGATGTTTTTCGACTGTCGTCCTAGTGCGAGAAAAAATCCTAATAATAGACCAATGGCCATCGCCGTAAAAGAAACAGCGATGGTCATCGGTAAACCTTCTAAAACAAACGGTAAATTTTTAAATGCTAGTTCTACATCAAAAAGATTGCCAAAGTCTAAATCATTTACATCAATCTCAAGCATAGTCTCTCACCTACAGGTCTAGTCCTTCAATTTCAACAATATCCTCTTCTGGTTGTTTAGACGCATCTTTACCACCAAAGAACTGCTCGGATAATTCCGTTAACGTGCCATCTTCACGCATTTCGGCTAACGTTTCGTTTATTTTCTCATTTAGAACATTTGATTCTAAAGGCATGACAATAGCTTGTTCAGTCGGATGGAATTTCAAGTCCGGATGTAAAACAATATCAAACTCAGGGAATGCTTTTAATGCTAAGCTCTGTAAGTAGTAGTCATTAATAACTGTATCTGTTCTACCATTATCTACATCTCTTAAGTAAGTATCGTTTGTTGCATTACCATAAGTTACAACTTCTGCACCATAGTGCTCAGCAATTTGACTAAACACCGTTGTTGCACCACCACCAGCTTTTTTACCATCTAGATCCTCAAGCGTTTCGATTCCAGAATGATCTTCCGCTCTAACAATCATCGTAGTATAGGAGTATTTATATGGATCACTGAAAGAAAATTGTTTTTTTCTTTCTTCTGTAATCTCCATATCATTGATAACTAAGTCCACTCTGCCGTTGTTTAGAGATGCTAACATACCATCAACTGCCATTGTTTCATACTTTATCTCTAAGCCTAAACGATTTGCAACTTCTTTAATAATTTCTATATCATAACCTGTTAACTCTTCTGATTCTTCCGGATAAAACGAAGCCGGATATAACGTTCCGGATGTTCCTACAACTATTTCTCCAGCTTCTTCTATTTCATTCCAATGTGTTGAAGCTGTTTCATTGTCATCTGCTTGCTGTGAATTTTGGTCTGTATCTTCCTGTGTATTTTGCTCCGTATCAGAAGTCCCACATGCAGCTAACAGAAGCATCAAACTAATAAAAATTGTAAAAAATAACCCCTTATTTTTCATCTTTATGTCCCACCTTAAATTTATTGTTATATGCTATTCACTCTATAAAAGATAACAGTTTATCTTTACCAATTCAATCTATTTACACTCTGTTTCTATTATTTTTTTCTGCTGTTATACATAAGTGTTACTAACTCCTCAACCATCCCTTCTCCCACTAAAGGAAATACGCACATTGACGCTTTGGTAAAATATGATATGATTAAGTTAATTAGTAAATTATAATAATTATAATCTAGTAGTAATGATAATCATTATCAAAATCCTTAGTATTATAGTAATTAACACATTTACGTACTGATTATTATTATCAATTAGATTACAGGAGATGATTAGGTTGTCTACACTATTAAGAATAATTACAAATAAACATATTACACCGATACACAATGAACGCAATCACTTGTTTTTAAACCGTCTACGGAAACATGCAGAACTAATCGCAGCCATCACAAGCGGCTTCTTAATCGCACTAGCATGGGGGTTCGAAAACAATCTTTCTACAACCACATGGATCAGTTTAAACCTTGCCGCTTTCACAATTGGTGGATTTGCAAAAGCAAAAGAAGGAATAGAAGACACAATCAAAGATCGAAAACTCAATGTGGAAATGCTAATGATTTTCGCTGCCATTGGTGCAGCAGCGATTGGATACTGGACGGAAGGCGCGATATTAATCTTTATCTTTGCCTTATCTGGTGCACTTGAAACGTACACAATGAATAAAAGCGAACGCGAAATATCCTCTCTCATGGATCTTCAACCTGAACAAGCATTACGTATTTCAAACGGCAGAGAAGAGTTCATTCATGTGTCTGCGTTAAGAATTAACGATGAAATCTTAATTAAAGCTGGCGAAAGAATACCTGCAGATGGCGTCATTGTCAAAGGTACTACTTCAATTGATGAGAGCGCACTGACAGGAGAGTCCTTTCCTGTAGAAAAAGAAAAAGATCATAAGGTATTTGCAGGAACAGTAAATTTAACAGGGAGTCTTACGGTTGAAATTACGAAACTCTCTAGTGACTCCCTTTTCCAAAAAATCATCACACTTGTCCAAAATGCACAAAGCGAAAAATCACCGTCGCAACTTTTCATTGAGAAGTTCGAAAATATCTATGTGAATATCGTCTTGGTCGTCGTAGCAGTGATGATGTTTTTACCTCACTTTATATTCGGATGGTCATGGACAGATACAATTTATCGAGCGATGATTTTATTAGTAGTAGCTTCCCCTTGCGCTCTTGTTGCTTCGATTATGCCGGCAACATTAGCAGCCATTTCAACCGGCGCTAGAAACGGAGTATTATTTAAAGGAGGCGTTCACCTCGAAAATCTCACTAGCATAAAAGCCATCGCGATCGACAAAACTGGTACATTAACCGAAGGAAAACCAGAAGTGACGGACGTTTACGTAGATCCCAACTACAATAAAGAAACCATCCTTGGTGTTACGAGAGCCATTGAGAAAGAATCGAATCATCCTCTTGCCAAAGCTATTGTGAGCTATTGCAACGAATTCAATATCGATGATTCCTTTGACATCGAAGAGACGAAGGACGTTAGCGGCAAAGGCATTACTGCCGTCATACAAGGAGAGATTTGGAGGCTTGGCAACTTAGCTTTTGTTGGGGATAAAGCACAGGAATTCCAGAACGGCATTGCTTCTCAGCTTGCAAGGGAAGCAAAAACGCTTGTATTTATCGCCAAGAACGAAACTGTCGTTGGTCTTATTGCCCTAAAAGATATACTTCGCAAGGATACCATTGCAGCTATAAAAACCTTTAAAAACTACGGCATCCAAACCGTAATGCTTTCTGGTGACAATGAAACAACAGTAAGAGCGATTGCCAAAGAAGCAAATATTGATACTTATATCGCGAACTGTTTACCAGAGGATAAAGTAACACATGTAAAACAATTACGGGAGGAGTATGGAAACGTCGCAATGGTAGGCGATGGCATTAATGATGCACCCGCACTGGCCACAGCCAATATTGGCATTGCCATGGGAGCAGGAACGGATGTCGCACTAGATACCGCTGATGTCGTGTTAATGAAAAACAAACTATCAAAAATCGCAAACGCTATTACATTATCCGCAAGAATGAACAAAATCGTTAAACAAAACATCATCTTTTCGATCAGCGTTATACTTGTATTAATCGCATCAAACTTCATTCAAGTATTAGATATGCCTTTAGGCGTAATCGGACACGAAGGTAGCACGATTTTAGTTATTTTGAATGGGTTACGATTGTTGAAGCAGTAATCCCTTTATCAAAGCAAGCAAGCGGACATTTATTCCGTTATTTTTGGTAAATGCATTGTTTTGGGTTACTTGGCGGACATCCGTTCCGCTATTTTGCCATATAGCGATCTATTATGAATTTTGGGTAAATAAAGGAATAAATGTCCGCTTATACATTAAAAATTGCGATTTTCATGATAATAGCGGATTAGATGATGTCCGCGAAATCTTAGATTACGATCAAAAAAACTGCACCCCAATTGTTGCTCCTTTCCAACAATTGGGATGCAGTTCATTTACGAGAGCACGCCTTTAGGAATTTTGCTCTTTTCTACGCAACTTCAATAATGCATTGATTTCTCCACCAGTAATAATAATAACCCCTGTGATGAAGAACCAAATCATTAAGACAATCACACCACCTAGACTTCCGTAAGTAGCTGAATAGTTCCCCATTGTATTTACATAGAAGGAGAATGCAAGTGAAACCAATTGCCATCCAATTGTTGCAAATGCCGCCCCTACCGCAACATCTTTTATGTGTATTTTTTTGTTAGGTGCTAACGTGTACAATGCCAAAAGGACAATAAAGAACACGATTGATGAAACTACCCAACGCAGTGTCTCCCAAACTTGGATAAAGTCCTCTGACAATCCAATAAATGAGAACAAATACACACCAATTGCTTTCCCGAAAATAGGAAGTAAAAACGCAATAATAATAACAATTAACATAGCGACGGTTAATACAATTGCAATTAGTCTTGATGCGATAAAAGATCGTGTTTCTTCTACATTATAAGCAGCATTAAACGACCGAACGATGGCGTTAATTCCATTCGAGGCCGACCATAAAGTACCAATGATACCAACAGACAATAACCCGCCATTTCTATTGTTCATAATCTGGTTCAAATTCTCATCAAGTAAGCGCATGATTTGTTCCGGTGCATACTCGTCAATAAAATTAAGAACATCAATCTCCTGTATTGGCAAATAGCCAATCAGAGTAACTAAGAAAATCATAAATGGGAATAAGGACAGAAGAAAAAAATAGGCTAGTTGCGCAGATAAACCAAATACATCATCGTCCAACATTCGCTTAATCAAACGCTTTATGAATTCATAGATGTTTTGCAATTGCACATCTATCCTCTCCTTTATTCAATAAGCTTTGTTGTCTCCATTGTTCCTGTCTGCTCATCACTTTCTTTATCTAACGTATCCATTACTGATTGAATCTGGTTCACCACTTCAATTCCACTATTTACGTTTTGCATGAGAAATGTTGACGCTTGCTCATAGTAGTCGCGCAATTGGTGAAACCCTTCAGATGGATGCTTCCGATAGTAATTAACAGTAGCACCCGTATTACTTATTCTATTACCAACCGCTTTTCTTGTGTCAGGATCAAGTAAAGTTGCTAGCCCTCCAATAGCAGCACCGATCATCATACCTTTTAGAAATTTACTACTTCCCATGCGTTACACTCCTTTATCCTTGTTTATGTACTGTTTTGATTTGCTTGAGTAATTGTTTACACCCTTCATCCACTAACTCATACGTGTACTCAAAATTATTAGTGAAATATGGATCTGGTACATTCTTTTCTTTAGGGTTTTCTACATAATCCATTAACCTCTTCACCACAACCTGATCATGTGCCTCACGCAAAGCATGTAAATCACTCATATTCTTTTCATCCATCGCAATGATATAGTCAAACTCGTCCCAATCATTCACATGAATTTGTCTTGCTGTAATCCCTTCATATGATATCGTCTTCTCCGTTAATAGATTTCTTGTTCCTTCATGCGGGGGATTCCCGACATGCCAACGTCCTATTCCTGCTGAATCAATGATAAACTGATCCTCTATACCTTCTTCTTTAACTAAATGACGAAAAATCGCCTCCGCCATAGGAGAACGACAGATATTGCCAAGACATACAAACAAAACTTTAATCATAGTATAACCACCAATCTTTATTTGTTATCCTCATTATACAAGACAAGTTAGCATATTATTAGAAAAACACATTCTTTTAATAAGTACATGTACTCTAATTATCACTATACCTTTTAACTATATAATTCAAACTATACTTCCCACGGCAAATATTAATTTTAGGAGGTGTTACATTTAACACGCAAACATTCTCTAAACAATTGACATAATATACCTTTTTCATCTATTGAATTATTCGCTTAGTTTTCAGGAAATTTAAATAATCATACTTAAGGAGGTTTTACAATGGGAGAATTTATGGATGCATTGGGTGAATTTCTGGGCAAAGATGGGAAAGCAATGGAAGTTATCAGCGAAATCAGTGGCTTTGTTTGGGGCCCACCTTTACTCATCCTTTTAGTTGGGACGGGTATCTATTTAACAATCAGACTAGGATTTCTTCAATTCAGAACATTACCTTACGCATTAAAACTAGCATTTAGTCCTGCAAAACAAGACAAAAAATCAAAAGGGGATATTAGTCACTACCAGGCATTATCAACCGCAATGGCCGCTACTATTGGTACTGGTAATATTGTAGGGGTTGCATCCGCTGTCGTTGCAGGTGGACCCGGTGCTGTATTTTGGATGTGGATCACCGCTTTAGTAGGGATGGCAACCAAATATTCGGAAGCAATATTAGCAGTAAAGTATCGTGTTGAAAACGATAAAGGCGAGATGTCAGGTGGACCAATGTATTATCTTGAAAAAGGGCTAAAAGCGAAATGGCTTGGTGTTCTCTTTGCTATTTTTGGTGCGATTGCTGCCTTCGGGATTGGAAACATGGTTCAGTCAAATGCGGTTTCTGGTGCAGTCGAGACTTCTTTTAGTATCCCTGGATGGGTAACGGGCCTTGTTCTAGCAGTAGTTACGGCACTTGTTATTCTTGGCGGGATTAAAAGCATTGGAAGAGTAACGGCATTTTTTGTTCCAATCATGGCTTTGTTTTATGTTATCGCAGGTCTTATTATTATCTTTTTAAACTTCGACTTGGTTCCTGCTGCATTCCAAACTATTTTTACAGATGCCTTTTCAGCTAATGCCGTTGGTGGTGGTATTTTAGGTACAGTAATTCGTTACGGGGTTGCTCGTGGTGTATTTTCAAACGAAGCCGGTCTAGGTTCTGCTCCTATTGCCGCAGCAGCAGCAAAAACAGACTACCCTGGTCGTCAAGCACTCGTTTCCATGACTCAAGTTTTTATCGATACAATTATTGTTTGTACAATCACAGGTGTTACGATTGTTATGGCACAAATGTATGGTGGAAATATAGATGGTGGCGACTTAACTTCAGCATCATTTGGGCATTTCTTAGGTGATACCGGTACGTATATTGTTGCAATTGGGATTATCTTCTTCGCGTTCTCGACATTAGTTGGTTGGTCTTATTATGGCGAAAAGTGCTTTAGCTATTTATTTAACGATCAAGCAATCACCTATTACCGCATCGCCTTTATCTTGTTTGTATTTGTAGGGGCGATTGCAAGCTTAGACGTTGTATTTGGAGTTGCTGATATCATGAACGGTTTAATGGCGTTACCGAACTTAATTGGTTTAATCGGGCTTTCTGGCGTCGTCGTGTCGGAAACAAATCGATTCCTTGATGTCGCAAAACAAGAAAAAAGACAAAAGAAAGAAAAGACCATGTCCATGTAGTAATGATTACCAGAAAATAGAAGCATGACCGAATGTAGGTTATGCTTCTTTTCTTCAACTCAGTTACTTTTTACAGTCATCAATTTCTCAATCTCTAACGGTGGTAGTGGTTCACTAAAGAAATACCCTTGGTAATAATCGCATTGTTGTGTACCAATAAAGGATAAAATCTCTGGGTCTTCCACTCCTTCCGCAACTACTTTTAAACCGAATGTATGTGCAATCTGAATCATCGCTTTCACAATTTCAGCATTACTTGCATCTGTTAATGCATTCTTGATAAAGGACTGATCTATTTTTAAATAGTTGATTGGAAATTTACGCAAATATCCAAAAGAAGAATATCCCGTTCCGAAGTCATCAATTGATAATGAAATGCCTCGTTCACGAAGTTTATTCATTGTATTGATGCAGTCCTCCGTATTTTGCATGACACTATTTTCTGTTATTTCAATTACTAAATGCGATGGATCCATACCCGTTTCTTCAATAATCCGGAACACTTTTTCTGCAAAATCATTCCGTTGCAATTCAATTGCAGATACATTGACCGCAATCGAAAAAGGATCCATCCCTTTATCCATCCACTCTACATGTTGTTTACACGCTTGACGAATGACCCATTCACCCAACTGAATAATTAAACCCGTCTCTTCTGTAAGTGGAATAAAATCATTAGGCGGAATATACCCACGCTCCTTATGAAACCAACGAACTAACGCTTCCATTCCGATAATTTCACCCGTTACCACATTTACCTTGGGTTGATAATGTAACATAAATTCATTTTTATGTAAGGCCGCTCTTATTTCACCTTCTAGTAAAATTAAACTATTATACTTTTTGTTCATGTTAGGGGAATAAAATAACTTACTATTCCTACCACTAACCTTCCCGTAATGGACAGCAGCACTAGCATGATGAATTAATTCATCTGGCGTAATACCCGTTTGTTTGTGGTTACTAATACCGATCGTCGATGTTACATAAAACTCTTTACTCGCAATCGGAATTGGCTTTTTAATACTTTTAATCATTTCATCACTAATAAGATCCACCTGTTGATGAGAGCCGTGCATGATCGCTATGAATTCATCGCCACCGTACCGATACAACTCCCCCTGATCTCCCAAGATTTCTTCGAGCCGTTTCGCTACTACTGCGATCACTTTATCTCCTGCAAATTCACCTAAAGCATCATTAATATACTTTAAGCGATCTATGTCACATAGCAAAACAGAAAAAGGATATTGATCCCTTTTCTCAAGATGTGATTCCAGGTCAGATCTGAATTTACTTCGATTTGGTAAATTGGTTAAAGGATCGGTATAAGCAAAGTATTTAATTTGTTCTTCCGCTTCCTCTAACGATGTAATATCAACAGAAGATCCAATCACTTCCACTACTTGATCACCCTCCATAATAGGAGAAAGCATCGTATATAAGGACAAGTCACCAATTTTATATTTAAACGTCACCTGCTCACCACGAAAAACCTGATCCAATTTCTCTTGGATAAGTAACGATTTAATCTGCAGATTTTGATCAAAGACCATACCATTGGAGAAAGCAATTTTTTTCGCTAACTTACCTTCAACCATCGTGAAATAGTAACCTTCATCCGTATCACTCATTTTCACACGAAACACGAGATTCATTAACTCTTGTAGTACACGCCGGTAATCATTATTTAATGCCTCTACCAATTGTTCTTCAATATTCTTTTTCTCCGTGATATCATTTCTAAATGCTATAAATGCATGCACCGTTCCATCATCATGCAAAATAGGAACGATGGTAGTTGATAACCAGATTAAAGAGGCATCTTTCGCTCTGATTTTTATTTCCCCGTTCCAAACATGCCCGGCCAATATCGTATCCCACAAGTCTTTAAAAAACGCAGAATCATGATATCCAGAATTAATAACCCGATGCGTCCGATTTAATAATTCGTCTTTCGAATATCCTGTTATCTTACAAAAGTTATCATCAACATATTTAATTTGTCCTTTGGGATCAGACATCGTGATCGTAGTCGATTGATCAATGGCATATTTAAAATCCTTCAACAGCTTCACTTGATCTTGCACATACGATTGCAACTCATCCACGAGACTTTTGTTCCCATCAACTTTAGAAAGCTGGTCGTAGATATCGTGTAATTTCGTTTCGTCAAATATATTATCTATGCTAAATATAGTCATGTAGGTCACCTTGGATTCATAATAAAAGCTTATATAATAGTTTAGCGAATTAATTCTAGTAAAAATAGAACTTATCAAAACAAACGACAGAAAACACCTTTTTTCGCTACTTCCATATAATAAAAAACTACCTAGATTCTATATCCAAGCAGTTCTTCATCATTAATATATTCTCCAGAAAAAGCTAAACTCCTGCTTATTCCTATTAAATAAGTGGTTGGATACATGTTTCATCATCATGTTTCACTGCATTCACCTTTGTACTTACATCGTAAGCTACCATTGTTTCTGTCGAAATTCGTGTAACAAATTGATGGATATGACCAATATCACGTTGGACAGGAAATAACCAATCCATTTCTTTTTCTTTCGGCAAAATAACTGGCATTCGATCATGAATCGGTCGCATAAATGAATCGGCATCTTTCGTTAAAATCGTACAAGTAAACAGAGAATTATCTCCTTGTCGCCACTGGTCCCAAAGACCAGCAAAAGCAAAGAGTTTTCGATCTTTCATCATAATTCTTTTCGGTTGTTTTCCTTCTTCCGTCTTTTGCCATTCATAAAAGCTATCCGCTAAAATTAGGCAACGTTTTCTCGATAACAATTGTTTAAAGCTAGGTTTCTCATGGGCAGTTTCACTTCTAGCATTAATCATTTTATAGCCAATCTTCGAGTCCTTTGCCCACGAGGGAACTAGTCCCCATTTTAGAAAACCCGCTCTTTTCTTCTCACCATCGTGAATAATTGCAAGTACTTCTTGACCAGGAGCAACATTATATCGTGGCTGATGTGAGATCTCGTTCTCTACGTCATATTCTCTTAAAATGTCGAGTTCATTCGCATCTAAGGTAAAACGTCCACACAATGTCATTCATCCTTTCCATTAAGAATTTGCTTGAATTGCTCTTTCTACAGCCATTTGAATTTGACCAGCTAACTCTGTATTCTTTTTATCTTTATATTCATTCGGATAAATCGGATCACAAACTTCTAGGTAAACATCTGCAGGTTTAATTTTACCATCGTTCGCTTCTAATATTTTATACGTGCCCTCAATCGCGATCGGAACAATCGGTACCTCTGCTTTCGTGCCTAGCCTTAAACTCCCAGACTTAAATTCGTTAACCTTGCCACCCCGACTTCTTGTACCTTCTGGAAAGATAACCATGGACTGCCCTTGTTTTATATTTTCTATTCCTTCGTTTATTACCTTTATTGCCCCTCTGCGATCCGTACGGTCAATAAATACACAATGCATTTGTTTCATCCAGGCAGGGATAATCGGAATTTTTTTAATTTCTTGTTTTGCTATAAATCCTAATGGTTTCCCCGCATATCCAAGTAAAACCAAAATATCGAATAATCCTTGATGATTACAAACAAATAAAACGGGTCCATCTGGTAACTTATCCATTCCCTTTGTATGCACACGGACCCCAATTTTTTTTATTACATTCTGTGAAACCTGTTTCGGTGTTTCAAAGACTTGTTCATTCTTATTCTCAATTGAAACCGTATTTGGCATTCTTTTTACTTTTATCAAATTAGGTACACTTTTAAATACTAACCAACCTGCATATACGTATATGAAAAGACTTCTCATCTGCTTCTCCTCTTGTCATCGAGCTATTTTTTTATTTACCGCCCGATTCTGCGATTTATTTGCCCACTGTATCGATGGAATGCTTTTGATTTATTTATTTGTCTTTTTTCCAAGAGCATTTGATATCGAATCTCTTTTTCTGTTAATTTTCTTTCCAAAGTTCCTTTTTCCCCTTCATTGTCACAGGCGTCAATTAATTCTCTTAACGATACGATCTCTTTATTAAGCTGTACCTCTTCCGGAAGAAACCCTGCATTTTTCATAATTCGGTAGCCCATTCTCATGTCATCAGGAACACCTGACAAATCATCTTCCGGTAAAGGTTTACCACTTCCCGGCAAGTTATCAAATACACCATCTCGAGCAGCTTGTTTTATCCTTTCTTCTGCTAAGGAATCAAATAATCCCAAGACAATCCTCCGTTCTATGTCAATTTTATCAATCTTTTTGTTAAAGACGCGCGCAGCGAAGCGGCAAGCGCATCAACCTCAAGTATCTTTCTAATTCGATTTTCATCTTGCCTTTCGTGAAATAGGCTTTGATGAATGTAAGCAATACTTACTTTGTTTTCGTCTTTTTTCATCAATGTTAACTGATCATTTGGTGACACATAACCCTCTTTCAAAACTCGGAAATAATAACCGGTGAAGCCAGTTTCCGTAACAACTGCGGGAATATCTTTTATTTGATGCACTTCTGCTATTTTGTAACAGGGCTGTCTCGGTTGACTCACTTGAATTTCGGCCTCTCCAAGTGTAAACACATCCCCAACTGATACATCCTCTTCTAATAGACCATCAATAGTTATATTCTCACCAAAGGATGGCATGTTAAATTCTTGACTGTATTGTGTTTGCCAAAAATTGTAATGGTCTTTTGCATACATTAATAAAGCCTTATCTTCTCCACCATGGTTTTTACGGTCAGCCTGTCCATCACCAGTGAAGCCTAGCTTTGATAACCACACTTTTTCGTGCACAGGTTGTTTAACAAAACCCGTAAACAACTCCTTGTTATTCCACGTGTACGCCCTAGGCTTCCCCACATTTAAAGAGATCACTTGATAGTTCACAATCCATCCCCTCCGAACTTATAAATTCTGCATTACCTTATTATATCGCTTTCATAAAAGAAGCAAAACGTTATATTTTAAATTGGTAAAAACAGATGTTACAATCACCACGTAAGCAATTTTTGGGAGAGGATGATAGGGATGCATATAGGAAGTAAAGGTTGGTACGTTGAAGAACTTAAGAATATTGGTGTGCGTCGACATGAAGGACGCAAAATCGAAAAATATAAGAAGCACGTACTTGCAAACCTATTAGAAGAAAAGAAAAACTAAATAACAATTCGAAGCAGGACTATAAAGATCCTGCTTTTTTTATTCCCTATCTGGGACAAACTTATAATAAAGCACTTCTTTGATAATAATATAAAATAGAAAAAAGTGTTGTTCCATAAATTACTAATCTTCCTACCCCCATAAATATCCTGTATAATGAGAAATGCTATGAAAGGAAGTAGCAAGGAATCAAACAACGATCTTATTAACTAATGGATATCATAACTCAATAATAATCCCCTTTGATAAGGTTTTTATGTAATGAATAGAAAAATTAACACCATGGAGGAACGATCATGTTTTCAAATGCAGAAATTGGAATAGATCTAGGAACTGCAAATATCTTAGTTTACACAAAAAATAAAGGCATTGTTTTAAATGAACCTTCTGTTGTAGCAATTGATGTGCGTACCAATCAAGTCGTAGCAGTAGGAGCAGAAGCAAAAGAAATGGTAGGTAAAACACCAAGAAATATCGTACCTATTCGTCCACTTAAAGATGGTGTGATTGCTGATTATGATATTACAGCACAAATGTTAAAAGAAATTTTGAAAAAGGTTAGCAAAAAAGTAGGGATATCCATGCGCAAACCTACAGTTGTTGTTTGTACACCATCTGGAAGTACATCCGTGGAAAGACGTGCGATCCATAATGCCGTCAAAAGTTTTGGTGCAAAAGAAGTGCATCTTATTGAAGAACCGATCGCCGCTGCAATCGGGGCTGACTTACCTGTAGAAGAGCCAATCGCTAATGTGATCGTCGATATCGGCGGTGGAACTAGTGAAGTAGCTATTATCTCCTTCGGCGGTGTTGTTTCTTGTCACTCCGTACGAGTTGGCGGGGACAAAATGGATGAGGAAATTATCCAGTATGTCAAAAAGCATTTCAATATTTTGATTGGCGAAAGAACGGCTGAAAATATTAAAATGGAAATTGGATATGCATTAATTGACCACGTGGAAGAACTAATGGACGTGCGTGGTAGAGACTTATTAACCGGTTTACCTAAAGTCATAACCATCACTTCTAAGCAGGTACAGCAAGCAATCCGAGAATCATTAGAATCCATTTTAGATACCATTCATATCACATTAGAAAGCTGCCCACCTGAACTTAGCGGTGACATTGTTGATCACGGCATCACCCTAACTGGTGGCGGAGCGCTAATTAAAGGCATGCAAGAATGGATTTCTAATGAGATTTATGTCCCTGTGCATCTAGCTCCTAACCCATTAGAATCGGTTGCCATCGGAACAGGAAGATCTTTAAAAATGATTCATAAATTACAAAAAGCGTTGAAGTAAGTGCAGAAAAGACTTGGAGAGAGTGATCCAGGTCTTTTTTGTTTCACTTTTGGGTGTGTTCAGTACCAGAAACTGAATTATGTGGGATTGTTACTGAATTAACGGGAAAACTTACTGAATTATAGGTTAAACTCACTGAATTAACGGGGAGACTTACTGAATTATTGGATAAACTCACTGAATTATCACCTGAAAGCTAAAATGTTGAATGCATGCGCTAAATTGTTCTGTGTTTCCGCTAAATTAAGGAGTGTTCGCGCTAAATTAACGGCTGTATGCGCTAAATTATTGATAAACTCGCTAAATCAGCCCCACAAACTAGCCAGAACGCGTCCCTCTCCACAAAATAAAATGTGGACATTCACACATCTCTAGAATGGGCATATAGTGGCTTCAAGGGAGAGTGAATGTTATGTACACAAACATTTATTTTTACTTCATTCATAATGAAAATGTTACATCTTTTATTGATATAAAATCACGCATGGCTGATATCATGCTTGGATATGGAGCATTAGAAGATGAGATCTATCACACATCAAATAAGGTTGTGCATAAAAAGAGTAGACAGCTTTTAACATTGTTACGCCCGAAACCAAAAGAGGAAGTGATGCTTGGGCAAACGATGTTTCGTAATAAGTCCCACTTTGAAGAAGTAATGCTTAAAGTGAATGCAGATAAAGAATTTGCAGAATTAAACGAGCAGTTTTCTAAAATAATTAATCGAAAAAAAATAATTGTGGGTGCTTTTTCATCAGATGGTTCTTGAACGACTTTTGTCGTTTTTTTGTTTTTCGGTTTAAAACACTTCAAAAAAGTGAATAAGAATGGATACTCAGAAAATGGACAACTTATTGTTAGTAGCTATCAATTTTTTTGTGAGGTTGAACATATGCAGACATCTGAACTATTCTCTTACTTTACTATTAAAACAGTTATTGGGGAGCTCCCCCTAGAAATAGACCATATACACGTTGATTCCAGAGAGGTACAAGAAAACAGTATCTTTATTTGCACGAAAGGCTTTACGGTTGATAGCCATGAATTTTATCACGAAGCAATTGATCGAGGGGCAACCGTTATCGTCTCAGAAAAAGCACTTGATGTGGATGAGAGTAAGGCTGCTGTCGTGATTGTAAAAGATACGTATAAGGCATTGGCACACATCGCAAATAAATTTTATGATTATCCATCGTCAAAACTTAATATTTTCGGGGTCACAGGCACCAACGGCAAGACGACGGTGACAACGCTTATTTATCGCCTCCTACAACATGTTAACCAAAAAGCCGCATTAACGGGAACGATCGGTTTTGAGATGAATGGGACGAGAATGAAGAGTGAAAACACTACATGTGACCTCCTCACTAACCAAAAGCTCTTACAAGAGACCGTTGATCGTGATATTAGCAATATGGTGATGGAAGTTTCTTCACACGGCCTTTGTCAAGGTCGTCTTTGGGGCATTGATTTTGACGTCGTAACATTCACTAACCTTAGCCAAGATCACCTCGATTACCACGACTCGATGGAACAGTATGGATATATTAAGGGACTTCTTTTCGCACAATTGGGACAAGACTTAAAAAGAGAAAAGTATATCGTGCTAAATGAAGACGATCCCTGGTTTAAAACATATAGTTTTTGGTCCCCATTTGAGGTGATTTCCTACGGCTTACAGACGGATGCTGACTTTACCGCAAGTAATATCCAATATAAGAGTGATCACACAACCTTCACGTTACACTCTCCTGAAGGTGAATATGACTTAAAAGCACCACTGCTTGGTGAATTTAATGTGTATAACATTCTTGCTGCTATGGCTTCTTTATTCGCAAAAGGAATTCATGTTTCGGAAATGGTCGAAGCTTTTATAGACATGGAACCAATTAACGGACGAATGGAGAAGTTGAAACTAGACGTACCTGTAGATCTATATGTGGATTATGCACATACTTCAGACGCCATCGAAAAATCAATCCAAGCCATCTTACCATTCAAGCAAAAAAGACTTATTTTCCTTGTTGGAACGGGCGGAGATCGGGATCCTCATAAGCGACCTGACATGGGGAAGAAGGCTTCGGCAGCAGATTATGTCATCCTAACAATTAACGACCCACGAACGGAAGATCCAAATAAAATAGTAGCAGATATGGAAAAAGGAATGCTACACGAAAACTATGTAACAATTACAGAACGGAAAGCTGCGATCGCCCATGCGATTGAAATTAGTGAACCTGGTGATATTGTTGTTTTCGCAGGAAAAGGACAAGAGGATTACCAAGTTGTTGGAACTAAAAAAGTTCCACATAGTGATTTTGACCTCGCACGTGAATTTGCTGAAAAGAAATACAAAAAGTAAACAAGCCTGAGAAGGGGAACTGGCAAATATCGCAGTCCCTTCTTAGGCTTGTTTGAATCAATCAAACGTTTGATTATGATTTTCTCACACGAAGTACTCCATTGCAACTCTAGGCTTGCCTTTTAGCTAACAAAGCCACAAGGGTACTCGCCTCTTCGTTTGATAAGGTAATGCCCTTTCCCATCTTTTCATGTTCTGGCGCCCAATCGCGGATATCATATTTTGGTTCTCGACCATTCCAACTAACTAAATTCAATTCCTTATTCCAACCTTTTGCCGACTCCGATAACACACCAATATGTTCCACTATTTCATACTTTAGTTCTGCCATGATTCACAGCTCCCTTATCGTATTTTCTATACCATTTTTACATATTCATACCACACTACACCACTATCTATTTACCAAATCCACAAAAAATGTATTCGGTCCCGTTGGGGTTTCACTTCCTCCTACCGGTTCGAGGCTTGCTTTTATTGTACTCCATTGATCGATCTGTGAATCTGTCCACAACAACTTCGTAAACCCATCTTTAACTGTTAATACATTACCATGTACATCCTCGTTTTGATAGACAATCCAAAGTTGATGGTCATAGGAACCTGTATCCGTAAGTCCATTTACTTCAAGCACCATTTTATTATTCGTTTCATTAATCCAAACGTTCCCAGTCAGATTCTGTTCATTTGATACAGGGGTAATCTCAAGCCTATCCGTATCGGGTTGGTTCTGAATAGCATGGATTAATTGATCTTCCGATTGGTTTTGCGTGTGTATCGTTTGCTTTGGCATCGTAATCAATCCAACTAACAACAATATAGCCGCAGCTACACTACTAGCGATTACCAATGCCTTTCTTGGATCGCGACGTTTTTTAGTAAACCTTTCCTTTTCTATTTCCACATCCAACCTCTGCTTCACCATGGTTGAAGGGCTTAACGCTTCCTGCACTTGAAGCATTTCATTCCAGCTCAAACATACTTGCCTACAATCTTCACAGCTATTTAGGTGTGCTTGATAAGTCCCTTTCTCTTCTTCATTTACATTCCCTAGAAGATAATCAATAATCTGCTCTTCTGTTATATGCCCCTTTACCCGCATTACTTTTCACCCCCACTAGAATTCATCCAATGCACTAATGATTGATGCTTCCTGAGATTGTTTATGCCATATCTTATGATTGATTTCACCGACCCTAATGGGATATGCAATAAATCTGCCAATTCCATGTGCGTTCGGCCATTAAAGTAAGCCTCATAAATAACTTCCCGTTGCTTTTCCGGAATGTGTTGCAAGGCATCTAATAAAATATCCCGTTCTATTTGACTTAAAACATAACTATCCACTGCTGTTACCTCTTGATTTAATATCGCCTCTAGTTTATTGACTAATACTGGTTTCTTTTTCCGAAGTCGATCCAAACACCTGCTTTTTGTTTTTATAGCTAACCACGCCTTAACACTACCTTTACTAGGACTGTATTCGTTTGATTTTTGAAATACCTCAAGAAAAATATCATGACATACATCTTCCGCTTCTACTCGATCTCCTAAAATCTTATACGCAATCTGCAATACAAATCGATGATGCGTTTCATAAAAGAGATCAAATGCTTGCTTCGAACCGTCCGCAATTTGCAGCATCATACGCCGACTTTCACACGTATCATTCATTTTTAACCCCTCCTCTATAAACAACCTTTTTTACTTAAAATTTTATAAATTTTTTTAAAAATTGCAAATCCAAAATTAAATTTTTTTCGTAATAATTTATAGAATTTATCATTTCAAACTTATTGGAGGTATAAACCATGGGAAAAAAATTAATCATTACTTTTATCGCATTACTAACTTTAAGTCTAGGTATAGGTGGGAATGCAATCCATGCAGATGAATCCCTTACTTTATTCACTCCTTATACCGGAATTTCTGTTACACCAGGGGAAACGATTAACTATCCAGTTGAGGTGATGAACACGAGTTCAAGCGTACAAAACCTTACCTTCGCATTAGAGGACTTGCCTGAGGGGTGGACACAATCGATTACTGCAAGCGGAAATGATATTCGTCAATTATCAGTTAAACCAAACGATCAGCAACAAATAAATGTCGAAATAACCATTCCGTTACTTGTAGAAAAAGCGGATTACAGCTATCAGTTAGTTGCAAATGGAAATGGAAGTGCGAATGCTACCTTACCTTTTTTAACAACCGTTTCTGAACAAGGAACTTTTAAAACCGAATTAACATCCGATCAACCAAACATGGAAGGTCATGTTGATGCATCTTTTTCTTATCAAGCATCGTTAAAAAATAGAACGGCCGACACGCAAAACTATGCGCTGAGCAGTGGCGTGCCAAATGGGTGGAGGGTTCAGTTTCGAGCAGATAACAACAATGTGAATTCTGTTCAATTAGAGCCAAATGAAACGAAAGACATTACCATCAACGTGACTCCTCCAGAAAATGCCGTTGCGGACACGTACACTATTCCAATCAAAGCATCGACAAGCAGTACATCTGCAGAGATTGCTTTAGAGACAGTTATTACTGGGTCCTACGACATTCAAATATCTTCACCGTCAGGAAAGTTAAGTACCGATATTAATGCAGGCGGAAAAAGAACCGTGGACCTTGTTGTAGAGAACATTGGTACGTCAACATTAACAGATGTGGAGATCACCTCATCAGCTCCACCTAATTGGGACGTTGCATTTGACCAAAGTAACCTCACAGAAATCGAAGCTGGAAAGTCTAAAACGGTAAAGGCAACAATTACAGCACCTGATGATGCAATTGCTGGTGACTACGTGACTTCATTCACCGCTGAGACTCCAGAAGCCTCGTCTGATGCCGCGTTTCGCGTATCGGTTGAGACGTCAACACTTTGGGGATTTATTGGGGTCTTCATTATCGCGGTAGTCATTTTCGGTCTATACTTTTTATTTAAAAAATATGGGAGGAGATAAACGTGGCCACATCGATCATAGAGCTAAAAGAAATTACCAAACAATATGATGATCAACTCGCTGTCGACCACTTATCTCTTTCCATTAAAAAGGGTGAGATATTCGGTTTATTAGGACCTAATGGCGCCGGTAAATCAACTACGATTCTTATGATGCTCGGTTTGAGTGAACCAACATCCGGGACTGTTCATGTATGTGGACTTAACCCTACACGGCACCCACTTGGAGTGAAACAAAAAGTGGGTTATTTACCTGACGACGTTGGTTTTTATCAACACATGACAGGGCTAGAGAATTTAATGTACACTGCTGCCCTTAATGGAATGTCAAGAGAGGCTGCATACAAAAGAGCCATGCACGTCTTAGATCAAGTAGGTCTAGTCGATGCCGCCACTAAAAAAAACGGAAAATATTCACGTGGAATGAGACAAAGATTGGGCTTAGCCGATGTTTTAATGAAAAAGCCTGACGTTATTATTCTAGACGAGCCAACATTAGGTATTGACCCGGAAGGTATTCGCGAGTTACTACAATTGATCAGACACCTAAATGAACAGGACGGGATCACCGTATTATTATCATCCCACCAATTACATCAAGTACAACAAATTTGTGACCGTGTGGGTATTTTTGTAAAAGGAAAATTACTTGCTGAAGGAAATATCGAAAGTCTTGCAAAGCAACTTTTTTTTGAGGATACATTTGTTGTGAATGTATTTGCTGATCCGATTGATGACTCCCTGATTCAATCCATTCACGATATTCATGGGGTGAACCGCGTTGAAATGAACCACTCAACGATGGATGTTTATTGCCAGGAAGATGTTACACCAGATATTGCTCGAACTATTATCCAACATGATCGAGCTTTATATCATATCAATAAAAAAAATTACGGCTTAGACGAAATCTATCATCGTTATTTTGAAGGGCGTGAGCTTAATGAAGCTACTAAATAACTTGCCGAAGCTTCGTCTTCCATCGGCCTTTAGCTCAATTACCATAAAGGAAGAGCGAGCAACTAGTCATAAGGCATTTCAAGCGATCGTACGTAAAGAGTTCACCGATTATATGACAAGCTGGCGCATTATCATTTTATTAATTATCATTATGCTCACGTGTTTCGGTTCTCTTTATACAGCTTTAACAACGATCAATGATGCAATGGATGCTTCGGATGACGCCAAGGAAATTGCAAAAGAATCGTTCTTATTTTTAAAGCTATTTACAGTCTCTGACGGAACGATGCCATCTTTTATCCGTTTCGTTACGTTTTTAGGTCCTTTACTGGGTATTGCCTTAGGATTTGATGCGATCAATTCTGAACGGAATAAAGGGACCTTAAGTCGCTTAATGGCTCAACCCATTCCAAGAGACTATGTCTTGAATGCAAAGTTCACAGCAGCCTTACTAATCAACATCGTATTATTTTTCTCACTAGGGTTGTTAGTGACTGCATTAGGCATTTTGATTATTGGGATTCCACCGAGTTTTGAAGAGTTTGCTAGAATTGGATGCTTTTTAGTTTTATGCATCTTCTATATTGCCTTTTGGCTAAATCTTGGCATTCTCTTTTCAGTCCAGTTCAGGCAAGCAGCAACATCAGCACTATCCGGCATTGCCATTTGGATCTTTTTTAGCATCTTTTATTCTATGATCATTGAAATGATCTCCAAAACAGTGTTGAATCCGGAAACAATAACAAGTGAAGCCCAAGCCATCGATAAGCAAGGATTTATACTAAATCTAATGCGTTTATCACCAAACTATTTATTTAGTGAATCCACTACTACACTATTATCACCAACGGTTCGAAGTCTTGGACCTTTATCGCAAGAACAGACGATTGGAGCAGTAGCTGGACCATTACCACTTGATCAAAGTCTATTATTGATCTGGCCACAATTAACTGGTCTGATCGCTGCTACGATGATTTGTTTTGCAATTTCTTATCTATTGTTCATGCGACAGGAAATTAGATCAAATTAGAAATTAGAAAGTGACGCTCATCCATCAGTATGAACGTCACTTTCTTTCTCTATCGCATATACAATTAATTGTTTTTCCCATTTTTCTACCATTTTTTGTTTTTGCATCCCGATTCTTTTGGCTACTTTTATGGATGGTTCGTTAGCCGGGTCGATTAATGAGATCAATTGGCCTATTCTTAGTGTATGTAATCCGTAATCCACACAAGCCTGTGCTGCTTCGGTAGCGTATCCCTTTCCCCAGTGGTCCCGAACAAATAGATAACCAACTTCCATCTCTACTTTCCCATCCACTTTCTGCGGAACGAGTCCACATTGCCCTAAAAATAAACCAGAATACTTGCATTCCACAATCCAAAGACCTACACCAAATATTCTATAATTGTTTTTATTCCAAACAATCCAGCGAACCGTTTCCTCTTTGTTTTTACGATTTGGATAGTATTTCATTGCAACCGGGTCATCAAAAATCATTTGTAGACGCGATACATCTTCCATATCCATCTCACGAAATGCAAGTCGCTCGGTCTTCCATAAATACTGCACTTCAACCTCCCCCTCAAGTTCTATCCCTTACCTAATAATGCCACTTTCAAACCTCTGAAACCAAAAAAGAAACAGAAAATCTGCTTCTTCTCATTCAAATATATGTAGAAACATTCGTTTTCGTTTGCTCTTTCCCTTCCAATGTGTACAACTGCAATAAACTATTTGGATTTCTTTTATAAGTAGATTCTGCATCATAGGCTCTCAGTGTTGTAATATTCATTCCACAAACAGGACAGTTCCACAAACCATTTTTTTGGCTACTAAAAGATAATTGAAAACAATGATTACATGTTTTTTTATACATATTGTCACTCCCATTAAATTTGTAACAACCAAATGGCATGCAAAAATAACGTACAAGTATATAAAAAGGCAGCTGCTAAAGTCAGACTTTTCATCCAGCCTTTCGAAAAGGTCAAACGACTACTGAAAACAAATAAAAGTAAACAAATAGATAATGCTAGTTTAGTTATAAAAAAGACTGTTGGGCTTTGCTCGTATAAATGGTTCATTACCGGGTTTAATTCCTTAATATATGCATGTTTTAAGCCATATATGGTAACTACACCATCGAACAGATTTAAAATAGCTAAATAGATAAACAAATATTTGACAAACATACTAACCCTCACCTTAAGTTCTCTATAAAGAACAGATTAAGCTATAAGAAAGACTTTGATAACCATTATGGCCTAGTCAAAGTCTTATTAAACAGAACTTTAATAATAAGGGAAAATCATTGAATATCTATAGTAAATATATAATAAATGCCTGATTTGATAAATACTTAAATTTATTCAAATTTCTTGATTAAGAACATTATACATCCAAATTCTTCCGTTTTCATGCGTTTACTCAGATTATCATATTTTTTATAGAACAATATGTGCTATATAATGAACATATGTAGTAGAATAACCTTTATGACCGTTCGTAAGCGAATAAACATTAAGGAGAATAGCATGATTGGAGAAAGAATCAGATTACTTAGAAGAGAAAAAGGACTTTCTATCACGAAGCTTGCTTCATTAGCTGGCATATCTAAATCCTACTTAAGTTACATTGAACGAAACATTCAAAAGAATCCATCATTACAAGTTCTATCGAAAATAGCGATCACCCTAGATACCACTATTGAATACTTATTAGGTGAACAACAAGAAATGTACACAACCTCCTACATGAAGCAAGATTCCAACATGATCGATGAAGAATGGGAAGTTCTTTTTCAAAAAGCTATTGAACAAGGGATGAGCAAGGAGGACTTCATGGAAATCCATGATTTCGTTAAATATAAAAATTGGATGTCCTCACAAAAAAAGGTATAGGAGGAACTAATGGGAGAGCTGGGATCGGAAACAGTGGATAAAGAATGGATTTTATTAATGATTACAGCAAAGCATTTGGGTTTAACGGCGGAAGAAATACGAGAATTTCTAAACTCCGATGAATCGAACATACAACATTAAATAGGCTAGGGTATGGATTATCATCATCCGCACCCTAGTTTTTTTGCCTCTTTTCAAAAGCATTGTTGCTTTTATAATGTCGGAGTTGATGTAAAATCCGTCGTAACAAAAAAGTAAAATATTTAACAATGTACTAGCTAACTTTTGGGAATTGGATCCCTCTCTGACTTCATTCTGCTCTCGAGGTTTTTTCTTGTCCGTGATCGCACACTTCTCTGACTTCATTCTGCTCTTGAGGCACTTTCTTGTCAGTGATCGCACACTTCTCTGACTTCATTCTGCTCTCGTAGCATTTTCTTGTCCGTGATCGCACACTTCTCTGACTTCATTCTGCTCTCGTGGCACTTTCTTGTCCGTGATCGCGCACTTCTCTGACTACTTTTCGAATTCCTGCTTTGGAAATGTCAGAAGATGGCTAATGACGCACTCTATACAAATTCAGTCATAAAAACTATTTTTTAGAATAATATAGCTAGCATCTACTACCTAAGGCCTATAATAGTTTTGATCTCAAGATTCATCAAATAGCCATTCTGCTAAAGTATCTATCGCATATGTTGGTTGTGTTTGTATATCAAGTAAGTGTTCCTTCGTCGTAACACCCGTATGAACGAGTAACGTATCGATTCCCGCATTAATTCCCGCAAGAATGTCTGTTGCATAATTATCACCAACCATTAACGTCTCCTCTTTAGATGTTCCGAGCACTTCTAATGCCTGATCTACGATAATAGACTCTGGCTTCCCTATGAACTTAGGCTCTACACCTGTTGTAACGGATAACACCGAGATAAGTGAACCGGCACCAGGTAAAAATCCTCTCTCTGTTGGAAGCGCAATGTCCCCATTTGTGGCCACAAACTTTGCACCAGCGCGTATATTTAACGCTCCTTTTGCCAATTTTTCATAATTAATCGTACGGTCTAATCCCATCACCACAAAGTCCGCATCTGTTTCCACAATCTCTAATCCTGTTTCTTTTAAAGCAGAGATTAACCCTTCTTCTCCAATCGGATAAACACGAGCACCTTGCTTCAATTCAGAGATGTACTTCGCAGTAGCCATGCTCGTTGTAAACACATGCTCCGTAGTTGATGGTACACCCATGCTAACTAACGTTTCAGAAACCTTACTAGGATGCTTAGTTGAATTGTTAGTTAAGAAAAGATATGGCAAGTTTCTTTTTTCAAGCTCCTTTACAAAAGTGATCGCTTCCTCTATCTTCTCTGTGCCTTTATATACTGTCCCATCTAAATCGATAAGAAATCCACGATACTTGTTCATATATATGTTCCTCCTATTATGTATTTCATTTGTTATTTCTCGTACACATGGTACTATAGTAAGTATGTCAACTAACTGAAATTATAAACTTTTTCGACATATCATGTAAAACAGTTTATCAATAACCTTACTCATGATATTGTATAATAAGTATTATATTTATGATTATTATACAAAAAAGTGTATAAACATACGTTCAACTCAAGACCGCAACATGAGACGGTCATAAAAAAATTATAGGAAGGTAGTTACGTAAAATGACAACGAATACTCCAAAAGCAGTTATTGTAATTTTTGGTGCAACAGGTGATCTAGCTAATCGTAAATTATATCCATCGATCTATAGACTTTTTCGAAATGGTAAACTGTCGGAAAATTTCGCAGTAGTTGGGGTAGCTAGAAGACCTCTAACAAACGAAGATTTCCGTAATAACGTTAAGAATTCGATTAGTCAATTTGAAGATGATAACATCGATCCAGATAAATTCGCTTCCCACTTCCATTACCACCCATTTGATGTTCAAGACTTAAGTTATTATCAAAGTTTAAATACACTATTACATTCATTAGATGAAAAGCATGAAACAGAAGGAAATCGAATCTTTTACCTTGCAATGGCTCCTAATTTCTTTGGCACCCTTGCAGCTAATCTTAAGTCAGAAGGCTTAACATCAACACAAGGTTGGTCTAGATTAGTAATTGAAAAGCCGTTCGGTCATAACTTCAAGTCTGCACAGAAATTAAACAATCAAATTCGTGAAGCATTTGATGAAGATCAAATCTATCGTATTGACCACTACTTGGGTAAAGAAATGGTACAGAACATTGAAGTGATTCGCTTTGCTAATGCAATGTTCGAACCTCTTTGGAATAATCAATTTATCTCTAATATCCAAATTACTTCTAGTGAAGTGCTTGGTGTGGAAGACAGAGGAAGATACTATGAATCATCTGGTGCGCTTCGTGATATGGTACAGAACCACATGTTACAAATGATGGCGCTTCTAGCAATGGAACCACCAATCAAGCTAACACCAGAAGAAATCAGAAGTGAGAAAGTAAAAGTGTTACGTGCGTTAAAACCGATGAGCGTAGATGAAGTAGAAGACTATTTTGTTCGTGGCCAATATGACAGAGGTATTGTTGACGGTGAAGAGAAACCTGGATATCGTGAAGGGAATTCTGTTGACCCTGATTCAAATACAGAAACCTTTGTTGCAGGTAAGTTAACAATCAACAACTTCCGTTGGGCCGGCACGCCTATCTATATCCGTACAGGTAAAAGAATGCAGCAAAAGTCAACGGAAATTGTCGTTCAATTCAAAGATTTACCAATGAACTTATATTATGATAAAGGGGAAGCCATTCATCCTAATCTATTAGTTATTCACATTCAGCCTTATGAAGGTATTACCCTTCATCTTAATGCGAAAAAAGGTGACTATGGCACGACGTCTACACCAATCTCTCTGAAATATAATAACAATGATAACAACGATAAGATGAACACACCTGAAGCGTATGAAGTGTTATTACACGATTGTATGCGTGGTGATTCAACAAACTTCACGCACTGGGACGAGGTTGCTCTCTCTTGGAAATTTGTTGATATTATTTCACAAGCTTGGGAAAACAAAAAAGCACAATTCCCTAACTACGAATCTGGATCAAATGGTCCAAAAGATTCCGATGCGCTACTTGAAAAAGACGGCTTCCACTGGTGGTCTGTTACACCAGAGGAAGAGTAAGCTTCGATATAGAGAAAAGCACCGCTGTATGCGGTGCTTTTTTTTCGTTTGTAGCCACCGCTCCTGAAATATTGATTTGTTCGAAATTTTAATCAGACATTTTAGTTATGTCCCTGCCTCTTTATCTCTTTATTCCTCTAGAAGAGTTACGCATTCTTAATTTTTGTCGTTTGGGTTCTAGCTCAGTTGGCGCATATAACTCAGGTTTAGGTGCATTTCCTAAAGGAAACTGCAAGCATCAAAAAAACTCCCTTTCAGGAACCAGAAATTTAGTTCCTAAAAGGGAGTTACTTCATTATTTCATCCACTCAGTATGGAATACGCCTTCTTTGTCCACACGTTGGTATGTGTGTGCACCAAAGTAATCACGTTGTGCTTGTAGTAAGTTTGCAGGCAGTGTTTCTGTACGATAGCTATCGTAGTATGCAAGTGCACTTGAGAAACCTGGAACCGGAATTCCACGCTCAATCGCCACAGATAACACTTTACGTAACGATGCTTGGTAGCTTTCTACGATTTCTTGGAAATAAGGATCCAATAATAAATTAGCCAAACCAGGCTCACGGTCGTAAGCTTCTTTAATTTTTTGTAAGAATTGCGCACGGATAATACAACCGCCACGGAAGATCATCGCGATATCTCCGTATTTAAGATCCCAATTGTATTCATCTGAAGCAGCACGCATTTGCGCAAAGCCTTGTGCGTAAGAAACGATTTTACTCATGTATAGTGCTTTTCTAATCGCTTCAACTAACTCATCTTTATCACCTTCAAAAGGAGTTTCCTGTGCAGAAGGTCCTTTAAGGATTTTGCTAGCTTTCACACGCTCATCTTTCATTGCAGAGATGAAGCGAGCAAATACAGATTCTGTAATGATCGGAAGTGGAACACCAAGATCTAGAGAGCTTTGGCTCGTCCATTTACCAGTACCTTTTTGACCAGCAGTATCTAGGATTACATCGATCATCGGTTTGCCAGTTTCATCATCTTTTTTCGTGAAGATGTCAGCAGTGATCTCGATCAAGTAACTATCCAACTCACCAGTATTCCAATCCGCGAATACCTCATGTAATTCTTCAGCACCTAATCCTAAAACATGCTTCATAATGAAGTATGCTTCACAAATTAATTGCATGTCACCATACTCGATCCCGTTGTGCACCATTTTAACATAGTGACCAGCACCATCTGGACCGATGTAAGTTGTACAAGCATCATCGCCAACTTTTGCAGCAATGGATTTAAGAATTGGTTCTACTAAATCATATGCTTCTTTTTGTCCACCAGGCATGATGGAAGGTCCTTTTAATGCACCCTCTTCTCCACCAGATACACCAGTACCAATGAAGTGGATACCAGTTGTTTCTAATTCTTTATTACGTCGAATCGTATCTTCATAGAATGTGTTTCCTCCATCAATAAGGATATCACCTTCATCAAGATGCGGTCGTAATGATTCAATTGTTGCGTCTGTAGCAGCACCTGCTTTGACCATTAATAAAATCTTTCTTGGTTTTTCTAAAGAGTCAACAAACTCTTCAATTGTTTTAGCACCAACAAAGTTCTTACCTGCTGCTTCGTTCGCTAAAAAGTCTTCTGTTTTTTCGTATGAACGGTTAAAAACAGATACGGAATTGCCTCTGCTTTCAAGATTTAAAGCAAGGTTTTTTCCCATTACTGCTAGTCCTACAACACCTATGTCTTGTTTTGCCATTGTTTAAGCTCCTTCCAAATTCTTTCCTTCATCCATCATAAGGTTAAATAAAAAACATATCAACTTATGTATAAGGAATAAGGAATTATTTAAACGAACAAACCCTTCAGATGGGATTTTCAGTAAGATTTTATCTCTATTTCTATCATTTTTGTTCACAAATTATCTGTGAATAAAAATCCCCCATATATAAACTTATTACAAGCGCAGTCAACCTGCAAGTAAAATCCCCTTCGAATTTCTGAATTATCGACAAATTCATTAACTATTGTAATACCCACGTGTGAATAGCATGGGCAACACCATGTTCTACATTCGATTTGGTCACCCAATCTGCCGATGCTTTTACTTGATCCTGTGCATTTCCCATTGCTACACCAAGACCACAAGCTTCTATCATTTTTATATCGTTTAAGCTATCCCCAGCTGCCATTACTTCATCCATGGATAATCCTAACCGTTTACAAACCTTTTCAATTGCCACTGCCTTATTTATTCCAACCGCATTTACTTCAATATTCGTTGGACTGGAATCACTTATTTCTAGCTCACCGAGACTCGCAAGCTCCTCCATGATTGCCATCTTTACAGATGGATCATCTGTATCATATCCAAACTTCAGCCACTGATGCACTTCCAATTCACTTGGTAGTTCACCTCTCCAAATTTGTTCTGTCGAAGTCATCCATGCATATGTTTTGTACTTTTTGTGTAATGCAACCAAGTGTTCCACTACTGCAATATCGAGTAATTGGCGATCGACTAACTCTCCAGATACAGTTCGTATTTCACTACCATTAACCGTTATTAAATAGGAGGATAGTTGTAATTGTTCTGCAAAAGCTTTACAAGTAGAGTAGTGTCTTCCTGTAGAAAAAATAACTTCCACCCCATGCTCCCTTGCCAGCTTAATCGCTTCTATGTTTTCTTGTGAAATCATATCCTGCTCACTAAGCAGGGTACCATCTAAATCCAAGGCAATTAACCGAATCTTTTTATCCTTCCGCATGTTGATCCCCTTTCCAAATCAAGTTTGAGCCAGAGATGCTTTGGTTGGCTTTCTCGCACTCCATGCACAAATGCCTCCAATGACTGGAAACAAAAGAGTGATAAGTATGATCGGTGTATAGCTTTGAAAAAGATCAAAGCCCACCCCGAATGGAAGTGGTCCGAATGCCGAACCAATTACACCAACTGTTGCTCCAACTCCATTGATACTACCAATATATTTTCTACCAAAGTAATTAGGCCAAATGATATTGAGGCCTATCCGCTCTAATCCGTTAGCAATCCCCCAGAATATACCGAAGATAATTGCGATGATGATATTGCTTGTGAAAAGAAGTAACATTAATAAAATAATTTCAATAATAAAAATACCGAGTAGTAAATAGTTTGTTTTTATCTTATCCGTGATCACACCTGATACAAATGACATGGGAATCCCAACAAATGCCATCAAGCTTAAAACCATCGCAGCAATTTCCGGTGATAATTGATTCGATCCAAATATCGATGTAATATGAAATGTAATGCCTGTATTCACTGCTCCGGGAATCCCTACGCAAACTAGGATTAGCCAAAAGGCTTTCGTTCTCATTGCTTCCTTCAACGTCCAGTCCTCTTCAGCCACTTCTACCGATGCACCTAATTTAGCATTGGAAGAGTTATGTTTATCCAACCCGTCCGGTTCTAGCCCCACGTCTTCAGGTTTATTTCGAACACCAATTAGTGAGACTGGCACAAACACAACTAACAGTAATATCCCCCAAAATTGCCACGCAAACTGCCAGCTCCACGTATGGATCAACCATGTATTAATGATAGGAAATAGTGTTGCACCCGCGAAACTTCCTAGTGTCATAATACTCAAGGCTACTCCACGCTTTTTCACAAACCATTGCGCTACTAACGTATTAGGTAATAATGTCATGCTACCTTGCCCAAGTAATCGAATGAGAAAAAAACCAATACCAAGCATCCATATATTGGAAATCCAACTGTTAAAAAAACACGCGAACGCAAAAATAACACCAATCAATACCATCATCATCCGCTGACCAAACCGATCAATGAATCGACCGATAAACATCATCATTAGTCCTGCAGCTAATGTAGCGAAAGAATATAGACTGGATACCTCTGAACGCGACCACCCGAAATCATTAATATATAGGTCAATAAACATCGAATTAGAGTATGTCTGTCCAGGACCTGAAAAAAACAACCCTAACGCACCGATAAAGACGATCACCCAGCCATAATAGATACGACCCGTTCTAATCATGTTGTACCCCTCTTTTGTTGTGCATACTAATTTATGTATATAACACATTTTTCTATCTAAAACTATATCACCAAATCACTTAATCACAAGAATCTGACCTCACCTCTTGACATGTGTATTTCTATAACGTATAATTAAAAACTGTTCGCAATAAACAAGTGAACATGTAACTTAATGGTGCAAGGGAAATTACTGGCTTTCTGCCAATGTTTTTTTATAGAAACACTTATTCACACTGGATCGGCTTCGGAGTCGTAAGGATGTAAGAGAGGTAGGGCTTACATCGTATAGGTTAAAACCAGGTGGAACTTAGACCGCGGCGGTTTAAATGAAATAGATAAAAAATACAATTTAAACTTTTTTACACCTTGTAAAAAGTTACGATAAGTAAAGGGTGCCCATTCAGATGGGCACCCTTTCGCCATTTATTTAGTGGGATTCAATATAAATAAGATAACACTCTTATCATCATCAAAATCCCAATCCACAAAAATATCGACCACTCTCGTTTCTAAATGCTGATCAAAGTAACTATTGTTATGCAATAATTTCTTCTCTAATTTCCTTTTGGCAAGCTTCAAAGTCTCCTGGTAACCATCACGTATGAGTTGTTTTTCAATATTAACTAAGATACCATTACGGATTATGAGTAATGTTCTATTATTTAATAAAAATGACTTTAGTTCATCCGGCACTCTTTGTGCAACTTTACTCAAGTGGATGACTTCTTTTTCTACTCCTTCTTTCCCCTTATAATCATTCCTTAATGGGATATCACTTTTCGTATCTTCTGAACTAATACAGGTGAACATGGCACTTTTGTTATGTAAAGACCAATCATAAAAAAACTTATCAACACTCATCCCAGTGAGTTGTAAAAGGTTTGCTTTTATTTCAGGAATTAGTGTCGACATAACTAAGTCCCTTGTCTCTTCCACAACTGACTGATTTCTTTGTGTTAATAAGACTTTTTCTGTCGGCGAAACAAAATTTCGGATATAAATGGTTATATACATGTCATTAATTGACGTATGTACGGATTCCGGCCCCTTGCCGAAGTTATCTCTTAGCGTCTTACTAATATAGCTACTAACCCTTGCCGTTACATCTGATTGGTCCATTTGTTTCAACCCTTCCATTCTCATTAGCTATTCCTAGCATGCACCAATTGGCAAAAATTACACTTGGAAGATAACAGAATCCATTTTATACTAAACATAGGTGAAGGGATAGAATGCCATTCGCTAAAGGGGAATTTGTTTACTTTGAACTTTATAAGTGATCGATTGCTTGTCGAATTGTATGTCAAGGCAGTAACGTTAGAATATAGTGATGAAATAATCACGCATTTAGAAAAAGAGATAAAACTGAGGGAAATCAGCCTTGAAGAGGTTTTAAATTGTGGAGAGCATGGGTATTAAGCTACTATAATGTATAACAGGTCACAAAAAAATACTTACATCTATAAAGGATGGCTCTCCCTTCATCCTTTGTTTAAACTATGCTCACTTGCTATACTTACGTTTCTATCTTGTAACTCCTTTTCTAGTAATTTAATAAAATCTGCGTCTAATTTTAAATCTATTGCTTTCTTGTAAGCAGCGATTAACTTTTGATTCGTTAAACTTTCAAACATTATAATCACCTCGTAGATTATATATTGATCTTCCTATCTAAGAATAAGGAAGTGATTCGTTCTAAAATATGTACACGTATCTTAATCACATACAATATATCATAACACCAATACTTATAGTATTTCAATAAACGAAAAATAATATCTCTAGTATCTTCGAATGTTTTCAAATAGAAGGTATATTTTTATAAGAGGTGACGCTTAACAATGCCTAAAACAGAATTAGCCAAGATTGTTGGTGAGCGAATTCGCTCATTAAGAAAAAAACAAAAACTAAGTCAAGAAGAATTAGCCCATCTCGCCGCTATTCACCCCACCTATATCGGTCAATTGGAAAGAGGCGAAAAAAACGTAACGATTGATACGTTAGAAAAAATCACAAATGCTCTAAACATCTCACTTGAGGAGTTGTTTCGCTTCTCTGGACTAAATAAAGATGTCGATGGTGCCATCGTTCAATTGAACAAACATTTGTCAGAATTTAGTGATCAAGATAGGGAAACTTTATTAGATATGATTAATATCTTAATCGATTGGAGAGACCGGACGAACAAAGAGCAACCAAGTGGTTAACAGGTACGAACTGTTTGCCCATTTGGTTATTTATCTATTTACCGGAACGAAACTTCTTTCGTTTCATTTTTTCCGGATCACTATTTTGTATTTACGTTGACTTACTCATATGGAACTGATAATATCACTATAATCAATTACATACTAGTTAGCGATGAAGGTTATGGATAACACTATAATTGGAGCAACTTCTGGAGAGTCCGTTATAACGGCGCCGAAGGATTCACAATCTCAGGCAACAGGACAGAAGATGAATCTTCGTGATTTTATTTTCTTATGACCTGCCAAGATTGGAATGTATCCAATCTTTTTTTATTGGCTATCGATAAATAGGATTTTTCAGGTAATCATGTATACAAATGTGAGGTGATGAACATGCAAAAACGTGCAGTTGTCAGTGTTGTCGGGAAGGACCAAGTAGGAATTATCTCTAAAGTAACCACCGTTTTGGCAGATAATCAGATGAACATATTGGATATCAGTCAAACGATCCTGCAAGATTTCTTTACGATGATTATGCTTGTAGATGTAACGGATTTAAGCAACTTAGAGGAGCTTGAAAAAGAGTTTCAACCTGTTGAAAAAGAGCTAGGTCTTAAAGTAAGCATACAACTAGAAGATATTTTCCAAGCTATGCACCGAGTTTAAAAAGGAGCGATGATCGTGTCTATTGCATTTACTGAGATTCAAGAAACGATTCGAATGGTTCAGATGGAAAGCCTTGATATACGAACGATCACCATGGGAATAAGTTTACGCGATTGTGCAGACTCCGATTTCGAAAAAATGAATCAGAGAGTCTATGACAAAATCACCTCTTATGCAGGCCAGTTAAGACCTGTCGTAGAACAAGTTGAAAAAGAATATGGTGTACCGATCATCAACAAACGTATTGCTGTTTCTCCTGTTGCGGAAATTCTAGGAAATGCTAATGTGGAACAAGCGATCACCTTAGCGAAAACATTAGATAAAGCTGCTGAGGATTTAGGTGTTGATTTTCTTGGTGGCTACTCAGCCCTTGTACATAAAGGCATTGCAAAAGGGGATCAGGTACTACTCGATGCTCTACCAGAAGCTTTAAGCGTGACAAATCGTGTCTGCTCATCTATTTCAGTCGGCACAACCAAAACAGGCATTAACATGGATGCCGTTCGTCAAATGGGAAAGATCATAAAAGAAACAGCAGTGAAAACAAAAGACAATAACGGCATTGGCTGTGCAAAGCTCGTTGTCTTTTGTAACCCAGTCGAAGATAATCCATTTATGGCAGGAGCTTTCCACGGTTCTGGAGAAGGCGAAGCTGTCATTAGCGTTGGGGTAAGTGGACCAGGTGTAGTTCTTAATGCTTTAAAACGATTCCCAGATGCCGATTTAGGTCAGGTCTCCGATATTATTAAAAAAACGGCTTTTAAGATCACACGAGCTGGTGAGTTACTTGGTCGCGTAGTAGCAGAAAGACTTAATGTACCATTTGGAATAATGGATTTATCCTTAGCACCAACCAATGCAATGAATGATAGTGTTGCTGAAATTTTAGAAGAAATAGGGTTAGAGCGTGTCGGTACACATGGTACGATCGCTGCACTTGCCTTAATGAATGATGCCGTCAAAAAAGGTGGCGCCATGGCGAGTTCCTATGTTGGCGGGCTTAGCGGTGCATTTATTCCAGTTAGTGAAGATAACGGAATGATTAAAGGGATTGAAGATGGCGCGCTAACCTTATCTAAGCTTGAAGCGATGACGTGTGTTTGTTCCGTTGGCTTGGACATGATTGCACTTGATGGCAACGTTAGTCCTGAAACTTTATCAGCTATTATAGCGGATGAAGCTGCGATTGGTATGATCAACAAAAAAACCACCGCAGTCCGCGTTATACCTGTTGTAGGAAAAAGCGAAGGAGAAACGGTTGAATTTGGTGGCTTACTTGGCCGCGCACCAGTAATTGGTGTCAATCCGTATGGTTCCGAAAAGTTTATTAAGCGTGGCGGGCGTATTCCAGCTCCATTACAGGCTTTGATTAACTAAATAAATGCTAGTGTTAAGGCTCTCGAGTTTATTCGAGAGCTTTTTTTGTTTTGAAGGGTTGCTTGATTCCATTGCCGTTTTTTAACACGACTTCCCCCGCTTTGCGACGCGCACTTTTCACTTTCTCTGACTTTTGCGTCGCTTCCCCCGCTTTGTGACGCGCACTCTGCACTTTTTCTCACTTTCGCGTTGTTCTCTCAACGTAATCAACCAAAAACTACGACCAGAGGCTTAGATAAAATACATCTCTGGATCATTTTGGAAAAATCCCATCAAGATTATGATTATCCATGGATAAAGAAATTAGTGAAAAAATACTCACGACCGTGATTGAGTATAAAACAAATTAGAAAAACGAAAGGTGAGGTTCAGTATGAATTTAATTAAGTTTATCGTGCAAAGAAAGATTTTAGTCGGGTTAATGGTCGTTCTTGTGTTTTTTGTAGGAAGCTTCGCGATAATGAAGTTAGATAAGGAACTTATGCCATCTATTACATTTGATGGTGCCTATGTAAACATCGATGCAGGAGAAATGTCAGCTATTGAAGTGGAACGTAATATTACGAATCCCTTAGAAAAACAAATTTTAGGTATCGATGGTGTCGAAGGGGTACAATCTGTATCTAACATCGGTGTCAGCTCGATGAATATAACATTAGCAAGTGGCCAAGGAGATGCAATATTTAAAGATATAGAGTCGCTTGTGCTTGCCTCAACTTCAAATATGACAGGTATTAAGGATGTACAAACAGATCAAGTTAGCATGGATAGCAGTTATGAATTCTTTATGGACGTTTCTGGTGGTGAAATGGAAGAGATGACTGCCTTTGCAAAAGATATCTTAGAGCCACGTTTAGAAGAACTACCTGAAGTGAGAGATGTAATGTTAGGTGGTTTATTAGAACACGAAATGGCAGTAGAATTTGACCGTGATGAAATAAGTGAACGCGGTTTAGATGTGATGCAAGTAATGTCCGTAATCCAACAAGCAAATAGTGAAGCAACGCTTGGAGAAGTACAAGAGAATAAAGACACTGCATCCGTTCGGTGGAACACAAAATTAACAAGTGTAGATGATGTAGAATCGATTAAGATTCCTACTGCAACTGGGCATATCACATTAGATGAAATCGCAAATGTATCATTAAAGCCATTAGAAGCATCTTCATTTGTTTGGAAAGATGGTAGTAAGGATTTAGTGTTTGTCCAAATTGGAAGAACTTCTGATGTAACACAAATTGAGTTGGCAACCGCCGTTCGTGCGGAGATTGAAAACATTCGTGATGATGGTTTAGTGAGTAATTTCGAGTTAAATGAAATGGTTGCACAGGCAGATTACGTGGAGGATGCGATTAACGGTGTAACGAGTAATATTTTAATCGGAGCTGTTATAGCCGTTGTTATCTTACTACTCTTCCTTAGAAATGTTCGAGCTACGATTATTGTTGGTTTATCCATACCAACATCGGTATTACTGACATTCACCGCAATGTGGCTATTCGATTATAGCTTTAATATGCTTTCCTTAATAGGTCTTGGCTTAGGTATTGGAATGATGGTAGACTCATCCATCGTTATTCTCGAATCTATCTATCGCAAAAAAGAACAAGGATTAAATAATCTACAGGCAGTAACCCAAGGAACAAAAGAGGTTGCAACAGCCGTTATTGCTTCGATGCTAACAACCATTGTAGTGTTTTTACCAATTGGAATGATTGGCGGAGAGGTCGGTCAGTTTATGATCATCTTGTCTGTCATTGTAGCTGCGACATTAATTAGCTCGGTTATCATATCATTCTCTTTGATTCCAGCACTTTCAGATAAGTTCTTGAGAGTTAACAACAAAAAGAAAAAGGCCCAGAAGCAAGGGAAGCTTGTGAAAGGATATAACCGAATTGTTTCATGGGTCGTAAGAAAGAAGCGATACAGTCTAGCAGTTGTTGGATCGTTTGTATTAATTTTTGTTGGATCTATGTTTTTTGTAACGAAAATTCCGATGACGATTATGCCAGATGTATTGAATCGATATAACGAAATTTTGATCGATGTGGAAACTGGTTTAACAGCAAATGATAAAGAAGATTTAGCATTGAGAATAAATGAAGAGCTGAGTTCCATTCAGGATGTAACATCTAATTATGTGATGGATAATGGTGACGTTTTATACGCCGTAATCAATATGACAAAAGGGGACGATGTAACGAGAGACCAAGATGACGTCAATGAAGAAGTATTTCGTACTTTACGTGACTTACAAGATGAATATCCTGTAGATGGTGTGCATAGCGCTATGAATGGCGGCGGAGGATCACCTGTTCAGATTAATATTAAAGGTGAAGACTTTACCGAATTACAAAATGTAACAGACAGTTTCACAGGAAAACTTTCTAGCATTGATGGAATCGTTGGGATTACCAATTCTATGGAAAGAACTTCTGCTGAGCAAATTATAGAATTAAATCAAGCAGAAATAGATGAGGCAGGATTGTCAGAGTTGCAAATCAAACAATATGTAGAACAGGCCTTTCTAAACACGCCTGTAGGAGAAATGACTGTAGATGATGAAAATGTACCGCTTTCTATTCGATGGGATCAACAAACGGTGACAAAAGAAGACCTATTAGATATTGAAGTTCCGACTGCTCAAGGGCTAGAACCACTATCTACATTTATCGAGCTAACAACAGTTGAAACACCTAATTCCATTACGCATGTTGATGGGGAGCGTTATATCTCTGTGTCAGCTGATATTGAAGGAAAAGACCTTGGTACCATCAATCGTGAGGTACAACAATTAATCAATGATTTTGAATCGGAAACACCACAAGGATATACTGTAGCTGCAGCTGGTGACATTGAACAGCAACAAGAGTTAATGCAGGAAATG
This sequence comes from Aquibacillus koreensis, assembly GCF_025154055.1. Lineage (GTDB taxonomy): Bacteria > Bacillota > Bacilli > Bacillales > Amphibacillaceae > Aquibacillus_C > Aquibacillus_C koreensis. Next base: position 105,123 of record NZ_JAOALK010000007.1, read on the forward strand.
TTAATCGTTTTAGGTCTAGCTATATTCCTTGTTTACCTTGTTATGGCTGTACAGTTTAATCACTTGGTTCACCCAATCGTAGTCATGTCGGTTATCCCAATGACAATCGTTGGTGTGATCATCGGATTATTCTTAACGCAACAAGAATTGAGCATGATGTCTGGGATGGGTATTATCATGTTAATTGGGATCGTGTTAAATAATGCAATTTTATTAATTGACCGTACCAATCAATTACGCAGCAAAGGACTCACTGTCCCTGCAGCATTGGTTCAAGCTGGTTCTGATCGAATCAGACCAATCTTCATGACAACGTTAACTACTGTTGGTGGTATGTTACCTTTAGCATTAGCTTCAGGATCCGCAGGTAACTATCAAGCACCAATGGCAACAGCAATTATTTCGGGATTACTTTTCGCAACATTTATTACGTTGTTGTTAATCCCTGCTGTGTATCGACTGTTTAGTAAAAAGGAAAAACAACAACAACCGGAAGAAAAGAAGATCGAAAATATCGAGCAATTACCAGCAAAATCAATTTCTTTATAATTATAAAAGACTAATGAAGAGTTCCGTACAATTGTACGGAACTCTTTTCTTTTTTTATGACTGCACACTCTTAATCCCACTTCGACCACGCAGCCTCAATATGGTTACCTGTTGGATCAGTAATTACAAAGTATTTTGCATCTTCCCCACGGCTAATGATTTCACTAACATCAACACCATTACACTTTCAATAAAAAAAGCGCCAATCCTTTAAGGATCAACGCTTTATCTATAATGTTTTTGCATCGGTTATATACGCTACATAATCTAATGTTATAGATTTACCTTTTGCGCAACCTTCCTTTTACCTCTCAGGATTCTAACTTTAATTGTTGAGGTGTTCATACCCATTACGTCAGAAATCTCTTTATAGCTTAAGAATTGTTGAAAATGTAGCATCATCGGAACTTGATATTTATCATCTAATTCCTGCATCTTAGAAATTACATGTTCATATTCCATCTTCTTCACTAGGTTCTCTTCTACATTACAAGTAAACCCATCATAGAGCTTTTCTGCTTTTAGTAACGAAAATTTACTTTGCCAACACGCATGCTTTCTCGCTAAGTCCCTAGCTGTATTTAACGTGATCTTATATAACCAAAAGTGAAAGGTCGGTACCTCCACTTGATCAATAAAACGATAAACCTTTATAAAAACCTCTTGGATTAGATCTGGTATATCATCGTGAGGAAATTTAATTGAGAAAGCATAACGTTCAACAATTGGACTATACTTTAATACAACTTGTTCAATAGCCTGTGGACAGCCTTGCTTCGCATCTTGAATTAAATTCTCATCCATATCTCTTCCCCAACCCCACTATTTTACCTATATTTTACCATATAGATAAGGACAAGATATACGATATTTCGGAATAAAACGACAATAGAACTAGAGGAATCTTGTTAAATGGATAAACAGTTAAATATACATAGCAAAAACAGACTTAACTTATACTACTTTCCACAAAACCATGACACTTAATAGGTATTATTACCCAATACATGATTACGAGATTACAAGTTGAGCCATTAATGATCTCGGTTCACGATATAATGCAAAAAGTGTTTTAAAAAGGGAGTTTTAGGACTGATTTCATATAACAATTCGAGTGCAGTACAGTAATGTTCCCACATTTCCTTTTTCGCACCTTCCACACCAAGTACAGATACATACGTAGACTTGTCATGATCCACATCATTCCCAATTGGTTTTCCTAATGTTTGCTGGTCTCCTTCTACATCAAGCAAATCATCCTTTATCTGAAAAGCAATCCCTGCATGATAAGCAAACGTTTTCCAAGCTTTGATTTCAGTATCATTAGCTTGAGCAAGAATCGCCGGCATGATTAGGGACGCTTCAAATCCTATACCCGTTTTATAAAAGCACATTTGATTCAAGGCCTGTAAACTAAGGCGCTTACCTTTCGCCTCTAAATCCATCACCTGGCCCTTACACATATCAGCTGTCATTTGTGCTGTATATTGAATCAATTGCAGTACTACTTTCGAGTCAAATTGATCTAAGCATGTTTGTTCTTCAATTGCCTTTTGCGTTAAAAAGAGTCCCGTCAATTCCGCAACTGCAACATTGTGTACTTCATGAAGCGTTGGATTTCCTCTACGTATAGAAGCATTATCTTGGGATGGTAAATCATCAAAGATCAGTGAAGCTGTATGCATATATTCAAGTGATTTCAGTAAAGGCACAATCGCAGACGCTGATAATCCGAATTCCTTCACTCCCATCACCCACGTTAGGATCGGACGCAATCTTTTCCCATCGCCTATTAAACTATAATTTGCCCCGTCCACAATATTGTCATCAGACAATGGACCTTTTGCAATAGGTAAATGCGTATTTACTTGTTCTCGTACTTTCTCAATAATGTCTAAAAATTCTTCCTGTTCTTGCTTTTGATCTTTCAACGATAGAATAATATGGTCTCGAAGCAACTTATCAAAAAAATCAACTTCATCCGCTTTTCGAACCAGCTGTTGAATCATATGATTAAATGCAGAGTGGCCAGAAGAAAACAATTGCATGACTTCGTTGTATGTTTTACTTCCCATTCTATTTTTATAGCGCTTCAGGCCATTAATTGCTCGATCTAAAATTACTTCACATGTCTTCGGATCATTGTGATAGACTTCATGAATTAAATGAGAAATTACCGTCCAATATAACTCAAATGGATTGATAAGGTCTGGTCGACTCTCGTGATAGGTAAGATAATACGTGTAAGGTGTTACTGCTCCTTCTTTTAAATCATCAAACATATCGGTAAAATCATCTGCTAACTGATTATAGATCCCATAATAGAAAGTACGACGATCAAAACCTTGGTCTTCTTCCGCACTAATGACCGATCGAACAATCAACCTAGAAGATGATGATTTTAAAATGATTGGTATAAAAAGCTCTTCATTCGTGTAATTCCGATTGGACAAATCCTTATCGCGATCTACTTCCTGCGCGTGAAAAAAAACGTAAGATTGCTCAAAAAACGCATCAATTGTCTCCGGATTCTGATGTCTCTTAATGTACTCAAAGGCTTCTTTTAGCTCTGCATGAATAAAATCTATGAGACCCTTATTCTTTCCTTGCCATTCTCCTAACTTCGGAACATTTCTTGTAACTAGTGACGTCCGGATTAAATTCGAATACCTTTTTTCTTCTTGTGGTGTAAGAATATTTGCATCCAAAAGATCATCAATAAAAGGATACGTGAGTCCATAGGAATAACCTAATCGAATTGCCTCATCTACTTTTTTCGAACGTACTTTTCCTGTGATGCTATCATCCATTTCTTCCACCGCGTGCATAATGACCCCGGCGATCGTTTTTATTAACTTGCGTTGTGCATGGTCAGCATCCATTCCAACCGGAATATGATCACTTACACGTTTCAGTTTATGGAGCACCCACATGGTAGCGGATTCTACGCCTTCTTTTTGTGCCCAACGATACAAACCACTCTGATTAAAACTATCCGCCTCATCACTAGGTTCAGACAGTATGTGCTCTTTTATCTTTTCAACAGCTCGCGTGATACTTGCCTGGGTATCCATTTCATCTAACGCTTTCCCTAAATCTCTCATATAGATATAAGAAATACTTCGATCGAGGTAATGATCAAGCTTACCCGTTTTACTTAACCATTGGATATATGCATAATAACCTAGTCCTTCTGCTCTTTTCTTCCCGAATGAAAAAGGAGCAAAATGTAACGGGTGACGAATATGGGTTTTTTTCCATGTATGAAAATCTTGTGTAAGGGTCGGGATATACCCCTTCTCTATCACTTGACTATATAACGATTCAAAGTACCTTATGGCCTTCTCTTCCGCTTGTCGGTAACTTGACTCTGTATGCGTGATAATCGGTTGATTCATTATACATAACCTCGATTTATGATCTAGATTTTAATTAATAAGGAATACGAAATAACCTGTGTATTTGTTTCAAGTTATTCACGCTCTCTATCTTCTATTCTAACATTCACTACGCCAATGCGATTACACTTCCCAACAAATAATATTAAACTTTCTCACATATTAGAAAAACTCGCATTCGCTCGTCCTTTAGCGAATGTGTTAGCTTTTCTTATACTTGGTACTACTTAAATTTTTCACTACGTCGAATGACTTCCTAGCTAAAAATTTATACTTTCTTAACGTACAAAAAAAGGCAACCTATAATATAGATTGCCTTCATCCAGCTACACTTTTATTTAATAATCGCTATTAGAAACTTCACCTTTTACAATTGCTACACTCGCACTTGCGCCAATTCTTGTAGCACCTGCTTCAATCATGGCGAGCGCACCCTTTTGGTCTCTTACACCGCCTGATGCTTTGACCCCTAGATCTGGTCCAACTGTTTCGCGCATTAACTTAATATCTTCTACCGTTGCTCCACCAGTGGAGAATCCGGTAGATGTTTTCACATAGTCTGTGCCTGCTTTAACAGCTAGCTGACATGCTCTCACTTTTTCTTCATCTGTTAATAGACTTGTTTCAATGATCACTTTAACTAACGCTTTACCTTTTGCAACATTAACTACTGCTTCTATATCTTTTTGGACAGCTTCATCATTTCCGTCTTTTAACATACCAATATTGATCACCATGTCTACTTCTGTTGCACCTTTTGCAATTGCGTCTTTCGTTTCCAATGCTTTTACAGCAGAAGTGGAAGCACCTAATGGAAACCCAATAACCGTACAAACTTCTACTTCGGAATCTTTAAGTAGTGAAGCTGCTTCTTCTACCCAAGTAGGATTTACACAAACGGAGTAAAAACCATTTTCCTTTGCTTCTTGGCATACTGTAACAATCTGCTCTTTTGTTGTATCTGCTTTTAATACGGTATGATCAATCATCTTTGCTATGTTCATTTTTGATCCCCTTTCATACATTTAGTTTTTTGTTAAATCACTCGGCGAGAATGCACCTGGAAGTAAATCCGCTACCGATGTTTCATATTCGTCTTCTTTCATGTTTGCTAAAACTACCTTCATTTCTGGCGCACACAGCTCGGAAATAACTTGGCGACAAGCACCACATGGAGAAACAGGGTTGTCTGTATCGGCAACCACTACAAGGGTATCAAAGGTTCTTTCTCCATCGGAATAGGCTTTAAATAAAGCTGTACGCTCTGCACAATTACACATCGAATACGCTGCATTTTCGATATTACACCCATGATAAATTTTACCATCGGTTGTACGTAATGCAGCACCTACTTTAAATTTAGAGTACGGTACATAAGCTTGTTCTCTTGCCTTTTTCGCCTCTTCAATCAAATGTTTGTTCAACATTTTAGTCACATCCCTTTGCCCTTAGGATTAGTTGTTTTTCATGTTATTTACTAGCTGTTTTACAAAGCTTAAAAACACTTCTCTTACTTTCTCCGTTGTCTCGATTACTTCATCATGCGTTAATGGTTGATCCAAAATACCTGCTGCCATGTTGGATATACAAGAGATTCCAACGACTTCCATACCTGCATGACGCGCCACGATTACTTCTGGTACAGTTGACATACCAACCGCATCTGCCCCTAATTGATGAAGCATACGAACTTCAGCTGGTGTTTCGTAGCTAGGTCCACTATTCCAAACATAAACACCTTCTTTAAGACTGATCGATAGGTCCCCGGCTACGCGACGTGCAAGGTCTTGCAAGTCCTTCGAATATGCAGTTGACATATCAGGAAATCTTACACCAAGCTCATTATTGTTAGGTCCGATTAGGGGGTTTGCTCCTGCATTATTAATGTGATCGGTTATTAGCATTAAATCACCTGGATCTAGTTCCGGGTTAACTGCACCCGCTGCATTTGTAACGACAATAGACGCAATGCCTAATTCTTTCATCACGCGAACAGGAAACGTAACCTTATCTAAGTCATAGCCTTCATAGTAGTGAAAACGACCTTGCATTGCTAATACAGGCATTCCTTGTAATTCACCAATCACAAGTTGACCTGCATGTCCTTCCACAGTGGAAACTGGAAAACCTGGAATGGTATCATACTTAATTTTAACTGGATTCGTAATTTCATCTGCTAACATACCTAAGCCAGAACCTAAGATCAGTCCTACCTTTGGTTGATGATTAATTTGTTCTGAAATAAAGCTAGACGCTTTTCTGATTGCTTCTATTTGCATTTCCATTCTCCTAACCTTTTATATGATCTAAGAAACTTGTTCCGTACGCTGGTTTTCTTATAGAAAAGTTATCGGCAATCGTTGCGCCAACATCCGCAAAAGTCTCTCTAACCGGTAATTCCGTTCCCGCTTTGATTCCTGTATGGTGTACTAAAAGTGGTACGTATTCTCTTGTGTGATCGGTACCATGATGAACAGGATCATTTCCGTGGTCCGCCGTTATAATTAGCAAGTCATCTTCACGCATTTTCGCAAACACTTCTGGTAATCGCGCATCAAAATCCTCTAAAGCATCCCCATACCCTTGTGGATCACGGCGGTGACCATAGATTGCATCAAAGTCTACTAAATTTAAAAAGCTTAGACCAGTAAAGTCTTGATCCATGGAAGCGAGTAACTTATCCATGCCGTCCATGTTAGAGACTGTTCTGACTGCTTCTGTTACGCCTTCTCCATCATAAATATCAGCAATTTTGCCAATCGATAAAACATCATAGTTTGCATCCTTCAATTCATTCATGACTGTACGATCAAATGGTTTTAATGCATAGTCATGACGATTTGGCGTGCGTTCCCATGCTCCTGGTTTACCTACAAATGGTCTAGCAATCACTCGACCTACCATGTATTCCGGTGCTTTTGTTAATTCACGTGCAATCTCACATATTTCGTACAACTCTTCTAAAGGTACTACTTCTTCATGTGCTGCAATTTGTAAAACGGAATCGGCTGAAGTATATACGATTAGATCCCCTGTCTCGATATGCGCTTCTCCAAGTTCATCTAGAATTCCTGTACCTGAAGCAGGCTTATTTCCGATTATCTTTCTCCCTGTCTTTGCTTCGATTTCATTGATTAATGCGTCAGGGAATCCATCAGGAAAAGTCCGAAACGGTGTATCAATATGAAGTCCCATAAGCTCCCAATGTCCTGTCATTGTATCTTTACCCGCAGAAGCCTCTTGCATTTTCGTAAAATGCGCAAGCGCCTTGTCTGCTTTATTAATTCCTTTTATTTCACGGATGTTACTTAAACCTAACTTCGCGATATTTGGCATGTTTAGTCCATTTTTATGTTCAGCTATGTGACCAAGCGTATCTGCCCCACGATCATTATACTTTTCTGCATCAGGGGATTCTCCAATTCCGACTGAGTCCATAACGATTAAGAAAACACGTTTAAACTTAGATTCCATCAAAAATTCCTCCTCTTTCTTATTAAGTTACCGATCTCTTATGCTTGAAAAAATGTTCTTGCTAACCAATCTACTAACACGCCTCCACTATATACCCCAACAATACCTAGTACGCCAGCAAGTACTGGTGGTGCCGGAAGTGGTAATTTCAATACCTTAAATGCAATACCAATTACTAACCCCGCAAGTAAACTTAATATTAATTCTTTCATTATTTTTCTCTCCTCGTTGTATAGTCGTAGAACTAATTTGTAAGACGTCCTACCTCTAGTTGTCTAAAAATAGGATCCACTTCTCATGGATCCTATCAAAATTTTGCTTATGCTCGAATTATATCATACACCAACTGATTCGTCTCGACAACTTCTTTTGATATCGTATAAGATTGATAGATCTTTTCGATAACTTCGGCTACATCTTCACGATTACTATGAATCGTTACAAGCGAATCTCCTTTTGTTACCTGTTCCCCAACCTTTTTATTAAGCACCAAACCAACTGCTAAATCGATGACATCATCCTTTGTTGAACGACCAGCGCCTAAGATACTTGCAGCAATTCCAATTTCATCTGCCACAATCGCAGCGATCACACCATCTTCTTTGGCTTCCACTTCAAACGTGTAGTTTGCTGTTGGTAGTTTGCTAGGGTCATCAATCACTGACGCATCTCCACCTTGAGAAGCAATAAACGTCTTAAACTTTTCAATCGCTTCCCCAGATTCCATCGCGTGCTCTAACTTCTCTCTTGCAGCTTCGATTGTATCTGCTTTCCCTGCTAAATATACCATTTGACTGCCAAGTGTTAGACATAATTCATGAAGGTCTGCAGGTCCTTGTCCTCTTAACGTATCGATCGCTTCTTTCACTTCTAAAGCATTCCCAATCGCAAATCCTAGTGGTTGATCCATGTCAGAAATAACCGCAATTGTATTACGTCCAGCACCATTGCCAATCTCAACCATAGCTTGTGCAAGTGCTCTCGAGTCTTCTAGTTCCTGCATAAATGCACCAGATCCAGTCTTCACATCTAGTACAATAGCATCTGCACCAGAAGCAATTTTCTTACTCATGATCGAACTTGCGATTAACGGAATAGAATTGACCGTTGCCGTAACATCACGTAAGCCATATAACTTTTTGTCAGCTGGTGTTAAATTACCGCTTTGGCCTACAACTGCTACTTTATTTTTATTGACTAACTCATTAAATGTTTTACTATCTAATTCTACTTTAAAGCCTTCAATTGATTCCAATTTGTCGACGGTACCACCAGTATGTCCTAGGCCTCTTCCAGACATTTTTGCTACTGGTACACCAACAGCCGCAACAAGTGGAGCTAAGATTAGCGTTGTTGTATCACCAACTCCGCCTGTACTGTGCTTATCGACTTTAATTCCTTCGATATCGGATAAGTCGATTTGATCACCTGACTCTACCATTGCCATGGTAAGGTGGACTCTTTCTTCTGTCGTCATATCTTGAAAATAAATCGCCATTGCCAAGGCAGACATTTGATAATCAGGAATATCCCCGTTCGTATATCCTTTTATAACAAAATCTATTTCTTCTTTCGATAGTGCTTCACCATTTCTTTTTTTACTTATAACATCTACCATTCTCATTATATCATCATCCTTTTTGATCGTGTATTAGAAGAACATACCTGCGACTGCTGCACTTAATAATGACGCAAGCATACCAGCCGCCACCGCACGAAGTCCTAGTTTTGCAATATCAGCACGACGGTTTGGCGCAAGTCCACCAAGACCACCTAATAGAATTGCCATCGAGCTTAAGTTCGCAAATCCACATAACGCAAAACTTACTACTAGTACTGTTTTTTCAGATAACGCTGCGATCTCAGGTGCAAATGCTGCATAAGCAACAAATTCGTTTAATACAAGTTTCTGACCGATAAAGCTACCTGCAGTAACTGCCTCTGACCAAGGTACCCCTATTGCAAAAGCAAGTGGGGAGAAAATATATCCTAGGATACTTTGTAGTGTTAGGTCTTCAGCACCAAACAAGCCACCAATTCCTCCTAATATTCCATTGATTAGCGCAATTAATGCAATGAACGCAAGTAGCATTGCACCAACGTTTAATGCTAATTTCAAACCATCTGAAGCACCTTTTGCTGCAGCATCAATCACATTCGTTGTATCTTTATCTTTCTCTAACTTTAATTCATCGGATGTTTCAGATTTCTCTGTTTCAGGAATCATGATTTTTGCCATGACTAGGCCTGCAGGTGCTGCCATGAAACTCGCCGCCAGTAAGTACTCTAACGGTACACCCAATAATGAGTAACCAATTAATACAGAACCCGCGACAGAAGCAAGGCCTCCTGTCATAACAGCAAACAACTCGGAATTGGTCATTTTTGACAAGAACGGGCGTACTACTAATGGTGCCTCTGTTTGCCCAACAAAAATGTTTGCTGCGGCAGATAATGATTCCGACTTACTCGTTCCTAATAGCTTTGATAGTCCTCCGCCAATAATCTTAATGATCCATTGCATAATTCCTAGGTAATACAAAACAGAAATTAGTGCGGAAAAGAAGATAATAACCGGTAGGATATGAAATGCAAAAATCGTACCAAATTCATCACTATCTGCTAGGGATCCAAATAAGAAGCCAATTCCCTCGTTTGCATAATCAATAACATTTTGGACTAAAAGGGTTAACTTCTTTAAAGCATTTCGTCCAGCTTCCCACTCTAATACGATAAAAGCAAAAAATATTTGGATTGCCAATCCACCAAGAATCGTTCTTAAATTAATCGCTTTCTTTTTTGTTGAGAAAAGGAATGCAATGGATAAGACAACGATAATACCTAATATACCCCATAATAAGTTCATTTTGTTCACTCCATTTTTTATAATGTTTTTATGTCTTCATCACTAAATAAATTTACTGGCCTTGCATATAGGTTGGATGTCCTACAAGTATAGATGTAGCGTTTCTCACATTCATTGATTATCCCAACAATGAAGTAAGACGTCCTACAAGTATAATGTATTGTATCCCCTTACATAATGACTACAAATTACACTATAAAGGTGAGACGTCCTACAAGTCAATTACTTTTATTCATTTTTTGTCTTCCATTTGTTGGGCATCATTTTGTGCAAATGCGCTATCCCATTAGTAACAAGGGGTTAAAGGCATACAACAAAAAACTCCTGACAAAATCATTCACCATTTTGTCAGAAGTTCTATTATTAATTCACACGTTTTCTTAACACACTAAAGCTAATTTGATCTGATCTAAAGAAGTTTAACGAATATAATACGGGGCGATCATTTAAATCAAAATGAATTTGTTTTAGAATCAACAGAGGCGTATCTTTTCCACACTTAAGGATATCTGAAATATCCTCATGGTAGCCAATTGTTTTAATATCTGCCTTTGCATAACTAATCGTAATCCCCGCATCTTTTTGCAACGATGTCAGCATGGATTCTTCTTTTAATTTATATCCTTTAACAAGTAAGTCAGCAGGTATCTTATCAATACAATAAACAAGTGGTGAGCCATTTGCAGTCCGCACGCGTTTTACTAACAATACTTGTTCATCTTCTTTTAAGTTTAATTCTTTAATGTCATCACTATGTGGTTCCACGAAGCCAGTAAACAATACTTCTGTTCCAGGAATCTTATCTTCTCTTTCGATCATATCCGTTATGCTAAAAAGTTCTTCAATTCCACCTGAGAATACTGGCATTTTATTCACAAAAGTACCGACACCATGTTTTCTTACAATGATATTCTCTTCTTCTAATATTCGAAGTGCTTCTCTTAGCGTGTTTCTTGATACACGAAGTTGCTTGGCGAAATCAGTCTCTGAAGGTAAACGCTCACCTTGTTCTAGTTCACCATCTGTTATCTTTGCTTTGATCTGGTCAATGACAATTAGATATCTCGGAGTTTGATAGTTGTATTCCATAAGCCGGTCCCCCTCATATGAGGTTATTTTACATGTATATTTATATCCTTACAAGTTGTGACATTATTTATCCGTAGCTAAACCTGTCATTTCCTCACTTAATGCCCAGAGCTTTTTGGCTAAATCCTTATCATGCGATTTTTTTGATGATGTAACAGGCTTTTTTCGGTAAAAATACTTGCCAGTTACGTCGCGCACATCTGGTGAAGTTGCAAGATAAATGGCTGTTTGTGCGCCTTCCTCAGCAGTTTGGAAAAAAGGTTTTAACAAGCGTGTGATTAGCGTACCAAAACCGGTTTCTCTGTTGACTCCCATATGCGTTGCAACCGCCCCAGGATGCAAACAGTTCACTGTAACGCCAGTTCCGTGTAACCGATCGGCTAGTTCGTATGTAAACAAAATGTTTGCAAGCTTCGATTGCCCGTAAGCCCGCCAAACTCGGTAATTATTCGTGAGGTTCACATCATCAAAATAAATTTTTCCAATCTTATGTGCCCCTGATGATACGTTGACAATTCTTGAAGGTGCACTAGCACGAAGCAAATCTAGCAACAAATTCGTTAACAAGAAATGCCCTAAATGATTCACACCAAATTGCAATTCAAAACCATCCTTCGTTTCATGTCTCCCAGGAAGGACAACCCCTGCATTGTTTACTAACATGTCTAAGCGTTGGAATCTTTGTTTAAATTGTGCACAAAAATCTCGAATACTTTGTAAAGAGCCTAGATCACATAACATCAAGTGCACATGATTACTACCACTTTTTGCTTGGACCTCTTTTCGTGCTTCGTCTCCTCGTGATTGGTCTCGACAAACCATTACAACCGTTGCGCCAGTCTTTGCCAATTCAATTGAAGTTGCTTTTCCCATTCCCGAATTTGCACCTGTAATTATTGCAACGTGACCCTCGCTCATCATGCTCTCTCCCTTCAGGCTATTATTCAGATAATAACATCTCTCGTAACGCTTGTGTCGCCTTTTCCGTGGTAAGATATGTTTCACCCTCACCTACCACATAACTTAGCGTACTTGGTTCGCCCTCTTCACCTAACCATAGGTGGATTGGATGTGACGGATAACCTTCTTCATAGAGAACCATTAGATCATAATCTGGATCTTCGCCTTCTACATCTATTTGTTTCATAACTGCTGTTTCAATTGCATCTTGAAATGTTTGAATAGATTTATCATCTTTAAAAACTTCCAGTATATCGGTATTAACGTCCCCAACTCCATTTGATTCAGAAACTTCAACCTTGCCGATCTTTTCATCTAACAAGACCATTGTTTCAACCTCTGTCTGACAAGCAGTCAACACCATTAATACACCAATAGTAAATATCCACTTCATTCTATACTTTCACTCTCTTCCGTTTATAAGTGCATGATTAAATATATTTAGATTATTATACCATTTGGATCAGGATCTTTTTTTAATTATTGATATCTTTCATTTGTCAGACTTGAGGAAAAATGTGACGTAACGCTAGTTTATTCTAAAGCTTAGGTTCCCTTTTGAGAGCTTCTAGTATGATTTGGGGCATCATAACTGACATTGGATTCCCTTTTTAGCACCTCCTACTTGATTTGGGGCATCATAACTAACATTGGATTCCCTTTTTAGCGCCTCCTACTTGATTTGGGGCATCATAACTAACATTAGATTCCCTTTTTAGCACCTCCTACTTGATTTGAGGCATCATAACCGACATTAGATTCCATTTTTAGCGCCTCCTTCATGATTTCGGGCATCATAACCGACATTAGATTCCATTTTTAGCGCCTCCTACTTGATTTGGGGCATCACAACCGACATTCTGTTTGAATAGTTGGTTACTGCACATCCCCTTTTGCGTAAATTCTCCAAATACACTATGGATTATCAAGTCCACTCTTAAAAAGGCACCAATAGTAATCCGTATTTTTTCACAAAAAGAGGATGAAGACTCATCTTACACAAGGACAAGCATAAGATAGATTGATAACCTCTACGCTGAAAGGAATGCTCGTCCATGACTCCATTACGATTAAAAATAACAGCGTCTCTATATGCAACAATGGCCGTTAGCTTTTGGGGCGTCTCATTTGTATCGATGAAAGCAGTGTTAGAGAAGCTGGACCCTTTTTCATTGCTTGTGTTACGTTTTGGCATCGGCTCCCTATTTCTTTTGTCACTTTTACTTGTGAAGCGCGTTCGTTTGCGGATCTCCTTCACGTATATTCCGCAACTTATTGTATTAGGAATTCTTGGAGTATTTGTTCACCAACTTCTACAAGCTACCGCATTGTTAACGATTAATGCCTCATCTGCTGGATGGTTGATTTCATTTTCTCCTATCTTCACGGTCATCCTATCTATGTTGTTTTTGCATGAGAAAATGAGTTTTAGAAAAGCAATTGGGATGGTCTTAGCAATTACAGGTGTTTTACTCGTTACAGCTACTAGAAATGGTTCATCCATTGATTTTGCTATGAATATAGGATTCTTCCTTATTATTTTGAGTACGCTGAATTGGGCAATTTATTCTGTACTATTAAAAAAATTAGCCATTCCATATCCTGCTCTACTGGTAACATTTTATATGAGTCTACTAGGCTTTTTGCTAACCACACCATTTATTATTAGAAATAAAGGATGGGAATTACTACCGACACTTAATTATGTAGAATGGTCCCACCTAGTTTTCCTTGGCGTGTTTGTCTCAGGGGTCGGCTATTGGTATTGGGGCAAATCCTTAGAAGTGTTAGAGGCATCGAAAGTATCCACATTTATCTACTTGGAACCGATTGCCACATTTATTGCAGCTATTCTTATTTTGCATGAGCAAATTTTTCTTATCAGCATAACAGGAGGAATCATCATTATCATAGGAGTAATTATCGTGAACGGCCAACTCGTACCGTTACTTTTTAACTTTATGAGAAAAAAATCCTAATAGGAGGCGAATAATGATGGAATTACGTCGTGAAGCACAGGATGTATTAGATGCATTACACGAACCATCGAAAGCAGAGCTAAAAGAGGCACTGACGCAACTAGCATTAACCAAGGATGATTTTGCAAACTTACCAAAATCCACCGATGGTAAACCGTATTTTAGGCAGCTTGTCTACCAAAATGAGCAAGTAGAATTGTTGGTGATGAATTGGTCCGGACTTGCGTGCGCTCCACATGATCATGGACATTCCAAAGGTTGGATTCAAGTCTTATCAGGTACAACCCTTAACTCTGTTTATGAAGTAAAAGAAAACAGTTTACCTACCGAATTATTTGAGGAATTCCACCATAAAGGGAAGCTTTTTTATGCCCCTACAAAAGGAGTTCATAAAATTAAATCTGCTGGTGCTGAAAATTTGTTAACACTTCACCTTTATTCACCACCAATTAGGGACATGATTGTTTATGACTTAGATAAGTGTGCTGCTTGTATTGTTTCAGACGATTGCGGCGCATGGTGGCCAGAGGAACAGCGTCAGAGATTAAAAGAAATTCGGTTTAAAGAGGATGGATCACTTTCTTCTTAAAAATAAAAGCAGGGCAAATTCTCATTGCCCTGCTACTTCTGCAACTCCATTTAACTGGAGTGCTTAAGCGTTTATCTTAATTTAAAAGGGGGGGAAATACCTATATAAAGTATATTCCCAATAAATCTGCACTTAAACATCTTTATTATTTTGTTCCATATACAACTCTTGCTTCTGCGTCTTTTTTTACTCGACAAGATTTACATTTGCCTGTTTGTCCATCCGCTTGTACATGCATCGACTCTCCAGATTCAATTGAAAATGACGTGGCATATAGGACCTTCACTTCCTTGAATCTAACATGTTTGCCAAAGTAAACAGTTATAAATAATAACGGGATTTTCCACCTAGCCAGATCTTGAATGACTAAGATCGGTAACAGATTAGGTCTAATTTGAGCACCTGGTATGATCTTCATCCCTCCACCATAGAATGGATGATTCATAATCGTAACCATTAATACATTTTCAAGCCTTTTTTTATCCCCATCTAATTCTATTTCGACAGTCATTGGTTTAAATCTAAACACCACTTGCAATAAAGCAATCACATAAGTAAGCGAACCTATACGCCACTTGTTGAGCCATCTTTTATAGCTTGAGCAGTTCGCCCGTTCTGTAACTTCTGCATCAAAACCAAAACTGATACTGTTTACAAATAGCCTCTTAAGTCGCTCTTGCTTTCCATCAGTCCAATAAAAACCTGACCAATATTTTTTTTCGCTTCGTTGGTTAACTACTTTTCTAAATATTTCTATCGGTTCTCCATGAACACCATATCCTCTAGCAAAATCATTGCCGGACCCAGCAGGAATGCAGGTAATCGGAATCTGCCGAAAGTTTTTCAGTCCATTCACCACTTCATGAACCGTTCCATCCCCTCCAACCACAATAAAACAACTAATTTGTTCCGAATACAAGCTTGCTATTTGCTCCGCCAACTTCTCTGCATGGCCTGGATATTCCGTTATATAATTCCTACATTTCTCTTGCTTATAAAGAGGATGCTTTTTTAACGCATCAAATATATCCGCTGCTCGCCCACGACCGGCGCGTTTATTAATAATAAAAATGTACATGCCTTCACCTACTTTACGTATGATCTGATTAGCTGTTATTACATATATGTCTATGGGTGAATTGCAAGAATAAGTCATGTATGCCACCTAATTCTATTTGTCTATTATAACGTAAAAATATCTCTTACCCTATTTATCGGAAGAAGATTATAATTGCTTATTTTTTATTAAATCTTTCCGAATTTTTTTAATAATCTATTTAATCAGTAATTATAATAATTTGTGATAGAATACACATGTACACGTTAGGCGCACAGTTGTCCTTACTACGTAAAATTATAATGCAATTTTACTTAAAAAAAAACGGAGGCAAGATCATGAAAAACTTATTTCGTAAATGGAATCAGATTAGCCTAGTAAAGCGAATAGTAGTCGGTATTATTATTGGTGTATTGCTAGCTTTAACCATTCCTGATGGAGCGGCGTGGATCAGTATTTTTGGTTCTTTATTTGTAGGTGCATTAAAGGCAGTTGCACCAATACTCGTGTTGTTTTTGGTTATGTCAGCCATTTCCATGCATAAACGCGGCCAACAAACGAACATGAAGTCCATTCTTGTTCTTTATGGTATTAGTACATTCTCAGCAGGGTTAATTGCAGTTTTAGCTAGTTTTATATTTCCTGTCAATTTATCGCTCGTCTCTGGAGCAGAGGGCTTAACACCACCTAGTGGCATTCTTGAGGTACTAGAAACATTGCTATTTAATATTGTCGATAATCCAGTAAATGCGCTTCTAAATGCCAATTATATCGGCATACTTACTTGGGCAGTATTACTTGGAATTGCATTAAGACATGCGAACGACAGTACAAAGAATGCGATAGAAAACTTTTCAAATGCAATCTCGCAATTGGTTAAATGGGTTATTAATCTAGCTCCAATTGGGATTATGGGACTTGTGTTTGATGCAATCGTAACAAATGGACTTTCATCCTTATTAGATTACGGTAAATTACTAGCTATTTTACTAGGTTGTATGTTTTTTATTGCACTTGTGGGGAATCCACTCATTGTTTTTCTTGCTATAAGAAAGAACCCATATCCACTTGTGTTTAGAGCGTTAAGAGAAAGTGGTATTACCGCCTTTTTCACACGTAGTTCAGCCGCAAACATACCGGTAAATATTAGCTTATGTGAAAAGTTAGACTTAGATAAAGATACGTACTCCGTATCGATTCCATTAGGCGCTACGATCAATATGTCAGGTGCAGCTGTAACCGTCTCTGTGTTAACACTTGCGGCCGTGCACACACTAGGAATTGAAGTGGACTTTTGGACGGCTCTTATTCTTAGCGTTTTAGCTGCAGTGTCCGCAGCAGGTGCATCCGGTGTCCCTGGTGGATCACTGCTTCTCATTCCTTTAGCAGCTAGTTTATTTGGAATTTCAAATGATGTTGCGATGCAGGTTGTAGCAGTTGGTCTTATTGTTAGTGTTTTACAAGATTCTTGTGAAACAGCACTGAATTCTTCTTCTGATGTTATCTTCACTGCAACAGCAGAGTATCGTAAAAAGCTTAAAGAAGGAAAAGAAATTACTATCAATCCTAAGGATCAGGTTTCAAAGAAAGTTGTTTAGTATTCTTATCTCATCCCCAGAAGTTGTTTTTTTCAACTTGAGCTAGGGGATTTTTTATTCGTGCAGTCTACTTATTACATTGGTTTATATATTTAGCGTTTTTCTTCCCAACACTATGGGTACATAATAAAATATGGTACATTACCTTTAAAGGGGGTTGTCTTTGATGGAAGAACAAAACAGATTCTTAAAATTAATTGGCGGTAAAAATGTATTTTACATATTAGCATTTTTTATCTTAATTGGCATTACCATATTTATTTATACGAAGATCTCTTTTATCTTTTATCCACTGCAGGTAATTCTATCTACCATTGCACCTCCAGTGATTTTAGCTTTCATCGCTTACTATCTATTAAATCCAATTGTAGACTTGCTCGAACGATTTCGGATTAAAAGAATTTGGGGAGTCATCATTCTTATTCTCGGTATTAGTGGTGCGTTAACTGGAATTATCTTGTTAACTGCTCCAGCTATTGAAGCGCAGATAAAAGATTTAGTTCAATCTTTTCCTGACTACCTTAAGCAGCTTGGGGATACGATGACAAAATGGGTCCAGAATTCTTTCCTTGGTCCTTATTATGATGATGGTTATAACTGGGTCATGGAACGATTAGGAGAATTACCACAATTAATTGGAACCTATATTTCTAATGGTTTTCAAGGGGTTCAAAATATTGCTAGTACGATTACAAATACAATTGTATCGATTGTAACCTTTCCATTTATTTTGTTTTTCTTATTAAAGGACGGGAAAAGGTTTCAACGCTTTACTATTAAACTATTTCCACCAAAGTTTAGAGATGATACGAAACAAATCTTAAATAATATCGATACGCAAGTTGGTTCTTACATCCAAGGTCAGATTATTGTCGCATCCGTAATTGGTATTCTATTGTTTATTGGTTACTTGATCATAGGGCTCGATTATGCATTCACTTTAGCCATTGTTGCAGCAGTGACAAGTGTTGTTCCTTATCTTGGACCAACTATTGCTATTATTCCAGCAGCGATCATCGCAATCGTCAACTCTCCATTTATGTTGCTTAAGCTAGCAATCGTATGGATCGCAGTCCAATTTCTAGAAGGTAATTTCGTATCTCCAAACATCATGGGGAGAACGATGCAAATTCACCCACTCACCATCATCCTTGTTTTATTAATTGCAGGGAATTTATTTGGTGTTGTCGGTGTCATCCTTGGTATTCCAGGCTATGCAATTGTAAAAGTGATTGGAGCATACCTTTTCTATAAGTTTAAGAAACGATATAACAAGTATTACGGGGAAGATCGTGGATATTATGAAATGGAAGAGTAATATAAAAAAGAGAGGGTTGGACATTTTTGTCCTCCTCTCTTTTCTGTTGTTAATTTGAAAGTAAGAGCAATCAAGCTTCCCTACCTGTCTCCTCATTCAATCACATTTACTTTACTAAAATCATCAAGCAATGTGCGAACTTCATCTGTCGACTCTGTGCTCATCAATTGTTGTCTTAATTCACTTGCACCTCTAAAACCACGAACATAAATCTTAAAAAATCGACGAAGTGCTTTAAATGGACGTGTTTCCAGATCCTTTGAATACTGGTCATAGAGTTCAAGATGCAATCTTAAAAGATCTAGCAATTCCTTACTACTATGCTCTTTCTTCTCTTTTTCAAAGGCAAATGGGTTGGTAAAAATACCACGCCCAATCATAACTCCATCCACACCATACTTTTCAACAAGCTCCAGGCCAGTTTGACGGTCAGGAATATCGCCATTGATCGTTAGAAGTGTATTAGGTGCTACTTCATCACGAAGTTTTTTAATCTCCGGAATAAGTTCCCAATGCGCATCGACATTACTCATTTCCTTTTTTGTACGCAAATGAATAGATAAGTTAACGATGTCTTGTTTCAATAAGTGTGTAAGCCAGTCGCGCCATTCCTCTACATAAGTGTAACCAAGCCTTGTCTTCACACTTACAGGCAATCCACCTGCTTTGGCTGCTTGTATAAGCTCAGCCGCACGTTCAGGAAAACGGATCAGTCCACTTCCCTTCCCATTACCCGCTACATTTTGAACCGGACAACCCATATTGATATCGATACCGCGAAAACCTTCTTTCGCCATACCAATACTCATTTGTCGGAATAATTCAGGTTTATCCCCCCAAATATGAGCGACAATTGGTTGTTCATCTTCTGTATAAGTTAAACGTCCACGAACACTTTGATGCCCATCTGGATGGCAATAACTTTCCGTGTTAGTAAACTCTGTAAAAAACACATCAGGTCTTCCTGCTGCGCTTACTACATGACGAAAAACAACGTCTGTCACATCTTCCATTGGTGCTAATATAAAAAACGGTCGTGGTAAATCACGCCAGAAATTATCTTTCATCTTACATTCCAATCCTTTCATGATCGGGGCATCAGGACAACACCTTGATCTGACCCCAAAAATAAAAAGTAAAGATACCTTTACTCCCTATACACTTATACCATGCTTTAGTACTTTTTATCAAACTAAAGAAAATTTTGATTATTATACTCTGACTTCTCCTCGGGGCAAGCCCACGTGGGTTCTACATACTGTTTCTCTCTATTCGTACATGTAGCAGCTATGTTTAGAGTACAAAAACTACACTTTGGATATAGG
>NZ_JAOALK010000008.1 GCF_025154055.1 Aquibacillus koreensis
AGCTTAAAAGTAAAAAGGGGAGTTTGACTTTGCTTCCTTCTCCGTAAGGAGAGAAAACGAATGCTAATGTGGTCAGTGGACCGCTTGTGCGTTGGTGCTACCCCTACTGCCAGTTCCTATATCTAAAGTGTAGTCTTTGTACTCTAAACATAGCTGCTACATGTACGAATAGAGAGAAACAGTATGTAGAACCCACGTGGGCTTGCCCCGTGGAGAAGTCAGACATTTGATGTGAGTAAAGTCTATCAAGGTACTGCTTCTAAACAAATAATTGTTGCAAGTGACATCTTTATATGGATGGATCACGAAGAAAAGGATAAAGAATATCTATTGTTCTTAACAAAAGACAAAGATGAAGTGTTCGTACCTGTTCATTTCTCTTGGGGAAAAGTTCCTATAAAGGATGGGAAAGTAGAACATTTTTACCCAGACGATGATCGAGCGTACTATGAAAGTTACATGGAAGAACAATCGACCACATCTGATTATAGAGTATATTATAGTAACAGGGACTTAATAATATATTTGGTTATTTGTTTGCTAGTTATCATTAGTTACTATGTTGTTTTTAATTTTAGTGACTTATTGAATAGGTTTGGCGCAGTTTGTCAAAAAGTAATAAATAGTGGGAAAAGCGCTATGAACAAGCTTATTAAACCATGGATTCAATTAAGCTTGCCAAACAAATTGATCATAACGATCGTTACCATACTAATTCTGTCCATATCCATTTTCATTTCAGTCTTGCCTGAACCTAAAAAATATGGGGATTGTGATCAGTATTTTTGGAGTAAAGGTAAAATAGAATCATGTAGGAGTCAGTTTATGGGAGGTAATCATCAAATGTTTGATTATGAAAATACGTATCAAATGAAGCTGGATGGTGGGCGGTTTGAGGCGCCTAATATGCGTGAGTGAGGTGTGAAATTTATGAAGCAAGCAATAAAAATGCTCAGGATTTTTCTGAGCATTTTTAAATACTAATTTATCATTTGGTTGTGAAATATATATGTATCGTAATCCAAAAAGCAAACTACACGAGTGATACAAATTAGCCTTTCTTAATTCTCTTGTCTGCAAGTTCCTGTACAAAAGCTTGTGTTTCCGCAACACTTAATTGCCCTTTTTGTTTAAGCATATCATAGAGTGATTTCAGTTCATCATATTTCTCAATATCATAGTCCTCTGGATCCATGATGGACCGATTTACAACTTGAAGCATGGTTGCCATTTCATTAATTATTACCTCTAAATTTTCTTGTGTTGGCTCGTTCAAACTCATTATAAACACTCCTCATTTTACTATAATTCATTGAATCCTTCTAAGTCCTTATCCTTTATGATAAAATAAATAAGTTGAATTGCAAATTTTTTTTATAATTTATTATGTTTTGTATGTAAAAAGAGTAGGAAAATGTGAGCAATGAATGGTGATAGACTACTCAACTTTTTAAAATATATATGTATGATAATAGGAGAATGCTTATGTTCCTAAAACAATTAGACACAGTTGGATTTAAATCGTTTGCTGAACGAGTAACTGTCGATTTTGTACCTGGTGTAACAGCTGTTGTTGGACCAAATGGTAGTGGTAAAAGTAATATTACAGATGCTATTCGTTGGGTTCTAGGAGAACAATCTGCCAAATCTTTAAGAGGTTCCAAAATGGAAGATATAATTTTTCAAGGAAGTGATTCTAGAAAACCTTTAAACGTAGCAGAAGTAACCCTTACTTTAGATAATACGGATCAAATGCTACCAGTTGATTATGAAGAAGTTAGTGTAACTAGAAGGGTGTACCGTTCAGGTGATAGTGAATTCTTATTAAATAAACAACCTTGTCGTTTAAAAGACATTATTGACTTGTTTTTAGATTCGGGTTTAGGAAGAGAAGCTTTCTCGATAATTAGTCAAGGGAAAGTGGAGGAGATTTTAAGTTCAAAAGCGGAAGAACGAAGAACGATCTTTGAAGAAGCAGCTGGTGTTTTGAAGTATAAAAACCGTAAGAAAAAGGCTGAGTACAAGCTTGCGGAAACGCAAGAGAATCTCAATAGAGTCGAAGATATTATTCACGAAATAGAGAACCAGTTAGATCCACTAAAGCAACAGGCAGCAACAGCGAAAGACTATTTAGCCAAAAAAGATGAATTGAAAGAAAAAGAAATTTCTTTGTTGATCACGGAAATAGAGCATCTACATAAAGATTGGACAACACTATTAGAGGAGCTTGAAGGTGAAAAACGCGAGGAAATACAATTAAAAACGAGGATACAACAGCAAGAAGCAAATGTAGAGCATGATAAGAGTAAAATGAAGGAATTAGATGATTCCATAGAGTTATTACAACAGGATTTGTTAGTTTTAACACAGGAATTAGAAAAACTAGAAGGTACAAAAAAATTGATTAGTGAGCGTTCTATGCATTTTGAATCCAACAAAGCAAAATTGGAGATGGATAGAACGGCATACCGAAGTAGAATTACGAAGTTTGAACATGACCATGTTCAAGAGCTTGAGAAGCTTAATAAGGCAAAAGAAAAGCGAGATTATACGAAAAGAAGCATTTTAAATTTGAAAGAAGAATTATCGACTACGGAAGAAGATATAGAGGAACAAATTGAAGAGTTAAAAAGTGAATATATTGAGCGCTTAAATCAGCAAGCAGCACATCGGAACGAACGACAATCTATTGAAAAACAGTTAGCACAAATAGGTACAAAAAAAGATAGTCAAGATACAAAATTTCAAGATATGGCAAACGCAAGAGAGAAAGTGGAATCAGAATTACAAGCTTTACAGTTGTTGCTTAAAGAAAAGCAAGAAACAAGTCAACAATTACAAGACAACTTGCATCAATTAAAGCAAGAAATTGATAAAGGAAAAGATAAATATCAGGAATTACAAACAAAGCTTTATCAAGGGTACCAATACATTGAAAAAATGAAATCGAAAAAGGAAATGCTTGAAGATATGAAGGAAGACTTCCAAGGTTTCTTTCAAGGTGTTAAAGAAGTATTAAAAGCTAGAGAAGAAAATGTACTTCAAGATATTCATGGAGCGGTCATTGAGTTGCTGGATGTTCCAACAAGTTATATTACCGCTATTGAAACCGCGCTTGGAGGACAAGCGCAGCATGTTGTCGTAAAAGATGAAGCTGTTGCTAGACATACGATTCTTTGGTTGAAGAAGACGAACAAAGGCCGAGCTACGTTTCTTCCTATGACAGCAATGAAAGGGAAGTTTATTTCAAAAGATCAGTTGCAGAACGTTACCAACCACACTGGGTACATTGGAGTAGCGTCAGATCTGATCACGTTTAACTCGAAATATGACAATGTAATGAAGTACCTTCTTGGAAATGTTGTCATTGCGGAAACTCTTAAAGATGCGAATGAAATTGCTATTAAGTTAAGTAGACGATTTCGTGTGGTTACCTTAGAAGGAGATGTAGTAAACCCAGGTGGTTCTATGTCAGGTGGGGCACAGAAGAAAACGAATCAATCGCTATTTACTAGAGAGAAAGACCTCCAGGAAATGGTGCAAAAGATAGAAGAGTATGAGACGAAAGCAATTGAATTTGAGTCAAAAGTAAAATCGCATAAACAGTTGATTGATGAGAAAGAGCGTAACTTAGAGAAGATGCGAATCGATATGCAACATGCTCAACAGGAAGAACAAGACGTTAAGTCTAAGATGACGGAAAAAGAATTAAATATTTCGCACTTGAACGATAACTTGCGCGCATACGATCAAGATAAGCTTCAGTATGAATCAGATTATTTAGGGTTAAAAGAAAGAGCTAATCAATTAGAAGAATCATTAACCGAAATGAAGAAGGAACTTGAAGAAATCCAAATTACGATTGATCAGCTAACACGAAAGCATGCTGAACATAAGCAAAATAAAGATCAGATACAAGAAACTATCCATCAATTAGAAATCACCTTGGCTGAACAAGAAGCCCAAGTGAAAAATTATAATGAAAAAGTCGAAAGTTTAAAGTCTGTATTGGATGAAACTCGTCAATCATTACAAGAGAAGGAAGAACAATTAAATCAGTTGCTTGAAATTCATCATAATGGAGATACAGAAGAAGAGATTGACGAAAAACTTCAAGAGAAACAGCAGGAAAAAGATCGGACGACCCAATTAATTCAAACACGCCGACAAGAAAGAATGAAACAGACGCAGCGGATTACGGATGTTGAGCGAGAACTGAAAGAGCAAAATAGAATACATCAATCAATGATTTATGCTTTACAAGATAAAGAGGTGAAAGCAAATCGATTAGATGTAGAGTTGGAAAATAGGCTGCAACATTTACAAAGCGAATATCTGATCACTTTTGAAAAAGCACAAAAAGATTATGAAAAAGTCACAGATATGGAGTCAGCCAAACGAGAAGTGAAGTTGTTAAAGCTGTCGATGGATGAATTAGGTACGGTTAACCTTGGTGCGATTGAAGAATACGAACGGATTGCAGAACGTTATGAATTCCTAACCGAGCAGCAAACAGATTTGGTGCAAGCCAAAGAAACACTATATGGAGTTATATCTGAAATGGATGAAGAGATGAAGCGTAAGTTTGAAAGTACCTTCTACCAAATAAAAGAAGAATTTACAGTTGTGTTCCAACAACTTTTTGGTGGGGGAAGAGCTGAACTTAAGTTAACAGACCCTGAGAACTTATTAGATACTGGAGTTGAAATAATTGCACAACCTCCAGGGAAGAAGTCACAACATCTGGGCCTATTATCAGGTGGAGAGCGGGCACTAACAGCGATTGCGTTGTTGTTCGCAATCTTGCGAGTAAGACCAGTACCATTTTGTGTGCTTGATGAAGTAGAAGCAGCTCTAGATGATGCCAATGTAAATCGATTTGCGCGTTATTTAAAGCATTATAGTGAAAAAACGCAATTTATCGTTATCACACATAGAAAAGGTACAATGGAAGAAGCCGATGTGCTTTACGGGGTAACGATGCAAGAGTCCGGTGTTTCTAGGTTAGTATCTGTAAAACTAGAAGATACACCAGAATTAGTTAAGGCCTAATTTACTTACCAAACTAATACGATAATTATTGGTGATAGAGAAAGGGAGATACGATGAGTTTTTTTAAGAAATTAAAAGATAAATTTACTGGTAGTGATAACGAAAGTCCAGAGGTTTCTGATAAATACAAAGAAGGTTTATCGAAAACTAGGAATTCATTTTCAAGTAAAATTAATGATTTGGTTGCAAGATACAGAAAAGTAGATGAAGATTTCTTTGAGGACCTTGAAGAAATCTTAATCTCAGCCGATGTTGGTGTTGCTACAGTTATGGATCTGATCGATGAACTTAAAATGGAAGTGAAACGCCAAAATATTAAAGATACAAAAGAAGTAAAAGAAGTAATCTCTGAAAAACTGGTAGAAATATATTATGGAGAAGATGATGAGTCTGTTGAAGAATTAAATATGAAAGATGGTGAGCTTTCAGTTGTATTATTTGTAGGTGTAAATGGTGTTGGGAAAACAACAACGATAGGAAAGTTGGCTCATAAATTAAAAGAAGAAGGTAAAAAGGTTGTATTAGCTGCTGGAGATACATTCCGAGCAGGTGCGATTGAACAATTAGAAGTATGGGGCGAGCGCGTTGGTGTTGAAGTAATAAAGCATAACGCTGGTAGTGATCCTGCAGCAGTTATTTACGATGGAGTACAAGCTGCTAAATCACGTAATGCTGATGTATTATTATGTGATACGGCAGGTAGGTTACAAAATAAAGTGAATCTAATGAATGAACTTTCTAAGGTGAAGCGTGTTATTGAAAGAGAAATTCCAGGTGCTCCGCACGAAGTTTTATTAGTATTAGACGCTACAACAGGTCAAAATGCAATGAGCCAAGCAAAAACCTTTTCAGCATCTACGGATGTTACAGGAATTGTCTTAACCAAGCTAGATGGAACGGCTAAAGGTGGGATTGTATTAGCCATTCGAAATGAATTGCAGATCCCTGTTAAGTTTGTCGGCTTAGGTGAAAAAGTGAATGATTTACAATCCTTTGATGCGCAAGCATTTGTTTATGGGCTTTTTGCGGACATGCTTGAGGAGGAACAAGAATAATTCCTTGACAGACTGATGGTTATTCAGATAGTATTTTTATTGTAAAGGCATTTCACTTAACAAGGGGTGCTCGCTTTGTTAGAAAAAACTACCCGAATTAATTTTTTATTAGATTTCTATCAGGAATTGTTAACACCGAAGCAACGAAATTATATGGAATTGTACTACTTGGAGGACTATTCGTTAGGAGAAATCTCTGAAACGTTTAACGTTTCTAGACAAGCCGTCTATGATAATATTCGGCGTACCGAATCTATGTTAGAGGCTTACGAAAAGAAATTAAGGTTATACGATAAATTTCAACAGCGTCAAGATCTCATCCGACAAATGGAAGGAAAATTAGTACAGCAGGACACGACCAACTTCAGTTCCTTTATACAAGCATTAAAAGAATTAGATTAGGAGGCGAGTTTTATGGCATTTGAAGGTTTAGCCGACCGCCTACAAAACACAATTAAAAAAATTACGGGCAAAGGTAAAGTATCAGAGCAAGATGTTAAAGAAATGACACGTGAAGTTCGTCTTGCTTTATTAGAAGCAGATGTTAACTTCAAAGTAGTAAAAGATTTTATAAAACGTGTAAAAGAACGTGCCATTGGGCAAGAAGTGATGGAAAGCTTAACACCAGGCCAACAGGTTATTAAAGTGGTTAAAGAAGAACTCACAAACTTAATGGGTGGCGAACAAAGTAAAATTGCAGTAGCGGATCGGCCTCCGACAGTCATTATGATGGTCGGCTTGCAAGGTGCTGGTAAAACAACAACTACAGGTAAACTTGCTAATTTGCTACGAAAGAAATACAATCGAAATCCTTTACTTGTAGCTGCAGACGTGTATCGTCCTGCGGCAATCAATCAATTGCAGACCCTTGGAAAACAACTCAGTATGCCAGTGTTTTCATTAGGCACAGATGCAAATCCTGTTGATATCGCAAATCAGGCAATTGAACAAGCGAAAGCAGACCATAATGACTATGTCATTATTGATACAGCTGGTCGATTGCATGTGGACGAGGCATTAATGGGTGAATTAAAGCAAATAAAGGCTGATGTGAAGCCGAATGAAGTATTTTTAGTTGTAGATGCCATGACAGGTCAAGACGCTGTTAACGTGGCTGAAAGCTTTAATGAGCAGTTAGATATAACTGGAGTAGTCTTAACGAAACTAGATGGTGACACTCGTGGTGGTGCTGCTTTATCTATTAAAGCTGTAACAGATAAACCAATAAAATTCGCTGGTATGGGTGAAAAGTTAGATGAATTAGAAGCATTCCACCCTGAAAGAATGGCATCTAGAATTCTGGGTATGGGTGATGTTCTTTCCCTTATCGAAAAAGCACAAGAGAATGTCGATGAGAAGAGAGCAAAAGAGCTAGAAGAAAAAATGCGTACCGCTTCTTTTACATTTGACGATTTCCTGGAGCAAATGGGACAGGTCCGTAATATGGGTCCAATTGAGGATCTTATCGGTATGTTACCAGGAGCAAACAAAATGAAAGGGTTGAAAAATGTTCAACTTGATGAGAAGCAAATCTCACATGTGGAAGCAATTATTCAATCGATGACCAAAAAAGAACGCCAAGATCCTAGCCTAATGAATGCTAGTCGTAAAAAACGTATAGCAAAAGGATCTGGTAGGTCTGTGACAGAAGTCAACAGACTCTTAAAGCAATTTGATGAAATGAAGAAAATGATGAAACAAATGAGCAATATGCAAGGTGGAAAGAAGGGTAAAAAGGGTAAAGGATTTAATTTTCCATTCATGTAATGGAAAAACACTTTACAGACATTTAAACTTCTGATACAATCTAAACTTGTGTAAAACATTTATTTGGAGGTGCGAACTCATGGCAGTAAAAATTCGCCTAAAGCGTATGGGATCTAAAAGAAATCCTTTTTATCGTGTAGTAGTAGCTGATTCACGTTCTCCTCGTGACGGACGTATTATCGAGCAAATTGGCACATACAATCCGGTAGCAAACCCGGTTGAAGTGAAATTAGATGAAGAAAAGGCACTTGATTGGATGACAAAAGGTGCAAAACCAAGCGACACGGTAAGAAACTTGTTTTCAACTGAAGGCATCATGAAGAAATTCCACGACTCAAAAAATCAAAAGTAAAGTAGTGTGATATCATGAAAGCCTTGATCGAAACAATAGTAACACCATTGGTTGATTATCCTGATGATATTGTTGTAACAGAAAATGAAGAAGAACATAAAATTGTTTATCATTTAACTGTTAATCCAGATGATGTAGGGAAAGTAATTGGCAAAAATGGTAGAATTGCCAAAGCAATTCGAACTGTTGTTTATGCGGCAGGATCAGATACGAAAAAACGTATCTATCTTGATATTATGTAAGATGGTAAAACAGAACGGCAGGCTTATTACACTCATATGTGTAAAAAAGCCTGTGTGCCTTGCATCGTTTCGTCATTAGACAAATCGGTGCATCTGTACATAAGGTAAAAGGGGAGAGGGAAACCTTTTCCCTTTTTACTATCTATAAAAAGTTAGTGTAGTTTCTTGTTGTTTATTAAAGAAGGCAACATACTAATGTCACGATTAATATGGTCTTCTATAGTAGAGAGTGTGGTTTCATGAAAATTATAAAGAAGATACCAGTAAAGCAAGTACTCACAGAAAAAAGTAAAGAAAGATTAAAACGTAATTTTCAAAATAATAAAAAGCAACTTGAACAAGAGTGTCAACAACTTCTGTTTGAGCAAAAGAAACTTCAAAATAAACAAGGTGTATCAAAAGACGAAGTATATAAACGTTTTCAGTCTGAGATTCAAAAAAGAAAAGATAAAATGAAAAGCATTGACTTTCATTTGGAACAGTTGAACATACTACCACTAGGTAGTGAAATTACAGAGGATGAAGTTGAAGCTCTTGTTGAAGTTGCAGAAGGAACCAACTGGGACGAAATCAAAAGAGATAAGGAAATCATTGTACAAGATGGTATTGTGATTCAAATTAAATAGCAGGTGAATAATATGGATGATAAATTATACAACGTTGGAAAAATAGTAAATACACATGGAATTAAAGGTGAAGTAAAAGTAATTCGTATTACTGACTTTGAAGAACGCTTTCAAAAAGGACAACAACTTTTTTTTGTAGGAAAAGGGTCTAATGAGGTTATAGCCTTAACAGTTGCTGCTCATAGAAAACATAAGAATTTTGATTTGCTTCAATTTGAATCTTACAATTCAATAAATGAAGTAGAGCCATTTAAAGAAGGTATGTTAAAAGTCCATCACGATCAAATGGAGCCCTTAGATGAAGGTAATTACTACTATCATGAAATTATTGGGTGTAAGGTTGTAACGCAGGATGGAGACGAACTAGGTGTAATTAAAGAGATCTTAGCTCCTGGAGCAAATGATGTATGGGTAGTAAAACGTGATAATCAAAAAGATTTGCTCGTTCCTTATATTGAGGATATTGTCAAATCTGTTAATGTTAAAGAAAAGATGATTGTCATTGAGCCAATGGAAGGATTGTTAGAGTAATGCGTGTGGACATACTGACTTTATTTCCTGAAATGTTTGAAGGTGTTTTTCAGTCTTCTATATTGAATAAAGCCCATCAGTCTGGAGCTTTTGATTATAATTATGTGAATTTTAGAAATTACACGGAAAACAAGCATAATAAAGTCGATGATTATCCTTATGGTGGTGGTGCAGGTATGGTATTAACACCACAACCTATTTTTGATGCAGTGGAAGATCTCACCACAAAAATGGAGAAAGAGCCTCGTATCGTACTTATGTGTCCTCAAGGAGAACCGTACACACAGAAAAAGGCATTAGAATTAGCAAAAGAAGAACACTTAGTCTTTATTTGTGGACATTATGAAGGATATGACGAACGGATCAGGCAACATCTAGTCACTGATGAAATATCTATAGGAGATTATGTTTTAACTGGTGGCGAGTTAGGTGCTATGGTTGTTATTGATAGTGTAGTAAGGTTACTACCTGGTGTCTTAGGCAATGAATCTTCCGCTCCCGAAGATTCCTTTTCACAAGGTTTACTAGAGCATCCGCATTATACAAGACCTGCGGACTTCCGAGGTATGAAAGTACCCGAGGTATTGATGTCTGGAAACCATGCGAAAATAGAAGAATGGAGACAGCGGGAGTCACTAAAGAGAACCTTTGATCGACGGAAGGATCTATTAAAAGATTATCCTTTTTCTGATAAACAATTAGAATGGTTAAAAAGTTTTACAGAAAGTTAATTTTTGGTTGAATAAGTAAGCTATTTATGGTATATTAATTTTTGTGCTTAAGATAAGCTTAAGCCGTATAAACGATGTTCCGCTTTCTTACTTAATTATTGATATGAGCATTGGTTTGGAAGGAGTGTGACAGGATGCAAAAACTAATCGAAGAAGTAACAAAAGAACAACTTCGTACTGATCATCCTGATTTCCGTCCTGGTGATACTGTAAAGGTACACGTGAAGGTTGTCGAAGGTAACCGCGAGCGTATCCAGGTATTCGAAGGCGTAGTAATCAAGCGTCAAAACGGCGGAATCAGTGAAACTTTCACTGTACGTAAGATTTCTTACGGTGTTGGTGTTGAACGTACTTTCCCAGTACATTCACCGCGCCTAGATAAGATTGAAGTAAGCCGTCGTGGTAAAGTACGTCGTGCTAAACTTTACTACTTACGTGAACTACGTGGTAAAGCTGCGCGTATTAAAGAAGTTCGATAATGAATGTGAAAGGAGCTTGCATTGTCAAGCTCCTTTTTTCTACTTTTATTTTTAACGTACATATCATACATTTGTTTTAAATATCGGTGAAATGAACAATAATAGATATGAGACTGTGATAGACTCGGAGGGGAAGCGGATGACCCAAAAGAAAAACGAATGGTTTGATTGGATCAAAGCACTAGTAGTTGCTGGTCTTCTTGCTTTTGTAATACGTATGTTTGTCTTTGCACCTATTATCGTTGAAGGACCGTCAATGCTGCCAACTCTAGAAGATGAAGATCATATGATTGTGAATAAATTTAGTTATCTACTTGGCGATCCAGACAGGTTTGATATTGTTGTTTTTCATGCTACATCAGAAAAGGATTATATTAAACGTGTCATTGGTTTACCTGGAGAAACGGTGGAGGTCAAGGACGATACACTGTTCATAAATGGCGAAAAGGTAGAAGAAAAATTTCTAGAAGAAAAGAAAAAAGAATTAGCGAATAACCAAGTATATACGTTTGATTTTACGTTAGAAGATATACCTGGTGCGTCTCTAACTATTCCTGATGATCACATCTTGGTATTAGGTGATAATAGAACAAATTCTACAGATAGTAGGTTGTTGGGTCTTATCTCTTACGATCAACTAGTTGGTAAAACTAGTTTCATTTATTGGCCGCTTGATCGTATAGGAATCATAAAAGAATAGGATGATAATATGACGATTCAATGGTTTCCTGGACATATGGCTAAAGCCAAAAGACAAGTACAAGAAAAGTTGAAACTTGTTGACTTTGTTATTGAGCTTGTAGATGCCAGAGCTCCAGAGTCTTCACAAAATCCAATGCTCCATCAAGTTTTACAAGAAAAACCAAAGATGATAGTGTTAATGAAAAAGGACTTAGCTGATCCAATCCAAACAGAAGCTTGGATACAGACATATAAAACTAAAGATATACCAGCAATAGCAGTTGATGTCCAACAAAAGCAAGACATCCAACAAGTGATTTCTTTGGCAAAAGAAATGGGTAAAGCGAAACTTGAAAAGATGATCAAGAAAGGAATACGTCCACGTCCGGCAAGAGCTATGATCATTGGTATTCCAAACGTAGGTAAATCTACATTGATCAATCGGCTAGCGAATAAAAAGATAGCGAAGACAGGTGATCGACCGGGAGTTACAACGAGTCAACAATGGATTAAAGTGAAAAAGGATTTTGAGTTATTAGATACACCAGGTATTTTGTGGCCAAAGTTTGAAGATCAGCAAGTTGGCTATCGGTTGGCTGCCATTGGTACGATCAAAGACCAAATTCTATCCTTACAGGATATTGCAGCTTTTGCCATTACCTATTTACAACAACATTATCCAGCGATATTAGAATCTCGTTTTCAAATTTCACATAATCAAGAGGATATGGCTGAAATATTTGAAGAAATAGGCAGACTCAGAGGGTGTCTAGAAAGTGGCGGAAAAATCAACTATGAAAAGACAGCGGATATCATTATAAGGGATTTACGATCTGGTAGAATAGGACGCGTTACACTTGAAAAACCAGCATAAAAAGAAGGCATTCCTTGCGAGTGCCTTTATTTTTTTGTGGGAAGGAATGGTATGTTAAAGCAAATAAGCTTAATTTGGCTAGGCCATTTCCGATATAATAATATAGAGGGAGTTGTTACAGGTGGGGAAACAATTAACGATTTCAGAAATTAATAGTTACTTAAATAGTCAACAAGAGATATCAGAAAATGAATTAGAGCAATTAAAGTTAGATAAACGAACAGGTGTGCAAAAACTATTAGAACGTTATGAGCGGAATAAAGAAAAACAACAAAAAATGCGCCAGAAGTTTAATGCGATGTTAACGTATGAGCAAACCCAATATGATCTAGGTAATACGATGATTGCCGGTATTGATGAAGCAGGTCGCGGGCCATTAGCTGGTCCCGTAGTAGCGGCATCTGTCATTTTACATAAAGATTTTTACTTACCTGGACTAAATGATTCCAAACAGCTTAGTAAGAAGGCTAGAGAGGCATACTACGACATTATAACTAACGAATCAATTGCATACGGTGTTGGACTTATTCATAGTTCAGAAATTGATCAAATCAATATATTTAACGCCACAAAAAAGGCAATGAAAACATCCATTCACCAACTTGGAATTTTGCCAGATCATGTATTAATCGACGCAGTCCAACTAGATTCGTTACCATGTACATCTGAGTCTATTATCAAAGGTGACCAGAAGAGTATTTCAATTGCTGCAGCAAGCATTCTTGCGAAAGTGACACGGGATAGATTTATGATGGAATTACATAATAAATATCCACAATACAATTTTGCATCCAATATGGGCTACGGTACGAAAGAACATATGCAAGCGTTGAACGAACATGGTGTTACCGAATACCATAGAAAATCATTTTCACCAGTTGGAGAGTTGGCTAAAGCATAAGTAGGTGAGGAGTTAGCCTTTAGAGGATAGGAGGAACTTGTATGTTAGGGCAAAATATATTTTCATCCGGATTGAATCAAGCTTTATCTAATCAACCTATTGCTAATTCGTTTGGACAACTTAGGCCAGGTCAGATTTTATCAGGCAAGGTCCTCGAACTATATCCTAATCAGCGGGCGACAATATTATTAGGGGGCAAGCCTTTTGTTGCACAATTAGAAGCATCTATAAGCGTACTAAATAGCTATTGGTTCCAGGTACAGTCTACCGGCCAAGTAATACGACTCAAAGTAATGGCCGATAAGCCGTTATCAGATAAAAACAAGGCAGAAACATTATTAAGAGAAATGGGAATTGCACTTACAAAAGAAAACCAATCGTTCATAAATCAGCTATTGCAGCGTAACATTTCTTTTACAAAAGATCATCTGAAACCTGTGTTTGATTTGTTAGTAAAACAAGAAGAAAAAGAATTAGCCAAGCAAGTTTTATTAGAGATGATTAAACGTGACTTACCGATTACAAAAAATGTATTTGACAGTCTAATGAACAACCAGACTAATAGTTTTTCAGCACAAATTAAAGATCTTTCTGCACAATTGACTAAATTAGAAAGTAGGTCCCTACTTGAAAATTCACTCCTAAATAGACTAAATAAGTTTACCTCTTCAGCCAAAAATGAATCTGTCCAGAGCAGCTTCCTTCCTTTTTTAACTAGTGGGAATGATGTAAGTCAACTTGTTTATACAATTGTAAATAAGGCTGGACTTTTTCAAGGTACTATTGATGAGTGGAGCGAAGCGTGGGATATGTGGAAACTTCGACATGAAACTACTGCTACCCAGATGGAACCAACTACACATGGAAGACAAAACCTTCCAATAACAACTGACAAGGACCAATTCGATCAAGCTTTGTTGAAATTATATAACAGTCAAATTCCTATAGACGCTAAAATGAAGGGTCTGTTTATCCAGTTATTGAGTCAACTAAATTCAAACGTAGAAAACTCACAATATATGAAACAACTACAAGGTATGTTTCAACAAAAAAATGTAATGAAGAAGGTTCAATATGTGTTAAGTGATAAGGAAGCTCAATTGCTACAAAAGTGGACGAAAGACCCTACCCTAGATCGTTCTCATGTAGTACTCCCTATATTAGACAAACTTGCATCCAAACAGTTAACAGTGGAGCAAGAGAAGACTCTTTTAGAATTGGTGAACGTAGGAACGAAACAACCAAATACGATGCAGGAAACAAGAGGGCAATTTCTGTATCTATTAAAACAAACTCTCTACTTTACCGGATACGATCATGAGCATGTAAGCTTACAAGACAAAACAAATACTGGGAATCAACACACAATGAAGAGCTTGCTTTTGCAAATGTTTCAACAAGGGGACCGTCCTTTTATGGATCGTCTCGAACAATTTCTCCACTCTATAAACGGGGCGCACATACAATCGGTGCAAGAGCATGGGTCCATGCTTCACACGGCTATTCAAATTCCTGGAGAAAAGTTAGGGTTATATCGGGATATTAAGATAGAGGCTGAAAGTAGGAAAGATGAATCAAGCAAGATTAACCCTGATTATTGTAGAGTTCATTTTTACTTAGAATTGAACAACATAGGAGAAACAGTAATTGATATGTTGGTACAAAAAAGGGTTGTGAGGCTAACGGTTTATAATAACACAGAACAGTTGACTTCCATTCTTTCAACATTTAAGCCACTACTACAATCAGGATTAGAGAAAGTAGATTATCATTTGTCATCTGTCCAATGGAAACGTTTCGAAGCTACCAATCAATTAACTGACTCTAAACCAAAAGAATCGAATCATTTTGGACAAGGAGTGGATTTTCGAATATGAATGAACCGAAAAGAAATAGAAAGGCAGTAGCGTTAAAATACGATCAAGAGCATGATGTAGCGCCTAAAATAACAGCAAGTGGGAAAGGCTATGTTGCGGAGACAATTATTCAGAAAGCGGAGGAGAATAATGTTGCTATCCAGGAGGACCCAACACTAGTTCACTTACTCTCTCAATTAAATGTAAATGAAAAGATACCAGAAGAGTTATATCTAGCTGTTGCGGAAGTATTTGCTTTTATCTATCACGTAGATCAAGAAGCAGATAAAACAAAACATAAACGATGAGAAATGTTTGATGAAGTGTGACGCAATGCAAAGATAATGAGTGAATACAACGTAAGCGGTCATCAGATCCCTTATTTTGCTGTTTTTGGCCATTTTTGAATCTGAGCGGTCGTACAGTACGCTATTTTAACAAAATGCCATCGAAATCAGTGCGATTATGGCAAATAACGGATCTGGTGACCACAAAATTTTGATAATCTTGTATTTTAGACAAATAAGGGATCTCATGACCGCCAAGAAGCTCCTTCGCTTTTTAGCGGTCATCAGATCTCTTATTTACATAATAATCCCAGATTAGCCTCAAAAAGTAGAAAGAATCAAACATACCTTGTAACTTTATTTAGTGAGACTATGCAAAAACTATTCATAAAGACCGAAATAAAAGTCATTGATTGATTAAAACAAGCGAAATTTTCAAATCATTTCGAAATATTAAATGTAATTTGTGGACAATTTGCGACTATTTTTTATACAATGAATTTGCAGTGATTAATTGATGGGAGGATGGAACATGAACATTCACGAGTATCAAGGCAAAGAAATTTTGCGAAAATACGGTGTTGCAGTACCAAATGGCCGTGTTGCATATACAGTTGAAGAAGCTGTAGAAGCTGCAAAAGACCTAGGAACTGCTGTATCTGTAGTTAAGGCTCAAATCCACGCTGGCGGAAGGGGAAAAGCTGGTGGTGTTAAAGTAGCTAAAAACTTAGATGAAGTTCGTACATATGCTGACGAGATTCTTGGTAAGACATTGGTTACACATCAAACGGGTCCACAAGGTAAAGAAGTAAAGCGTTTACTAATTGAAGAAGGTTGCGATATCAAACAAGAATACTATGTTGGTTTAGTGTTGGATAGAGCTACTTCAAGAGTGACCATGATGGCATCGGAAGAAGGCGGTACAGAAATTGAAGAAGTTGCCGAAAAGACGCCTGAGAAAATCTTTAAAGAGGTTATAGATCCAGTAACCGGATTATTACCTTACCAAGCAAGAAGATTGGCTTTTAATATTAATATTCCGAAAGAATATCTTTCCAAAGCAGTGAAGTTTATGCTTGGATTATATCAAGTCTTTGTTGAAAAAGATTGTTCTATCGCAGAAATCAATCCTTTGGTTACTACTGGGGATGGGAATGTCTTAGCACTTGATGCAAAGTTTAACTTTGATGATAATGCTTTGTTCCGTCAAAAAGATATTCAAGAATTTCGTGATCTAGATGAAGAAGATGAAAAAGAAATTGAAGCATCAAAATATGACCTAAGCTATGTAGCTCTAGATGGGAATATTGGGTGTATGGTAAATGGTGCAGGTCTTGCAATGGCTACTATGGATATTATTAAGCACTATGGCGGAGAACCCGCTAACTTCCTTGACGTTGGGGGCGGTGCAACAACAGAAAAAGTTACAGAAGCCTTTAAAATTATTTTGTCAGATTCAAATGTTAAAGGTATTTTAGTTAATATCTTTGGTGGAATTATGAAATGTGACGTCATTGCAGAAGGTGTAGTACAAGCTACGAAACAAGTAGGTCTAGAAATACCTTTAGTTGTGCGTCTAGAAGGAACGAATGTGGACTTAGGTAAGAAGATCCTTGCTGAATCTGGGTTAAACATAACAGCTGCAGAATCAATGGCAGATGGTGCAGAAAAAATCGTTTCCTTAGTTAAATAAGAATAAGTCACCTGATAGGATTCACGAGAAATCCTAACAACTTCATAGTCGATAAAAAGGGAGGACGGACATTCATGAGTGTTTTTATAAATAAAGATACGAAAGTCATTGTTCAAGGTATTACTGGTTCAACTGCTCTTTTTCATACAAAACAAATGCTAGAATACGGTACGAAAATTGTTGGAGGCGTAACACCTAAAAAGGGCGGAACGGAAGTGGAAGGCGTTCCTGTATTTGATACTGTGAAAGATGCAGTTGATCAAACTGGTGCAAATGCCTCTGTAATCTATGTTCCGGCCCCATTTGCTGCAGATGCAATTATGGAAGCGGTTGATGCAGAAATGGATTTAGTAATCTGTATTACAGAGCATATCCCTGTCATGGATATGTTAAAAGTAAAACGATATATGGAAGGTAAGAAAACAAGGTTAGTAGGTCCGAATTGTCCGGGTGTTATTACGCCTGAGGAATGTAAGATAGGTATCATGCCAGGATACATTCACAAAAAGGGGCATATTGGTGTAGTATCACGTTCTGGTACATTAACTTATGAAGCGGTTCACCAGTTATCTGAAGCAGGATTTGGTCAGTCTACCGCTGTTGGTATTGGTGGAGACCCGGTAAATGGTACAGACTTCATTGATGTATTAAAAGCATTTAATGAAGATCCTGAAACAGAAGCGGTTATGATGATCGGAGAAATCGGTGGTACTGCTGAGGAAGAAGCTGCTGAATGGGTAAAAGCTAATATGACAAAGCCTGTTGTAGGCTTTATTGGTGGAGCAACTGCACCTCCAGGTAAACGTATGGGACACGCTGGTGCTATCATATCTGGTGGTAAGGGTACAGCTGCTGATAAGATTAAAGTAATGAATGCATGCGGTATTGAAGTAGCTGATACCCCATCTGTTATGGGTGAAACTTTGATAGGAGTACTTAAAGAAAAAGGACTTCATGATAAGTGTAAAACACATTAATTCAAAAGCGCTATACATTTAGCATAAGAATGGTGGGCTGACTGACAGTAAGCGTCAGCCCACCATTCTATCATAAGGAGTGATATTATTTGAAAAGTACTAGAATGAGGTTGATCCATTTACATCGATCAAACGCTATAACTCGACCATTAATGAGGAAAATACTAGAGAGAGACCCCAAATTGGAAAGCTTATATGATCGATCTGCAAATGACTTATCCCACCTTTATCAAATCCCTTTTAGTCGTGCACTTCAACTATTTCATGATTTACATAATACCCGAATCATCCAATCGATTATCCAAGATGAACACCGGTACCACATTAGTACGGTTTTGGACCCATCTTATCCTCCTTTGCTTCGAAGCATACCAGATCCTCCTTATGTGCTCTATATGCTTGGTAATCCATCATTGCTTTATCAATTGCCAACTTTAAGCGTCGTTGGTACTAGAAACCCTAGTTGTGAAGCGAGACAGAAAATGAATCATATTCTCCTTCCGCTTATTAAAGAAGGGTGGATTATTGTAAGTGGAATGGCTTTAGGTATAGATGGGATAGCTCATCAATTAGCAGAAGAAAATAACGGTAAGACAATTGCGGTCATTGGTAGTGGTTTTAACCATATATATCCAAGTCAACACCAACTTTTGTTTAAAGCATTAATAAAAAATCAATTAGTTATTTCAGAATATCCTCCACAAACTCCTCCGAAGAGATATCACTTTCCAGAAAGAAATAGAATAATAAGTGGATTAGGAATCGGTACGATAGTTATAGAAGCAAAAGAGAAAAGCGGCTCACTCATAACCGTTGATCAAGCGTTGGAACAAGGTCGAGATGTATTTGCTGTTCCAGGATCTATACTTTTTGAGCAAACGAGTGGATGTCACAAAATGATTCAAGATGGTGCTAAATTAGTACAAAGTACCTATGATATTTTAGAGGAATGGCATGAAAATGAAGTGAAATGGTGTCGTTTTTTGTCAGATAATAAGGAAAACTATCTTGCAAATCATATGAATAATTAGTTGCAGGTTTGACAAAACAATAGGATGTATTTAATAATAGGGAAGATTTATCAACTATATTAAGTTAATACATGTAGAAACTGGAATTGTTTCATTCTTTTTTATAAATGGAAAGAATATTTGATTAACCTCTTGGGAGGAAAACATATGGCAGATTATCTTGTAATTGTGGAATCTCCAGCAAAAGCAAAGACCATAGAAAGATATTTAGGGAAAAAATATAAAGTAAAAGCATCTATGGGGCATATTAGAGATTTACCAAAGAGTCAAATGGGCGTTAATGTTGAAGAGGAATATGAGCCTAAGTACATTACGATACGTGGAAAAGGCCCTGTATTAAAAGAATTAAAAACGGCAGCAAAAAAAGTTAAAAAAGTCTATCTCGCGGCCGACCCCGATAGAGAAGGGGAAGCTATTGCTTGGCATTTAGCGCATAGCTTGAATATTGATGACACATCAGAATGTCGTGTCGTATTTAATGAAATAACAAAGGACGCAATAAAAGAGTCATTTAAGCATCCAAGAAAGATTGACATGAATTTAGTCGACGCGCAACAAGCTAGAAGGATTCTCGATCGATTGGTAGGGTATAATATTAGTCCTTTATTATGGAAAAAAGTAAAAAAGGGACTAAGTGCTGGCCGAGTTCAATCCGTTGCTGTGAAAATGATTATCGATAGAGAAAGAGAAATAGAGAACTTTAAACCGGAAGAGTACTGGTCAATAGATGGTACATTTTTGAAAGATAAAGAAGAATTTAAAGGATCTTTTCACAATATTGATGGAAAGAAAAAAAGTCTTGGGAATAAAGATGATGTTGATCAAATACTTAATACGATGAAAGGTTCTCAATTTAAAGTAGAGAAAGTAAATAAACGAGAAAGAAAAAGAAATCCTTCTGCTCCATTTATTACGTCTTCTCTTCAACAAGAGGCAGCTAGAAAGCTAAATTTCCGTGCTAGAAAAACAATGATGGTAGCACAGCAATTATATGAAGGTATCGATTTAGGTAAAAAAGAAGGCGGCATTACGGGTTTAATAACGTATATGCGTACAGATTCCACAAGAATCTCTGATACAGCGAAAAAAGAAGCGAGTGAATATATTACTGAGCATTATGGAAAAGAATACTTAGGCACATCAAAACCGAGTAAAAAAGCAGAAGGTGCACAAGATGCACACGAAGCAATCCGACCAACATCCGTACATCGTGATCCAAAATCACTTAAGAGCATCCTATCTCGAGATCAATATCGATTATATAAATTGATTTGGGATCGTTTTGCGGCAAGTCAGATGGCACCAGCAATTATGGATACTGTAACTGCACATTTGATGAATGAGGGTGTTGAGTTTAGAGCTTCAGGCTCCGTTTTGAAATTTAAAGGTTTTATGAAAGTATATATTGAAGGAACGGATGATACTACAAAAGAAGAAGACAAGATGCTTCCAGAACTAGAGGAAGGTATGTTCGTGGAAGCGAAACAAATCGATCCAAATCAACATTTCACACAACCTCCGCCGAGATACACAGAGGCTAGATTGGTAAAGACACTAGAAGAACAGGGGATTGGGCGTCCTTCTACTTATGCACCAACATTAGATACCATACAGAGACGTGGGTATGTAACACTAGATAACAAACGTTTTGTCCCTACCGAGTTAGGAGAAATTGTTTTAGACCTAATTAGAGAGTTCTTCCCAGAAATTATTGATGTTGATTTCACCGTAAAAATGGAAGGTGATCTAGACGCAGTAGAGGAAGGTAAAACAGAATGGGTTAAAATCATAGATGGATTCTACCAAGGCTTTGATAAACGCTTAGAAAAAGCAGAGAAAGAAATGGAAAAAGTTGAGATTAGAGATGAGCCTGCTGGAATTGACTGTGAAAATTGTGGACATGAAATGGTTTATAAGATGGGGAGATATGGGAAGTTTCTGGCGTGTTCAAACTTTCCAGAATGCAGAAACACAAAGCCAATCTTAAAAGAAATTGGTGTGAAGTGTCCGAGCTGTAAAGAAGGAAATGTTGTAGAAAGAAAAACGAAAAAGCGTCGTACTTTTTACGGATGTGATAACTATCCGGAATGTGAATTTCTTTCTTGGGATAAACCAATCTCTAGGCCTTGTCCAAAATGTAGCAGTTTATTGGTTGAGAAAAAGTCTAAAAAAGGTACGCAGATTCAATGTACGGCATGTGACTATAAAGAAGAACAACAAAGTTAGTTTTAAAAAACATCTACTTTTATTTTTAGAGGTAGATGTTTTTTTATTTATTCAAAAATTTTGAAAAATGAGTAATAAATAGGAAAATATATGTAAATACTAATAAAATCAAATCAGCGATGCAGGAGGTTGCCTTGCTTAAGTCAAAGTAAAAATTCGAAAAATAATTTCTATTGACAATTTTTTATCTTAAAGCTATAATTTCCCTTCAGTAAGTATTTTTACTTGACAGTGATGTTTCAG
The DNA here is from genome assembly GCF_025154055.1 of Aquibacillus koreensis. Classification (GTDB taxonomy): domain Bacteria; phylum Bacillota; class Bacilli; order Bacillales; family Amphibacillaceae; genus Aquibacillus_C; species Aquibacillus_C koreensis. Next base: position 21,605 of record NZ_JAOALK010000008.1, read on the forward strand.
ACCATAAGATTTAAAAGAAGTAGTAACGATTCAGAATTTTGTTACAATTTTGTTAATTCATTGCATGTAACGATTAATGTATGTTAAGATTTATACGCCTTTAGATGAGGGGTGGAATGTTGCAACAATTCAATGAATATCGGCAACAGTTTATGGAATACTTGCAAATTGAACGAAATGCCTCCATGCATACTTTAAAGAATTATTTAAGGGATTTACATTCTTTTTATACATTCATTTGTAATGAAGGAGTTAATGAGTTTGGTCAAATAAATGAACAGCTTATTCGAATCTATCTAACTAATTTACATCGGGACAATTATTCTAGAAGGACTATTTCAAGGAAGCTTGCATCTCTTCGGAGTTTTTACAAGTTTATGATAAGAGAAGAATTTGTAAAATACAATCCTTTTTTGCATGTTCATACACCTAAACCTGTTCATGAGATACCCTCATTCTTCTACGCAGAGGAGATGGAAAAACTTTTTACAATTAGTGACCTAAACTCACCATTAGGTCAACGAAACCAAGCAATATTAGAACTATTATATGCAACAGGTATAAGAGTAAGTGAGTGTGTCGGAATCTACCTTGAAGATATTGACTTTGACTTAGGAATTGTTTTAGTTACAGGAAAGGGTAGGAAAGATCGATATTTGCCATTTGGAAGTTACGCAGAAAACGCTCTGACTAAATACATAGAAAACGGTCGTTCCTATTTACTTGGAAAGGCTAAGGTTAATAATAACGCTTTATTTTTAAATGCAAAAGGAAATCCCTTATCTGAAAGGGGTGTACGATTGATCTTAAATAAACTCGTTGAGAAATCCGCCTTAACTGTAGACATTCATCCACATAAGTTAAGGCATACATTTGCTACCCATATGCTTAATGAGGGTGCAGACCTTAGAGTGGTCCAAGAGTTACTAGGCCATGAACATTTATCCTCTACACAAATTTACACGCATGTGACAAAGGATCACTTACGTAATATATATAGAAATAGCCATCCCCGTGCTACAAACGGGAATAATTGAAATGGGGTGGGAAAGTGAACCAAGAATTTCATGCAACAACAATATTTGCGATTAGGCACAATGGTCAATGTGCAATGAGTGGTGATGGGCAAGTTACGCTAGGTAACGCTGTAGTAATGAAGCATAAAGCGAAAAAGGTTAGAAGGTTATTCAAAGGGCAAGTGTTGGCTGGTTTTGCAGGTTCCGTGGCAGATGCATTCACTTTGTTTGAAAAATTTGAAGGAAAATTAGAAGCCTATAATGGGAATCTATCAAGAGCAGCCGTAGAATTAGCGAAAGAGTGGAGAAGTGACAAAGTGCTTCGTAAATTAGAAGCGATGCTAATCGTGATGAATAAGGATGAGATGTTATTAGTATCCGGAACTGGAGAAGTAATTGAACCAGATGACGGAATATTAGCTATTGGATCAGGAGGTAATTACGCATTAAGTGCAGGCAGAGCTCTAAAAAACTATGCAAAGCACTTGTCAGCTAAGGAGATTGCGCAAGCATCTTTAGATATTGCTGGAGAAATTTGTGTGTTTACAAATGACCAAATCACCTTAGAAGTCATTGAATAAATGGAGGAGGATTAGTTATGTCCATTAATATGACACCAAAGCAAATTGTTGCACAATTAGATAAATATATTATAGGTCAAGTTAATGCAAAAAAGTCTGTTGCGATAGCGCTTAGAAATAGATATCGTCGGTTGAAGCTAGAAGAAAATATGCGTGAAGAGATCGTGCCTAAAAATATATTAATGATTGGTCCTACTGGTGTTGGGAAGACAGAAGTGGCTAGACGACTTGCGAAGCTTGTTGGCGCTCCCTTTGTAAAAGTTGAGGCTACTAAGTTTACGGAGGTTGGATATGTAGGCCGTGATGTAGAGTCAATGATTCGTGACTTAGTAGAAATGGCAATGCGTTTGGTAAAGGAAGAAAAGATGAGTGGGGTTATGGAGCGTGCTAGTGATTTAGCAAATAAACGTTTAGTTGAGATTATTGTTCCAAAAGAGAAAAAACAAAATTCTTTTAAAAATCCCTTAGAAATGTTTTTTTCACCACAACAAGATGAGGATGATCAAACGCAAGAACAAGATCCCGATAAACAGGAAATAGAAACAAAACGTAAACGTGTTGGACATCAATTAGCGTTAGGTGAATTAGAAGATAAGATTGTTACTATTGAAGTAGATGAACAATCATCCTCCATGTTTGATATGTTACAGGGTTCGGGTATGGAACAAATGGGAATGAATATGCAAGATGCATTTGGTCAACTCATGCCAAAGAAGAAAAAGAAACGGAAGCTACCTGTATCTGAAGCAAGAAAGATTTTGACGCAACAAGAAGCACAAAAGTTAATTGACATGGATGAGGTTACCCAAGAAGCAGTAGAAAAGGTAGAACAATCTGGTATAGTGTTTATTGATGAAATAGATAAAGTTGCAGGTAAAAGTGAACAGTCAGCGAACGTATCTAGAGAAGGTGTTCAACGTGATATTTTGCCAATCGTAGAGGGTTCCACCGTTGTTACCAAGCATGGTCCAGTAAAGACAGATCATATACTTTTTATTGCTGCAGGAGCTTTTCATATGGCAAAACCTTCGGATTTAATACCAGAATTACAAGGTAGATTTCCAATTAGAGTTGAGTTTGAGAAATTATCCATTGATGATTTCAAGAAGATATTAGTGGAGCCATCAAACGCATTACTTAAACAATATACAGCCTTGTTGGAAACAGAAGGAGTAAAGGTTACCTTTACAGAAGACGCTGTCACCAAACTTGCAGAAGTAGCTTATCAGGTAAATCAAGAAACAGATAACATTGGTGCCAGAAGATTACACACGATATTAGAGAAACTACTAGAAGATTTATCGTTCGAAGCATCGGATATAGCGATGGGATCTATTGAAATAACAGAAAATTATGTAGATGAAAAGCTAAGCTCTATTGCTAAAAACAAAGACTTAAGCCAATACATTTTATAATGATATTCGAATTGGAGGAGCAACATGGAATTATTAGATCGCGCAAGAAAAATTAACTCAATGTTACAAAAGGCAACAGGAAAGTCAGTGAATTTCAATGAAATGGCAGCAACACTGAGCGACACAATTACAGGTAACGTGTTTGTAGTAAGTAGAAGAGGGAAGTTATTAGGTTTTGCAATTAATCAGCAAATTGAAAATGAACGTATGAAGTCTATGCTGGAGGAAAGACAATTTCCTGAAGAATACACAAATAGTTTATTTTCGATCCAGGAAACAACTGCTAATCTTGATATTGAAAGTAAATTTACTGCTTTCCCAGTAGAGAATAAAGAACTGTTTACAAACGGATTAACTACCATTGTTCCGATTATCGGTGGTGGAGAACGATTAGGCACACTAGTTTTAAGTCGCTTAACGGAAAGTTTCAATAATGATGATCTACTTTTAGCCGAATATGGTGCAACTGTGGTTGGGATGGAAATACTACATGAAAAGACGGAAGAAATTGAAATGGAAGCAAGAAGTAAAGCGGTTGTTCAGATGGCAATCAGTTCATTATCTTACAGTGAATTAGAAGCGATTGAGCATATCTTTGAAGAACTTGATGGCAATGAGGGGTTATTGGTAGCGAGCAAAATTGCCGATAGAGTGGGAATTACTCGTTCCGTAATCGTTAATGCATTAAGAAAGCTTGAAAGTGCGGGTGTTATCGAATCAAGATCTCTTGGTATGAAAGGTACGTATATCAAAGTACTTAATAACAAGTTTTTGGTTGAATTACAAAAATTAAAAACAAAATAAAACGATTCAAAGGTACTTCCAGTTTATGGAGTACCTTTTTAATTTCCAAAAATTTTAATCACTCTTTTTTCATTGTAGCATTTAAAATAATTTCTAGTTGTGCGATAATAAACCATACCCTCGCGACTAATTTCGACAAAATTAGTCTTAAACATAGTCCTTTTTGCTTATTCCTTGACTAAAAGGTGAAATAAATAGCAACTAAAGTTAGATTCTGTCTAAATTTCATAGACACGTTATCGTATTTAATTTACAATATTCGATAAAGATAGGCGTTTTTTGTCCGTTTTGAGAGGATAGGAGGTATTTTTGTGTCTTTATTTGGAGGTACTATTAGTAAATTAGAAAATTCGATTGATTATGCTACATTAAAGAATCAAACCATTGCAAATAATATAGCAAATGTAGATACAGCAAACTATAAAGCGAAGAAAGTATCGTTTAAAAATGTTTTAAACCAACAAGTAGATCATACATTTCAAGCGAAAAGAACCCACCCTAAACACGTATCATTTGATTCTACTAGTCTTTCAAAAAGTCCATTTAGAGTGGTGACTGACCAAAGCACTTCCTTTAATCATAATGGAAATAACGTAGACATTGATAAGCAGATGACAGAACTTGCAGAAAATCAAATTTATTATCAGGCTTTAATTGATCGTATAAATGGCAAGTTTAATAGCCTTAATACTGTTATAAAGGGAGGTAGATAAGTATGAGTATTTTTCAATCACTTAACACCAGTGCTAGTGCACTAACTGCGCAAAGGTTACGTATGGATGTTATTTCATCTAATATTGCAAACGCAGAAGCTACAAGAGCAACCGTGAACGAAAATGGTGAATATGAACCATATCGCCGTAAAATGGTTGTACTTGAAACAAAGGGTCAGCCTTTTTCTACCTTCTTAAACAGAGCTTCAAACCTACATAATAATCATGCAGGTAACGGAGTTCGTGTGAGTGAAATTTCAGAAGACGAGGAACCATTTCAATTAGTTTATAACCCAAACCATCCTGACGCAGGTCCAGATGGCTATGTTGAATTACCTAATGTTGACCCGCTAAAAGAAATGGTTGATTTAATGAGTTCGACTAGATCATACGAAGCGAATGTTACTGCAATGAACGCAACGAAAAGCATGTTACTAAAAGCCCTTGAGATTGGAAAATAAGAGGTGAAATTAAATGGAGATAAATAGATTAACTACCCTTCAACAACCTTCCTTATCCATGTTAGGAACGCAAACACGAAAAACTTCTGTAGCTGAAGCACAACAGAATTTTTCCCAAAGTTTGAAAGGCGCCATAGAAAAATTGAATGAAGTTCAAATGCATTCAGATAAGCAAACCGAAGCTTTAGCAAAGGGCGAAATAACTGATTTGCATGATGTTATGATTGCATCGCAAAAATCAAGCGTTGCCCTTCAGACAGCTGTTGAAATTCAACGCAAAGCAATCGACGCTTACAATGAAATAATGAGAATGCAAGTGTAGGGAGATAAAAACATAGCTTCCTAGAAAATCGTATGCTTGTGTTGGAGGCAAAAGATGAAACAAAGATTTGATTTATACAGAGAAAAAATAAAAAATTACTGGACTACAAGATCAAAAGCACAAAAAGGATTGTTCATCGGTCTTATATTTTTGTTTCTTTTGTTAATCGTTGGAGGTAGTTTTCTTACTAATCATGCAAAAATGGTACCTCTTTATAGTAATTTGTCTCTCCAAGAAGTAGGACAAATTAAAGCTGAACTAGACGCTAGAGGTGTCAAGTATGAATTATCTAATGCTGGTACGACTTTAAGTGTACCAAGTGAACAAGTAGATACACTCCTCGTTGACTTAGCTGCCCAAGGTCTCCCGGATAGTGGGAATGTAGATTATTCTTTCTTTAGCCAGAATGCATCTTGGGGGATGACAGATAACGAGTTTGAAGTGATGAAACTTGACGCTATGCAAACAGAATTAGCCAACTTAATTAAAAGTATTAACGGTATTCAAGATGCGAGTGTCATGCTAAATAAACCTCAGACCCCAGTGTTTTTAAGCGACCGGGAAGAAGAAGCTTCAGCCTCTATCGTGATTGAAACGCAGCCAGGGTATCAGATTAATGAAAGTCAAATAAAGGCACTATACCATTTAGTTTCAAAAACCGTTCCAAACCTTCCTACTGATAATATCGTCATCATGAACCAAAATTTTGAGTATTTTGACTTAAATAATTCAAATTCTTTTGCAAGTGGTGACGCATATGCGTCACAACAAGCGATAAAACGTGATGTGGAGAGGGATTTACAAAGAAGAATTCAACAGATGATTGGCACAATGATTGGGAATGATAAGGTCATAGCATCCGTTACAGCAGATATTGATTTTACACAGGAAAATAGAATTGAAGAGATAGTAGAACCAGTTGATGAAGAAAATATGCAAGGGTTACCAGTTAGTGTGGAAAGAGTCACAGAAGCATACACCGGAACTGGTGCAGAAGCTGCAGAGGGTGGAGTTGGAGATGGAGATGTCCCAAATTATCCGGCAGCAGACGAAAATGGTACTGGCGATTACGAAATGGTAAAGGAATCAATTAATAATGAGTTTAATCGTATTCAGAGAGAAATTGTAGAAAGTAAATATAAAATACGAGATCTAGGAATTCAGGTTGCTGTTGATAATACAAAAGAACCGGTTGAAGAAGCTAATGAAGTGCAATATTTAACGCAACAGGAGCAAATGCAAGTGGAAGAAGGAATAGCTTCTATTTTAGATTCAATTGTTACAACTTCGATCGATAAATCGTATGGGGATGTTGTGCCAGACGAAAAGGTTTCTATCGTGTTTCAAGAGTTTAATGGAAGACAAAGTGCAGCTGCACCGACAGTACCTATTATCCCGTTTTGGACTTATGTTATTGGTGGTTTGTTGATTTTAGCAATTATTGGTTTAATCATAGCGCTAAGAAAACGTAAAAAATCAGAAACGATCGAAGAAGAATTTGCGTTAGAAGAAACACCGAATGTTGTTATGAATGATGTTCCTGATATAGATAACAAGCAAGAAACGGAAACAGGTATTAAAAAGAAGCAACTAGAAAGAATGGCTCAGCAAAAGCCAGAAGATTTTGCTAAATTAATACGAAGTTGGATTGCAGATGACTAGGGGGAAACCTTTATGGTAAGGCACAAAGATGTATTAACAGGGAAACAAAAAGCGGCTATTCTTATGATTTCATTAGGTCCTGATGCATCAGCAAATATTTATAAACACCTTAGTGAAGAAGAAATCGAAAAATTAACGTTAGAAATCTCTTCTGTTAAAAAAGTCGATCCTGACCAAAAAGAGGATATATTAGATCAATTTCATCAACTAGCATTAGCACAAGATTACATTTCTCAAGGTGGAATTAATTATGCAAAGTCCATCCTTGAGAAGGCATTAGGATCTGAGCAGGCTACAGAAATCATTACTCGACTAACATCATCTTTACAAGTGAAGCCTTTTGACTTTGCTAGAAAAGCGGAACCTACGCAAATATTAAACTTTATACAAAACGAGCATCCACAAACAATTGCACTTGTGCTATCTTATCTGGATGCAGATCAAGCAGGTCAGATATTATCTGAATTACCACAAGAGTTACAAGCAGATATCGCAAAGCGAATTGCTGTGATGGATTCTACATCACCTGAAATTATACATGAAGTTGAACAAGTACTTGAAAGAAAGCTATCTACTACTGTTACACAAGATTATACACAAACGGGTGGTATTCAAGCAGTAGTAGAAGTGCTAAACGGTGTGGATAGAAGTACAGAAAGAACGATATTGGATGCATTAGAAATACAGGACCCAGAGCTAGCAGAAGAAATTAAGAAGCGAATGTTTGTATTTGAAGATATAGTCACATTGGATAATCGTGCAATTCAACGCGTGATTAGAGAAGTTGAAAATGATGATCTCCGCCTTTCATTGAAAGTTGCTAGTGAAGAGGTAAGAGATGTAGTATTTAAAAATATGTCTACGAGAATGGCAGAAACCTTTAAAGAAGAAATGGAATTCATGGGTCCAGTACGCTTGCGAGATGTAGAAGAATCTCAAACAAGAATTGTATCGGTAATCCGTCGACTAGAAGAGGTTGGGGAAATTGTAATTGCTCGTGGCGGGGGTGACGATATCATTGTCTAGTGTTTATAGATATGATGATCCGTTGTCTCAAAGGAAAATAATTAGTATCAAGCCTGTTATTTCTAAAAACACTCCCATAGGTCAAGAAGATCCTGTTGATGAGTTATCGCAACTGAAAGCTAAATTAGAGCAAGCAAAACAACAATTAGCACAAGTTAGAGAAGAAGCAGATCACATACTAGAACAAGCAAGACAACAAGTTGCAATCGAACGAGAACAATGGGAAAAAGAAAAAAATCACCTGATGGAAAATGCCAAACAAACAGGCTATCAAGAAGGATTTGAACTTGGAAGAAATGAGAGTATAGAAAAGCACAAGGAGCTAATTGAACAAGCTAGATCGACGATAAATCTAGCAAAGAAAGACTATCACTTAAAACTTGAGCAAAGTGAAGAAGAAGTTTTGCAACTGGCTCTAAAAGCGGCATCAAAAATTATGCACCATAGTATTGAAGAATCAGAACACTTTCTACACATTGTAAAAGATGTCTTGAAGGAAGTAAAAGAACAACATTCCGTGCAGATTACTGCTCACCCTGAAGACTATCAAGTTATGTTTCAACACAAGGATGAACTAGAGAATATAGTAAGCTCTAAAACAGAATTCTCCATCTATCCAGACCATGAACTTCAAAGAGGTAGTTGTATTATAGAGACACCTTTTGGGAAGATTGATGCTAGCTTGGATAGTCAACTTCAAGAATTGCGAAATAAACTTTTCCATCTCTCTAGGGAGGTAGGACATGAACATAGTTAATTACTTGAAAGAAATTGATCGGATCGATACGTATAAGCGCTACGGTAAAATACAAAGGGTTATTGGTCTCATGATTGAATCACAAGGACCAGAAGCAAGTATAGGTGATGTTTGCTTTATTCATACAAAGAGCAAGTCGAAAATCCTAGCAGAAGTGGTGGGATTTAATGAACAAAAAGTTTTACTTATGCCCTACACAGTAATTAAAGAAATTGGACCGGGATGTTTAGTGGAAGCAACGGACCAACCTTTAACAGTAAAAGTGGGGAGAGGGTTAATTGGGAAAGTAATTGATTCAGTTGGCAATTCCCTTGATGGCATGACATTACCAAAAGGGCTTACAAGCTATCCAACGGAACAATCTCCACCAAACCCTCTCGCAAGGCCAAGAATCTTAGAACCAATTCAAATAGGGGTACGGTCAATTGATACACTATTAACAATTGGAAAAGGTCAACGTGTTGGTATTTTTGCTGGAAGTGGAGTAGGTAAAAGTACATTGCTAGGTATGATTGCTCGAAATAGTGATGCAGATATTAATGTTATTGCATTAATCGGAGAACGTGGTCGTGAAGTACGTGAATTTATTGAAAAAGATCTTGGAGAAGAAGGATTGAAAAGATCAATCATTGTCGTTGCTACATCTGATCAGCCTGCACTAATGCGTATAAAAGGAGCTTATACCGCAACCGCTATTAGTGAATATTTTAGAGATCAAGGCTATAATGTCAATCTTATGATGGATTCTGTGACACGTGTAGCGATGGCGCAACGAGAAATTGGCTTAGCAACTGGAGAGCCACCAACTACAAAAGGCTACCCACCATCTGTCTTTGCGATTCTTCCTAAACTTTTGGAGCGAACAGGTACGAGTGACAAAGGCACAATTACAGCTTTCTATACTGTTCTCGTTGATGGGGATGATTTGAATGAACCCATAGCAGATACTGTACGTGGAATTCTAGACGGACATATTGTGTTAGATAGAAAACTAGCAGAACAAGGGCAATTCCCTGCTATTAATGTACTGAAATCTGTAAGTAGAGTAATGCCCCAAATAACGGTACCAAGAGATCAACAGTTGGCACAGGTAGCAAGGTCTGTCTTGTCAACGTATGAGGAAAGTTATGAATTGATTCAAATAGGTGCTTATAAAAGAGGGGCAAGTAAAGAAATAGATCAGTCAATCTTATTACACCCGAAAATGATTAACTTTCTAAAGCAAGATGTAGATGAGCAAGTTTCAAGGGAGCAAGCACTGCAACAATTAGAAAATGTAATTGGTGGGAGTGTTGGGTAATGGCGAGCGCGGAAACCTTCCAAAAGATATTAGGGTTACGAGAACGAGAAAAAAATGATGCGCAAATGGCTTATAAAGACTCTGTAGATAGTTTTGAAGAGTTTGCAACTCAGTTATACCACTTGTTAAGAAAGAAAGAAAAGGTGGAAAGAGAGTACAGTCTTTCACTGGGAAGTACTAGTTCGGTTTCAACTTTAACAACACATTATACGTATATCGAAAAGATTAAAGAAAACATAAGGCAGTTAGAAATGTCAGTAAAGAAGGCCCGAAATAACATGGAAATGAAACAGAAACAATTGACTGCTACCCATATTGAAGTGAAGAAGTATGAAAAACTAATTGAACGAAAAGAAAAAAAACGAATTGAACTTCAAAAGGCAGAAGAAACAAAACTAATGGATGAGACGTCCATAATGCAGTTTTTAAATAACAGGGACAGGTGAGTTTATGGCACAACATACAATGGAGCACGAGCCAAAGAAAGCCGGACCATTTCAATGGATCGTAGTGATCATTATTCCTTTAATATTTGCACTTACGCTAGCCATTATTATTTTATCTTTTATGGGTGTAAATGTTATCGGTAAAACAAAGGAATTCGCAAACCATATACCATTTTTATCCAATGTTGTGACGACAGAAGAAGAGAAAGTGGAAGAGAATAAGATAGAATTACTTGAAAATGATATTCGTACAAAAGATGCGGAAATTGATCAACTAACAGCAGAAGTTGTAACAAAAGATGCAGAAATCGACGAATTGAATCAAGAAGTAACGAAGATAACGAATCAATTGAAGGAACTGGAAACAGGAAAGCAGGAAAAGGCTGATGCATTATCCGAAGTAACAACTGCTTTTAAAGGAATGGAACCAGAAGCAGCAGCTCCAATTATTTCGAATTTAGATACGGAGATGGCGGCATCCATCGTCAAAAGTTTACCAACAAAAGAAAAAGCAGCTTTGCTAGGGGCTTTGGATCCAGAATTAGCTGCATCGATTACTAATTTATTATTAGAATAATTCTTTGTATCTTGAAAGGAGGTGATAAAGCGTGGAAATAAGTATAGTTGCACCACCTGCTTTTGCAAGTCAAAAGGTAAACAAATCAAACCAAGTACAAGGTTCACATTTCTTCGATGAAGTACTTAAAGTGAATAAGAACATGATGACTAAAACTGGGCTGCCCATGAATCAACAACATACACAATTAGGTTCTAACGAATCAAAAATTCACTTATCATTAGGGACAATTATTAGTAAGTTAAATCCTGAACTGTCTTTGAACGAAATGGAAACCATGGAAGCTCTTCATTTAGAAAATGTAAAACAGGCGGTACTTTCACAAAGTGGACAAGAACTAGCAAAGGCAGAGCGGGTCGTGGATATTAATTTCGTTAACGAAATGGAGAATGCAAACCAGATTAGTGAAAGTAATGATAATTCACTTAAAATGAATCAAGTTGACATCAATAAACTTTGGTCAGAAGTGGAAGGGGTACTAGCTAACATAAGTAGCCAGTCTATTACGGTAGAAGAAGTACAGAAAATCGTAGAGCTACTGGAACAGTGGACAGAGGCATTTGGTTCAGATGGTGAGAGTACTGTACTGAGAGAACTAGAAAATAAGCAAGCAATAAAGCATGAAGAAGTTTTGAGTGATTTTAAAGGGTTATGGGCGAAGGTAAGAGAACTTTTTGCCGATCCAAATCAACCCTTATCCAAAGAAGATAAAAGAAAAGTGCTCAAACTATTGGAACAGTGGACAAATCTATCTGAAAAGTCTAAGTTAAATCCTTTTCTTGACTCAACACTAGATGAGTTACTGCCTAGAGAACAATCCATTTGGATGAAGTTACTGGATAATTATCAAAAGCGGATAGACTTTCAATCCAAACAAACTTATGCATCTAATGCGACAGTTACAATTGCTGATGTTTCAAAATGGGTCAATCGTATAACGGAGGCTTATCCAACATCCTCAGACCAAACTACTAAAATAGCAGGAAATGAGTTGCGTTTTGGTGGTAATCAAGACGAAATAGAGAGGATGGACTTCCAACCCAATACGACAGTTAAGATTGCTGATCTTCTAAAAGGCCTAAATCGTATAACGGAGGCTTATCCAACATTCACTGGCCAAACTACTAAACTAACAGAGATTGAGTTAAGTTTAGATGGTAATCAAGAGGAAGTGGAACATAAATTTGCTACGAAAATTGCAAAAATCATACAGGATCTATTTGTTGATGATGAGAAAGTAAACGACCTTGTACTTGTAAAAGTGAATCCTGAAGAATACGGACAACTACTAATCTCTAAAAAAATGCAGAATAATCAAATCTTTTTTGAAATCAAATCTGATTTAGAAAAGCCATTAAAGTTAGTAGAAGAAAACATACTACATGTAAAACAGTTGATTCCAACTACTAAGTTGGCAATAACAATGAACCAGGTAGAAGAGTCGAAGTTTGATCAACTGATAGAACAAGCAAGACAATTAAGACAAGTTCCATCTGTGGAAAATACAATGGGATTACGGAACGAGTTAAATTCATCAAAGGATTCATCAAGAGAACAACTGATTTGGAGTAAGTTGATCAACTTATACCAAGACAGAAGTAAAGGACAAGATATAACAAACAAGCAATCTAATTCTATTACACAACATGATGCTTCTAAATGGATTAAACAAGCATTATCCCATTATGAGACAGAATCAATGCAAGTGAAACAAAGAGGAGCAACTTCCACTGACATGCAAACACCATTAACTTCTGTGTCGAAAGTGGAGCAATATATCATTCACTTAAATCAGTCGAGTAATTCTGGTGAAGCACCAGAGAAGCAATTGATGGAAGAATTCCAAAGAGCAATAAGAACGAGTAATTTTAATAAGAATAATAATGGTGCACAGCAGTTACTCCTGCGAATACGCCCAGCACAATTAGGTGATGTGATGGTTCAATTAACGCAGGTGAACGGAGAAATGCTCGTCAAAATTACTGCTACGACCCAAGCTGCGAAAGAAATGCTTGAGGGTAATTTACATCAGTTGAGGCACATGTTTACGCCGCATCAAGTAACCATTGAGAAACAAGAATTACCTATGCTACAGCAAGAGCAACAAACAAACCAGCAGGGAAAACAATCTAGTTCCGATCAACCTGGTTCGAAGCACGGACACGAGAGTTCAGAGCATCAACCCGAAAATGATGATTTGGAACAAGAGATGAGTTTTCATCAAATACTTATGAATGAGAAAGTTTAGGTGAAATCATGACAAAAATAGATCCTTCTCTGTATTTAAACAACCAACCAAGAGAGGCACCAAGTTCTAGTTTGGGGAAAGAAGAGTTTTTAAAAATACTGATGGCTCAATTGAAAAACCAGGATCCTATGAATCCGATGGAAGACAAAGAATTTATTTCGCAAATGGCTACTTTTTCTTCCTTAGAACAAATGATGAACATGTCATCATCGATTAGCCAACTGGTACAAAACCAAACTGTTTCACCTGTAATTCAAAACAGCCATTTAATAGATAAGGAAGTTACTCATTATAAGATCAATGAAGAAACTGGTGAATATATCAGTCCTAAAGTGGAAGTGAATAGCACAGTTGTGGCAGTAAGTCAAAAACAAGGTGAGGCTATATTAGAATTAGCGAGCGGCAATAAAATATATACAAGCGAAGTGTTAAAGATTAATAATCCTTCTACTTCATAAAGGAAGGTGGATACATGGATCATCGAATCCAACAAGTACACAGGCACGCACTTTTACCAAATAAGACAAATACAGTTACCAAACAACATCCAACTAAGGCATTTAAGGATGTACTATCAGATGTACAGGAGCTTAAAATAAGTAAACACGCGAAAGAACGATTGGCACAAAGAAATATAACGATTGAGGATACCCAGTGGGAAAAGATCTCAGAAAAAGTGGCTGAAGCAAAACAAAAAGGAATTTCAGACTCTTTAGTCGTTCTTAGTAACGCAGCTTTGCTTGTTAGTGCGAAGAATAATACAGTCGTTACTGCAATGGATCGATCAGAAGCAACGAGCAGAATTTTCACAAATATCAACGGAACAATTTTATTAGATTAGGCTGGACCCTGAAAGGGAGGCCGCAAAGCTACTGACTGAATGAAGTAGCTACTACAACTTAAAAATGGAAGGAATGTTGCCTCATGTTACGTTCAATGTATGCAGGTATTTCAGGAATGAGAAATTTTCAAACAAAGTTAGATGTAGTTGGTAATAATATCGCCAATGTAAACACAGCTGGTTTCAAAAAAGGTCGTATTACGTTTCAAGATATGATGAGTCAAACGAGTGCAGGAGCTCAGGGACCTACTGACGTCCGTGGTGGTATTAACCCGAAGCAAGTTGGTACTGGCTCTCAAATGGGGACAATTGATACAATTCACACTCAAGGGAACAGACAGACAACAAATCGTACGCTTGATTTGTCTTTAGAGGGTGATGGCATGTTTGTTTTAGGAAGAGACTTACAATATGATCAAATAAATAATGTTGATGCAATCGATGTTGCCAATAGCCCGTTAAGTTACACCAGATCGGGGAATTTTTATTTGGATAGTGATGGGTTCATTGTTGATGCAAATGGTTCTTTCCTTCTTGGTAATGCAGATGTAGAAGATCAAAATGGAGATTATGCTGGAACACTTGATAGTGTACTAGGAAGAATAAAGATCCCAGAAAACGCACAAAGTTTCAGTATCCAAGGAAATGGATTAGTAACATACGTGGATGCAGCTGGACAAGTAAGACAAGCGGGCCAAATACTGTTAGCTAAATTTTCTAACCCTGGTGGGTTAGAAAAAACAGGCTCCAATACGTATCAAGAAACAGATAACTCTGGTTTGATGACAAATAACATAGATGCCCAAGGACAAGTTCCGGGTGGTGCTAATCCGAATGCAAACTCCGCACGTGATACTATGTATGACTTTATCGTCCCTGAATCCGAGGGAACTGCAACGATCGTTTCAGGTGCGCTAGAAATGTCCAACGTTGACCTATCTGAAGAGTTCACAGAAATGATTACAGCACAACGTGGATTCCAAGCAAATACTAGAATCATTACTACTTCGGATGAAATTTTACAAGAGTTAGTAAATCTTAAACGATAATTAAAGGAGGTAGGGAGTAAAGCAAACCATAGCTTTGCTCCCACCATTCATGATTGATTTAACAAGGCTAAATGGAGATCCGTTTATTCTGAATGCGTTATATATAGAACAAGTTCAATCACTTCCTGATACAACAATTACACTCACGAATAGTAAAAAGTTAGTTGTGAGAGAAGCAGCATCAGAGGTAGTGGAACAAATAAACCATTTTTATCAACAAATTGGTTTACAAGGATGTCAAAAAGAAATAGGTGAAAAGAATGAATCCTAAACTTTTAAAAGCTATGGTTATTGTACTAATTATTATTACAATCTTGGGTATTGTCGCGCTAGTATATGTACTAAATATGCCAAAAGATGGTGAAGCAAAAGAACCTAAAGATCTTAGTATTGATGAAATGATAGAGTATTCGGTTACAACCGCAGAAATGCAAACAGACTTAGCCGACGGTAGTTTTGTGCAAATTCAATTCCAGATTGTTGCTGATAGTAAAAAAGGGAAAGAAGAGATAACCAAGCGAGAGTTTCAGGTGAAAAACCTGTTCATTAAAGAATCCGTAGAATTAACGGAAAAAGATTTCAAGACAGGTATCTCTGAATTAGAAAATAAAATGAAGACCGGAATAAATGGGTTAATGGAGGAAGGAAATATTACGGATGTCTATATCATCAGTAAAATCATCCAGTAATGAATGCTCCTAATTGGAGGTGAGACATATGGCAGAAGAAGTATTATCCCAAAATGAAATTGATGCTCTATTGTCCGCTCTTTCATCAGGGGAAATGGATGCGAATCAATTAAAAAGAGAAGAGAATGACAAAAAAGTAAGAGTGTATGATTTCAAGCGAGCACTCCGTTTTTCTAAAGATCAAATTAGGAGTATTTCTAGAATTCATGAAAACTTTGCAAGATTATTAACAACTTATTTTTCTGCACAATTACGGACATATACGCACATATCGGTAGCATCTGTCGATCAAATTCCTTATGAAGAGTTTATTCGATCCATTCCAACGATGACAATATTAAATATATATAGTGTATCTCCGCTAGATGGACGTATTATTTTCGAATTCAATCCTAATATCGCTTACGCAATGTTAGATCGAATGTTGGGTGGAAAAGGAAGTAGTGTCAATAAAATTGAGAATCTAACAGAAATTGAAACAACCTTGATGTCACAGTTGTTTGAAAAAGCGCTAGATAATTTACAAGAAGCTTGGGAGTCTGTTGTAGAGATTGATCCGATATTAGAGGAATTTGAGGTAAACCCTCAATTTCTTCAATTAGTCTCGCCAAATGAAACAGTAGTTGTCGTATCGCTTAATACAACGATAGGTGAGAGTAGTGGAATGATCAATATCTGTATTCCGCATGTTGTATTGGAACCAATTATTCCTAGGCTATCTGTTCATTATTGGATGCAGACAGAAAAGCCAAAGAACAGGAAGCCAGAAGAATATGAAAATATTACAAAGGGCTTAGAAAGTGCCATACTGGATATGAAAGTGGTTTTAGGAAAGTCAACCATTAATCTTAGTGAATTACTTCATCTTAATGAAAATGATATCATTCCACTTGATCAGGCGATTGATCAACCGATACAGCTCTATGTAGATGATGAACCGATGTTTTCAGTTCAACCTGGTAAGAAGAAACAAAAACTTGCTGTACAAATAATAGAAGAATTAAAAGGGGGGAACGAAGATGATGAATGATGGTATGTTATCCCAAGATGAAATCGATGCTTTACTTAATAATGTTGATAATGACGAAGAAGAGCATGTGAGCGAGCCTCCCTCTATTGAAGATTACTTATCTTCATTGGAACAAGATGCACTAGGAGAAATCGGAAACATATCTTTTGGTAGTTCTGCCACAACGTTATCAACTTTGTTGAACCAGAAAGTTGATATTACGACACCAACCATTTCGGTTATTGATAAAGAAGCTTTAGAAAATGAATTTCCACACCCACATGTAGGGGTGGAAGTTAAATATACAGAGGGATTTAGTGGTGTGAATCTATTTGTTTTAAAACAAAACGATGCTTCCATCATTGCGGATTTAATGTTAGGTGGAGAAGGTCAGGCGAGCGAAAATGAACTTACCGAAATTCACTTAAGTGCTGTGCAAGAAGCGATGAACCAAATGATGGGGACTGCGGCAACAAGTATGTCGACTGTCTTTAGTAAAAGAGTTGATATATCACCACCAGCAATCACCTTACTTGATGTAAAGAAGGACGAAGGTAATAAATATATACCGGACGATAACATTCTCATAAAAGTATCGTTTCAGTTGAAGATTGGTAACTTAATTGACTCTAATATTATGCAACTTTTGCCAGTATCATTTGCAAAGAGTCTTGTAGATGAATTGTTGAACCCTAGTGACCAAGGTGGTTCTAGTACTACCGAAGAAGATCATGAAGATATGACAATGAAACAAGAGACACCTCAAGCTTCAAGCCAATCAAGTATGGGACAACAACAATCTGCTTATTCAAGTGACCCTACTCCGAAACAAGTAGGAGGGCAACCACAACAGCCGAATGCACATGTCCAAACTGCTGAGTTTTCAAGCTTTGAAGAACTAAATTTACCTGCAACAGAGAAACGTAATTTAGATATGCTACTTGATATTCCTTTGAAGGTTACGGTTGAATTAGGTCGTACCCAACGGACAGTTAAAGATATATTGGAACTATCATCTGGTTCTATCGTTGAATTAGATAAGCTTGCAGGAGAGCCTGTCGATATTCACGTCAACAATAAATTAATTGCAAAAGGTGAAGTTGTTGTAATTGATGAAAACTTTGGGGTTCGCGTTACAGATATTGTTAGTCAATCAGATCGTCTAAAAAAACTGAGGTAAGAAGAAAGGGAGATTACAATGTCAAAAAGAATTTTAATAGTTGATGATGCTGCATTTATGCGAATGATGATAAAGGATATTCTCGGGAAAAATGGTTTTGAAGTAGTTGGGGAAGCGCAAGATGGTGCGCAAGCAGTTGATAAATATAAAGAATTAACGCCAGATCTTGTGACAATGGATATTACAATGCCGGAAATGGATGGTATATCAGCACTTAAAGAAATAAAAAAAATTAATGGGGACGCAAAAGTAATTATGTGTTCTGCAATGGGTCAGCAAGCAATGGTTATTGATGCGATTCAAGCAGGAGCGAAAGACTTTATTGTTAAACCATTCCAAGCTGATAGAGTTATAGAAGCCATTCAAAAAGCCTTAGATTAATAGGGTGTAAACATGATTAAAAAAATAGTTTGTCTTTTCTTTCTAAGCCTGTTCTTGATAATTATTAACCTTACTCCGGATATTAGTCATGCTTCAGCAATGGTCGATGAGATGTTCAAGATTCCAGAGGTAGAAAAAGAACCCACAAGTGATCCTTCAAGTGATATAACGGATGAACCAAGTGGTGATGAGAACCAACAAGAGAATCCAAGCCTTGGTGGCGAGTCGGTATCAATGCCTACCTTAATTTTTCAATTAGTTATTTCTTTAGGATTTGTAATTGGCCTTATCTATCTAGTGCTTAAATTTATTAATAGTAAAAATAAATTGTTTCAAAAAGTAAGTGCGTTGAGAAATCTTGGCGGCATACCTCTAGGAGCAAATAAATCTGTTCAAGTAGTTAAAATCGGTGAACGGATTTATGTGCTAGGTGTAGGCGAAAATGTGGAGTTATTATCGGAAATTACCGATAGCCAAACGAGAGATGAGCTATTGACACAAGATCAAGGAACCGAAATTAAACCTCAGAATGTGATAGCTTCATTCATAAACAAGGATAATAAAAAGCAAGAGGAAAAGGGTATCCAATCAACAAATAAATTTCAAAATTTGTTTCAACAAGAATTAAATACATTGGTTCAAGGAAGAAAGAAGTTAACGGACCGATTCAAACGAGAGGATAACAACCATGAATGAGTTTATCGATGTTTTCTCTGGATCAGACCCTGCTAATATATCTACATCTGTAAGGTTACTATTATTACTAACTATTTTTTCCTTGGCACCAAGTATCGTCATATTAATGACATGCTTTACAAGAATTTTGATTGTACTTTCCTTTGTCCGAACGTCTCTTGCAACACAGCAAATGCCACCGAACCAAGTTTTAATTGGTATTGCTTTGTTTTTAACGTTTTTTATTATGGCACCTACATTTCATGAAATTAACGAAGAAGCACTCACCCCTTTATTTAATGAAGAAATTACATTAGATGAAGCTTATGATCGTGCTAGTTTACCAATTAAAGAATTTATGGCAAAGCACACAAGACAAAAAGACTTGGCCTTATTTATGAATTACGCTGAAATGGATCGGCCAGAATCTATTGCAGATATTCCATTGACGACCATTGTCCCTGCTTTTGCCATTAGTGAGTTGAAAACGGCCTTTCAAATGGGTTTTATGATTTTTATTCCTTTTTTAGTTATTGATATGGCAGTTGCAAGCGTATTGATGTCCATGGGTATGATGATGCTACCTCCCGTAATGATTTCATTACCATTTAAGATTCTATTATTTATTTTAGTGGATGGATGGTATTTGATTTCACATTCACTATTAGAAGGGTTTTAGCTAGATGAATAGGAGAGGGGAGTATTGGTCATGAGTGGTGAATTTGTTATCTCTTTAGCAGAGCAAGGGATCTTTACTGTATTACTAGTTACGGGACCTTTATTAATTTTAGCACTAGTCGTAGGTTTACTCGTCAGTATTTTCCAAGCAACTACTCAAATACAAGAGCAAACACTAGCTTTTATACCGAAAATAGTTGCTGTTTTATTAGGACTTATCTTTTTTGGGCCTTGGATGCTAGCGAGAATGGTAGAGTTTGCCGCAAATATATTTCAAAATCTCAATCAATATATAGGTTAACCGTATGTTAGAAATGATTAATTTAAACACGGTTCCTGCATTTTTACTGATTCTTGTACGTGTTACTGCCTTTTTTGTAACGATGCCGATTTTCTCGTATCGAACTGTTCCGACGCAATTTAAAATTGGATTTGGTTTTTTCTTAGCGTGGATTATGTTTTATACGATGCAAATTCCTGAAATTGCATTTGATGGTACGTATATTTTGTTACTTCTAAAAGAAACGCTTGTAGGATTGTTACTGGGATTAATTGCTTATATCATTTTATCTGCAATTCAAATAGCTGGGGGATTTATTGATTTCCAAATGGGATTTGCGATTGCTAACGTAGTAGATCCTCAGACTGGAGCGCAAAGTCCATTAGTCGGTCAGTATTTTTATACGATTGCATTATTATTTTTACTAACTGTGAATGGCCACCACTTATTGATTAATGGCATCTTTTATAGCTATGAAACGATTCCATTGGATCGTTTGATTGATTTTAGTAATGAAAATATAGCGTATCTTGTGATAGAAACATTTAATGAAATGTTCATTATCGCATTTCAAATGTCCATACCAATTGTCGGTTGTTTATTCTTAGTTGATGTTGCATTAGGGATTATCGCTAGAACCGTTCCACAGCTTAATGTTTTTGTAGTTGGTTTACCATTGAAAATTTTGGTTGCACTCTTTGTATTAGTTATATTTTCAGCAATTTATATCATGTTAGTGAAAAATTTATTCGAACTCGTTCTTCAAGTTATGCAAGGGTTAATGCAGCTATTCGGAGGTGCTTAAATGTATATAAAATTAGACTTGCAGTTCTTTGCAGGTGAAAAAACAGAAAAAGCAACTCCGAAAAAAAGGCAGGACTCTCGTAAAAAAGGACAAGTAGCAAAAAGCCAAGATGTAAATACTGCTATTCTTTTATTTTTTGTTTTTATTATTTTTATCGTAACAGGTAATCAAATGAAAGAAACGATGATGGTTATGTACGATAAAACTTTTACGGAATACATCAATTGGGATGTAACAGAAAATAGTGTACAACAAATTCTCATAGAAACGACAATGGAAATCGGCTTAGCTATAGCTCCGATTATGGGAATTGCGATTGTTGCAGGCCTAGCTGCAAACTTTTTGCAAATAGGTTTTTTATTCACAACAAAACCATTAGAGATGAAATTAAATAAGTTAAATCCGATCGAAGGAGCAAAGCGTATATTTTCTGCAAGGGCATTAGTAGAGCTAGTGAAGTCCTTGTTAAAAATATCTATTGTAGGTGCTGTTACTTTTATCATTCTTTGGATGAATAAAGATGAAATGATGATGCTTGCAGGAAAAGGTATTCATAATTCGCTTGCTTTTTTTGGGAATATAACAATTATGATGGGGATTGCGTCAGCCATAGCGTTATTAATTATATCTGTCCTTGATTATTCCTATCAAAAATATGATTACGAAAAAAACATCAGGATGTCCAAAAACGATATCAAAGATGAGTACAAAAATATAGAAGGTAACCCATTAATTAAATCTAAAATAAAAGAGAAACAACGTCAAATGGCAATGAGGAGAATGATGAGTGAGGTGCCTCAAGCTGATGTTGTCATTACGAATCCAACCCATTATGCAATTGCTATTAAATATGACGAAGAAAAAGCAGATGCTCCATATGTTGTTGCAAAAGGTGTCGATTTCGTTGCATTTAAAATTAGAGAAATTGCAAATGCACATGAAATACCATTAGTAGAAAATCGACCTTTAGCAAGAGCATTATATGACCAGATGGAAATAGGAGATATAATTGGCGAGGATTTTTTCCAAGCCGTTGCAGAAGTGCTTGCTTATGTATATCAATTAAAGAAAAAAGCTTAAACGTGTAAGTAAGGAGAGGGAACAATGAAAGCTAGAGATTTGTCCGTTTTGCTAGGGGTAATTCTAATTATAATCATGTTAGTCATTCCTTTGCCGGGGTGGTTATTAAGCTTGCTTATTTTAACAAATATCTCCCTAGCTCTTATTGTTATCCTTGTATCCATGAATACAACAGAAGCTTTACAATTTTCTATATTCCCCTCTTTATTACTCTTATTAACGTTATTCCGACTTGGGCTAAACGTCTCGACTACACGTTCGATTTTATCTGAAGCAGACGCCGGTGGGGTAGTAGAAACCTTTGGTACCTTTGTTATTGGAGATAATCCTTTAGTAGGGTTTGTTGTATTTACAATCCTTGTTATTATTCAATTCTTAGTTATTACAAAGGGTAGTGAGCGTGTATCCGAAGTTGCTGCTAGATTTACTTTAGATGCAATGCCAGGTAAACAGATGAGTATTGATGCAGATTTAAATGCAGGATTAATCAATGAGCATCAAGCAAAAGATCGTAGGGAGAAAATTGAACATGAAGCAGACTTCTATGGAGCGATGGATGGTGCAAGTAAATTCGTTAAAGGGGATGCAATTGCTGGAATTATCATCGTATTAATTAATATTATGTTTGGTTTGATTATTGGGATGATGCAAATGGGGATGAGCTTTGGGGAAGCGATTACTACTTATATGCAACTCACTGTTGGTGACGGATTGGTAAGTCAGATCCCAGCCTTACTTATTTCGACAGCAACAGGTATCGTAGTAACACGTGTAGCTTCCAAGGGGAACCTTGGTAGCGATGTAACAGAACAATTGTTTCGTTACCCGACATTGCTATATATAGCATCAGGAACAATTTTTCTTTTAGGACTAACACCGATTAATTTTTGGTTAACTACTTCTATTGCCGCAGTCTTAGCTTTTGGTGCATATTGGTTATCTAGGCCTGTGCAAGAACCGGAAATTAATAAAGATGCCGAAGAAGTGCAAACTGAAACTAATCAGATGAAATCACCTGAAAATGTAGTTGGATTATTAAGTATGGATCCCATCGAATTTGAATTTGGATATGGGCTCATTCCACTTGCAGATACGAATCAAGGTGGAGATCTGTTAGACAGAATTGTTATGATAAGAAGACAATTGGCGATCGAACTAGGATTAGTTATTCCTGTTGTTAGAATTAGAGATAATATTCAGCTTAATCCAAATGAATATTCCTTGAAAATAAAAGGGAATGAAGTAGCTAAAGGTGAATTGTTGTTAGATCATTACCTAGCGATGAGTCCGGGTATGGAAGACGATGATATAGATGGTGTAGATACAATGGAACCTGCATTCGGACTACCCGCTAAATGGATAAGTGAAGAAGTTAAAGACGAAGCAGAGTTATCAGGCTATACTGTTGTCGACCCTCCTTCAGTCGTTTCTACACATATCACTGAAGTAATAAAAAAACATGCTCACTTACTATTAGGCAGACAAGAAACAAAACAACTTATTGACCATTTAAAAGAAACGTATCCGATTTTAGTGGAAGAGGTAACACCAGAGCCTCTAGCTATTGGTGATATTCAGAAAGTATTAGCAAAATTACTCAGAGAAGGAGTTTCGATTAGAAACTTACCAATTATTTTTGAGACTTTAGCTGATTTCGGAAAGATGACGAATGACACGGACTTACTAACGGAGTATGCAAGACAATCACTTGCTTCTCAAATCACCAAACAGTTTGCACAACAAGATAATACACTTAAAGTAATAACCGTAGGAAATGAAGTAGAACAAATCATAGCGGAGCATATTCAACAAACAGAACATGGTAGTTACTTGTCGCTAGATCCAGAATCACAACAACAAATTATTCGTTCTGTTTCTGAAAAAGTCGAGCAGCTATCGTTGCAGGAGGAGACACCGATCATTTTATGTTCTCCTACGACAAGAATGTATATCAAACAGTTGCTTGAACGTTTCTTTCCGCAAGTGATTGTATTATCCTATAACGAATTAGAGCCAAATGTTGAAGTACAGAGTGTTGGGGTGGTGAATGTCGCGTGAAGGTAAAAAAAATAATTGCTCCTACAATGCCTGAGGCAATGATAAAGGTAAGAAAAGAGTTAGGTGCAGATGCGGTTATCTTAAATTCTAAGGTAACCCACAAAGGTGGTTTTTTAGGCTTTTTTAAGAAAAAGAACATTGAGGTTATTGCAGCGTTAGACGCAGATCCTAGGATATCTAACCAGAAAGAATTAGCAGAAAAGAAAGAAATAGAAACTAACAATCCTTTTTTGAAGGAAAATGATACGAAAAATGAAATGGTTATTAAGGAAGTAAAAGAATTAAGAAAGTGGATCGAAAAGAATGCATCTGTGAAAGAAATGAGTTTCCCACCAAATTATCAAGCAGTTTATGACTTGCTAGTCGACCAGGAAGTGAACGATCAATTGGCAAAAGATTTAGTTAAATCTGTGATGGAACCGAATGATGCTGTTGACCTTACTTACAATCAAATAAAAAAACAACTATTTAATAAGTTAGAAGAGAAACTAAAGTTCCTACCCTTTAGTGGAATACAATATGAAAAAAGGTTTGTTCATCTTGTAGGACCTACTGGTGTTGGTAAAACAACAACAATAGCTAAGATAGCTGCTAATAGCATGTTAAAGGATGGCAAGAAAGTCGCTTTAATTACTACGGATACTTACCGAATTGCGGCAATTGAGCAACTAAAAACGTACTCGAAAATTTTAGATATTCCTTTGGAAATAGCATATACAATTGAAGACTATAAAAGAGCACGTGAAAAGTTTCAAGCTTATGATTTAGTACTTGTAGATACAGCTGGTAGAAACTTTAGGGACCCAAAATATGTGAAAGAATTAGGAAAAGTAGTAGATTTAAATCATGATTTGGATACCTATTTAGTCCTATCACTAACAACAAAGTCAGTTGATTTAGAAGAGATCCACAAGCAGTTCGAACAAATACCAATAAAACAACTTATTTTTACAAAAAAAGATGAGACAACCACCTTTGGTTCTATGCTTAATCTTTCATTATTACGTAGTGAAGGTATTGCTTATATTACAGATGGTCAAGATGTACCGGATGACATCAAAGATATTTCTGCTACAACTATATGTGAGATGCTAGTTGGTGACATTTCAAATGAGTGACCAAGCAGCGAAATTACGTCGGAAACTAGAACTTTTACGTAACAAAAGACATGCTAAAACAATAGCCGTCATTAGTGGAAAAGGTGGGGTTGGAAAATCCAACTTTGCGTTAAACTTCTCCCTGGGTTTATTAAAAAAAGGGAAAAAAGTCCTGATTTTTGATTTGGATATAGGAATGGGTAATATTGATATTTTATTAGGTTTAAGTGCTAAACAATCAATTGCAAATATGTTTACTCATAATTTGTCGATTCATGATATTATAGAAGTAGGACCAAATTCCTTATCTTACATTGCAGCGGGAAGTGGACTATCCGACATATTCACTATGGATCAACAAAAATTCACCTACTTTTTGGATCAATTAGAAGACTTAATGACTAGTTACGATTATATTATATTCGATATGGGTGCTGGTATTACGCATGGAAGTCTATATTATATGTTAGCTGCAGACGAGTGTATTGTGATAACCACTCCGGAGCCAACTTCCATGACAGATGCATATGCAATTATTAAACATATTACAAACCATAATTTTAATTTGCCATTATTAGTACTTGTGAACCGAATTCCTAATTTTAAAACTGGCCAAGAAGCCCTAGAAAGACTTCAAAAGGTTGTACAACGTTTTTTGCATAGAGATATTATTCCTTTAGGCTTACTTCCAGAAGATAAAACTGTAGTAAAAGCAGTAACTAGTCAAACTCCATTCATGATTTATAATCCAGCTGCAGATGTAAGTTTAGCGTTAAGTCAAATTGTGGATCAATATGTAAGTGATTCAATAAACATTAGTGAAACGGTCCCATTTTCTTTTGTCAAAAGACTAAAGCAGTTAATTACAGAAAGGTAGACAAGACATGAGACTTATAAACGTTTTAGTTGTTGATGATTCTGCATTTATGCGAAAAATGATCTCAGATATCTTACACTCTGAACCAAGTATTCGTGTAATTGGAACAGCGAGAAATGGAAGCGATGCATTAGAAAAGATTAAAGAGTTAAAGCCTGATGTCATTACCTTAGATGTGGAGATGCCTGTAATGGATGGTATTTCCACATTAAAACAAATAATGAAACACCATCCACTTCCAGTTATTATGTTATCTAGTTTGACGAAAGCTGGTGCAGACAAAACGATGGAATCGATTGCACTTGGTGCAGTAGATTTTATTGCGAAGCCTTCTGGATCCATTTCGTTGGATATAAAAAAAGTCCAGAAAGAAATAGTTCAAAAAGTACTAGAAGCTGCTAACTCTAAGGTTCAACCCAGTAGCTTAATAAAGAAAAATCATAAACCAATTAGATCGATGCGTCAACAACCAGGTCGTATATCTGAGCAAATTTTAGTGGGAATTGGTACCTCTACAGGAGGACCTAGAGCACTACAACAAGTAATTACTAGATTGCCAGAGGATTTTCCTGCGCCTATATTAGTTGTGCAGCACATGCCTCAAGGATTTACGAAATCATTAGCACAACGATTACATTCTCTTTCTCAAATAACTGTTAAAGAGGCTGAACATAATGAAGCCTTACATAAAGGTACTGCTTATATTGCGCCAGGTGGGTATCAACTAAGAGCAGTAAAAAGGGGAACTTCTTTGTTTGCGCAAGTAACGAAAGAAGAGCCTAGAAATGGTCACCAACCATCTGTAGATGTTCTTTTTGAATCATTGGCTCACTTAAACACGTATCAAATTCACACTATTATTATGACAGGAATGGGAGCAGATGGCTCTAAAGGAATTCAATATTTAAAAGATAGAAAAAGTGATACATTTATTATCTCAGAATCTAAAAATACAGCCGTTGTGTATGGTATGCCTCAGGCAGCTGCGAAAACAAGGTTAGTAGATGAGGTAGTAGATTTACATGAAATAAGCGATGTACTCATTAACCAAATAAAATCCAGGGGTGATAAAATATGGAAATGAACGAGTATTTAGAGGTATTTATCGAGGAAAGCAAAGAGCATATCCAACGTTTAAATGACCACCTCCTTATTCTAGAAAAAGATCCAACAAACATGGATACAGTTAGTGAAATATTCCGATCAGCCCATACCTTAAAAGGAATGTCTGCGACAATGGGGTATCAAGACTTAGCAAACCTAACACATAAAATGGAAAATGTGCTAGATGCAGTAAGAAATCAAAAGCTTGTGATCGATTCAAATATTTTAGATGTTGTGTTAGATGCAGTAGATCAGTTAGAAGCAATGGTTGTAGATATTGCTAGTGGTGGTGATGGTAGTCGTGATGTTGAATCACTAGTTAGTCAGTTACAAGCAATTGAGAATGGAGAAGATACACCAGTTGTAGAAACTAAAAAAACAGGTGAACATCTTTCTCAGACAAGCAGTTCAAGTGAAAGCGCATTTGATAAACTAGACGAATTTGAGATGACCGTACTACAAGAATCAGAGGAAAAAGGATTCTCTAATCTAGAAGTTCATGTAAAGCTCCAAGAGGGTTGTCTATTAAAGGCTGCACGCGTGTATATGGTATTTGAAGTATTAGAACAGGTTGGGGAAGTTATTAAGTCTTCACCTAGTGTTCCAGATTTAGAAGAAGAAAAGTTTGATTTTGATTTTACTGTTTTATTAGTGACGAAAGAAACAGAAGATCACATCAATAAAAGGATTATGAAAGTTTCAGAAGTAGAAAGTGTGGAGATCAAAGCTTTCTCAGTCACCGATTCCAGTTCAAGAACTACCGACACTCCTAAAGAAGGCAGTGATAAGCAAACTGGCACCGAAGTAGCAGCTACGAAAGAAAAAACGAATGATAAAATCCAGAACAACAGTAAAGCAGTAGTAAGTAATAAAACTATTCGTGTCAATATCGATCGTTTAGATGGACTCATGAATTTATTTGAAGAACTAGTAATTGATCGTGGTCGCTTGGAACAAATAGCTGCCAATTTAAAACATGGAGAGCTACAAGAAACAGTAGAACGCATGACCCGAATTTCAGGAGATTTGCAAACGATTATTTTAAATATGCGAATGGTTCCAATTGAATCGGTATTTAATCGTTTCCCAAGAATGATTAGACAACTAGCAAAAGATTTAGGAAAACAAATTAACTTAGACATTGTAGGTGCGGACACGGAATTAGATAGAACTGTTATTGATGAAATCGGAGACCCACTTGTTCATTTGATTCGTAACGCGTTAGATCATGGAGTTGAATCTCCAGAGGATCGTATAGCAAAAGGTAAGCCTGCCGAGGGCAATTTAGAATTAAAAGCCTATCATAGTGGTAACCATGTCTTTATTGAGATATCTGATGATGGTGGCGGGATTAATAGAGAAAAAGTTCTTAATAAAGCGGTATCAAGTGGCGTTATTTCTAGCGATCAAGCTGATATGCTAACTGACAATCAAGTATATCAATTAATTATGGAAAGTGGATTTTCAACAGCAGACAAAATTTCCGACGTTTCCGGACGCGGTGTCGGTCTAGATGTAGTAAAAAATACGATAGAGTCGCTTGGCGGTAGTATTTCCATTGATTCACAGTTTGGAAAAGGTACAGTTTTTTCTATACAGTTACCATTAACGTTGTCAATCATTTCTGTTTTATTGGTCGAAGTTCAAAAAGAGAAATACGCGATTCCATTGTCTTCTATCATTGAAACTGCAATCGTTAGCAAATCTGAAATATTGAATGCACATAACAAGAAGGTAATTGATTTTAGAGGCAAAGTAGTGCCACTTGTTTCGTTGAAAAATGTATTTGATGTACCTGAAACGATGGAGGATGACGAACTATCTTCTGTTGTAATTATTAGAAAAGGAGACAAAATGGCTGGTTTAATTGTTGATACCTTTATTGGACAACAAGAAGTAGTTTTAAAATCTCTAGGAGATTACTTAACAGGTGTGTTCGCCATCTCAGGTGCTACAATTTTAGGTGATGGACAAGTAGCCTTAATAATTGACCCGAATGCTTTAATTAAATAGAGGAGGTAGGAACATGTTAGAAGTTAGTGAACAAAACGTAAAAGCCATTGTTTTTGAACTGCAAGACGAGGAATATGCAATATCCGTGAAAGAAGTTAGTTCGATTGAACGCGTGCAACATATTACAAGAGTTCCTAGAGCAGCTTCATTTGTTAAGGGTGTTATCAATTTACGTGGTGTTGTAACACCAATCATTGATCTAAGAAAAAGATTTGGAATGGAAACGATCGATTTCACGGATAGTACGCGAATCATTATCGTCAATATAAATGGAATGGAAGTTGGTTTAATAGTAGATGCTGCCTATGATGTAATTGACATCTCACATGACGCAATTGAGCCTCCGCCAGAGGTAATTGGTACAGTAAATGTAGATTATATTGAAGGCGTTGCTAAACTAGATTCGCGATTACTAATGTTGTTAAAAATCGAAAAAGTATTATCTGAAAAAGAAAAGAAAGAGTTACAAAGTGTGGAAGGATAACTAAACATGTCATTTTTTGAAAGTCTATCGAACTATCAATTAGATATATTAAAAGAAATTGGTAATATCGGTTCAGGAAATGCTGCCACTGCATTGTCCAAACTATTGAATCGAAAAGTAGATATGAAAGTACCCGCTGTCCGCGTCGTTGATTTTGATGAGATGATGAATATGGTAGGTGGACCAGAAGTAACTATTGTATCTGTTTTCTTAAGAATCCAAGGAGAGGCTCCAGGGAGTATGTTTTTTGTACTAACGCCCGAGGAAGCTGAGACTTTTGTACATCAAGTAACGGGAAGTGAGCAATTTTCCTTGCAAACCCCTCCGTTTGAAGAGATCGGATTGTCAGCATTGCATGAAGTCGGCAATATTTTAGCTGGGTCTTACTTATCTGCACTATCTGACTTTACTTCGATTAACATGCAACCTTCTGTTCCATCTCTTCACATGGATATGGCTGGTGCAATTCTCATGCAAGGTCTTGTAGAGATCTCGCAAGAAAGTGATTACGCAATTATAATTGATACAACCATTAATGAACAGGATAACAAGAACGAAACGATACAAGGTCACTTTTTGTTACTTCCAGACCCTGATTCCTTTAAGCGGATATTTGCAGCCTTAGGAGTCAAAGATTTATGATTACTACAGAAACTGTTGTAAAGGTAGGAATTGCAGATTTAAAGTTCGCAAAATCACCTGGGATTTTGCGAACGTCTGGATTAGGATCTTGTGTAGGCGTTGTCGTGTACGACTTGTCTTCAAAAATTGCCGGTATGGCGCATGTGATGTTACCTGACTCTACACAATCTAGGCGTGATGATTTTAATGAGCTAAAGTATGCTGACACTTCCATTGACCGGTTAGTTTCGGAAGTTATGGAACAAGGTGGAAGAAAATTTGCGCTTAAAGCAAAAATTGCTGGTGGGGCACAGATGTTTTCATTTTCTTCCACGAATGACATGCTTAGGGTCGGTGCGAGAAATGTTGAAGCAGTATTAAACGCTTTAGCTAACTATAGAATTCCCATCTTAGCACAAGATGTTGGAGGAAATAGTGGAAGAACGATTGAATTTTATCCTGAGACAGGAAAGTTAAAAATAAGAACAGTTAATCAAGGTGAGACGGAACTCTAACTAACAAGAATGGGCTAGCAACCAGAAAAAACACGAGGTGATTTTTATGTCTAATATCTCCTTTACCCAAGATAATCTATGGGGTGAATGGATGAAAGAAAAAAATAATGATACAGCTAATCAAATAATTGAAAAACATTTTTATTTGGTTAATTACCACGTACAGAGAATTGCTGCTCATTTACCTAGTAGTGTTAGTAAAGAGGACTTAAGAAGCTTGGGCTTGTATGGTTTGTACGATGCACTTGTGAAATTTGATCCTAATCGTGATCTTAAATTCGATACGTATGCCTCTTTCAGAATACGAGGTGCCATCATTGATGGGCTTAGAAAAGAAGATTGGTTACCAAGGTCTGCTAGAGATAAAGCAAAGAATTTGGAAAGAGTTTCGCAAGTCCTTGAACAAAAATTGCATCGACAACCTACAACTAATGAATTAGCAAGTGAACTAAACTTATCCACATCTGAAGTGGAGGAAGTAATAAAAGACAACCTGTTTGCTAACTTACTATCCATCGAAGAAAAAACGAATGACTCAAAAGATGAATGGAAAGAAGGCATAGGCTATACGTTGCCCGATAACAAAAACCCTCTTCCAGAAACTCATATTATTATGAATGAGAACTATCAAGACCTTGAAATAGAAATAAAGCAACTGAACAATAACGAACAAATGGTTATTAGTTTATTCTATAAAGAAGAGTTAACTTTTACTGAGATAGGGCACGTCTTAGAACTTACAACATCAAGAATCTCACAAATTCACAAGCAAGCAATTATCAAACTAAGAAAAAGCTTGTCTCGGTTACACGAACGATAGAATTAATGGGAAAAAATTAAGTTCAAGCCATTTTGATAGTAAAGGGGGATATGGCTATGGGTAATATACATGACATATTTAATTTAACTATTTCAAAAGATTCAATGACAGTTTCAATGGATAAAAAGGGAGAATTTGAGCTTCAGATTTTTGATGAAGACACGGTTCAAAACTTTTTAGACGATCACAAAATTGTCTATGGTATAGACGAGACGGTAGTCAAACAATTGACAGAAGCTAGTTACGATATGAATGTTTTCCCTGTTGTCATAGCAAAAGGATTGCCACCGACCCACGGAAAAAATGGAGAAATTCATTTTATAGATGGGCATAATAACGTCATTAGCCATGAAGAAAAGCAAAACTTTCGGGATGTATATAAAATACCTTCTAAGAAAAACGGGGAAAAAATAGCGTACATTACGAAACCTACACTTGGAGAAGTTGGATTTAATGTTTATGGTAAAGAAGTACGTCAAATAAAAGGAAAACATGTAAAAGTTAAAGCAGGCAAGCATGTTGAATTTGTTGAATCGGATGCTACGTACTATGCACGTGCGGATGGCCAATTGAGTGTTAACGATAAGTTCATACATGTTTATCCTACTTATGAAGTTGCAGGGGATCTATCATTAAAAACTGGGAATATAGATTTTGTTGGTTCTATTACAATACGTGGTAGTGTTCCTGCTGGATACACAGTAAAAGCTGCCGGAGATATTCATATTCATGGATTAGTTGAAGCTGCCTATATTGAAGCAGGTGGTAGTATTTATATCTCTGAAGGAATTGCTGGTTTAAAGAAAGGCAAAGTAATTGCTGGACAAGATGTGAAAGTTGGCTATATTAATCAGGCAACGGTTGAAGCCGGACAGGACTTAATTGTTCAAAATTCAATTATTCATAGCCATTGTGTCGCACAACAAAATATTACTTGCCAAAATGGTAATATTATAGGTGGTATATATTCAGCAGGGAAACTGATTACGGCTAAAGATATCGGAAATAAGATGTACACGAAAACAGAGCTATCTTTAGGGGTAAATAGTAAGTTGAGGGAAAAGGAAAAAGCCTTACATAAACAAAAAAAAGACCTTTTGTCTAACAAGAATAAATTGCAGCAACTTGGTGATAGCTTAAAGTTAAAAGAAAAAACTTCTTCCGGAATTTCTTCTAAAGAAAGAATTATTTTATTAAAACAGAGACGTGCGATGGAACAAACAGAAGCACAATTAGAAGAGATTGAAAATGAACTTAGTGAATTACAAGTTTCAATTGGAAACTTAGAAGAAATGAAGTTACTCGTAAAGGGGATAATGTACCCTAATGTAGACGTATCGTTTGGTAAATATAAAAAGTCTATTACAAAAGAATATAAATTCACGCAAGTATATATGGACGACCATGAGATTACGATTCAATCACTTTAAGACGATAAGGAAGTGATCCTATGAGTTGGAAATCGGTAGAAATGCAAGTCGCACTCCCTCGTACACAAGATGTTGGAAAAGTACAAGAACAATTACACCAAAGAGGCAAAGTTATGCAAGAATCACTTGCAAGTAATCAGCTTGTAACAGAAGACTTAAAAAGAAAAAAAGTAAACGATTCTGAACAAAAAGACCAAGTTAAAAATAAAAAACAAGAATCAAATTCGCAATATTCTACTAATAATATTAAATCCAACCATACAGAAGAATCAGACCTACGATCCAAACACCCGTATTTAGGTAAACAAATTGACTATAATGGTTAAGAGGGATTACATGATCTATTTTTTACTATTTATGAGTTTCTTACTTCACATTGTATCTTTTATTCTCATAAAGACATTTAGGGATAAGCTTAAAGAAGTCGACCAATTAGAAACGACACAAAAACAAAATGTCAAGGAAATGGAAGATTTGCTAGCTGTTTATTTATTAGAAATTAAAGATGAAAATGAGAAGTTAGTAAAAGTTCTACAAGAAAATGAGCATGTGCAGCGTAAGGAAAAGAAAAGGCAACCAATTTCCTCACATGTTAAAGAGGATATGTATACTGTGGAAGACAGGGAACAAAAGGAAGCAGACAATACGCTACAAAATGTTGAACGGAAAACGACAAAACGCAAAGAAGAATACAACGATTACAACCCTCCGATTGATAGGATGGAACAACAAGATGTGTTGGAGCAATCAACATCTGCAAAGGTGATGTCCTTATATGAACAGGGTAACTCTGTGGAAGCAATTGCCAAAAAGCTTGATTGTGGCAAGACGGAAGTAGAACTATTGTTAAAATTTCATCGAAAAAACTCATAAAATTGCTTGATTGCACGAATTGCATATGGTATATTAGTTTTTGGTGTTAATCACACACGTTTGTGGATTATGTGAGAGGTGCTAGCCCGTTGGTTAGTTCTTACGTAAAGATGAAGCAGGCGGAGGGTCAAAAACCAATTTATTAGGAGGAAACAAACAAATGGCAGTTATTTCAATGAAACAACTACTAGAAGCTGGTGTACATTTTGGACACCAAACTCGCCGTTGGAACCCGAAAATGAAAAAATACATTTTCACAGAGCGTAACGGCATCTACATCATCGATCTTCAAAAAACAGTTAAAAAGGTTGATGAAGCATACAATTACGTGAAGGAAGTTGCTGCAAACGGTGGTACTATTCTTTTCGTTGGTACAAAAAAACAAGCACAAGAGTCTGTTAAAGAAGAAGCGATCCGTTCTGGTATGTACTTCGTTAACCAACGTTGGTTAGGTGGAACATTAACTAACTTTGACACGATTCGTAAACGTATTAATCGTTTAAAAGATATCGAGCGTATGGAAGAAGACGGAACTTTTGAAGTACTTCCTAAGAAAGAAGTTGTAGGACTTCTTAAAGAAAAAGAACGTCTTGTTAAATTCCTTGGTGGAATCAAAGACATGAAGAAAATCCCTGATGCGTTATTTATTATCGACCCACGTAAAGAGCGTATTGCGGTAGCAGAAGCACACAAGTTACACATTCCTATCGTTGGAATTGTTGATACAAACTGTGATCCTGATGAGATTGATTATGTAATTCCAGCTAACGATGACGCAATTCGTGCTGTGAAACTTCTTACTGGTAAAATGGCAGATGCTATTTTAGAAGCAAAACAAGGTGAAGAAGTTACAGAAGAAGCTCCTCAAGAAGCTGAAGCAGTACAAGAGTAAGAAAAAGGTTAAAGGTGATAAGAGGGGAACCTTTTATCACCTTTTTTTAAGAAGCTATTGATTGGAAGATTTATAGATGGGTGCATGGGGTACCATATGTAAGAGAGAGAATCTATTAGCACTTGAAAAAGTGTATGTATTTTCATAAATCTTCCACAATAAGTAAGAGAATAATACATATTCAATAAGGAGGAAATTAAAATGGCAGTAACAGCACAAATGGTTAAAGAACTACGCGAAAAAACTGGTGCAGGTATGATGGACTGTAAAAAAGCATTACAAGAAACGGATGGTAATATTGATCAAGCAATTGATTACCTTCGTGAAAAAGGTATTTCTAAAGCTGCTAAAAAAGCAGATCGTATAGCTGCAGAAGGTTCTACGCACATTGAAGTAGACGGAAATACAGCAGTATTATTTGAAATGAACTGTGAAACTGACTTCGTAACTAAAAATGATCAATTCAAGAATCTACTAGGAGAGCTTGGAAAACACTTAGTTTCTCAAAAGCCAGCGTCTGTTGAAGATGCATTACAACAAAAACTTCATGGTAACGGTGAAACACTTGAAGAATTCATTAACTCAAATATCGCTAAAATTGGTGAAAAGCTTTCCCTACGTCGTTTTGTAATTGCTGAGAAAACAGATAATGATGCATTTGGTGGTTACATCCATATGGGTGGTAACATCGGCGTATTAACTACTTTAGAAGGTTCAACTGATGAAGCAACTGCGAAGGATATTGCGATGCACATTGCTGCTGTTAACCCTCGTTTCGTGTCACGTGATGCTGTTTCTGAAGAAGAAGTAGAAAAAGAACGTGAAGTATTAAAAACACAAGCATTAAATGAAGGTAAGCCTGAAAAAATCGTTGAGAAAATGGTTGAGGGTCGCTTAGGCAAGTTCTTTGAAGAAATCTGCCTATTAGAGCAAGGGTTCGTTAAAGATCCAGATCAAAAAGTGAAAAAAGTAGTGGCGGACAAAGGTGCAACGATCAAAGGATTTGTTCGTTATCAAGTCGGTGAAGGTATCGAAAAACGCGTGGATAACTTTGCTGAAGAAGTAATGAGCCAGGTGAAAAAATAATAAACAAGTACGCACTTCTAGTTACCTTTAATGATTTAAATTGGAAGGTGCTATAGAGAGATTAGATTTATACAAGTAGGGGACACTGAGTGTTCCCTTTTGTATAACCTGGTAGAAAAATGTAAAATAGAAATGGTTATAAAATTAATTAGCACCAAGTGATAAGTTGAAAGGCTTATTGTATAATAAATTACATAAGTGGAGGTAATTATGACAACTACTAGCTACCGTAGAATCGTGTTGAAATTAAGTGGAGAGGCTTTGAGTGGGGAACAAGGTTTCGGTATTGAACCTAAAGTTATTCAGTCAATTGCTTTACAAGTAAAAGAAGTAGCAGAGCTTGGAATAGAAGTGGCTATTGTTGTTGGTGGCGGTAACATCTGGCGTGGTAAAGTCGGTAGTGAGATGGGTATGGACCGTGCAAACGCTGATTACATGGGGATGTTGGCGACGATTATGAACTCTTTAGCTCTACAAGACAGCTTAGAAAACTTGGGTATTCCGACAAGAGTTCAGACTTCCATTGAAATGAGACAGGTTGCAGAGCCATATATTCGACGTAAAGCAATCCGACACTTAGAAAAAAAACGTGTAGTGATCTTCGCTGCGGGAACAGGTAACCCTTACTTTTCTACAGATACAACTGCTGCATTACGTGCTGCTGAAATTGAAGCTGACGTTATCTTAATGGCTAAGAATAATGTAGATGGCGTTTACACTGATGACCCTAAGATAAATAAAGACGCGACAAAATATAACGAGTTGTCCTATTTAGAGGTATTAAATGAAGGTTTAGGCGTAATGGATTCTACGGCTTCTTCGCTATGTATGGACAATGATATACCTTTACTTGTATTTAATGTTACGGAAGAAGGGAATATCAAACGAGCTGTAATTGGTGAAA
Source organism: Aquibacillus koreensis (assembly GCF_025154055.1). Classification (GTDB taxonomy): domain Bacteria; phylum Bacillota; class Bacilli; order Bacillales; family Amphibacillaceae; genus Aquibacillus_C; species Aquibacillus_C koreensis. The sequence goes on from NZ_JAOALK010000008.1 coordinate 58,374, forward strand.
AAATCGGAACAATTATAAGGGGGAAATAACATGTCAGAGCAAATAATAAATGATGCAAAAGCAAAAATGAAACAAGCTATTCAATCGTTCTCTAAGCAATTGGCTACGGTGAGAGCTGGTAGAGCTAATCCTGCCATATTAGACAGTGTTTATGTTGACTATTATGGAGCTGCTACGCCTTTGAATCAATTGGCTACGATCTCTGTACCTGAAGCTAGATTATTGGTGATTACACCATTTGATAAGTCCTCAATATCAGATATAGAAAAAGCGATCCAAAAAGCTGATTTAGGATTATCGCCGTCCAGTGATGGTAATGTTATCCGTATTAATATCCCAGCTCTTACAGAAGAAAGACGTAAAGAATTAGTAAAAGTAGTAGGGAAATATGCAGAAGAGTCAAAAGTTCAAGTTCGAAACGTACGTAGAGATGCCAACGATTCACTTAAAAAGTCAGAGAAAAATGGCGATCTTACAGAAGATGACTTACGTGCCTATCAAGATGATGTACAACAGGAAACGGATAAACACATCACGGATATCGATAACCTTTCTAAACAAAAAGAAAAAGAAATTATGGAAGTTTAACTCTAGAACATGTAAAATAATGATTAGAAAACTCGGCATTCGCATCATCTATTAGCGAATGCCTTCGTTTTGTAATTGCTATTTAGAAGCGAATGAATAGTTAAATGTGGTAGTATAAAGGAAGACCCTCTTCAACAAGGGGGTTTTTACACATCATTATGATGAAATTAATGTTGAACTACGATGTGAAACTTACTATTTAGGTTTTGCCCTTTTGGAGGAAATGTTATGCGAAGGATTAAACTTCCTTTTTTAAAACGAAAGTCAAGAAATACAGATCAAATAAATAATATCGTTAAATCTGATAATTTACCTAAACATGTGGCTATAATAATGGATGGTAATGGAAGATGGGCGAATCAAAGAGGATTGCCAAGATTTGCTGGCCATAAAGAAGGTATGGACAACGTTAAAAAAATTGTGAAGGTTGCAAATAAACATCATGTTAAAGTGTTAACATTATATGCTTTTTCTACTGAAAACTGGAAGCGTCCCAAACCTGAGATCGATTATTTAATGAAATTGCCAATTGAATTTTTAAATACATATTTACCCGAGTTAATTGAAGAAAACGTTCGTGTACAAACCATTGGTGAATTTGATGTACTGCCAGCACACACAAAAAAAGCTGTTCAATCTGCAAAAGATCGAACAAAAGATAATAATGGACTTATTTTAAATATAGCTCTGAACTATGGAAGTAGATTTGAGATCGTCCAAGGAATTAAGGAAATGGTACATGACTTTGATCAAAAAGGCGAGAGCATAGATAACCTTACCGAAGAAATGTTCTCCGAGTATTTATATACTAAAAAATTAGGCGATCCTGACCTTTTGATAAGAACTAGTGGTGAAATTAGGTTAAGCAACTTCTTATTATGGCAATCAGCCTATACGGAATTCTGGTTCACTGATTCTTTTTGGCCGGATTTTAATGAATATTTATTTGAGAAAGCTTTAATCGATTATCAAAACAGAAAACGCCGATATGGAGGCATCTAGGGTGTTAAATTTATGAAACAAAGAATAATTACAGCAGTTATAGCCATACTTTTATTTTTTCCTTTCGTTTTTTATGGAGGTTGGCCGTTTGAGGTAATCATGTATATTATTGCTACGATTGGAGTTATAGAATTGTTCCGAATTCGACAAACAACAAGCTATCCAATCCCGGCTTTTATTACATTGTTGTTATTGTGGTCACTTTTATATAAAGATGAATACGTATTTTTTATTACAAAGACTGAAATGACGCTAATGGTCGTTTTGTTATTACTTTCTTATACCGTATTAGTTAAAAATAAATTCACATTTAATGATGCTGGTTTTTTAGTGTTGTCTGCCGTATATGTTGGCCTTGGCTTTCATTACTTCATGGTAACTAGGGAAGCCAATGATGGGTTAACTTATATTTTTTATGCCATTGTCGTGATCCTCGCAACGGATACAGGTGCATACTTCTTTGGACGAGCGTTTGGAAAGCGAAAGCTCTGGCCTGAGATTAGTCCAAATAAAACAATAGAAGGAGCACTTGGTGGTGTGCTACTTGCTTGTGTAGCAGCTTTTTTCTTCCACATGTTTTTCCCATTAGATAAACCTACGATCATAGTCATCCTAGTTACAATAGTAGCTTCAGCATTCGCGCAAATAGGTGACTTAGTGGAATCCGCCATAAAACGTCATTATGACGTGAAAGACTCTGGAAAGATCTTACCAGGTCATGGAGGAATTTTGGACAGGTTCGATAGTTGGCTATTTGTTTTCCCATTATTGCATTTTATTCATTTTATATCATAGGATGAATTAAATATAGGAGTGTGACATATGAAGAATATTACTCTCTTAGGGGCAACAGGTTCTATTGGAATACAAACATTAGATGTAATAAGACAGCATAAAGACTTATTTAATCTCTATGCTTTATCGTTTGGTAGAAATGTTGATAAGGCTGTCCCTATTATCAACGAATTCAATCCTAAAAAGATTGTTGTTCAGGACCAAGAAACAAAGAAAAAGTTAGAATTATATGTACGTAATCAGGATATACTGGTTGGCAGTGAGGGCATGATAGAGATCAGTATAGATACCTATACCGATGTTCTGGTAAATGCGGTTATGGGTAGTGTTGGTCTGCAAGCGACCTTACAAGCAATTCAAAATAAGAAACAAATTGCGATTGCGAACAAAGAAACGTTAGTAACAGCAGGTCATCTTGTCATGGAAGCTGCGCGTATTCATAATGTCACATTACTTCCTGTCGACAGTGAACATTCTGCTATTTTTCAATGCTTAAACGGAGAAAATCAAAAAGAAGTTAATAAGATTATTATTACTGCTTCTGGTGGAAGTTTCCGAGACAAATCTAGAGAAGAATTACAAGATGTTACAGTTGAAGATGCGCTGAATCATCCCAATTGGAGCATGGGTTCTAAAATTACAATTGACTCAGCAACGATGATGAACAAAGGTTTAGAAGTTATCGAAGCGCATTGGTTATTTGATGTTCCTTATGATCAAATTGATGTGGTGCTACATAAAGAAAGTGTTATACATTCCATGGTTGAGTTTAACGACAATAGTGTTATTGCTCAGTTAGGTACTCCGGATATGCGCGTACCAATTCAATATGCTTTAACTTATCCTGCTAGACTACCTTTATCTAATTCAAAGAAATTAGATTTAGTTGAAATCGGAAAACTTCATTTTAGTCAAATGGATTATGTTCGTTTTCCTTGCTTGAAAATGGCCTATGACGCTGGTAGGGAAGGTGGAACTTTGCCTACCGTCTTAAATGCAGCGAATGAGGTTGCGGTTGATCTGTTCTTGCAAGGGAAGATGTCCTTTGTATCTATTGAAAAGCTTATAGGGCAAGCTTTAGAGCAACATGTGACGATACCTAATCCAGATTTAGAAACTATTTTAGGTGTAGATCGCCAAACGCGATTAGAAGTTGAGTCCTACTTTAATAAAGACTTGGTTAATAAAATATAATAACTCATTAGATAAGACAAGACATTCATATATGTTATTAAGTTGAGTTACTAATAGTTGATATTGAGTTAGGATACAGAGTGGAAATTAGAAGGAGAGTGCTATCTTGAACACCATAATTGCATTCATATTCATGTTTGGTTTACTCGTGTTTGTGCATGAGTTTGGTCATTTTATTTTTGCGAAAAAAGCAGGCATGTTAGTCCGTGAATTTGCTATTGGATTTGGTCCAAAAGTTTTTTCATTTAAAAACAATGAAACCCTATATACGATTAGACTACTTCCACTAGGGGGATATGTAAGAGTAGCTGGCGAAGACCCAGAAATAATTGATTTAAAGGCTGGTCAACATATTGGTCTTGAATTTAATAATGACGGAAAAGTAAATAAAATTATTGTAAACAACAAATCCAAACACCCCAATGCCAGAGTGATAGAGGTAGAGAAAGCTGATTTAGATCACCAATTAATCATTGAGGGCTATGAAGTTGATGAAGAAGAAAGAGTCTCTTTTAGAGTTGATCCAAAGGCAAACTTTGTCATGAATGAGACAGAGACTCAAATTGCTCCATATGACCGTCAGTTTGCATCTAAAACTGTCCCACAACGTGCGATGCAACTCTTTGCTGGACCAATGATGAACTTTATATTAACTATTGTAATTTTCGCTATACTTGGATTTATTCAAGGGGTTCCTGCAGATAATGCCTTAATTGGTGGGGTTCAAGAAAATAGTCCGGCTTCTGAAGCAGGTTTATTAGCAGGCGATGAAATCGTCAAAATTGATGAGACATCGATTACGAAATGGGAAGAATTTCAACAAGTTGTTCAAAATAGTCCGGAGCAAGAGCTTTCTATGGTCGTAAATAGAGGTGGAGAGCAAGTAGAATTAAGTGTCGTTCCGAGGAGTCTGGAAACGCAAGATATGGTGATTGGACAAATTGGTGTTCAAATTGATTTAGAAAAATCTTTCATAAAAGCCATTCCCTATAGCTTTGAACAAACCTATGAGTGGTCTAAGTTAATTATCGTTAACTTATCAAAATTGGTTACGGGACAATTTTCAATAGACATGCTTTCAGGGCCTGTTGGAATCTATGATGCAACAGATCAAGTTGTTCAAACTGGCTTCTTAAACTTCTTATCCTGGACTGCAATGCTAAGCGTAAACTTAGGCATAATTAACTTGTTACCATTACCAGCTTTAGATGGTGGTAGATTGTTATTTGTAGGGCTTGAGGCAATAAGAAGAAAACCAATCGATCCGCAAAAAGAAGGCATCGTTCATTTTATTGGTTTTGCCTTGTTAATGCTATTAATGATAGTAGTAACATGGAACGATATCCAAAGATTACTTTTCTAAGGTAAATTATCAGGAATTTTTAAGAGGTGAAAGAGGATGAAACAAAGTCAAACATTATTACCTACACTAAAAGAAGTGCCTGCGGATGCAGATATTAAAAGTCATCAATTATTACTGAGAGCAGGTTTCATCCGTCAAACCGCTTCTGGTGTGTATAGTTTTTTACCATTAGGTAAAAAAGTACTGCGTAAAGTAGAGGAAATTGTTAGAGAAGAAATGGATCAGGCTGGAGCGAATGAAATGTTCATGCCAGCTTTGCAACCAGTAGAGTTATGGAAAGAGACTGGTAGATGGGATAATTTTGGTCCGGAACTCATGCGATTACATGATCGTCATAATAGAGAGTTTGCACTCGGTGCAACGCACGAGGAAGTAATTACAAGTATAGTAAGAGATGAGATAAATTCTTATAAAAAACTACCTTTAATGCTCTATCAAATTCAAACGAAATTTAGAGATGAAAAAAGACCGAGATTTGGATTATTGCGTGGAAGAGAATTTATCATGAAGGATGCATATTCTTTCCATGATTCATTTGAAAGTTTAGATGAATCATACGCAAAGATGTATCAAGCGTATGGAAATGTCTTTAGAAGATGTGGTCTTAATTTTAGGGCCGTAATAGCTGATTCTGGTGCTATGGGTGGTAAAGATACCCATGAATTTATGGTGCTTTCTGAAGTTGGTGAAGATACGATTGCTTATTCTGATACATCAGATTATGCAGCGAACATAGAAATGGCACCTGTTATTTCTGAATATGTTAAAAAAGATGATTCGTCAAAAGCACTTGAAAAAGTGGAGACGCCAAATCAAAAAACGATGCAAGAAGTAGCAGACTATCTTGGACATGAGTTAGCAGAAGGACTAAAATCACTGATGTTTAAGATCGATGAAAAGTTTGTTCTGGTTATTACTCGCGGTGACCATGAGGTAAATGATATAAAACTAAAGAATTACTATAATGCGGATCATGTAGAATTGGCGACCGAAGAAGAGACCAAGTCTTTAATCGGTGCTGGATTTGGATCACTTGGTCCTATAGGTGTTAGTGATCAAGTAGAAGTTATTGCAGACCATGCTGTTAAATTTGCCGTTAATGTATCTTGTGGTGCAAATGAAGATGGTTACCATTATGTTAATGCTAATCCTGATCGTGATTTCACTATTGATACTTATGCAGATCTTCGGTTCATTAAAGAGGGGGATCCTTCTCCTGATGGGAATGGAACAATTAAATTTGCTAAAGGTATTGAAGTAGGGCATGTATTTAAATTAGGGCAGTTTTACGCTAAAAAAATGGGTGCCTCCTATCTAGATGATCAAGGAAAATCAAATACGATGGTTATGGGATGCTATGGTATTGGTGTATCAAGAACATTAGCTGCTATAGTAGAACAATTCCATGATGAGAAAGGTATTACATGGCCACAAGCTGTTGCACCATTTCATGTCCACTTATTAACGATTAATGCCAAGAAAGACGACCAAAGAGAATTAGGAGATCAGTTGTATGAAATCCTAAAGAATGCAGGAATTGAAGTCTTATACGACGATCGAAAAGAACGTGCTGGTGTTAAGTTTGCTGATAGTGACTTAATCGGAATTCCTTACCGAATAACGGTAGGGAAAAGAGCTGAAGAAGGATATGTAGAGTTTAAACATCGTTCAACAGGAGAGCAAATAGAACTTCATCAGTCTGAACTTATTAAAAAACTAAATCAGTTTATGGAAAATAATGCATAAGTAATTTTGTGTAGGATGAAGTAGAAATATGTACATTTTTCCTTAACAGTAATTAAAACCCTTGTCGAATTCATTAATGACAAGGGTTTTAATTAATAGTAGAATAGTAAAATGAGCAACGATATTGAATAAAGAGACACGGTTCTGGGTACGGGGAGGAACTTATATGGACATATCCAGCAACGAGAAATTAAGTTTACTACTTAATCAAATCGGCATAGAAGATAATTATAAAGACACTCATTTTAAAAATGGGTCTCTACAAAAACTAGAAGTATTTAAAAAAAGCAAACAATGGCATTTTCATATAAAATTAGAGAATGTTCTGCCAGCGATTGTATATCGCGAATTCACTATGAAATTAACAGAGGCCTTCTCTCAAATTGCAACAGTTAATTGGACGATTTACACAAATGATAAGCAGTTAAAAGAAGATGATGTTTGTGATTATTGGCATCATTTCATTTTTTCTTTAAACGATTTATCGCCAGCATATCGGGATTTAGTTCGTGAGCAAAAGCCTCGAGTTGACGGTAATAAGATTATGTTAACTGCTAGAAATGATGCGGAAGCTAATGCACTTAAAAAAAGATTAGAACTTGCATTCAAAGACTATTGTTCCCAAGTTGGAGCTATGACGTACACTTTGTCTATTGATGTAAAAACAGAAGTGAATGATTTGGAAAGGTTTAGAGAGCAAAAAGCTATGGAAGACCAACAACTGGTTCAGAAAGCTGTTAAAGATAAAGAAGAAAGGTCGAAGCAGAAAACGGATGATGTTCCAGAAGGACCAGTTTCAATTGGCTATAATATCAATGATGAACCTGTACCGATGAAACAAATTGAAGAAGAAGAAAGAAAAATGGTTGTACAAGGTTATGTATTTAACGCAGAAGTTCGTGAATTAAGATCCGGAAGATACTTACTGATGTTGAAGGTTACGGATTATACGGATTCTTTCTCCATTAAGATGTTTTCTAAGGGAGACCAGGATGCGGATAAATTCAAACAACTGAAAAAAGGTATGTGGATCAAGGCGCGAGGTAGTGTTCAAACGGATACTTTTACAAATGAATTAACCATCATGGCAAACGATATAAATGAAATAACACCTGAAGTAAAACAAGATAAAGCTCCTGAAGGGGAAAAGCGAGTAGAACTACATGCACATACGACAATGAGTCAAATGGATGCGGTTGTATCAGCATCCAGACTAGTAGAACAAGCAGCAAAATGGGGCCATCCAGCCGTAGCGATTACAGACCATGCCGTTGCACAGTCCTATCCAGAAGCATATGCATCAAGTAAAAAGCATGGGATTAAAATACTGTATGGTGTAGAAGTCAATGTTGTTGATGATGGCGTACCTATCGCATATAACGCTTCTGATGTACAACTAGAAGATGCCACCTATGTTGTATTTGATGTGGAAACTACAGGGCTATCAGCGGTATATGATACAATTATTGAGCTAGCAGCTGTAAAAATTAAGGGTGGCGACATCATTGATCGATTTGAATCTTTTGCAAACCCACATCATCCTTTATCACAAACTACCATAGACTTAACGGGTATTACAGATGATATGGTGAAAGACGCACCGGAAGTGGCCGAAGTGTTAAAAGATTTCCACACGTGGATGGGTTCTGATATCTTAGTTGCACACAATGCGAGTTTTGATATGGGTTTTCTAAATGAAGGGTTTAAAAAGATTAACTATGAAATAGCAGAGAATCCTGTTATCGACACGTTAGAATTAGCAAGATTTTTATTTCCAGATTTAAAAAATCATAGACTTAATACCTTGTGTAAAAAGTTAGATATCGAATTAACTCAGCACCACCGAGCTATTTATGATGCAGAAGCGACAGGCTATTTAATGTGGAAGTTAGTTAAATTAGCTTTTGAAAAAGAGATATTTAATCATAATCAATTCAACAAGCACATGGGAGAAGGGAATGCATATCAACGTGCAAGGCCTTTTCACGCAACCTTATTAGCCCAAAATGAAATAGGCTTAAAAAACATCTATAAATTAGTATCCATTTCGCATATTGACTATTTTTATCGTGTCCCAAGGATCCCGAGATCAGTTTTACAGGAATATCGCGAGGGGATTTTAATTGGTTCGGGCTGTGATAAAGGTGAAGTATTTGAAACGATGATGCAAAAATCACAAGATGAAGCAGAAAAGGTAGCTGCTTTTTACGATTATATTGAAATACAACCACCATCTAATTATTATCATTTAATGGATAGAGAGTTAGTCCAAAATGAAGCGCAGATATACGATATTTTGAAGAAAATTGTAGAAATGGCAGAACGAATTGGTAAGAAATGTGTCGCAACAGGAAATACACATTACCTCGATGAAAACGATAAAATTTATCGTCAAATTTTAATTTCTTCACAAAGTGGTAATCCATTAAGTCGACAAACTTTACCGGATGTTCATTTTAGAACTACAGATGAAATGATAGCTTGTTTTCATTTTTTAAGTAATGAAAAGGCAAAAGAAGTAGTTGTAACAAATACACAATATATAGCAGATCAAATAGAATCGGTGAAACCAGTTAAGGATGATTTATATACGCCTAACATAGATGGTGCGGAAGATGATATTAGGGAATTAAGCTATAGTTTCGCTCGTAATGTTTATGGCGATGATTTACCTGAAATTGTGGAAAAAAGAATTGAAAAAGAATTAAAAAGTATCATTGGTCATGGATTCGCCGTAATCTATTTAATTTCTCATAAATTAGTGAAAAAATCACTAGACGATGGATATTTAGTTGGTTCTCGTGGATCTGTAGGATCTTCCCTAATCGCTACACTGACAGAGATCACGGAAGTAAATCCATTACCACCACATTATGTTTGTCCGAGTTGTAAAATAAGTGAGTTCTTTAATGATGGGTCAGTCGGAAGTGGATTTGATTTGCCTGATAAAAGCTGTCCTAATTGTGGTTCTAATCTTAAAAAGGACGGACAAGATATCCCGTTTGAAACTTTCCTTGGATTTAAGGGGGACAAGGTACCTGATATCGATTTAAACTTCTCTGGTGAATATCAGCCGATCGCCCACAATTATACAAAAGTACTATTTGGAGAAGACAATGTGTATCGTGCAGGTACAATAGGTACAGTCGCAGAAAAAACTGCATATGGATATGTAAAAGGTTATGCAAGCGACCATCAAATGCAGATTAAAAATGCGGAAGTAGATAGACTTGTACAAGGTTGTACTGGTGTGAAAAGAACTTCAGGACAGCATCCAGGTGGGATTATCGTAGTTCCGGATGATAGAGAAATTTATGATTTTTCACCGATACAGTTTCCTGCGGATGATCGAAACTCTGAATGGAAAACAACTCACTTTGATTTCCATTCGATCCATGATAACTTGTTAAAACTTGATATACTTGGACACGATGATCCAACTGTGATTCGTATGTTACAAGATTTAAGCGGGATTGATCCGAAGACAATTCCAACTGATGATGAAGAAACAATGAAAATCTTCGCAAGTCCAGAAGTGTTAGGAGTCACAGCCGATCAAATTATGTGTAAAACAGGTACATTAGGTGTACCAGAATTTGGAACAAGATTTGTTCGTCAAATGTTAGAAGATACGAAACCCAAAACGTTTGCTGAACTTGTCATCATCTCAGGGCTTTCTCATGGTACAGATGTTTGGTTAGGTAACGCACAAGATTTAATTAATAACGGTATTTGCGGTTTACCAGATGTAATCGGGTGTCGTGATGATATCATGGTTTATCTAATGCACAAGGGGTTAGATGCATCACTGGCCTTTAAAATTATGGAATTTGTAAGAAAAGGCAAAGGATTACAAGACGAGTGGATCGATGAAATGAAAAAAAATAATGTGCCAGATTGGTATATTGATTCTTGTAAGAAAATTAAATATATGTTCCCAAAAGCACACGCTGCTGCGTATGTTCTAATGGCAGTTCGGATTGCCTATTTTAAAGTCCACCATCCAATCTTTTTCTATGCTGCCTATTTCACCGTTCGTGCAGGCGACTTTGATTTAGACACAATGGTAAAAGGATCAGTTGCTATTCGAAAGAGAGTTGAAGAAATCTTACTAAAAGGTAACGATGCTTCACCAAAAGAGAAAAACTTATCTACTGTACTTGAGCTTGCTTTGGAGATGAATGAAAGAGGATATAAATTCCAAAAAGTAGACTTGTACAGATCAAGTGCCACTGACTTTATTGTCGATGGTGATACATTGATACCACCATTTAACGCAGTAGATGGTTTGGGAACAAACGCCGCATTAAATATTGTCAAAGCAAGAGAAGAAGGAGAGTTTTTGTCGAAAGAAGACCTACGTGAACGTAGTCGTATTTCTAAAACTGTCTTAGAATACTTGGATAACCATGGTTGTTTAGAAGGCATGGAAGACAAAAACCAATTATCCTTATTCTAAAGAAGATTGCAGGTTAAACCGTCTATAACGGTTAGCCTGTTTTTCTTTAACCAAAAGACTAATATTACGCAATATCCATAGACTACGACATAATGCAAAGATGATGAGGGAATACAACGCAAGCGGTCATGGGGTACCTTATTTTCTTGTATTTGACCAATTTTGAATCTGAACGGCCATACAGTACGCTTTTTAATAATATGCCATCAAAATCGATGAAATTAGGGCAAATAACGGATCTTGTGACCTCGAAAATTTAGTAATTTTGAATAATAGCCAAATAACGGATCTCATGACCGCCAAGATTACTTAGAATTCTGAGCGGCTATGAGAGACCTTATTTTCCTATTTTAGGCCAATTTAAAATCTAAGCGGCTATACAGTGCGCTATTTTAGTAAGATGCCCACGTAATCAATGAAATCAGCGCAAATAACGGATCTGGTAGCCGCTAAAATAATATAAACTAAGATTTCAGACTAATAACGGATCTCATAGCCGCGAAAATCGACCATAGATTAGCGGCTGCTATAGTTACTGCGCATTTTACATCAACTGCGAATGAAAATAATATTAACGTACTATTTATTTTGTGTGATACAAAAGGTATGTAAATAGTGATATTGTTGCATAATATTTAATCCTGTGGTATATTTTGTATTGGTAAGCAAAGATACGGTGTAAAGAAAGAGTGGGGAAACCCACTCTTTCTTGTTACCTATGTTCTTTTTGGCCTGTACCTGTCGCAGCCAAAAGAAAGATCCCTGAATTAGGATGGAAGCTAATGAGTTCCCTTGCCGAAGTCAACATGGCAAGGGTTTTATAATTATCTAATTTACATATGGATGAAATGAAAGATGTTTAATTGAACATACTATGGACAAAAACAACTCACCATTAGGTTCATCATTCTTATGATCTTTGATAAAGGAGGGAATAAAATTGAGTAATAATGTAACTGAAAAGACAGAGGAATTAGTTCTTCCAATTTTAGAACGATTGGATTTAGAGTTAGTAGACATTGAATTTGAAAAAGAAGGTAAAAATTGGTTTTTACGAGTATTTGTTGATAAAACAGGTGGCGTAGATATTGAGGAGTGCGGGCAAGTATCGGAACAGTTAAGTGAAAAATTAGATGCTGAAGATCCAGTTACGTTCCCTTATTTCTTAGAAGTTTCATCTCCTGGTGTAGAACGTCCACTAAAAAAGAAGAAGGATTTTGAAAATAATATTGGTAATAACGTTTACGTGAAATTATATGAACCACTACATGATTCTAAAGAATTTGAAGGTGTTTTGAAATCTTATGAAGATGAAGTTGCAGTCTTAGAAATTAAAATAAAAACGCGTAAAAAAGAAATTGAAATTCCTTTTGACAAAATTGCAAAAGCTCGATTAGCAGTTACTTTTAACTAAAGGGGGAAAAATTGTGAGCAGTGAGCTGTTTGAAGCCATTCAGTACTTAGAAAAAGAGAAAGGCATAAATAAGGAAGTTTTGTTGGAAGCGTTGGAAGCAGCACTTATTTCTGCCTACAAGAAGAACTTTAAATCAGCAACGAATGTAAGAGTTGATTTAAATGAAACAACAGGTAGTATGCATGTGTTTGCTAGAAAAGATATAGTTGAAGAAGTGGAAGATAAGCAACAACAAGTTTCACTTGAAGAAGCAAAACAAATCAATCCTACTTATGATTTAGGAGATGTTATTGAAGTAGAAGTAACGCCAAAGGACTTTGGACGAATAGCTGCTCAAGCAGCAAAACAAGTAGTTACACAAAGAGTCAGAGAAGCTGAACGTGGTGTAATCTTTAGCGAATATATTGATCGAGAAGAAGACGTTATGACAGGCATCATCCAAAGAAAAGATCCACGATTTATCTATGTACACTTAGGTAAAATCGAAGCAAAACTGCCTGAGACTGAGCAGATGTCTGTAGAACAATATAATGTTCACGATCGTATAAAAGTATTCGTTACAAAAGTTGAAAATACAAATAAAGGTCCTCAGGTCTATGTTTCAAGAACACACCCTGGACTATTAAAAAGATTATTTGAGATGGAAGTTCCCGAAATATATGATGGTACAGTTGAAATCAAGTCTGTTGCTAGAGAAGCTGGAGACCGTTCTAAGATTTCGGTATATGCGGACAATCCAGAGATTGATCCTGTAGGATCATGTGTTGGACAACGTGGCCAACGAGTTCAAACTATTGTTAATGAACTAAAAGGGGAAAAGATAGATATTGTAGAATGGTCGGAGGACCCAGTTGTCTACGTATCTAACGCTTTAAGTCCATCTAAAGTAGTGAAGGTCTTAGTGAATGAAGAAGAGAAAGCAACAACCGTCATTGTACCGGACTATCAACTTTCATTAGCGATCGGCAAAAGGGGACAGAATGCTCGTTTAGCTGCAAAGCTTACCGGGTGGAAAATAGATATTAAGAGTGAGTCAGAAGCTAGAAATGATGGCTTATTGACAAATGAAGATACCTTAGAGAATGATACTTATTCTGACATTGATGAAGACCTGTTTGAATAAGGAGGTAATCAAATGCCAAATAAAAATAAAAAGGTGCCGCTTAGAAAATGCGTGATTACGCAGGAAATGAAGCCCAAAAAAGAACTCATACGAATTGTTCGTAATAAAGATGGCGAAGTTTTTGTGGATCAAACTGGTAAGAAGAATGGAAGAGGTGCTTACGTATCAAGAGATACTGCTGTTGTTGAGAAAGCACAGAAAAGTAAAGCATTAGACCGGCATTTAAATGCGAATATTCAAGAGTCGATCTATGAAGAATTAAAGTTAGTGATAGAGGGTAAGAACATTGAATAATGGAAAACAATATTTAAATATTTTAGGTCTAGCTATGCGTGCAAGAAAGTGTACATTAGGTGAAGAGTCTATTATCCGAGATATCCAAAAACGAAAAGCGAAATTAATTTTGTTAGCAAACGACACAGGGCAACAGACAAGGAAAAAAATTACGGATAAGTGTCAGTCTTACAATATTCCTTTACGAGTGGTGGATGATCGAGATACACTTTCACAAGCTATAGGTAAATCTGGTAGAGTAGCAATTGCAATTTTGGATGGAGGTTTCGCCCAAAAAATAATATCGTTACTCGATTAAATCTATTCGGGGGTGAACGTATGAGTAAAACACGTGTTTACGAATATGCAAAAGAACATAACATATCTAGTAAAGCAGTTATTGATAAATTAAAAGAATTAAACATTGAAGTATCTAATCATATGTCAACTATTTCAGATGAAACGACAAAGAAATTAAACGAAGTATTTGATAAGAAACAAGATAAAGGTGCTCAGGTTAAACAAGTAAATCAGAATACGAAACCAAAATCCGATAAAAAAGAAGGTAAATATAAAACGAATACAAATACTGCAAAACCTAATACAAACAACATAAATCATGCTAAGGGTAAAAAGAATAAGAAACATAACAATAATAATAACAATAGCCAAAATCAAAACAATCAACAGTCTAATCCGAAAAAAGAAAGTGCTCCTAAAAAAGAAGAATCGCCATCTAAAATTACCTACACTGGTTCACTTACAGTTGGGGAATTAGCGGAAAAATTAGGCAAAGATGCAAGTGAAATAATTAAAAAGTTAATGTTCTTAGGTGTAATGGCAACGAAAAACCAAGATCTAAATGAAGAGTCAATCGAACTAATTTGTGCAGAATATGACGTTGAAGTAGAGCAAGAGATTGAAGTTGATGAAAATGATTTAGATCAATATATTGCTGAAGACAAAGAAGAAGATTTAATTGAACGACCTGCAGTTGTTACGATTATGGGACACGTTGACCATGGTAAAACAACGCTTCTTGATTCCATTCGTGACACAAAGGTAACGGAAGGTGAGGCTGGCGGGATTACGCAACATATCGGTGCTTACCAAATCACGAATAAAGGTAAAAAGATTACATTCCTTGATACACCTGGTCACGCCGCATTTACAAGCATGCGTTCTCGTGGTGCGCAAGTAACAGATATCGCTATTCTCGTTGTTGCAGCAGATGATGGTGTAATGCCACAAACAGTCGAAGCAATTAACCATGCAAAAGCTGCAGAAGTACCAATTATTATTGCTGTGAACAAAATGGATAAAGAAGGTGCAAATCCTGACCGTGTTATGCAGGAGTTAACAGAGCACCAACTTGTTCCAGAAGATTGGGGCGGAGATACCATCTTCGTTCAACTATCTGCTATTAAACGTGAAGGTATTGATGACCTAATCGAAATGATCCAATTAGTAGCTGAAGTAGAAGAACTAAAAGCAAATCCAAACCGTAATGCGAGTGGAACTGTTATTGAAGCCCAACTCGATAAAGGCAGAGGATCTGTAGCTACTTTATTAGTACAAAACGGTACACTTAAAGTCGGGGATCCAATCGTTGTTGGTAACACGTTCGGTCGAGTTCGTGCAATGGTTAATGACTTAGGTAGACGAGTGAAAGAGGCTGGTCCATCGACACCTGTTGAAATTACGGGTTTAAATGAGGTTCCGCAAGCTGGAGATCAATTTACTGTTTTTGATGATGAGAAGAAAGCACGCCAAGTTGGTGAAGCACGTCAACAAAAAGAAATTGAAGTAAAGCGTGGAGATAAAGCTCGTGTTAGCTTAGATGATTTATTTGAACAGATAAAGCAAGGTGAAGTAAAAGATATTAACTTAATATTAAAAGCAGATGTTCAAGGTTCTGCGGAAGCATTAGCATCATCTTTAGAAAAAATTGATGTTGAAGGTGTTAAGGTACGAATTATCCACACTGGTGTAGGTGCAATAACAGAATCTGATATCATTTTAGCTTCAGCATCAAATGGAATCGTAATAGGGTTTAATGTAAGGCCAGATGTAAATGCTAAGAAAGCTGCGGAAGCAGAAAATGTAGATGTCCGTCTACACCGTATTATTTATAAAGTAATTGAAGAAATTGAATCTGCGATGAAGGGAATGCTAGATCCTGAATTCGAAGAAAAAGTAATTGGTCAAGCAGAAGTGCGCGAAATCTTTAAAGTTTCTAAAATCGGTACCATTGCTGGAAGTTATGTTACAGATGGTAAACTTACGCGTGATGCTGGTGTTAGAGTGATTAGAGACGGCATTGTCATCTACGAGGGTGAGATTGATACACTTAAACGTTTCAAAGATGATGTAAAAGAAGTAGCGCAAAATTATGAGTGTGGAATCACAGTTCAAAACTTTAATGATATTAAAGAAGGCGACGTATTCGAAGCGTATGTCATGGAAGAGATTAAACGCACATGATTTTGTTGGCCGAAGTAGAGTGTTTGATTTATGACGCGCAATCCTTGAAGCAAAAAAGATCTGTTGTAAAAAGTATAATAACGAGAATACAAAATGATTATAATATTGCTATAAGTGAAATTAACTATCAAGATTTGTGGCAACGAACACAGTTCGGTCTAGTAACGATTTCAAGTGATAAGGTTCAATCGGAAAGGGTGATTCATCAAGCACTTCGCTTGATTGACTCTTTTCCTGAAATTGAACGAACTACAACAAATCTCGAATGGGTATAATAATAATCCGTTCCAAGTATTGAATGTGATAACATTCCCTCAATTTTTGAAGAGGTGGTCGTTCATGAGTGATTTACGTGCAAACCGTGTAGGCGAACAAATGAAGAAAGAATTAGGAGATATTATCAGTAGAAAAATCAAAGATCCACGTGTTGGATTCGTCACAGTTACTGATGTTGAGGTGACTGGCGACCTTCAACAGGCAAAGGTATATATTTCAGTTCTAGGTGAAGAAAAGCAAAAACAAGATACTTTAATAGGTCTTGCTAAAGCAAAAGGATTTATGCGATCAGAGATAGGTAAAAGGATCCGCTTAAGAAAAACACCAGAATTATTGTTTGAATTTGATGAAGCGATTGAAAAAGGAAATAGAATAGAACATATTTTACGCGAGCTAAACAGCTCTCAAGATGAAGTATGATTCTATTCTCATGGATGAAACCCTTGTATTAAAATTAAACAAGGGTTTTATCTGTGTACAAAACTAATTTTAACTGTGAATTTGGAGGTTAAAGCCATGGATGGAATTCTCCCGTTATGGAAGCCAAAAGGATTTACATCTCATGATTGTGTGATGAAAGTTCGACGATTATATAAAACAAAGAAGGTAGGTCATACTGGAACCCTTGATCCAGAAGTAGAAGGTGTGTTACCAATTTGTATAGGACAAGCTACAAAAATTGTTCCCTTTTTAACGGATACAAATAAAACGTATATAGCGGAAGCGACCATTGGTTTCTCTACTGAAACAGAGGATAGCCATGGATCCGTTATTGATAAAGTTGCATTAACAACTCCAATCACAAGTTCCATGATTGAATCTGTACTAAAAGAATACCAGGGAACAATAACTCAAGTTCCTCCCATGTATTCTGCTGTCAAAGTGAATGGTAAAAAACTGTATGAATATGCACGTGAAGGAAAAGAAGTGGAGAGGCCAAACCGGAAAGTGTTTATAAAAGAACTAGAGCTTCTTACTACAAGTGAGCCTACGATTCATCAAACACAGCCTTTTACTTTTCGGGTTGTTTGTTCGAAGGGGACATATATCCGAACGTTATGTGTTGATATCGGTAAAGCCTTAGGGTATCCTGCACATATGTCAGAATTAGAGCGTACGCAGACAGGTAGTTTTGATAAATCTAACACGGTTACATTTGGTCAAATAGAAGAGGCGGTCGAAAATGGCAAAGAGGAAGAGCTTTTATCACCAATGAAAAAAGGGGTAGACCATCTTGATGTTCTTCACATAGATGATCCCTTACTTTTTAAAGTGAAAAATGGTCAAAAATTGCCTTTACCTTCACCTTTACCTAAAACGAATCCATTTCAGGTACAACATCGTAATGAACTAGTAGCGATTTATCAGATCCACCCAACTAATGAGGCTGAAATTAAGCCGTTAAGGATATTCCATACCAGTGTTGAAAGTAGGTGAAATGTATGGAAGTAATGACTCTGACGTATCCTCTTGAAATAAATACTGTTAAGTTACCAGAAGCGGTGGCTGCCATCGGTTTTTTTGATGGAATTCATAAAGGGCATCAAAAGGTCATTCAGGCTGCAAAACACCTTGCACAAAAGCAAAATAGACAAAGTGTTGTTATTACCTTTTTTCCTCACCCTTCTGTTGTTTTAAAAAGAGAAGAACAACGAATGGACTACTTAACTCCATTACGAGAAAAAGAAGAAATTTTAAGAGAGATGGGTATAGATAAATTATATATAATTACATTTAATGAACAACTTTCCAAATTAGACCCACAAGAATTTATTAACCATTTTATCGTTGGGCTTCACATTAAGCATCTCGTAACGGGGTTTGATTTCAGTTATGGATATAAAGGTAAGGGAACTACAGAAACAATTGTGAATCATGCAAACGGGAATTTTGATTATACCATCATTCCTAAAGAAGAGAAAAATAACGAAAAAATAAGTTCAACTCTCATTAGGCAACACCTAAGGCAAGGCCAGATTAAAGAGATGAATGAACTGTTAGGAAGATGTTTCGCTATCCGAGGTAAAGTAATAAAAGGAGATCAACGAGGGAGAACAATTGGATACCCAACCGCAAATCTTGACATAGAAGATAATTACTTTTTACCTAAAGTCGGAGTGTATGCTGTTACGGTAATTGTTGATGATGTTCGTTATCAAGGGATGGCAAACTTAGGGTATAAGCCTACCTTTAAAGATAATATGGAAAAGCCGTCGATTGAAGTGCATCTATTTGATTATAAAAATGATCTTTATGGTAAAGAATTAAAAATAGAGTGGCGAAACTACATACGTGACGAAATGAAGTTTGATCATATTGATCAGTTATTGAATCAAATCAAGCAAGATGAGATAGAAATCCGTAACTTTTTTGATGCAAAATAATTCGGTGATTTTTGATTAAGACTTGCTTTTTTAAGTGAAAAGGTGTAATCTTTAATATGGAACCGTCCACTTGGCTATGCGAGACTCCGACGCTTGCTAGGGGAGCGGGGATTAACATTTTTAGGAGGTGAACAGGATGGCACTTACACAAGAGCGTAAAAATGCGATCATCAATGAGTACAAAGTACACGATACAGATACTGGTTCTCCAGAAGTACAAATCGCTGTCCTTACTGAGGAAATTACAACGCTAAACGAACACTTACGTGTTCACAAAAAAGATCACCACTCACGTCGTGGTCTATTGAAAATGGTAGGTAAACGTCGTAACTTATTAAACTACCTACGTAATAAAGACGTAACACGTTACCGTGATTTGATTCAAAAGCTAGGTTTACGTCGTTAATGTACTTAAAAGCGGGAGTATTCCCGCTTTTTCTGTACGTAAAAAAATGATTACATAGAGCATTTTATAGAGGAAATACTATGGAAATGAGAAAGATATAAGCTTACAACATTAATTCATAATTCTCATTTTATTGAACAACCTCTAATACAAGAGCACTATTTTATTCTTAAATTGAGAGGAGTACTACAATTATATGGCAGATGATAAAAAAGTATTCTCCACCGAGATTTCGGGACAACCCTTTACGGTTGAAATTGGTGAATTAGCAAAACAAGCAAATGGTGCTTGCATGGTGCAATATGGAGACACATCTGTACTTGCAACTGCAACTGGTTCAAAAGAACCTAAGGACTTACCATTTTTTCCTTTAACGGTAAATTATGAAGAAAGATTGTATGCGGTTGGTAAAATACCAGGTGGATTCATTAAAAGGGAAGGACGTCCGAGTGAAAAAGCGGTTTTAACATCTCGTTTAATTGACCGCCCTATTCGTCCATTATTCCCAGATGGCTATCGTAATGACGTGCAAGTAATAAGTATTGTTATGAGTGTTGATCAGAATTGTCCATCTGAAATTGCTGCAATGATTGGATCTTCTATTTCGTTGTGTGTATCAGATATCCCATTTGATGGACCTATTGCTGGAGCGATCGTAGGCCGAGTGGATGGAGAGTTTATCATTAACCCTTCAACAGAGCAACGAGAGAAAAGTGATTTAGATTTAATTGTGGCAGGAACTAAGGACGCCATTAATATGGTAGAAGCAGGCGCTGAAGAAGTACCTGAAGAAATTATGTTAGAGGCAATTATGTTTGGTCATGATGAGATCAAGCGACTTTGTGCGTTTCAAGAAGAGATCATTGCCGAAGTTGCAAAAGAAAATATGGAAGTTACTTTATTTGAACTAGATAAAGAAATTACTGCAGCTGTGGAAGAAAAAGCACTAACTTCTTTAAAAGAAGCAATTCAGGTCCAAGAAAAGCATGCACGTGAAGATGCAATTCAAAAAGTAAAACATGAAGTTATTGCATCGTATGAAGAGCAAGAGGCAGATGACACGACATTAAAACATGTACGTGGTGTGCTTGATAAGATCGTTAAAGAAGAGGTTCGTCGCTTAATCACAAAGGAAAAAATTAGACCAGATGGAAGAAAGATTGACGAAATTCGTCCATTATCTTCACGTATTGGTGTTTTACCAAGAACACACGGTTCAGGATTGTTTACTCGTGGACAAACACAAGCATTAAGCGTTTGTACTTTAGGTGCTTTAGGAGATGTGCAGATTCTTGACGGATTAGACCTAGAAGAATCAAAACGATTCATGCATCATTATAATTTTCCACAGTTTAGTGTTGGTGAAACAGGTCCAATAAGAGGTCCTGGACGTCGAGAAATTGGACATGGTGCCTTAGGAGAACGTGCCCTAGAAGTTGTTATACCATCAGAAAAAGAATTTCCATATACCATTCGTCTAGTATCTGAAGTTCTTGAATCAAACGGTTCAACATCACAGGCGAGTATTTGTGCAAGTACATTAGCGATGATGGATGCAGGTGTACCGATTAAGGCTCCGGTTGCCGGAATAGCAATGGGACTAGTGAAATCTGGAGAAGACTATACAATTCTAAGTGATATTCAAGGGATGGAAGATCATCTAGGTGATATGGACTTTAAAGTAGCTGGAACCGCAAACGGTGTAACAGCCTTGCAAATGGATATCAAAATTGATGGGTTATCAAGAGAAATTCTCGAAGAAGCACTACAACAAGCGAAAAAGGGTCGTATGCACATTCTTAATTCTATGCTTGAAACGATTAACGTGCCAAAACAAGAGTTGTCACAGTATGCGCCTAAGATCATTCAACTACAAATTAACCCTGATAAAATCCGTGATGTTATTGGACCTAGCGGTAAACAAATTAATAAGATCATTGATGAAACAGGTGTTAAAATCGATATTGAACAAGACGGACTTGTGTTTATTTCCTCTTCAGATATGGAAATGAATCAAAAAGCGAAGAAAATCATAGAAGATTTAGTTCGTGAAGTTCAAGTAGGAGAAATGTATTTAGGAACCGTAAAACGAATTGAAAAATTTGGTGCCTTTGTTGAGATATATAAAGGTAAAGAAGGCCTTGTTCACATTTCTGAAATGGCAGAAGAAAGAATTCGTAAGGTAGAAGACGTCGCCGATATCGGTGATAAAATAATGGTTAAAGTTAAAGAAATTGATAATCAAGGTCGCGTTAACTTATCTAGAAAAGCTGTTATATTGGAAGAAAAAGAGAAAGAAAAATCAAACACAAAATAAATACTGTTTTGTGAATCGAGTAAGAAGCTGGCGTGCCAGTTTCTTTTTTTATACGCTATAATTTTACTGAAATCATAAGATTTTTAATATTCTATAGAATAAGGTTCAAGATTATCCTTAAGGGAAGAATATAACAACTGCTTCGCAAACACACTTTTTTATCACTAGTGCTTCATTCGTTCTAACTTGTCCTTCATTATCATAAATTTTTAATGAGGGAGGGGTTTAATTGAATAAAACAATTATGCAACTTTTAATGTTTTTGCTTATACTACTATTGGTATTTCCATATCAATCTCCGAACTTTTATTCATTCCAAGACTACACTAATGATTCTAATGTCGTCTCACAACTCGTAGTTAAGAATAAAGATAATTTAATGGAGCAAATTAAACAAAAAAGTGATGCATACGAAGTGCCACCAGTAAATGCAAAGATTGATAAAGTGTGGAAAAAAATGCCTGGGAGAAATGGACTAAAGGTAAATATAGAAAAGTCTTATGAACGGATGAAAGAAAAAGGTGTGTTTGACGAGACTCTGCTTGTTTATGACCAAGTTGAGCCAGAAACCTCTTTAGATGATTTACCACCATCCCCAATATATAAGGGACATCCGGATAAAAATATGGTTTCATTCTTAATTAATGTTGCATGGGGAACAGAAAATATTCCAAGTATGCTTAATACTTTAAAAAAGCACCAAGTAAAGGCGACTTTTTTTATAGAAGGCAAATGGGCTAGTAATAACACGAAACTAGTTAAAATGATTAAAGAAGAAGGTCATGTTATTGGAAATCATGCTTATGACCATCCAGATATGAACAGCCTTACCGAAGAGAAGAATAGGGAACAAATACAGAAAACGAATGAAATTCTTGAAGCCATCACAGGGGAAACACCGAAATGGTTTGCACCACCTAGTGGGAGCTTTAATAATCAGGTGGTTGAAATTGCTTCCAAATTAGATATGTACACGGTGTTGTGGTCAGTGGACACTATAGATTGGAAAAAGCCAACTACATCGGTAATGATTAATCGTGTAATGTCTAACATACATCCAGGTGCTACTATACTAATGCACCCAACTAACTCCGTAGAGCAAGGTTTAGATGAGTTAGTTTTGAATATTCAACAAAAAGGGTATAAAATTGGTACAGTAGAAAGATTATTAAGTGAAAAAAGATAATGTAAACTTTCATGACTGTTAATAGGAGGACTCAATTTGTTACAAAAACATGTTTGCCAAAATGGTCTTCGTATCGTCCTAGAAGAGATACCAGCAGTAAGGTCTGTAACGATTGGTATTTGGATTAAAACTGGATCGAGAAACGAAGGTAAAGAAAATAATGGTATGTCACACTTTTTAGAGCACATGTTCTTTAAAGGAACATCTACTCGTTCTGCGAAAGATATAGCTGAAGCGTTTGATGCTATAGGTGGACAAGTAAATGCTTTTACATCGAAAGAGTACACTTGCTACTATGCTAAAGTTTTAGATACACATAAAAATTATGCATTAGAAGTATTAGCGGATATGTTCTTTAACTCGAAATTTGATAAAGATGAAATGGAAAGAGAGAAAAAAGTTGTATTAGAAGAGATAAAAATGTCGGAGGATACACCAGATGATATTGTCCATGACTTGCTTTCAAAAGCTTCTTTTGGTAGTCATCCTTTAGGTTATCCAATATTAGGTACTGAGGCAACATTAGCTTCTTTTGAACCCGAGGATCTTCGAGCTTATATGGAAAAAAACTATGGTCCTGATAATATTGTTATCTCGGTTGCTGGGAATGTTAATGAATCCTTTTTTAATGATATTGATCGTTTATTTGGTAGCTATACGACATCACAGTCTTTAGACCCTTATAACGCACCGGCATTTATAGCGGAACATGTATCAAGAAAAAAAGAAACGGAACAAGCGCATTTATGTCTTGGTTACAATGGCTTTTCCATTGAGGATACAAGTATTTATAGCTTAATTGTAATGAATAATGTATTGGGGGGAAGTATGAGTTCAAGGTTATTCCAAGAAATCCGTGAACAAAGAGGGTTGGCTTATTCTGTTTTCTCCTATCATAGTTCATATTTAGATAATGGTTTACTTACTATATATACTGGAACGAGTAAAGAACACCTACCGCTTCTAAGAGAAACAATCGATCATACAATCAAAGACTTGATTGACAATGGCCTAACTGACAAGGAATTGCGTAATAGTAAAGAACAACTGAAAGGGAGTTTAATGTTAAGCCTGGAAAGTACAAACAGTAGAATGAGCCGTAATGGTAAAAACGAACTCCTGCTTAGAAGACATAAAACGTTGGACCAGATGATTGCTGATATTGATGCTGTAACGCATACATCTACAAGTGAAGTAATTCAAAAAATATTCGGAAATAGCCATTCAAGTGCGCTAATATCATCCGATGAATTATAAATTATAAGTATATAAAATAAAACCTATGATATTACTCATAGGTTTTATTTTTTTCGCATATTTTAGCATATAAGGAAATATACAGGATAACACCCCTAAGTAGGAGGCGATAAATTGAGGTACAAAGAACTGAGTGGGAAAGAAATTGTAAATATTAAAGAGGGCTCTCGATTAGGGATATTAGGACAAACAGATTTGGAGCTCAATATAGAGACAGGCCAGATTGAATCATTCATCATCCCAAACTATAGTTGGTTTGGACTAAAGAAAGAAGGAACGAGTATAAGGATACATTGGAAAGATGTAAAGAAGATCGGAGAAGATATGATTATCATAGAATCTTGAAAATACGCTGCCTTCTTATGGCAGCGTATTTTTTTTGCTCTTTTGGCACACATTGTTTCTTTCTAATGTGGGGTCCGACTGAGAATAAACTTTCAAGTTTTCAACAATTTAGAGCATAGCTTTTGTTATAGTGGATGAGACAAATAGGCGAGCTAACTAAAATAACCATAATGGAAAACTGATTTTCATATTTTTTTCACTAACTGATGAAACCATCATAATATAACAAAGAATAGTGATTAAGCCAGGTGAGGTGAAATAATGAATTCAACTAAAAACATTGCCGTATTGGGCGGTGACGCAAGATATTTAGAAATGGTA
Source organism: Aquibacillus koreensis (assembly GCF_025154055.1). Classification (GTDB taxonomy): domain Bacteria; phylum Bacillota; class Bacilli; order Bacillales; family Amphibacillaceae; genus Aquibacillus_C; species Aquibacillus_C koreensis. The sequence goes on from NZ_JAOALK010000008.1 coordinate 83,307, forward strand.
AAAAATATGTCAAAGTCTGATCACATTCATATTGAATTAGTAGGTTTTGATCAATTAAAACAAGGTTTTTCAGGAGCAAGGCAAATTGATATCGAGGACCTAGATCTTAGCAAATTAGATGCAATTATCCTGCCAATTCCAGGAACCAATGAGGAAGGTTATATAGAAACAGTATTCTCAGATAAAAAGATACAAATAACTGCAGAGTGGTTAAAGAAACTACCTAAGCATTGCCTAGTATTCAGTGGGATTGCTACTAATCATTTACAAGATATTGTAAAAGAAGCCAACCTTTCTCTCTTTCCACTAATGAATCGTAATGATGTCGCGATTTACAATTCAATACCTACTGTAGAGGGAACCATTATGATTGCCATTCAAAATACCGACTTTACCATTCATTCTTCCAAAGTGATTGTATTAGGGTTAGGAAGAGTAGGTATGAGTGTGGCTAGTAAGTTTGCGGCACTGGGAGCAGATGTGTATGTTGGATCCAGAAGTAAAGAGGATATAGCTCGTGCAACGGAAATGGGATTAACCGGTTTTCACATGGGCGAACTTTCTGCATATACTGCAAAATGTAATATTCTTATTAATACTGTTCCGGCGATGGTTGTTACAGATAAAGTTATTCAACCAATGCCATCCAATGCCCTAATTATTGATTTAGCATCAAAACCTGGCGGAACAGATTTTGATTATGCAGAGAAAAGAGGCATTAAAGCCCTGCATTCATTAGGTTTGCCGGGAATGGTTGCTCCAAAAACAGCTGGAGAAATTCTTGGTCATGTTATTGAGCAGATCATATATGAAGAACATCTTGGGGAGGAATAAGTATCATGTCCTTAAAAGGGAAGAAAATAGGGTTCGGTATTACAGGGTCACATTGTACGTATGAAGCGGTTTTTCCTGAAATTGAAAAGCTAATTGAAGCGGGTGCGGAAGTAGTTCCAGTAGCTTCCTACACTTTTCAAAACACTGACTCAAAGTTTGGTAAAGCACAAGACCACATGGAACGATTTAAAAAGATAACGGGTAGAGACGTTATTACCACAATACCAGATGCAGAACCTTTAGGACCAATAGAGCCATTAGACTGTATGGTCCTTGCACCATTGACGGGAAATTCCATGAGCAGATTAGCAAATGCAATCACCGATACTCCCGTACTAATGGCAGCTAAAGCAACGATCAGAAATGGTAACCCAGTAGTGCTAGGAATTGCTACAAATGATGCACTAGGTCTAAACGGCACAAATTTAATGCGGTTAATGTCAACAAAACTAATGTATTTTGTGCCTTATGGTCAAGATGATCCAATAAAAAAACCAAATTCTTTGGTGTCAGATATGACTTTAATTCAAGATACAATTGAACATGCACTTGAGTTTAAACAAATTCAACCTGTCATTATCGAAAGAAAATAGTTCAATAAACTCCTTTCTTACCTTACTAGTGAAGTTATGTTAAAATAAATACTATTGATAATATATCTTTTATAGTAAGTGATCATGAGAGAGGAGCAAATTTATATGTCAAACAAACAATACAACGTAGCTTTAGTTGGTGCAACAGGTGCAGTAGGTCAAAAAATGTTAGAAACGTTAGAGAAGAAAAACTTTCCTATTAAAGAGTTGAAATTGCTATCATCTAGTCGTTCGGCTGGGAAAAAAATAAATTTCAAAGGTGAAGAGTACACGGTTCAAGAAACAACGCCTGAAAGTTTTGAAGGCGTACAAATAGCGCTTTTTTCTGCGGGAGGATCTATTTCTAAAAAGTTTGCGCATGAAGCAGTGAAAAGAGGAGCAGTTGTCATTGACAATACGAGTGCATTTCGTATGGATGAAGATGTTCCATTAGTAGTTCCAGAAGTAAACGAAGAGGATATTGCAAATCATAATGGTATAATCGCTAATCCAAACTGCTCTACCATTCAAATGGTAGCTGCCTTAAAACCACTTCAAGAAAAATACGGAATCACTAGAGTTATTGTGTCAACGTATCAAGCGGTTTCTGGTGCAGGTAATTTAGCCATCGATGAATTAAAAGATCAATCACAAGCATTTTTAAACGGTGAAGATATGAAAGCGGAGCTTCTGCCTGTTAGCGGAGACAAAAAACATTATCCAATTGCATTTAATGCATTACCACAAATCGATGTATTCCAAGATAATGGATATACGTACGAAGAAATGAAGATGATAAACGAGACGAAAAAAATCATGCATGCTCCTGAGCTACATGTAGCAGCTACATGTGTTCGATTACCATTTTTCACATCTCATGCGGAAAGTGTATATGTAGAGGTTGGAGATGAGAATATCGAAGTTGCTGATATTCAAGCTGCATTAGCCAACGCTGATGGCGTTATTTTAGAAGATGATCCATCAAATCAAGTGTATCCAACACCATTAAGTGCTGCAGGAAAAAGTGAAGTATTTGTTGGAAGAGTAAGAAAAGATCTCGACAACAAAAACGGATTCCATTTCTGGGTTGTTTCAGACAACTTACTTAAAGGAGCGGCATGGAATTCTGTACAAATCGCAGAATCAGTGATCAAAAATAATTGGCTGTAATCTAGAGGTGTCAAAATGAAGATATTAGTTCAAAAGTTTGGGGGTACCTCTGTCAGGGATCAAGAAACAAGGCAGAGTGCGATTGAGCATATAAATGATGCAATTAGAGAAGGGTATAAAGTGGTAGTAGTCGTGTCTGCGATGGGACGACACCCTGACCCATATGCAACGGACTCTCTCTTGGAGCTCGTTGGGTTCCCTCATAGTAATATTAGTAAAAGAGAACAAGACTTACTTCTCTCATGTGGGGAGACAATCTCTTCTGTTGTATTTTCAAATGAATTAAAAGCAAACCAAATTTCTTCCGTTGCACTTACGGGTGCACAAGCTGGATTCTTAACAAGTGATGATTTCACAGAGGCTAAGATTAAAGCGATGCATGTGGAAAGAGTGATAGAGGAATTACAACAATCTGATGTGGTTGTGGTAGCTGGATTTCAAGGAAGAACGGAAAATGGTGATATCACAACAATTGGGAGAGGTGGAAGTGACACTTCTGCTGCTGCATTAGGGGCTGCTTTAGATGCAGATTATATTGATATATTTACAGATGTAGAAGGCATCATGACAGCTGATCCACGCGTAGTAAAATCGGCTAGAACATTAAATGTAGTAACATACACTGAGATTTGTAACTTGGCCTATCAAGGTGCAAAAGTAATCCATCCAAGAGCCGTTGAGATTGCTATGCAAGCGAAGGTTCCAATTAGAGTCAGGTCTACAAAATCAAAAGATACAGGCACGTTAGTTACTACCTCAAGGGATACGATTAAAGGGAAAGACATTCCTGATCGTCTCGTGACAGGTATTGCACATATGTCAGGAATAACACAGATCAAGGTACATGCTGATCATGAACCATATCAATTACATTCTAAAGTGTTTAAAGCAATGGCAGAAGCAGGTATTTCAGTTGATTTCATCAATATCTCACCAAGTGGGGTTATTTATACAATTCCCAAAAACTTCACAGATGAAGCACTGAAGTTATTAGAAGCATTGTCTTATCAGCCTGAAATTATTGAGGATTGTGCAAAAGTATCTTTGGTAGGGGCTGGTATGACTGGGGTACCAGGTGTAACTGCAAAAATTGTTCAAACACTAACCGATGCAGGGGTTCAAATCCTTCAATCTGCCGACAGTCATACAACTATTTGGGTGCTCATTCGTCATAGAGACCTCATTGCAGCAGTAAATGCACTCCATGAAACATTTGAGTTATATAACCAATCTAGCTAAATGATTTCTGTGGTATAGGAATCGGTCTGAATGATACTCTTCATCTTTAAAAGTTAGTATGTAGTCGAGGATGAAAGGAGAATAGAGTAATGGATTTTGGGAAATTACTCACAGCAATGGTTACCCCGTTTGATGAAAATAACCAAGTTAATTTCAGTAAAACAACGGTTTTAATAAACCATTTAATTGAGAATGGTACCGAAGGGCTTGTGGTTGCTGGAACAACTGGTGAATCTCCGACACTTAGTTCTGAGGAAAAAGTACAACTGTTTGAACATGTAGTGAAAGTAGTTGACAAACGTGTTCCTGTCATTGCAGGCACTGGATCAAACAATACAAATGCATCAGTGGAATTAACAAAAAAAGCAGAAGAAGCTGGTGTAGATGGTGTGTTACTTGTTACGCCATATTATAATAAACCGAACCAACAAGGAATTATAGAACATTTTACAAAAATAGCAAACAACACTAATCTGCCTGTAATGCTTTATAATATCCCAGGAAGAACGGTCGTTAATATGACAGTCGATACAGTTGTAACGTTATCAAAAGTAACGAACATTGTTTCAATAAAAGAATCTAGCGGTGACTTAGATGTTGTTGCACAAATGATTGAAAAAACAAGTGATGATTTTAGTGTATATAGCGGTGACGATAGCTTAACCTTACCAATGTTATCTATTGGTGGGAATGGTGTTGTTTCTGTTTCTTCCCACATTATTGGTATTGAAATGAAAGAAATGATAGATGCCTATGAAACTGGGGATGTAAGAAAAGCAGCGCGAATTCATCGACAGTTATTACCAGTAATGAAAGGTTTGTTTATTGCACCATCACCTAGTCCAGTTAAAACAGCCTTAAGGCTAAAGGGACTAGATGTAGGTAATGTGCGATTGCCTTTGGTTCCACTCTCTGAGATTGAAATAGAATATTTAGCAGGGTTATTAATCAAATAATAAATTGCTGCTCATAAGTATCCTACAGATAGACATCTAAGATGTCTTCTGTAGGATACTTTTTTATCTATTTGGAAGGATAACGTGTAAATCAGTCAGTTTGAATTAGGACTTCATGGGGCTGTAACACATTTAATAAACTTTACTTACCATACTTTCTCAAAGTATCTCCTACTATTCAAAAACTAGAGGGTATCAACTTATTTCAAATGTTCATACTATACGTAGAGTTAAATGAAAGGAGCGTTTTATAATGACAGAAAAAGATAATACACCCAAAAAAGAGCAAGGTGATGATCAATCTACCCAATCATCTTTAGTGCAAAAGATTCAACAACTAGGGCAATCTTCTGTTGCAGCGGCCCCTGATTCTAATATTCATGTACTACCTATTATTGGGCAGATAGAAGGGCATATACAATTACCACCTCAAAATAAAACAACAAAATATGAACATTTAATTCCACAAATTATTGCGGTCGAGCAAAACCCTAAAATCGAGGGCCTGATTGTTGTCTTGAATACTGTAGGTGGTGATGTGGAAGCTGGTTTAGCATTATCAGAAATGTTAGCATCAATTTCTAAGCCGACCGTTTCTATCGTACTTGGTGGTGGACATTCCATTGGGGTTCCTATAGCGGTATCAGCAGATTATTCTTTTATAGCTCCAACGGCTACGATGACGATTCACCCTATTCGTCTTACAGGTTTAGTAATCGGTGTCCCACAGACATTTGAATATCTAGACAAGATGCAAGAACGGGTCATCCAATTTGTGATTAATCACTCTAATATTAAAGAAGAAAAATTTAAAGAACTTATGTTTGAAAAAGGAAACTTAACAAGAGATATTGGTACAAATGTTGTCGGAACAGATGCCGTAGATTATGGACTTATCGATGGTATAGGTGGAGTGAAAGAAGCTATGGCAAAACTTAATGAATTAATTGAGCATAATAAATCAGATGGGACGATGATTCAATGATTCTATATACGCCATTGAGTGAATCAGATATTTTTCCAACAGAAAGTCAGGATTTTCAGAAATATGAGATGGTTAACTTACAAGGAAAGATGGTACAAGTAGAGCGATTAGAAAATGGGACTTGTCGAATTGTCCAATTACTTTCTACAGATCCTCAAGACTTTCTAAATGAACAATTCATGCCAGGCTCGATGGTTTCCTCTCATGAAATTATTGGTTAATGGCGCACCGTAAGGCAACTCTGTGATATAATTAAATTACGCTAGTGGTTATTCTTACCACTTAAATGAAAAAACCCTTGTCAACATATGACAAGGGTTTATCTTCATTCGATATGAATTTAAAAACGGAGCCATTGAAAGTATGTAAGTACATAAAATACTTCGTAGTACTATCACAGAGGTGATCATATGCCAAAAAGGCGAAAAGCTAAAACAAGTAAAAAGAGTAAACAGTCATTTAAAGACCAACTTAAATATGAACTAATCGGGATCCTCTTAATCTTTCTTGCGGTTTTTGGAAGTGGTGCAAGCTCTATTAGCGAGGGTGCTATTCCTGCGATACTAGAGAATTTGTTTCGATTTATTTTTGGGGTCTGGTATTTTGTCGTGTCCTTGTTTTTGCTAGGTTTGGGAATTTACTTAATGATTAAAAGAAGAATTCCTTTTCTATTTAACAGACGATTATCAGGATTTTATATCATTTTTCTTGGAATAATTCTCTTAACACATATTCAATCATTTAATGAAATTTTAACAGATTCTGTTAAGCCGTCTATTATAAAGACAACTTGGGGCCATATCTGGGCCTATCTCGATGGACAAGTCCCTGCCGCTAACTTAGGAGGAGGGATGGTCGGGGCAATTTTGTTTGCATTTAGCCACTTTTTATTCTCAGCACCTGGTGCACGATTCTTATCACTATTTGCTATTCTTATAGGTATTCTTTTCCTTACAGAATTTTCAATAGGAGCTTTTATTGAAAAATCATGGGACAGATGGAAAGCATTTGTGAAAACACAGATGAATCACTGGAATGCATTAAGAGAAAAGAAAAGTAAAGAAAAGGAAGAAAAGCGTGAGACCAAAGAAATGGAAAATGACAATGAAATTTATACTCAAGAATTAGAAATTGAGCCTTTGTTAAATGCTGGACAGAAGGAAGAAGAACCAATAATTCAAGAATTCACAGATATAGCCTATTCGAATGAAAATAATAATCAATCTAAAAAGGTGAACAAAAAATCAGAAAAAACGAAGAAAGAAGATCCAGAGGATGAAAAACTTTTAGAATCTCTACCCATGACTGAACTAGAGAATTTTGATTATGAACTGCCTTCCCTTGAGTTATTAGCCGAACCTGTAAACAATACCCAACAACAAGAACGTGGACAGATTCAAGCGGTTGTTAGAAAGCTAGAAAGAACTTTTCATAGTTTTGGTGTTAAAGCAAAAGTTACTAAAGTGCATGTAGGTCCTGCGGTAACCAAGTATGAGATCTATCCAGATGTGGGGGTTAAGGTAAGTAAGATTGTTAACTTACATGATGATCTTGCGCTAGCGTTAGCAGCAAAAGATATAAGAATAGAGGCACCAATACCTGGTAAATCGGCGATTGGAATTGAAGTACCAAACCATGAGATCGCGACAGTATCCCTTAGAGAAGTTTTGGATACGAAACAAGCGATGCAAGGGTCAAAACTTGCTTTTGTATTGGGCAGAGATATATCAGGTGATGCAGTAATCGCTGAACTTAATCGCATGCCACACTTGCTTGTTGCTGGTGCAACAGGTAGTGGTAAAAGTGTATGTATAAATGGGATTATAACTAGCATTTTGATGCGGGCAAAACCACATGAAGTTAAAATGATGATGATTGACCCCAAAAAAGTAGAGTTAAATGTATATAATGGAATTCCGCACTTGTTAGCACCAGTTGTGACGGATCCAAAAAAAGCGTCAAGAGCATTAAAAAAGGTTGTATCAGAAATGGAAAGGCGTTACGAGTTATTTTCTGATACAGGAACAAGAAACATAGAAGGATATAATGAATATATTAAACGTTACAATGCAGCAGAGGGCGACAATCAACCACAACTTCCTTATATTGTAGTGCTTGTCGATGAGTTAGCTGACTTAATGATGGTTGCTTCAGGCGATGTGGAGGATGCTATTACTAGACTTGCACAAATGGCTCGAGCTGCAGGTATTCACTTAATTATAGCTACACAACGACCATCTGTTGATGTCATTACGGGAGTCATTAAGGCAAATATACCATCGAGAATAGCCTTTAGTGTATCGTCTGCGACAGATTCACGTACGATCTTGGACTCGGGTGGTGCAGAAAAATTATTAGGCCGAGGGGACATGTTGTTTATTCCTGTCGGTTCATCTAAGCCTACTCGTATTCAGGGGGCATTTCTTTCAGATGAAGAAGTAGAACGAATTGTCGATCATTGTATTGAACAACAAAAAGCACAATATCAAGACGATATGATTCCGGAAGAAGAGACGGAAGTGGCAAATAAAGTTGATGATGATTTATTTGATGACGCTGTTCAGCTAGTAATAGAGATGCAAAGTGCCAGTGTATCTATGCTGCAACGAAGATTTCGTGTCGGGTACACAAGAGCAGCGCGTCTAATTGATGCGATGGAAGATCGAGGTATTGTCGGTCCGTATGAAGGATCAAAACCAAGAACAGTCCTAGTCTCCGATTATACGGAAGAAAAATCATCATAAAATAAGCTTATATGGTAAATACTTATAGTAGACCCTTACATATGGATAAATTGTATGTAAGGGCCAAAAATATGGAAAATATTGTTGTGAAAAACGACAAAATTCGTCAACTTATTTCAAATTCCACATAAAATTGTTTATATTTCTATTTATTTCTAGATATAAAAGTGTTATATTTAGTTTTGGAAAATGATTCGACCACACTAACACTTTAGCACTGTGAGGCTCGTTATCTGGAGGTAAATAATGTCATTAAAATCAGATAATAGTTACATATACATTCAAATTGCAGAACAATTAAAGCAGCAAGTAGAACAAGGTATTTATAAAGAAAAGGAAAAGTTACCGTCGGAATTTGAACTTTGTAAGCAATTGAGTGTAAAACGCGAGGAATTAAGAGAAGCTTTGGATATTTTAGAGGAAGACAATATTGTTACTAGAAGACCTGGTGTAGGAATCTTTGTTAATCCTAAGCCAATGTTCTCGTCTGGGATTGAACAGCTTGGTAGTGTAACGGATATGATTACTAAATCGGGGAAAACTCCTGGTTCACAGTATATTTCAACAGAATTAATAGAACCTACTGATAATGATAAACAAAGGTTTGCACCGAAACGAGTTAAACAGATTGCTCAAATTGAAAGAATTAGAAGTGCAGACGGAGAACCAGTTGTCTATTGTATAGATAAAGTGGACAAGGATTTAATACCATTAGATCAAGTTCACACACAAGATTCTTTGTTTAAGTTATTAGAAGTTTCTGGTGGTAAAAAAATAGCTTATGCAATTACGTATATTGAGCCTATTGGTTATCACGAAAAGATCTCTCCGGCTTTAAATTGTCAACCAGACCAAGCATTATTGTTATTAAAACAAGTGCATTATACTGCGTTAGATGAGCCAGTTCTTTACTCTGCAAATTACTTTAGATCTGATGTCTTTAGTTTCTTTGTTGTAAGGAAAAGGTAACGTTTGGGAGGTGATGGCAGGAAGAATTCAGTCTATCTTACGTGTGTTAAAAAATTTAAATAAAAACAAAAATTTTGGGGGTATTATTTTGAAGAAGAAACACTTATTAATTTTATTTGCATTGTTACTATCATTTGTGCTTGTACTTAGTGCATGTGGTACTGCAGACGAAGATGATTCTGCAAATCCAGCAGATGATAACACAGAAACAGAAGGTACGGATGAAACTACAAATGAAGGCACAGAAGAACAAGCCGAAGACACTAATTTCAAAGTTGGTATGGTAACAGATACTGGTGGTGTTGATGATAAATCATTTAACCAGTCTGCGTGGGAAGGTCTTAATGCATTTGGCGAAGCAAACGGACTAGTTGAAAAAGAAAACTTTGACTATGTTCAGTCTTCTAGTGATGCGGACTATTCTCCAAACCTTAATCGTTTAGTTCAACAAGATTACAATCTTATTTACGGTATTGGATTCTTATTAATGGAGTCAGTTACCAAGGTAGCGGAACAAAATCCTGACACGAATTTTGCAATAGTCGATGAGACAATTGAGGGCGATAATGTTGTAAGTATTCGTTTCAAGGAACATCAAGGTTCATTCCTTGTTGGTGTTGCTGCTGCAATGAAAACAAAATCTAAAAAAGTAGGTTTTGTCGGTGGAGTTGAAAGTGAACTGATTAAAAAATTCGAAACTGGTTTTGAAGCGGGTGTTAAATCAGTAGATCCTTCTATTGAAGTTGTTGCACAATATGCAGAATCATTTGGTGATGCAACAAAAGGTAAAGCGATTGCTGCAGGCATGTACAATAGTGGAGCTGATGTAATTTATCATGCTTCAGGTGGTACTGGTAATGGTGTGTTTAATGAGGCTAAAGACATTAAAAATGCAGATGAAGATGCTTATGTTTGGGTTATTGGGGTAGACCGTGACCAACATGAAGAAGGTGCGATTGGAGATACGAACGTAACGCTTACTTCTATGCTTAAGCGTGTAGATGTTGCAGTACAAAATGTAACACAACAAGCATATGAAGGAGAATTCCCAGGTGGTGAAACGTTAGAATTTGGACTTGAAGATGATGCTATTGGTATTGCTGAGACGAATGAAGAAGCATACACTGCTGAGATAGATGAAAAAGTGCAAGAATTTAAACAAAGCATTCTCGATGGAGAAATAGATGTTCCATCTACAGATGAAGAATTAGAAGCTTATTTAGCGGATCTGTAAAAATGTTTCCAAAAAGGGCTAGAGATTTATAATTTCTAGCCTTTTTTGAATGAAAATGAATGTAATGATGGAAGATATAACGGGAAAAATGTTAGGAGAATCTTCAAATGAAGAGAGAATTCCGGATTTTCATTTGGCGATTTTCTTCGTCCGTTCATTTAAAATGTCCAAAAAAGGAGTGGGATTTTTGGAGAATTATGTAGTTGAAATGCTAAATATTCGAAAGGAATTTCCAGGTATTGTTGCAAATAACAACATTAACTTACAAGTGAAACAAGGTGAGATACATGCACTGCTTGGGGAGAATGGTGCTGGAAAATCAACGCTAATGAATGTGCTATTTGGACTTTATCAACCGGAAAAAGGTGAAATTAAAGTAAAGGGCAAAAAAGTACATATAACAGACCCGAATGTAGCAAATGAATTAGGAATAGGAATGGTTCACCAGCATTTTATGTTAGTGGATACTTTTTCGGTTACGCAAAATATCATCTTAGGTAGTGAACCTAGAAAGTATGGGATGATTGATATTAAGCGGGCTGAAAAAGAAGTAATGGAATTATCTGAACGTTATGGATTGAAAGTCGATCCGAAAGCGAAAATACGAGATATTTCTGTAGGTATGCAACAAAGAGTTGAGATTTTGAAGACATTATATCGAGGGGCTGATGTTTTAATATTAGATGAGCCAACGGCTGTTTTAACCCCTCAAGAAATTAAAGAGTTAATTGCAATCATGAAATCACTTATTAAAGAAGGAATCTCCATTATTTTAATCACACACAAGTTAAAAGAGATTATGGAGGTATGTGACCGTTGTACCGTTATTCGAAAAGGTGAAGGAATAGGTACAGTCAATGTAGCAGAGTCAAGCCCAAATGAGCTAGCATCACTAATGGTTGGGAGAGAAATTAGTTTTACAACTGAAAAAACCCCTGCCACACCGAAAGACAACATTCTTACTATTGAAAACCTCCGTGTGAAAGATTCAAGGGGAGTAGAGATGGTAAAAGGATTAGGGCTAGAAGTTAAAGCGGGAGAAATTGTTGGTATTGCTGGTGTAGATGGAAATGGACAGTCAGAATTAATTGAAGCTATTACAGGTTTAAGTAAGGTTGAGTCCGGAAAGATTCTGTTAAACGACAAGGATATTACAAATATGTCCCCTAGAAAAATAACAGAATCAGGACTATCACATATACCTCAGGATCGTCACAAATTTGGATTGGTATTAGACTTTCCTATTGGTGAAAACATGGTGTTACAAACATATTACCAAAAAACTTTTTCAAAAAATGGTGTGCTATCATTTAACCGTATTTATGATCATGCTAAGAAGTTAATTAAGGAATATGACGTTCGTACACCAAGTGAGTACACCAAAGCAAGAGCATTATCTGGTGGTAATCAACAAAAGGCAATTATTGCACGTGAAGTAGATCGTTCTCCTGATTTAATTATTGCAGCGCAACCAACACGTGGATTAGACGTCGGTGCCATCGAGTTTATTCACCAAAAGTTGATTGAAGAACGTGATAAAGGAAGAGCAGTATTACTAATTTCATTTGAACTAGATGAAATAATGAATGTTAGCGATCGAATAGCTGTTATGTTTGATGGTAATATTGTTGCTAATGTGAAGCCGGAGGAAATAAATGAACAAGAGTTAGGTCTACTTATGGCTGGTAGTAAGAAAGTAGGTGGTGCGTGATGTTTTCAAATCGCATGTTTAATATCTTAGTCCCAATCATATCGGTCTTTTTAGGCCTAGTAGCGGGTGCTATAATCATGCTTGGTTTTGGTTACAATCCTATTAGAGGTTATATAGCACTAATTGATGGTGCTTTCGGAAATGCTTATTTTACAGGTGAAACGATAAGACGAGTAACACCATATATTCTGACGGGTTTAGCTGTTGCATTTGCTTTCCGAGCAGGATTATTTAACATAGGTGCTGAAGGACAGGTTATTGTTGGTTGGTTAGCTGCTGTATGGGTAGGCTCTTCTATGGAAGCGCCTATGATTATTCACTTACCTTTAGCAATCCTTGCTGCTGCTGTGGCAGGGGGGTTATGGGGATTCGTCCCGGGTATCCTAAAAGCCAAACTAGGTGTACACGAAGTAATCATCACCATTATGATGAATTATATCGCTTTATTCTTAACGAACCATCTAATAAGAAACGTTTTAACAGAAACAAAAGATACAACGGACCGCGTGTTAGAGAGTGCATCCCTAGCCTCCAACTGGATAATGGAAATAACGAGTTTCTCTAGACTACATTGGGGGCTCTTGATTGCGTTAGCAGCTGCAGTGATCATGTGGTTCTTATTAGAAAAGACAACAACTGGATATGAATTGAGGTCAGTTGGTTATAACCGGCATGCATCTGAATATGCAGGGATGAAGGTAGGAAAGAATATTGTCTTAGCAATGGTCATCTCTGGTGGATTTGCAGGTTTGGCTGGAGCAATGGAAGGTCTTGGAACATTTGGCTATATGCCTACACATTCCTCATTTACTAATATAGGTTTTGATGGAATTGCCGTCGCTTTACTTGGTGGTAACGCTGCATTTGGAACGGTTATTGCTGCATTTTTGTTTGGTGTTTTAAAAGAAGGCTCTTTAAATATGCCAACAGAAGCAGGAGTACCTTCAGAACTAGTGGAGATTGTAATTGCATTAATCATTTTCTTTGTAGCTTCAAGCTACATCATACGATGGGCGTTATTAAGTTTGAAAAAGGAGGGGAAATAGTATGTTAGATATTTTACAAACAATCATTCCAATTGCGTTGTTTTATTCGGCCCCTCTGATCTTAACTGCCTTAGGTGGTGTATTTAGTGAACGATCTGGTGTAGTAAACATTGGACTAGAGGGCTTAATGGTAATGGGTGCATTTGTAGGTATCGTGTTTAACCTAACGTTCGCTGATGTGTTCGGTGATGCTACTCCTTGGATCTCTATTTTAGTGGCAATGGTCATTGGAGCTATTTTTTCCATTATTCACGCTGTTGCATCTGTTACGTTTAGAGCTGATCAAGTAGTTAGCGGAGTAGCTATTAACTTCTTAGCACTTGGTTTAGGTGTCTTTTTAACAAAACAATGGTATGGAAAAGGACAAACAGATATGGTATCTGAGCCATTCTATTCTACTAACATCCCGTTTTTATCTGACATCCCGATCATAGGGCCAATCTTCTTTCAAAAAGTATATTTAACCTCGTATTTAGCGATTATTGTTGCGGTAATAGCTTGGTACGTATTATATAAAACACCTTTTGGATTACGTTTAAGGTCCGTTGGTGAACATCCGATGGCAGCTGATACGAATGGGATAAATGTGTATTCGATGCGTTACATTGCTGTTATTATATCTGGTGCCTTAGGTGGACTAGGTGGTTCTGTATTTGCATTGACGATTGCATCTAATTTCTCACAGTCTACAATTGTTGGGCAAGGATTTATGTCACTTGCAGCTGTTATCTTTGGTAAGTGGCATCCATTAGGTGCAATGGGGGCAGCACTTTTCTTTGGATTAGCACAAAGTTTAAGTGTAATCAGTACTAGTATTCCAGTATTGCAGGAAGTACCATCAATTTATTTAACGATTGCTCCATACGTATTAACAATCCTTGCTTTAGCAGGATTTATTGGACGAGCAGAAGCGCCAAAAGCGAATGGTCAACCTTATATTAAAGGTAGCAGATAATAGTGAACGTAGAAGGAACCTGTAATTGGGTGAATTTGCATCCTTATTGTTTTTAAAATAAGGGGCATTCATTTGTTACCTGGTTCCTTTTTGCGTTAATATAGAAGAAAGGTAAATATTTACTTCGTTTTTTAAAATAATCTTTCATAGGATAGATAGACGTGTAAAATGCAATGCTATATACATACAATTTTTTTAGGGAGGCACGACGTATGCAGTTAGTGAATGAAGAGAAAGTTTCTACAAATGGGTTTAACCTTCATGTGATTCAAACTAAAAAATATAAAACAATAAACGTGGTGGTAAAATTTAAAGCGCCACTTAATCGCGATACGATCACGCAAAGAGCTTTAATTCCATATGTTCTACAACAAGGGACGAAGAATAACCCATCTGCACGTTCATTAAGGCAAAAGTTAGATGAATTGTACGGTGCAGTTCTTTCGATTGATAGTGCAAAAAAGGGAGAAGATCATATTATTACCGTTCGTATGGAGGTAGCGAATGAAGTGTACCTTTCATCTAATGAACAAATTTTAGAAAATGCCGTAAATGTGTTAAATGAAATCATATTCCATCCAAAGTCAGATGGAAAGGCATTTGACCAAAAAATTATCAATCGTGAAAAGCAAACGTTATTACAAAAAATCGATTCTATTGTTGATGATAAAATGAGTTATGCTAATATGCGTCTCATTGATGAAATGTGCAAAGATGAGGCTTATAATCTCCATGTACATGGCTATAAGGAAGACTTAGCAAATGTAAATGAAGAAAACTTATATGAATACTATCAAAGTATGTTGGTAGAAGATGAGTTAGATATTTATATTTTAGGTGATCTGGAAGGCAAAGATGTACCTCAACTGATAACCAAAAACTTCTCAAGAGAAGTTCGCACAAGCAAGCAGCAAAAGTCTAAAGGGAATGTGGAAGTAGAAAAGGTTAATGAGATTACAGAACAACAAGATGTACAACAAGGAAAGCTTCACTTAGGTTTCCGAACAAATATTCGTTTTGGTGATCCGGAATATAATGCCCTGCAAGTTTTTAATGGAATATTCGGTGGGTTTCCTAGCTCGAAGCTGTTTATGAATGTTCGTGAAAAACACAGCCTTGCTTACTATGCGGCTTCTAGATTTGAAAGCCATAAAGGTTTGTTGTTTGTTTTTAGTGGTATTGCGCCAACCGATTATCAAAAAGCAAAAGAAATTATAATCGAGCAAATGGATGCCATGCGTAATGGTGCGTTCTCAGATGAACAAGTGGATGAAACAAAGAATATGGTGATCAACCAATTAAAAGAAACAATGGATCATCCTCAAGGTTTAGTTGAAGTTTTATATCATCAAGTTCTTGCGAATCAAAGTTTTTCTCCGGATAAAATGATCGAGGAAATTAGTCATGTATCGAGAGATGATCTTCTTAAAGTTGGAGAAAAAATACAACTAGATACCGTTTATTTCTTAACAAGTAAAGGGGGAGATGCAGATGAATAAGAAAACGTATGAACAACTAAAAGAAAACTTGTATTCGGAACAATTAGACAATGGTTTAAGTGTTTTCCTTCTGCCTAAACCGGAAATGTCAAAAACGTATGGTATTTTCTCAACTGACTATGGTTCCATTGATAATACATTTGTTCCAATTGGCCAAACAGAACCGATAACGGTTCCTGATGGTATCGCACATTTTCTTGAGCACAAACTTTTTGAAAAAGAGGATAGAGACGTATTTCAGGATTTTACCAAGCGGGGTGCATCAGCTAATGCATTCACTTCATTTACGAAAACAGCATATTTATTTTCTTCCACTAGTAACATAGAAGAGAATGTGCAGACGCTTTTAGATTTTGTTCAAGACCCATATTTTTCAGAACAATCGGTGGAAAAGGAGAAAGGCATTATCGGGCAAGAAATAACGATGTATGATGACCAACCTGATTGGAGATCCTTTTTTGGAACAATCCAAAGTATGTATCAACATCATCCAGTTCAAATTGATATTGCTGGAACGATAAAATCGATTGATAAAATAACCAAGGATGATCTCTACACTTGCTACAATACATTTTATCATCCTTCTAATATGACTTTTTTTGTTGCTGGAAATTTCGATCCCGAAAAAATGATGCAATTGATTAAAGCAAATCAACAAGCAAAGTCATTTGCTCCAAAAGAAGAAATAAAGCGTACCTTTCCAGAAGAACCAGACCAAGTAGCGAAAAAGAAACATGTGATCAACATGCCTGTTTCCGTTTCCAAGTGTTTGATCGGTATAAAAGAGAAAATGGATCATAGTGATCATCAGTCATTTATTAAAAAGGAACTGTTAATTGATATGCTATTAGATCACTTTTTCTCTCGAAGTGGGGAGTACTATCAAGAGCTATATGAAAATGACTTAATTGATAATAGCTTTAGTTTTGAAACAAATATGGAAAAGAATTTCGGATTTTCGATTATCGGTGGTAATACACAAAAGCCAGATGAATTAGCTGATAAACTTACATCCATATTAATTAATTTAAAAGAAGCAACGATTGACATTGAAGATTTTAAGCGCATTAAGCGGAAGAAAATTGGGCAACTTCTTCGCTCATTAAATTCATTAGAGTTTATATCAAGTCAATTTATCCATTACCATTTACTGGGGATAGATTTATTTGAGATTTTACCAGTGATTGAATCACTAACAGTAGAAGATGCAAATGAATTTATAAAACATTGGATTGACGAAGAGCGCATCGCAGTTTGTCAAATTGTGCCTTCATAAGGAGTAATAATGAATAAGAACTGTTTAATTGTGGGTGCAAGCGGGGAAATTGGAATGGAGATAGCCAGGCGTGTTGCTTCTGAAGGATATCGTTTGCTCTTGCACTATAATCAAAATAAGGACTCGTTAGAAGGACTATATCAAGAATTGGAACCAGAATCTGTTTTAGACGTTATACATGGAGACCTTAGTAACAGTACAGGTATTCACTCGTTTCTTGAAAAGATTCATTTCCCTGTCCAATCCATTATCTTTGCCAGTGGTAAAAGTCATCACGGCTTATTTCAAGATACATCGGAGGAAAAGATGGATGAAATGATCCATATACATGTAAAAGCCCCGTGGATGATTACAAAAGCACTTATTCCCGATATGGTAAGAAATCATACGGGACATATAATTTTAATATCCTCGATATGGGGTGACGTTGGAGCGAGTTGCGAAGTTATTTATTCTTCCGTAAAAGGGGCACAGAATAGCTTTGTAAAGGCTTTAGCTAGAGAGCTTGGTCAGAGTAGCATCTCTGTTAATGGAGTTAGTCCTGGCTTTATCGATACAAAAATGAATTTTTCTTTTTCAGAAATGGAAAAACAAGAAATAATCGAACAGATTCCTTTAAATCGGGCAGGAAAGCCAAGTGACGTTGCACAGGCTGTATCGTTCTTGTTGGATGAACGATCAAGTTATATTCAAGGTGAAATTATAAATGTGACAGGTGCATGGTAAAAATTTTATAACAGAAAGCCTCCTTCATGTATGCATAAAGTTTTTCAAAAATCAAATGATAACAGTGTAAGCTATATGAAGGAGGAATTTAAAAATGTCTGTTCTTGATAACTTTGAATCATGGAAAGACTTTCTTGGCGACCGTTTGCACCAAGCACAAGGTCAAGGAATGAGCCAACAAGCTATTTCTGAATTAGCTTATGATATTGGTGGATACCTATCTAATCAGGTTGACGCTAAAAATGAACAAGAGGCTGTATTACGTGATCTTTGGAATGCAGCAGATCAACAGGAACAACATGCAATTGCCAATATTATGGTTAAGCTTGTACAAAATGAAGGAACAGGTAGATAAGCATCTCCTATTTCTCAACATCGAATCAAAGCCCTTGCTTCCAACGATAGCAAGGGCTTTGTATTGTATTCATTAAAAAATTAAACATTTGTTGAATTTTAACAAATGTTGTCCTTTTATAATGTGTAAAAATCATATATGATAATAGTATGTCCTTAGAGGTGCAAATTTTTGATACCTAACTAAAGGAGAATGATAATGGAAAAAACAGAATGGTACCTTGAATATGACATTCAACATAATCGACCAGGATTATTAGGAGATATCTCTTCTTTACTTGGTATGCTTTCCATTAACATCATAACAATCAATGGCGTTGAGAATGCGAGAAGAGGTCTCTTATTATTAGCTAGTAAAGATGAACAAATTATGCGATTAAGATCGATCTTGGATACAATGGATACCATCAATGTCACGAAACTAAGAAAACCCAAATTGCGTGATCGTTTAGCAGTTAGACACGGTCGATATATACATAGTGATGTGGATGATAAGAAAACGTTTCGATTTGTTAGAAGTGAACTGGGTTTACTTGTTGACTTTATGGCTGAATTATATAAAAAGGATGGGCATAAACTAATTGGTATCAGAGGGATGCCTCGTGTAGGTAAAACAGAGTCTATTGTTGCTGCAAGTGTTTGTGCAAATAAAAGGTGGTTGTTTGTTTCAAGTACGTTGCTAAAACAAACGATACGTAATCAATTAATTGAAGACGAGTATAACGACGATAATCTATATATTATCGATGGGGTTGTTTCAACTAGGAGAGCTAGTGAAAAACATTGGGAGTTGGTAAGAGAAATCATGCGTTTACCAGCAACAAAGGTAGTCGAACACCCAGATATTTTCGTTCAACAAACAGAATATAAGCTAGATGATTTTGATTATATTATTGAACTTAGAACAGAAGAATCCGAAGAAATAAGGTATGATCCACTTGAAAAACCCGCTTTTGGAAATGGTGACGGGTTTTCAATGTTTGATTTTTAATAATGGATGGTGTTAATAATGAATTTAGGTGAAAGGCTTAAAGAAGCGCGTGAAGCGAAGAGTTTGACCTTAGACGATTTGCAAAAAATCACAAAAATCCAAACAAGATATTTACAGGCAATTGAACGTGGTAATTATGAAGTGATGCCTGGAAACTTTTATATTCGTGCTTTTATAAAGGAGTATGCAACTGCAGTTGACTTAGATCCTGAACAATTGATGGAAGAGTATCAAAATGATTTACCAACATCAAGTGATGAGCGGTCAATTCAGTATTCTCGTGTTCAACGGAGTAAGAAGGATACAACATCCTCGACAAAGAGCCCTGCTATTTTCTCTTTTTTACCTACTATACTGTTTGTAATACTTATTTTAGGTATTCTTGTTGTAGTGTGGTATTTTAGTCAAGGTGTATTTACAAATGATGATAATGAAGAACCTGGTGTGGTAGATCAAGATAATGATGGCGGCGATAAAGTTACACTGCCACCTAATCAAACAGAAACAGATGAAAATGATGATTCAAATGGAGCAAATGAAGGGGAAGACTCTGAATCAGAAGAACAACAACCTGAGAACTCGGAAGAAGAAACAGTAGAGCCGTCATTCACTATTGTAGAGCAAGGTACGAATGAAACTACCTACGACTTTATCAACCCTGATGATAAGGTAGAGGTAGAGCTTAGCACAGATAAAGAGCATTGGGTTGAGTTAGAAAACGGTAAGGGTAAATCTTTTTATAGTGCTATGTTCTTTGCTGATGATTCTCCACTACAACAGGATATGACTGGAGAAGAGCAAATTTATTTACGATTTGGAGAATCAGAAGATTTGACGATAACCATTAATGGGGTAAAATTAGAATTGCCAGAAGATATTGATCCTGCTCAAGTACAAAGAGTTTGGATTAATATTAAAAATGAGGAAGCAGAATAAGTTTAGTGGGAGTGTAGAGCCCTTTTCATCACGATGTGATGGGAAGGGTTTCGCTCACTTACATAGGCATATTTATTTTGGATGGAGGCACAGATATGAACATACCAAATCGAATTACATTATCAAGAATTTTCCTAATCCCAATCTTTATTGTTTTATTAGCCGTCCCATTTGAATGGGGAAGTTGGTCGATTGGAGAAAATACGTTACCAGTTAGCCATTTCATTGCAGCTCTTATCTTTATTATCGCATCCACTACAGATTGGGTTGATGGCTATTACGCGAGAAAGCATAACTTAGTTACAAATTTAGGGAAGTTTCTAGATCCAATGGCTGATAAGCTTTTAGTATCGGCGGCACTAATTTTATTAGTTGAGATTGGTACCGCTCCAGCATGGATTGTGATTATTATTATTAGTAGAGAATTTGCTGTCACTGGTTTACGATTAGTTGCCGCGGGAGAGGGTGTCGTTCTAGCAGCAGGGCAAATGGGTAAATTGAAGACGGTTCTTCAAATAGTAGCCATTTCTGCACTATTACTTCATGATTATCCATTCTCGTATCTAGGTCTTCCCTTTGGTTTAATTACGTTATACCTTGCTCTAGCTGTAACGGTAGTTTCTGGTGTTGATTACTTTATTAAAAATTGGCATGTAATGAGGGATTCTAAATAATGCGAGCGTACAAGGCGGAGATTATAGCTGTTGGGACAGAGTTATTATTAGGACAAATTGCAAATACAAATGCACAATGGTTGTCGAAGAAGTTGGCAGACTATGGCATAGGCGTATATTTTCATGGTGTTGTTGGTGATAACCTTGACCGTGCAAAGTCGTTATTTACACATGCTGGTGAGCGGTCTGACATTATATTTGTTACAGGTGGACTAGGACCAACAGATGACGATCTGACACGTGAAGCATTTCAATCTATTTCGAATAAAAAAATGGTGGAAGATAACGAAACGATAAAAAAGATAGAACGATACTTTCATAAATCGAATCGTCAAATGACACCCAATAATCGAAAGCAGTCATTGGTCTTTGAAGATGCACAGGTTTTGGCGAATAGTGCTGGGATGGCTCCTGGAATGATTGTGGAACATAATCAAAAGATATGGATTTTTATGCCAGGTGTACCAAGAGAAATGAAAGCAATTATGACGGAGCATGTCTTACCGTATTTACAAAAAGAATTACAATTAAATGAAGTAATAGAATCGAGAATGCTCCGATTTATTGGTGTTGGTGAATCACAATTGGAACATGAATTAAAAGACCTTATAGAGAAGCAACAGAACCCTACTATTGCACCATTGGCCTCAGAAGGGGAAGTTGGACTAAGACTTACTGCAAAGGCCTCATCGAAAAAAGAAGCAAATGATTTAATTAATCATATTGAAAAGCAAGTTCTTGATAAGGTAGGAGCATTTTTTTATGGATATGATGAAACATCTATATCAAAGCAAGTGTTAAATTTATTAAAGAATAATAATATGACAATAGCTGCTGCCGAAAGTTTAACAGGTGGAAAATTCTCTTCTGATTTTGTGACCAATAATGGTGCATCGGAAGTTTTTATGGGCGGTGTGGTCTGTTATTCTATTAAAGCAAAACAAGACGTATTAGATGTTTCATCAAATGTGATAGAGAAATTTGGTACAATTAGTCGAGAATGTGCAGAAGAAATGGCAGTAAAAGTTTCTGGAAAACATGCTTCTACCTTTGGAATAAGTTTTACAGGTGTTGCAGGTCCTGATCCGTCTGAAGGGAAAGAAGTAGGTTCTGTTTTTATTAGTGTCTATAACCGCCTAACAGGTGAAAGTATTACGAAGGCATATCATTTTCATGGAGATCGTAATGCTATTAGGAATAGAACAGTTAAAAAAGGATTTGAACTTCTTCATAATATTTTGAACCAGTAAAATAGAATTTTGATGTTGATATATACCGAGAAAAATGGAAAATCGTCTAATAGTAATAGAATTATCTATTACTTAACCCTTTTGAAAATAAGGGAACATTTATTCGGTTTTTCACTTGTTAAATCTCAAAAAACAAGTTATGATAGTATTAGTTTAATAGAAGGAGGATCTACAATTGAGTGATCGTAAACAAGCCCTAGATATGGCTTTAAAACAAATAGAAAAGCAATTCGGTAAAGGATCTATTATGAAGATGGGGGAACACCCGGAACAAAAGGTATCTACTGTTTCTTCTGGTTCTCTAGCTTTAGATGTAGCATTAGGTGTTGGTGGATACCCAAGAGGACGTGTAGTTGAAATATATGGTCCGGAATCATCTGGTAAAACAACGGTTTCATTACATGCGATCGCTGAAGCACAAAAGCAAGGCGGACAAGCTGCATTTATTGATGCAGAGCATGCTTTAGATCCAGTTTATGCAAGAAAATTAGGTGTAAATGTGGATGAGTTATTGTTATCACAGCCTGATACAGGAGAACAAGCTCTTGAAATCGCTGAAGCTCTTGTTCGTAGTGGAGCTGTAGACATTGTTGTTATTGACTCGGTTGCAGCTTTAGTTCCAAAAGCAGAAATAGAGGGCGAGATGGGTGATGCACACGTTGGTTTGCAAGCCCGCTTAATGTCTCAAGCATTAAGGAAACTATCAGGTGCTATTAATAAGTCAAAAACGACAGCTATTTTCATTAACCAGATTCGTGAAAAAGTTGGCGTTATGTTCGGTAATCCAGAGACAACACCAGGTGGAAGAGCGCTTAAATTCTATTCCTCAGTAAGACTTGAAGTACGTAGAGCAGAAACACTAAAGCAAGGTAACGATATGGTTGGGAACAGAACGAGAATAAAGGTTGTAAAAAATAAAGTTGCACCACCGTTTAAGCAAGCTGAAGTGGATATTATGTATGGGGAAGGGATATCCAGAGAAGGTGAAATATTAGATATTGGTTCTGATTTAGATATCGTGTTAAAAAGCGGTGCATGGTATTCTTATAATGAAGAACGACTCGGTCAAGGACGTGAAAATTCTAAACAGTTTTTAAAGGAAAATAAAGATGTATCTGAGGAAATCTATTTAGCAATTCGAAATCACTATGGTATGGACTTAGTTGAGGGATCGGAAAAGGATTCGGAAGATAATCAAGAAGTATTAGACATTAAGTAATGAAACACTATAAAAATCCTAGTCTATCCGATTAGGATTTTTTCTGCTATTTCAGGTTAAAATTAGACAAAAAACACTTAAAAGCAGAAAGTTGGTTAAAATTGCTAACGGATATAGACGTTTCCTTGACATTATATAACCTCAGGATTAAAATTAATTATGTATAATTCTTATATTTATTATACATTCTTTTTTAGAAAGGCTCGACATTCGTCATTTTTCTTATGTTTGTCGATGTTTCACTTGCGCTATCCGACAAAATAATCGAGGTAGTGTAAACAATATTGAAATGTAAGACTGTACATGCCGACTAAAAATTGTTTGTACAAAATTTATAGCAAGAGGAGGTGAAACCATGGGACCTTTAGAAATAACTGCCATAGTCATCTCCAGTTTGCTTTTTCTTATCGTCGGTGCTGTTGTTGGTTATCTGATTCGTAAGTCTATTGCAGAAAAGAAAATTTCTAGTGCGGAAGAGTTGGCAAAACAGATTGTAGAAGAAGGGCATAGAAATGCCGAAGTTGCCAAAAAAGAGGCGCTTCTTGAAGCGAAAGATGAAAACCATAAACTTCGTCAACAAGCAGAACAAGAACTTCGTGAGAGAAGGATGGAAATACAAAAGCAAGAAAGCCGTCTAATGCAAAAGGAAGAGAATCTAGACCGTAAAGATGAAACGCTGGATAAGCGTGAGCTCATGTTAGAGAAGAAAGAAAGTTCGCTAGCAGAAAAACAACAACAAATTGAAGAAATGGAAAGCAAAGTGGAAGCTATGTTAAGCGAGCAGCAATCTGAGCTAGAACGCATTTCCGGTTATACTACCGATCAAGCTAAACAAGTGATTCTAGAGCGTGTTGAAACAGAAGTCAGTCATGAATCAGCTATCATGATAAAAGAAGCAGAGAATCGTGCCAAAGAAGAAGCGGATAAGAAAGCGAAGAACATACTATCTTTAGCTTTACAACGCTGTGCTGCAGATCATGTTGCTGAAACAACTGTATCTGTTGTAAATCTTCCTAATGATGAAATGAAAGGACGTATCATCGGTCGTGAGGGTCGAAACATTCGTACCCTTGAGACGCTTACAGGTATTGACTTGATCATTGATGATACACCTGAAGCTGTTATTTTATCTGGTTTTGATCCAATTAGAAGAGAGATTGCACGGATTGCCTTAGAAAAACTTGTCCAAGATGGAAGAATTCATCCAGCGCGTATTGAAGAAATGGTTGAGAAATCAAGGCGTGAAGTGGATGAGTATATTCGTGAGATTGGGGAACAGACTACATTTGAGGTAGGAGTGCACGGATTACATCCAGACCTAGTTAAGATTCTAGGACGATTAAAATATCGTACAAGCTATGGTCAAAATGTATTAAAACACTCAATGGAAGTTGCGTATCTTTCCGGATTGCTTGCGGCCGAATTAGGTGAAGATCAAACATTAGCTAAGAGAGCTGGTTTACTTCACGATATCGGAAAGGCTATTGATCATGAAGTAGAAGGTAGTCACGTGGAAATTGGTAAAGAGTTAGCGACCAAGTATAAAGAGAATGCAGTTGTTATTAATGCAGTTGCTTCCCACCATGGTGATGAAGAACCTACTTCAGTCATTGCTGTATTAGTCGCTGCAGCTGATGCATTATCTGCTGCAAGACCAGGAGCAAGAAGTGAAACGTTAGAAAATTATATTAAACGTTTAGAAAAACTAGAAGAGATCTCTGAATCCTATGATGGGGTTGAGAAATCATTTGCTATTCAAGCTGGTCGAGAAGTTCGAATCATGGTAAAACCGGATGAGATTGATGATCTAGAGTCTTCAAGAATTGCTAGAGAAATCAGAAAGCGTATTGAAAACGAATTAGATTATCCAGGACATATTAAGGTTACTGTAATTCGAGAAACAAGATCAGTTGAATATGCGAAATAAAGCGGCCAAATGGTCGCTTTATTTTTTTGAATGAAAAAGGAATAGATAGGAAGACTTGTTGAATTTTGACTTTTATAAACATATGTGTGAAACTGTACGTAATTCAAAGGATAGGAAGGTAACAAAAAGATATGAGAATTTTATTTATAGGAGATATCGTAGGGTCACCAGGAAGAGATATGTTGCAACAATACTTAGCTAAACTAAAGCAAAAGTATCAAGCGCATATTACAATTGTAAATGGTGAAAATGCCGCTTCAGGTAAAGGAATAACCGAAAAAATATATAAACAATTTTTAGAACTAGGTGCGCAAGCGATTACGATGGGTAATCATACATGGGACAAAAAAGAAATATTCGAATTTATCGATGATGCTAAAAATATGGTCCGACCGGCAAATTTTCCAGAAGATACGCCAGGGAAGGGGTTAATGTTTGTAAAATCGAACAAACATGAAGTTGCGATCATTAATTTACAAGGCCGGACGTTCATGCCCCCTAATGATGATCCGTTTAGAAAAGCAGATCAGTTAATTCAAGAAGCAAAAAAGAGGACCAATATTATTTTTGTAGATTTCCATGCTGAAGCAACGAGTGAAAAACAAGCGTTAGGATGGTATCTTGACGGTCGTGTCAGTGCTGTTGTTGGGACGCACACACATACGCAAACTGCCGATGAGCGAATATTACCAAAAGGAACAGCATATATCACAGAAGTAGGGATGACTGGTCCTTATGATGGAATCCTAGGAACTGACAGAGATGCTGTAATTAAAAAGTTTCTTACTAATCTACCTGTTCGATTTGAAGTAGATAAAACGGGTAGGACGCAGTTAAATGGCTTAATCGTGGATATTGATAATGAGACAGGCGCTGCTAAAAATATTGAAAGAATATTAATTAACGATGATCACCCGTTTTTCGGGTGATTATTTGAATTTTTAGATAAATTACTTCATAATAAAAGGGAATAACTATCATCTCCAAGAATATAGTAAAAGTGGAACAACTTTAGTAAACTAAGGAGGTACTAGGAATGGACATATTAAAAGTTTCAGCCAAATCAAATCCTAATTCAGTAGCAGGAGCACTTGCGAATGTGCTAAGAGAACGTGGCTCAGCGGAAATTCAGGCGATCGGTGCTGGTGCATTAAACCAGTCCGTAAAAGCAGTAGCAATCGCACGAGGATTTGTTGCCCCGAGCGGAGTTGACCTAATTTGTATCCCAGCTTTTACTGATATTATGATTGATAATGAAGAGCGGACAGCTATTAAACTAATAGTTGAACCAAGGTAATAGAAGTTATCTCCTGTTTGCATGTGCAAGCAGGTTTTTTTTGATACTAGATTTATATATTGATATGGTAACACAAGAATTAATTTTGATTTCATTTAGTATATGAGGGGGAGCGTGTGATGAACATAATTGATGCGCACTGTGATGTATTATTTCAACTATGGGAAAAGGACCTCTCTTTTTTCTCAAGTAATGAACTCCAAGTTAACTATAAAAAATGGATGAAGAGTTCGGTAAAAGTACAGTGTTTTGCTATATTTGTTCCTGATTATGTTTCCGAAGAATCACAATTTAATATTGCTTTGGAAATGGTGGATCTATTTTATACACATATTATTGAACCTTATGACGATATAAAATTTATTAGTTCGAAGGAAGATTTGTTGGAGTTAAAAGAAAACGAACGAGGTGCGGTTTTAACCCTAGAAGGCTGTCACGTCATTGGTAGAGATATCGCGAAATTAAAAACATTAATACGTCTAGGAGTAAGAGCAGTAGGATTGACTTGGAATCAAGCAAATGCAGTGTGTGATGGCATTGGAGAATCTAGAGGAGCTGGCTTAAGTATTTTTGGGAAAGAAGTTGTAGAAACATTAAATAAAGAAAGGATATGGACAGATGTTTCTCATCTTTCCTATCAAGGCTTCTTTGATGTCATGGAAATTGCCTCATACCCGATGGCTTCTCATTCAAATGTGAAACAACTTTGTTCTCATCGGAGGAATCTTGATGAGAAACAAATTAGTAGTTTAATTGAGCGTAAGGGTTGGATGGGTATTACTTTTGTTTCTAGCTTTTTGGCAGATAAAGAACCAACCACTTATCAAGATGTTATCCGTCATATCCTCTATGTAATCCAAATGGGTGGATCCTCTTCTATCGGTTTTGGCTCTGATTTTGATGGGGCAACTTCTTATCCAATAGATTTAAAGGATTGTCTTCACTATAATCGTTTTGTTAAGGAACTAGCACATTATATTGACCAAGCAGACTTACAACGTATCTGTTATCAAAATTTTATCGATAAATTTCCTCGACTGAGATAAACAAGGTGGACATTGTGTTTGTAGGCAATCTACCATATAATGATGTAGGAAGTTCTTTATTTTTATGTAGAATTATTGGTATAATATTAAAATTGGAGCAAATCTCAATTTCCCATATGGATGAATGATGTACAAGAAAGAAAGGAGATTTACTATGAATGAGCAACAAAGAAAACAAGCAAATCAAATAAAGCAGGTTGATCCATCGGACATAAAATCCGCACCGGAAGAAAACCTAGAACGTTTAAAAAATATGGACTCTGACGAAATGATTGATAAGTATTTTCAAACTACGTACGAGCCACCAAACTTAAAAAAAGCCAAGAAAAGACTTAAAAAAGACGTAGACATTCATTACGATTTCTCTATCTCAAAAGAGTTACAACAAATTGGGAAAGGGAAAAAATTCTTAATCCGCACATATGGTTGCCAAATGAATGAACATGATACAGAAATCATGGCTGGAATTTTATCGGATATGGGTTATGAAACTACCGATGATACAAATGAAGCTGATGTGATCTTGTTAAACACATGTGCTATTCGTGAAAATGCAGAAAATAAAGTATTTGGTGAAATTGGGCACTTAAAACCGTTAAAATTAGAAAAACCTGACTTAATCATTGGTGTATGTGGTTGTATGTCGCAGGAAGAATCTGTGGTAAATCGAATTCTAAAGAAACATCCGTTCATTGATTTGATTTTTGGTACACACAACATCCACCGACTGCCAGCACTAATTGAAGAGGCTATGTTCGGTAAAGAAATGGTAGTAGAAGTGTGGTCAAAAGAAGGTGACATTATTGAAAACCTTCCAAAAGTCCGTAAAGGTAAAATTAAGGGTTGGGTAAACATTATGTATGGTTGTGACAAATTCTGTACGTACTGTATTGTTCCTTACACTCGTGGTAAAGAGCGAAGTCGTTTACCGGAAGATATTATCCAAGAAGTACGTCAATTAGCGGCTGCTGGATATAAAGAAATAACTTTATTAGGTCAAAATGTAAATGCCTATGGGAAAGATTTGGAATTTCAATATGGTTTAGGAGATCTAATGGATGAAATTAGTAAAATAGATATCCCGAGAATTAGATTTACTACTTCACATCCTAGAGACTTCGATGATCGTTTAATTGAAGTGTTAGCAAAAGGTGGCAACTTGCTTGATCATATTCACCTTCCAGTCCAATCAGGAAGCTCTGAAGTGCTAAGAGTTATGGCGCGTAGATATACGCGTGAAAGTTATTTAGAACTAGTGAAGAAAATACGAACTGCTATGCCGAACGCGACGTTAACAACAGATATTATCGTTGGCTTCCCAAATGAAACGGATGAGCAGTTTGAAGAGACAATGACGTTAATGGAAGAAGTTGGCTTTGAAAGTGCCTACACGTTTATCTATTCCCCTAGAGAAGGCACACCAGCTGCTAGATGGGAAGATAATATCCCAATGGAAGTAAAGAAAGAAAGATTGCAACGGCTAAATGCACTTGTAAACAAACAGTCTGCTGAAGCGATGAAGAAATATCAGGGCCAGACAGTGAAGGTATTGGTAGAAGGAGAAAGTAAAAAAGATCCTGAGGTTTTATCAGGTTATACAGAAAGAAACAAGCTTGTTAATTTTAGAGGACCAAAATCTATCATTGGGGAAATTGTAGAAGTGAAAATTACAAATACAAAAACATGGACACTTGATGGAGAATTGGTTCATGAAGCTGCAGAGGTGAAATAAATGACACATACACGTAAAGAAGTTGTTGAAGAGGCACATAAGCTTGCAAAGATGATGGCAAATATTGAAGAGATTGATCGTTTTAAACAATTAGAAGCAAAGCTAAATGAAAACCAAAAAATCCAAATCATGATTAAAAAAATCAAGGCATTACAAAAACAAGCGGTGAATTTTCAAGCTTACGGTAAACAAGAAGCGTTAAAGAAAGTAGAAGCTGAGATTGATCGTTTACAAAATGAAATTGATGAAATTCCAATCGTTCAAGAATTCAAAGATTCTCAAGTAGTGATCAATGACATTTTACAACTTGTATCGAATACAATTGCAAGAGAAGTTACAAATGAAGTTATTCGTTCAACAAATGGTGACTTGTTAGCTGGTGAAACTGGCTCAAAAGCAGGAACCAGCTCTTGTGGACATTAATTTAGATGAAAAACTGACTCAATATTTTGGGTCAGTTTTTTATTTTTTACATGAAATGGGAAGGAGTAGATATAAAATAAAAAGTAACTATTAGCAGCCGCTAATCTATGGTCGATTTTGGCGGTTATGAGATCCGTTATTTGTCCGAAATCTTCGTTTATATTATTTTAACGGCTACCAGATCCCTTATTTGCCCTGATTTCATTGATTACGTAGCAATTTTCTAAAATAGGGTACTGTATAGCCGCTTAGATTTTAAATTGGGGTAAATTAGGAAAATAAGGGCTCTCATAGCCGATCAGAAATCTAAGGAAATCTTGGCGGCCATGAGATCCGTTATTTGGCTATTATTCAAGATTACTAAATTTTCGAGGTCAACAGATCCGTTATTTGGCCTAATTTCATTGATTTTGATGGCATTTTGTTAAAATAACGTACTGTATGACCGCTTAGACTCAAAATTGGACTAAAACAGAGAAATAAGTGATCTCATGACCGCTTGCGTTGTATGCACTCATTATCTTTCTGTTACGCCGCATTCTATAGATAATCTGCTACAAATGTAGAGTTCACTAACTTTAATTTTTTTATAAGAAATGAAATTTTTTGGGTGAATATCGTACACATTGTTAGGCCTTTGCATAGGATGAACTAGAAACCTTTACTGGTCTAATTTCACATTTAACAGAAAAAGGGTTATGCACTATAGTTGTACTCACTGCATAAAATGACTATGAAAAATAAGAGGAGGTTTTAGTTCTATGTCTTTTCTTGATCAAGAATATCGAGAAATAATTACAAAAGCAGTTATTGGTAAAGGACGTAAGTTCACGCAGGACACAAATACCATCACGCCATCACATAGACCATCTAGCATCCTGGGTTGCTGGGTAATTAACCACTTATACAATGCAAAAAAAGTAGGGAATGACATTGTAGAAGTAAATGGTAGCTATGACGTGAATGTTTGGTATTCTTACAATGATAATACAAAGACAGAAGTTGTAACCGAGCGTGTAAACTACTACGACAAAATTAAGTTATCTGTCAAAGATGAGCATACACTAGGGGATGAGGTAGAGGTTTTCGCAAAAGTAATTCAACAACCAAATTGCCTAGAGTGCAAAATTGCTAGTCATGATCACAAAATTAAAGTCGAAGTAGAGCGTGAATTTTTAGTAGAAGTAATCGGAGAAACAAAAGTAACAGTTAAAGTAGATCCTAAGGGTACAGTAGCAGACGATGACGACTGGGATTTCGAATTATCCGATGAGGAATTCGAAAACGTAGATCCAGATTTTTTAGCTAACATCGAAGAAGAATAAAACAAATCTTTTTGTAGAGTGTAAATTAATATTTACACTCTATTTTTCTATTTTATTTTTATCTGGATATACCGTTTTCATGATTATTAATAGCTTACCATAATCAGGTTGATAAAAAAGTTCGAGTGTATATGCTATAATAAGACAATAATCTAGTACGTGTTGGAGGAAAAATGATGGCGGGATATACACCGATGATACAACAATATTTAAAAATAAAAGCAAACTATAAGGATTGCTTTTTATTTTTTCGGTTAGGCGATTTTTATGAAATGTTTTTTAATGATGCTGTAGCGGCTTCTAGGGAATTAGAAATAACCCTTACTAGCAGAGATGGTGGTGGGGAAGAAAGAATTCCGATGTGTGGGATTCCATATCACTCTGCAGCAAACTATATAAAAAATTTAGTGGAAAAGGGTTATAAAGTTGCAATTTGTGAGCAAGTAGAGGATCCGAAAGTGGCTAAAGGTGTAGTGAAACGAGAGGTTGTACAGTTAATTACACCAGGTACGGTAATGGAAGGTACGATGCTTGAAGAAAAAGAAAACAATTACCTAGCAAGCATTAGTCAAATCACTACACATACTTTTGTTATAACATACAGTGATTTATCAACTGGTGAAAATAATATTGCAGTCATTGAAGCTGGTTGGGAAGCTGTACTAAATGAATTATTTAATCGTCCCATTAAAGAAATGGTTATTTCAAACGAATTAGATGAAACCTATCAATCTGACTTAAAGCAACGTTTGCAAGTGACGTTGTCTTATATGGATGAAACAGTAATTCAAGATGATTTTATTTATCTAGTCGAAAACCTGGCAGATGAAAACGTCGTACAAGCATTTGGTAGAATGCTAAATTATTTGCAAACCACACAAAAACGTGCGTTAGACCACTTAAAGCCAGTGCAAATGATTGAACTTAAACAATATATGTCATTAGATATGTATTCAAAGAGAAATTTAGAGCTAACAGAAACCATTATGAGAAAAGGCAAACAAGGAAGTCTATTGTGGGTTATTGATCAAACGGTGACAGCGATGGGCGGTCGAATGTTAAAAAAATGGCTAGAAAGACCGCTATTGAACAAGAGATCAATAGAAAAACGTTTTGACCTTGTGCAAGGTTTTATTGAACAATTTATCGAACGTGAAGCAATTCGAGACGTATTAAAGTCAATTTATGATTTAGAGCGATTGTCTGGGAGAGTTGCGTTTGGAAATGTCAATGCGAGGGATTTAAACCAACTCAAAGTATCACTTAGTAAAGTCCCCGACCTAAAAGATCAATTAAGGCAGTTTGAAAACAGGCAGGTAAACGCACTTGGCGATCAGTTAGACCCGTTAAACGATTTATTTGGTTTACTAGAGGATAGTCTAATTGAAGACCCGCCTATTTCTTTAAAAGACGGTGGCATCATAAGAGATGGATACAATGCAAAGTTGGATGATTACCGGTATGCTTCACGGAATGGGAAAAAGTGGATTGCGGAGTTGGAGCAAAAAGAAAAGCAAGAAACAAATATAAAGTCATTAAAAATTGGTTATAACAGAGTATTTGGTTATTACATTGAAGTGACTCGAGCAAACATCCACTTACTTCCAGAAGGGAAATATGAGCGAAAGCAAACGTTAACCAATGCAGAGAGGTACATCACTCCTGAGTTGAAAGAAAAAGAAGCGCTCATATTAGAAGCGGAAGAGAAAAGTATAGATTTAGAATACGAGTTGTTTAGTGAACTTCGTGAGCAAGTAAAAGGTTTTATACCAAAGCTACAACAACTAGCTGAAAAAATCAGCGAAATTGATGTGATACAAGGATTTGCATCAGTAAGTGAATTAAATGATTATAATCGCCCGAGTTTTAATACTGAACGAAATGTATCAATCCAAGAAGGAAGACACCCTGTTATCGAAAAGGTAATGAAGGATGATTCTTTTGTGCCGAATCATGTTCATATGACGGATGATCATGACATTTTGTTAATTACTGGTCCAAATATGTCTGGTAAGAGTACGTATATGCGTCAACTTGCATTAACAGCAATAATGGCTCAAGTTGGCTGTTACGTACCTTGTCAATCAGCAAATTTACCAATCTTTGATAAGATCTTTACACGAATTGGTGCTGCCGATGACTTAGTATCCGGTCAAAGTACATTTATGGTCGAAATGTTAGAAGCGAAACATGCGATTACGAATGCAACGGAAAATAGTCTGATTTTATTAGATGAGATTGGAAGAGGGACAAGCACATATGATGGTATGGCTCTTGCGCAAGCCATTATTGAATATATTCATGAGCATGTGCATGCAAAAACCTTATTCTCGACGCACTATCATGAGTTGACTAGCTTAGACCAAGCGTTAAATAAATTGAAAAATATACATGTAAGAGCAGAAGAATACGAAGGTAAGGTTGTTTTTCTTCATCAAATCCAAGACGGGGCTGCGGATGAAAGCTATGGCATTCATGTTGCGCAACTTGCAGAGCTACCTAAATCGTTGATCGAACGAGCTACTGTTATTTTAAAGCAGTTAGAACAAAAGCCAGATCGCAATTCACAAAAACAAATCGTTCAAGAAAAAGATTTACAACAACTTTCTTTCTTTGAACAAGAAAAAAAGAAGGCGAACAATCGTGTACCGAAAAAGGATGGTCTCCTACTAAAATCATTGAAAAACCTAAATCTAATGGAAATGACTCCTATGGAAGCGATGAATGAATTATACCGACTACACAAGCAAGCAAACGAGGAGTAAGAGGGGGAATGCTCGGGTGAAAATCTTCCAAATGCCTGATTCACTTGCCAATAAAATTGCTGCAGGGGAAGTAGTGGAAAGACCAGCTTCTGTAGTAAAAGAACTAGTGGAAAACAGTATAGATGCAAACAGTACCTCGATTAAAGTGGAAGTAATGGAAGCAGGTCTGCAGCAAATTAAGATTACCGATAATGGTGATGGTATGTCAGAGGATGATTGTGAACGAGCTTTCTTTAGGCATGCCACGAGCAAAATAAAAAACGAAAATGATTTATTTCATGTACGAACACTAGGATTTAGAGGAGAGGCTCTAGCGAGTATTGCTGCGGTTAGCCGACTAAAATTAAAAACATCCACTGGTGAAGAAGCAGGAACAATTCTGGATTTAGAAGGTGGAAAAGTTGTTAGTAAGACAAAAGGTGATGCTAGAAAAGGAACAGAAATAACGATTGATGATTTATTTTTTAACACACCTGCACGTTTGAAGTATATGAAAACAATTCATACCGAATTAGGGCATATCACGGATGTTATTAATCGCATGGCGTTATCACACCCTATGATTCGGTTTGAAGTTTGTCACAATGAAAAAAAGTTGTTTCAATCTTCAGGAAGAGGCGACCTCCTTCAAATCATTGCCCAAGTATATGGGATGAGTGTTGCTAAAAAAATGGTACCTGTATCGTTTAAAACGTTAGACTTTTCGATCGATGGTTTTATAGCAAAGCCCGAAGTAACAAGAGCATCGAGAAATTATATATCTACAATTATAAATGGCAGGTATATACGTAGTGTTGGTTTAGGTAAAGCGATCGCTAATGGTTATCATACGCTCTTACCAATTGGTAAAAATCCTTTAGTTGTTTTAAATATTGAGATGGATCCTATATTGGTAGATGTCAATGTTCACCCTGCTAAATTAGAAGTTCGCTTCAGTAAAGAAAAGGAGTTATATGAAGCAGTTCAGGAGACGATTAAAAAGGCTTTTCGCAAAGAAAGATTAATTCCTGATGTAATACAGGCTAAAAAGCCAAAAGAAAAAAGTGAACAACATACTTTTTCTTTTGATAACCAAGCCTTTGACCAACGACACGCTTCATCACCTATACCCGCGAATGAAGGTATATATTCGTATTCAGGTAAGGATCTAGAAGTAGAACAAGATGCTTTTTTCACACTTCAACATACCGCTGCTGAAACCGCAGATAAATATGAAGAACAAAAACCAAACTTTGATGATATGGTCGAGAGTATCTCTATTCAAATAGAGGAAGAAACGAAAGAAATGCTTGAAACAGATGAAGAACGGATACCCATCATGTATCCGATAGGTCAACACCATGGAACGTACATCTTGGCTCAAAATGAAACGGGTCTATATATCGTCGATCAGCATGCAGCGCAAGAAAGAATTAAATATGAATATTTTCGAGACAAAATTGGCGATGTTCCAAATGAATTGCAAGAGTTATTAATCCCGTTAACTTTTGATTTTTCAAGACAAGAAGCACTTTTGATTGAACAATATCAAGACGATCTTAAGAAAGTTGGTCTCTTTTTTGAGCATTTTGGCCAACAAAGTTACATTGTCAGGTCTCATCCACAATGGTTTCCTAAAGGATTTGAAGAAGAAGTTATACGCGAGATCGTAGAGCAAGTGATAACAGAAGAAAAGATAGACTTATATAAATTGAGGGAAGAGGCAGCGATTCTCATGTCTTGTAAACGATCGATAAAAGCAAATCATTACCTAAATAATGACGACATGTTTAGGTTGCTTGAGGATTTAAGGAAGTCAACTGATCCTTTTACATGCCCTCATGGAAGACCAATTATTATTCATTTTTCTGAATATGAAATGGAAAAAATGTTTAAACGAGTGATGTAATATTGCTTACTATTAATTGAACAAATTTTTTTGTGCGTATAAAAAAAACTACCTTACCCAAAATAACATTGTGTAAAAAATGAAGGTTAGGTGGGATTGCTATGCAGGAAAATCAGAAATTAATAAATTTCCTTAATCAGGAACTATCCAACTTTGCGGTATTATATATTAAACTGCATCGATATCACTGGTTTATTCAGGGGCGACACTTTTTTAAGCTACATGAAGTATTTGAAGAATTGTATAATGAAGCGGCCGAAGACCTAGATGAAGTAGCGGAAAGAATTTTAGCTATCGGTGGAAAACCATTAGCGACAATGCATAAGTATATTAAAGAGGCTACATTACATGAAGCACAAGCAGATGATAAAGAAAATGAAATTATTAATCAGCTTTCTGAAGATTACAAGACCATGATCCAAGAAATCAAGGATACTGGTGTTCCTTTAGCGGATGAATTAAACGATCAACCTACTGTGGACTTATTAAATGATATTCATGGTAGATTCGAAAAACATGTTTGGATGTTAAAGGCTTATATTGCATATGAGTAAAAATTGAAGTTGTCGTTTATAAACGACAACTTTTTGTGTGTTCAGGAAATGTTTGATTGCGTTTGCAGTATTTTTTGGTTGATGTATAATAACTAATACATTTATATTGTAATTTTTCTTATTGAAGGGATTTAAATATATGAAGCAACCTGTTGTTACGATTGTTGGTCCAACTGCTGTTGGTAAGACAAGTCTAAGTGTAGAAATAGCCAAACGATTTGGAGGAGAGGTAATTAGCGGAGATTCTATGCAAATCTATAAAGGAATGGATATCGGTACAGCAAAAGTTACTGAAGAAGAAAAAGATAACATTCCTCATTATATGATTGACATAAAAGATCCATCACAATCGTTTTCAGTAGCTGATTTTCAAAGTTATGTTAATCAATATATAAAGGAAATAAGTGAGAATGGTTACCTACCTATCCTTGCGGGAGGCACAGGGTTATATATACAAGCCGCACTATATGGTTACAATTTCTCGGATTCAAAAAGAGATGATACATATCAATTACAAATTGAAAAGGAAATAAAAGATAAAGGAATAGATAACGTGTACCAAAGGCTTCAAACAGTAGACCCTGTTCAAGCTGAAAAGATTCATCCTAATAATGAGCGCCGTGTTGTTCGTGCGTTAGAAGTTTTTGATCGTACTGGAATGACGATGACGCAATATCATGAACATCAACAACTTGAATCGATTTACAAGCCAATTTTAATTGGATTGGAAATGGATAGAGAAATCCTGTACGATCAAATTAATAAACGGGTTGATAAAATGATAGAAGATGGACTAGTTGAAGAAGTGAAATTTTTTTATGAGAAAGGACTAGAACATGCTCAATCTATGAAGGCTATTGGATATAAAGAATTAATTCCATACCTTAAAGGTCAGCAGACATTAGAGGAGTCTGTACAATTATTAAAAAGAAATTCAAGAAGGTATGCAAAAAGACAATATACTTGGTTCAGGAATAAGATGGAGGTGGATTGGTATTCGATAACAGAAGTTACAAAAAATGAAAAGTTTGAAATAATTTTGGATGATTTAGCAGGAAAGCTAAAAGAAAAGTAGAATTAATTACATATAGATAGAAAAGAGGAGGAAATACCATGTCTCAATCGGTAAATATTCAAGATCAATACTTGAATCTGTTACGTAAAGATCGAATTCAGGTTACTGTATTTTTAACAAACGGTTTTCAATTAAGAGGAACTATTAAAGCCTTTGATAATTTTACAGTTTTATTTGATACAGATGGCAAGCAACAATTAATCTTTAAACATGCCATTTCCACATTCGCGCCATCGAAAAATGTAAATCTGGAAACCGAATAAACAAGATGGACGCTTTTACGGAAGCGTCCAACTTTATTTATAAGTGAATAAGGAATTATTTGGTAGTGATATTTCTATTGTTTTAGGTTACTATCCATGTTATATTTATTATCCGCCACTGAGAGCGGTGCTTATCTTACTCAATAAGTTAGAAAGTTATTGACGTTGATATTGATAATGTGATATATTTATAAAGTCGCTTTTTGGACAAGTTAACAACACAAAAAGATTGTTGACTTGCATAAAACGATTTGGTATAATATAAAAGTTGTCGCTTAAAAGACAACTTTACTATTGATCTTTGAAAACTGAACAAAACAATCATTTATGTCAAGCAAGAAAAAAGCTAGTTTTTTGAATGAGTGAAGATTAATGATCTTCTACTAAGTTCGCCACGTCCTGTGGCAACGTAGAAGTCAGCACATCCGTGT
>NZ_JAOALK010000009.1 GCF_025154055.1 Aquibacillus koreensis
AGTCAGAGAAGGGCCCGCTCACTGACAAGAAAAAGAAAAGAGAGCCAGTCGAAGTCAGAGAAGCGCCTGCTCACTGACAAGCAAGAGAAAGAAGAATCAGTTCAAGTCAGAGAAGCACCCGCTCGCTGACAAGAAAAAGAACTAAGAGCCAATTATATTCAGGGACAGGCTCGTCTTCCCCGATCATAGTTAATCCCACTCCCAAACAGCGCTAACTATAGTAAGTACCAGTGTTTACCCCGTGCATAGTGTAGTTATTTTTCAGGAGTCTACTAATGGTTCTTTTATGTACATCCACCTTGCACCACTCATAAATAGCCTGGGTAGTAATTCGACGATCAGGAAACAGAAGCTTAAACTCTCGCACATTCCGCAATATCGCCTCTTCTATCTTCTCCTTCCTACCACATGAATTGCATAAAAAATCGTACCGAAGCTTACTAATATGAAAAGACCCACAACCGTCACAATAAATCCCTTTCTGCAACCCTTCATAACTATATGCTGGCAATTGGGCAAAAGGGTTCTTAGGTATATGCGAAGCGAGCAGTGTTTGAGCAAGTTTTTTGTGGTCTGCATTTAACTTGGATGGTGTGCTATTCCATCCGTTTAATAACCGATGAACTTGAGTTGGGAAAATAATAGGTTGACTTAGTGGGGCTTGATATAAAGTGAATGTAGGGTGATTAAAAATAACTAAGGGTTCAACAAGGAATTTGAACTTGTGCTTTAGTAGAAACTGGTTAAACAGAGTGGTACTTCTCTTGATTTGATCAACCGGATTCTTCCTCTCTCGTTTCGTAGTAACGGAGTATAGTTTGTCATCCTCCAAATAAAAATCACCTTGAAAATACTTGTTGTCCAAGAGGTGAATGACTCCTTGTGAAATAATCATCGTGTCAATTTGGAAGTAGGAGTTGTTGATTTCAAGGAGTAGATCACATAGAATATACCTTTCCTCCTGGAGATCTTCCAACAGGACATCAAACTTCCTTTCTCCCTCATATCCCTTTTCCATATTGGAGAGATGAAACTTTTCCTTGTCAGTCAAATCCATCCTCCTGTTTAAAGTGCGCATCGTTAGCAATTCCTCTGATTCAGAACGGGTTTTAATGATCATAGAACACTTCCTTTCTTCAATTTATCTATATAATATGCCTATATTTTACAAAACTCAACAAAAATCTGCACAAAATGATAAATCAAACGTTTGCTTAATCCCGAACAAGCTTATACTATTTAACCAAGAACTATTACCAAAAAAAGGGCGGGATAATAATGACTTTTTCCATCATAGGATTTGATACAGAACAAAAGAACTAGGCGTTGCGGTAGCGGATGCAGGATGAAGGTTTGATCGATAAAAAAGTAGTGGAATTCATGGAATAAGCAGCACAAACGTAGGCAGCACAAACGGCACAGAAAAGTGATGCTTTTTGTGCTGTTTTTTTATTTACATCACAATTAATTTTTCATTGCTAAGAGAATATATTCATCCAATTTCTGTGATATTTCAATGACTTCTTTACTATTGGGATTCTCTAAATAGGCGTTGTACATTTGTATGCGCAATGCCTCAATAACCTTATCGACATTGTTACTCATAAAGAACCACGACCTTTTAACCAATATATTAATTATTTTACAGAACATTACAAAATAATACAAATGATTTCCATTTTTCTGCCTGGCCTGGCTTATACACGAAATTAAAACAAGCCATCCAAGACTCCATCCCGACAAACAGTCGCCCTACGAAAATGACGACTCATAATAAGAAACGCAATTACGTCCCCTCTCCTTAGAAAGATATAAGGCTTCGTCCGCTTCCTTTATCACTTGCTTTAATGCTTTTCCCTCAACTGAAAAACTAATACCAATGGAAATCGTAACTTGTACATCTAGCATTTTACCTTCAACGGAAAAGGAGTGATTTTCAACTATTTTTCGTAGCCGTTCAGCAGCTTCACTTAAATCTCCCATTTCTGAAACGTTGGAAAAGCAAATGATAAATTCCTCGCCACCATATCGAGCAACTATATCCGTGCCTCGACAACTTTTGGTTAGGAGATTACCAATGTTTTGGAGAACATGGTCTCCATTTAAATGGCCATGATTATCGTTAAACTCTTTAAAATAATCAACATCAACCATCGCAATGGCATATGGAATTTTGTTTTCAATAAGAAGCTGCACTTCATGATTAAACTTGCGCATATTCGGTAAAGTAGTTAATGGATCATGATTGGAATGGAACTCTAATTGTTTTCTTAATTTAATATTTTGTGTGTCGTCGTTCAGCATGAGTGTGATGACCGACACAACCAAAGCGGAAAACAATGCAAAAACAATAACAATATGTACTGGGATTGGTGTTGTCGATAGAATGAAAATCGATTTCAATAATTCATAGGTGGAAATGCCAACCAGCATATGGCGGAAGTTTATGAAAGGGTATAAAATAGTATGGTTTTTACGATAAAAAAGTGATCCAATCACTGCGGGTAATAGGATGCCTTGCAAGATACCTTCCATAACTGTAGGGCCCATAAGTGAGGCGCGATAGAGGCTTGGAATAATGATAGCCAATAGCCCAACCTTCCACCCACCTAAATAAGAAATAATAAAAATAGGAACCTCTCTTAGATCTAGTCGCATTCCTTCGTACACAAATCCGTTAATCATCACACTCATGGATAAGAAACCAGCAACGAAAGGAGACAACCAAAACCATAGTGAGGTCATAGATTTAACGACAAAGTTCTTAGCCTTTAATGTAATAAACATAAAGGCTATGATTAGTGCCATATTCTCTAAAAAGAAATAAACAAGTGACTTCATGACATGTAACTCCAATGATAGAATGTATTTTTCCATCTGTATATGAGAATAAGTATGAATCTATAAATAAGATACGTCTATACATACATATTATATCAGAAAGTTAGAAATAAACGCTTTCCATCTCAAGAATCTTGTTTAATTCTTCGACAGGTACAGGTTTACTGAATAAAAACCCCTGTCCTTTGTTACATAGGTGTTGCTGTAAGATCCCTAATTGTTCGTTTGTTTCAATTCCTTCAGCGATAACGTTGATGCCAAGACTTTGGGCCATCGTTAACATCGTAATCGCAATGCTTTTGTCATCTTTATTCGTATTTATGTCATTAATAAAAGATTTATCAATTTTTAAATAATCAATAGGTAGAGACTTTAAATAGCTTAAGGAGCTGTAGCCTGTACCAAAGTCATCTATCGATATATTAACGCCAAGCTTTTTTAAATGATACAAAATTTCCTTAGCGGCTTCGATATCCATCGTCATACTTTCGGTGATTTCAAAGGTGAGTTGATCAGGTTGGACATTTGTCTCTTGTAGTAATTGTTGGATTTGATTGATAAAACCGGCTTGATAAAATTGGCGAATCGATATATTAATGGCCACAGATATTGGTGGATATCCGCTATTATTCCATAATTCCAATTGCTTAAAAGCAGTTCTTAAAACCCAATCACCAATAGGAATGATTAACCCCGTTTCTTCTGCAATTGGAATGAAGTGCATCGGAGATATCGAACCTAATGTATCGTTTTCCCATCGAATTAATGCTTCTACATCAGCAATACGATTCGTAGAAAGGTCAAGAATTGGTTGATATACGAGATTGAATTCATTTTTATCAAGGGCTTTCCGTAATTCATTTTCAATTTTTAATCGCTCTAATGCCTGTGTATCTAAGCTTTTATTATAGAATTCGAATTGGTTTCTTCCACTATTCTTTGCTTGATACATTGCGACATCCGCTTTTCGGAGTAAGTCTGCTACCGTTTCCCCATCATTTGGATACAGGCTGATACCTATACTAGGTGTTACGAAAATTTCCTTGCGATGTATATGAAAAGGCTGCACTAAGGTTTGGATGATCCGTTGCGCAATTGTTTTGATCTGTTCGATGGTGACATGTTTAATTAGAATGGAAAATTCGTCACCACCTTGTCTGGATATCATATCATCTTCTCGTAAACTCTCTTTTAACCGTTGTGCAACTTTCTTTAATAATTGATCCCCGATGTGATGGCCGAGTGTTTCATTAATTACTTTGAATCGATCTAAATCTAAATAGAGCATACCAATCAAACTATCTTCCGCGCTATCATGGGATCGAGAAATAGCCTCATCTACATATTTGTCAAAAAGCTTTCGGTTGGCTAACATGGTTAAATCATCATGATACTCCATAAAGTTAATTTTTTCTTCTGCATGATAATGTTGAATGACTAGGCTAGCAAGATGTGTGGCTTTATTAATTAATTGAATATCATTTTTTTTCGGTGTGCGCGGTACCGGATAATAGATCGCAAATGTACCTAATACCGTTTCATGGTTATCAAGAATTGGATAGGACCAACAGGCTTTCAAGTTGTAACCGCTTGCAATGTCTTTGTATTGTAACCATAATGGATCATCATCAATATTGGAAGTAATGATTGGTTTTTTATAATATGCTGCTGTACCGCAGGAACCGGATGTTGGACCAATCTTTGTACCATTTATTTTTTTACAATAACTGTTTGGTAAGTGTGGAGAAGATGCATGT
Organism: Aquibacillus koreensis; assembly: GCF_025154055.1. Classification (GTDB taxonomy): domain Bacteria; phylum Bacillota; class Bacilli; order Bacillales; family Amphibacillaceae; genus Aquibacillus_C; species Aquibacillus_C koreensis. Next base: position 4,599 of record NZ_JAOALK010000009.1, read on the forward strand.
ATCAGTTGCTCGTTTATCTGGTCAACCAAAAGAATGGAGCAAGTTCCACCACTTATTACATCCTCCATCAATAAATTGATCTGGTCTAATACATCTTTCATTGGGTGCTTCGTATAGATCATCTTCAGTACTTCTGCTTGACCATCTAGCAATGTTTCCATTTGATGCGATTTTGTTAATTCTTTAGCGATTCCTATTATTCCGCAAATTTGTTCCTCTACCTTAAGCGGGACGGCTGTAATGGTTACATCAATTTCATAACCGTTTTTATGTTTAATTGTTATGTTAAATGTTTGCTCGTTCCCCTCGATCACCTTGTTAAAGTGTAAAGTCGATTCAGTAATGGTATCCTTTTGCAAAAAATCTTGAATGGATATCTCCAGAGCTTCATCCGAAGAGTAACCTGTAAGGCTTTCGGCAGCGTTGTTAAACAATTTGATATTCCTGTTCATATCTAATACAAAACAAGCATCATGATTTAATGTAAAGAAGGACTTATATATCTTTTCAAATGTATCTGATTGAAAGATGGATTTTGTTGTTTTCATCTAGCTTCCTCCTCGTATGTTAACTAACTTTTTCGTCTTTCAAGTAATAAAGTATATAATGCTTTGGTTGACATTCTTTTTCTTGATGTGTGATATGTATGAAACGAACGCCGTAACTAATCAAGTGACTAAGGTAAGAATCTTCCTTACAAATATTCTGACTTTTAATGCTACATTAGGTTGAACATAGTATAAATAGGCTAGTTATCTTACAATCTTCTAATATGAAAATAAAAAGCAAACCTAAAGAGTTAAGGTTTGCTTTTCGCACCTGCATCCTTCGGTAACTAGGCTACCGTAGCTATTTCAGCGTTAGGCCCTCAGCTTTGCGTCTTTACCTTTCAGTAAATTTGCTATTATCGTTATAGATGAGAATAATATTTTTAGACATTATGGATTGTAAAGTATATTAGTTGTTATTGTATCATGTTTTGACAATTTTCCAATACTTTCGACACGATAATTTTACATTTTATTACTTAATTTTCAGTTTTGTGGGTAAAACTAATGAGAATGATTATCAGTATTAGTGGGTATTTCTTATTAGTTATATCTATTCATATAACCTGAGTAATTTATATACTAGGAATTCATATCTCAGAACACTTGTATGTGGGTTCAATAGAGGTAATTTATCAAAAATTAATTCATATTTACGTCTAACAGAAAAGGATGGTGATTTTAAGAAAGGGATTTTTAGTAGTATATACCTTAATTTAGCTCATACCCGATTCTAAAACAAAATAAACAGGCCACCCAAAGGCGGCCTGTCCAAAAAGAATTATTTCCAAGCTCCATAACCAGTAAAGTACTTGCTCCAATAAGAGTTATCTAAGCTAGTAATCTGTACACCACTTGAACTTGCGTGAGCGAATTTATTATCCCCAACATAGATCCCCATGTGTGAGATTCCTGCTTTATACGTACCACTAAAGAATACAAGGTCCCCAACCTCAGGGCTAGAAATCTTTACAGACTGGTTATAGTATGATGCTGCACTTGCTCTATTGATATCCATGCCTGCCGTTTTGTGTACATAGTAGATAAATCCACTACAGTCAAATCCACCAGGAGCTGTTCCGCCCCATTTGTAAGGGGTGCCAACGTGCTTTTTCGCTTCTGCAACTACTTTTTTAGCAATGCTAGCTGTTTCTTGTTTTGGTTCAGATACTTTCTTAGGCTCGGAAACCTTCGAGCCACTAGTTGGTGCAGTTAGACGGATTGTTTGTCCAACATAGATCATATCAGAAGATAGATTATTCCACGTTCTCAAGTTGGATACGGAAACGCCATATCTTTTTGCAATATGAGATAATGTATCGCCTGAGCTGACTTTGTATGCTGTCACACTTGCAGTTGATCCAGATCCTGTTGACGCAGAAGAGCCAGATTTAGAAATTACTAACTTCTCCCCAGCATGAATCGTATTACTAGATTTATTATTCCATGACTTTAGATTAGATACAGAAACGCCATGCTTCTGAGCGATTGACCATAAAGAGTCTCCAGACTTTACCGTATAAGTTGATCCTGAAGCTTTGCTACTAGTCTCTAACGTTTGTCCTACAAAAATAGTATTAGAAGATAAATTATTGATAGATTTTAAGCTTGAAATCGATGTATTATATTTTTGTGAGACTGTCCATAGAGAATCCCCAGATTGTACTCTATAAGATGCAGCATCTACATTTGTTGAAAAACCTGTTGTAATCGCTAAAGTGGCTACTACCGTTATTAACGTTTTTGATGTTTTTTTCATGTTGTTCCACTCTCCCTTTTTAAGTTATCAGTCTCAGGTTGTTTAAGTGGTATAAGTTATAGTTTATTAGTTTGTTAGCGCGATTGGCCTCGCGTCGCTTTCTGAAACGAGTATAGCATGGAAATGTCGAAAAAAGGGGTTTGTTACGGTCTCTTAATCATACTGTTATAATTACGGGGAATAATGGTAAATGTAGAGGAATTAGCTAGAAGTACTTGTTTTGTGTGCAGATCATGGTATCATTTCTATAGAAGATAAAAAAATTGAAAAAGGCAAACTATGTCGAAAGAATAGGACGCAAAGCCTAGGGTCTAAGGTATTTATACTATGATCGCCTGGTTACCAAAGTATATGATACGCTTATGTAGCGACCATCTATTTTGGGTGGTCGTTTTTTTATGTTGATCATAGGTAGACCTCACGACGAAGTCTAAGTTAGGGTGAGATAAATGAAGAAGATTGCTATCTTGAAAGCGCATTCGGTAATTCGTGATATGATTGTAACGACATTACAACAGGAACTAATAAATAGTGAGATTTATACGTACGGTCCTGATGATTTAAAAGTGAATGATAACATCGGATCTAAAGCGGATATGGTTATTATTGATCTAGATATTAATCTAGACATACATCACCTAATAGAATGTTATAAGACGGAAGGTAAAAAAGTAGTAGTATGGACCCCAACAACTACAAATCCTGCTTTGCCATGTCTATTTAAACTCGGTTTGCATGGTTACTTCTACAATGGAATGGAAAAAGAGGAGCTTGTCCACGCGATTGAATCCATTTTTAACGATAAAGTATATGTCGATAAGGAACTGGCTCCCGTTTTATTAGATGAGTACATTAGTACGGTATCCCAAGAGCCAAAGCGGCCGTGTGACATGTTTACCAACAGGGAGTGGGAAGTAATCGAGTTGTTAGTGAAAGGATACAGCAACGAAAAAATAGGCAAACATTTGTTTATTTCGGATAAGACGGTTAAAAACTACGTCAACTCGATCCTAAAAAAGCTACAACTACCCGACCGCACAAACGTCGTACTCCACGCCATAAAAAACAACTGGTTCTATATATAATGGAAACATGGGGACGGTTCTTGTGTGCACAAAACGTGCACACAAGAACCGTCCCTCTGTTTCCAGTGGGGGCACTACATCTATTTAAACATTTTATGAGCACCTTCTAAAATAAATCCGATAAGTAGCAAGGTGCAAATAATGATAAATGGTTTCAGGCCGATCAACGGTATAACAAAGTATAGGAAAAAAAGGAATCCAATTAGTCCAACTGTGAAGAAAAAGAAAAATTGAATGAACAAGCCAATGCTTTTAAACATGATCAACACCCCACTATTAACATATGACATTCGTCTATTTTGCGTTACTTGTACGTTAAGAAGATATAAATTTTTAGCTGAGAGGTGTAATCGACGAAGTGAAAATTTAATGTGCCAAGTATAAGAAAAACTAACACATTCGTTAAAGGACGAGCGAATGCGAGTTTTTCTAATGTTTGAAGAAGCAGATGTAGGGGAATATACATATACAGAAAAAAAGCGAAGGGGGCAAGCAATGCTATGCACGAAACGGATGGAAAAGCATTAATAGAAAAGTACAGAAAAGCAGACCATGATATCGACCCAATCTTCCTTAATCGGTGGTCTCCACGATCCTTTTTGGATAAAGAAGTCCCAGAAGATAAATTATTTAGCATAGTAGAAGCGGCAAGATGGGCGCCTTCGTCTATGAATAAACAACCATGGCGTTTCATCCTAGCTCGAACAAAAGAAGATCGCGAGCGATTCCACGCATTTATTATGGATGGTAACCTTAAATGGTGTAAAACCGCACCTGCCTATATGTTAATCATTTCAGAAAAAAATGGACCAACACACGCGTTTGATACAGGCACAGCATGGGGGTACCTCGCCTTACAAGCGGCACATCATGGCCTCATCACGCATGCAATGGGTGGATTTCATAAAGATAAAGCACGCGAAATGCTCCAGATCCCTGAAGATTATGACCTTCACGCAGTTGTAGCGATAGGATATCAAGGCGAAAAGTTGACCTTACCAGAGGACATCCAAGAACGAGAAAAACCATCCGATCGCAGGGCTCTAACAGAGACTGTCATCGAAGGAACGTTTAAATAGTGGATGCCAGCGCCAGTTAGAAATAACCAATTAGATATAGGAAACCATAAGCAGATTGCCTTTATGAAAAAAGGTAATCTGCTTATTTTTTGTCATTCATGTTCTGTCGCATGTTCTCTCAAAAACCGAGTTTCTACCTATAAAATCAACAAATCTTCTAAATCCCCAATATAAATACCTATGTAATCGACAATCTATTTTGAAAGTTACCTCGAGTCGACATTTCCCTACTAGGACCATCTTAACAGCTATAAGTGTTCTTTATTTAGAACGAAAAATAAATCCGTAAAAACAAAAAGGTAAGCAAATTCAAGAAAGGGAGAGAAAAACAAAGTAATATGTTCTTATTTACGCACATTTCGTTCATTTTAGAGTTTTCTATTTCATACCGTCTGTCATATACTCCAATTGACACAACTATTCTCAATAACGAACGAAAAGTTGTCGGATAGTGAACGTCCATTTCATTGTTTGTAAATCCTTACATATAGGATTTCAAAATAAAAAAAGAAAAGTTTTAGGGAGGAATACGAGAAATGGGAATTAAAAAGAAATTAGGTCTAGGAATTGCGGCAGCGGCTCTAGGTATATCTTTGGTGGGGGGAGGAACGTTTGCTTACTTTAATGATGTAGAAACATCTAACAACACGTTTGCAGCGGGTACTCTAGATTTAACTTTAGATCCACAAGTTATCTTTAATGTTGATAACTTAAAACCAGGTGACACAATGAAACGTTACTTCGAATTACAAAATACTGGTTCATTAGACATTGCGAAAGTACTTTTAGATACGTCATATACTGTTGACTCGGAAGAAAGTAACCAAGGCCAAGACATGGGTGAACATTTTATGGTTCATTTCATTAAAAACCAAGGTCATCCTGAACATTGGTTAGATGATGATTCTTATGAAGTGGTAGGAAGTAAAACTCTTAAACAACTTTCTGATATGACTCCTGATGAATTAGCTGTTGAATTAGAAGACTTTCTAATTTGGGATTATAAAGAAGATGGAATCCCAGCTAGCGGAACTGATTATTTAGTGGTTAAAATTGAATTCGTTGATAATGAACAAAATCAAAACATCTTCCAAGGTGACACTCTAAATCTCGAGTGGAAATTCACTGCTGAACAAGAGGACGGAGAAAGAAGATAATAACTATCCATTAACCAGAAAGGTGAGCCCTGCTCACCTTTCTACCATTATTAAATTTCGTAAATCTATAACATACTTATATATTTACAAAATTTAATAACCAAGTTATACCAAGCAGGAGGAATCAAAAATGAGAAGTTCACGGTTATCAAAATATAGAAAAAAGTATCGCAAGTTAATTATTGTTGCCCAAATTGTTGCAATTTGGTATGCGGCAATGGTTAGTTTTTCTGTTTTAACATCAAGTACAGGTGCTTTTTTTAATGAAACGAAAGAAGCACAAACGGTTATACAAGCGGGGACCTGGTGGGATAAGAGTGATTTAGAGTTTATCGGAATCCCTACACAAAATGTGAAGGCTTGTCCAAATGTCGCAATCGCCGTTGAATTGCAAAACAAAGGATTTGCTATGACAGACTCAACGCGATATGAAGTCTTCTACGAGGAAAACGGTCAACCAAGAATAAATGGGGAGAAAATTGCTGAAGGCGTCATTGGACCAATGGGTGCTGGAGAGATCATAGAACTCACCTATGATGTGGTTGAGGAAGGTTCCTATATATTTAAAGCGTACCAGGTCGAAGGGTATGAAGGATCAGACCCAATAATCTGGAGTGAAAAAGTTATGGACAAATGCTTAAACGAAAATGCAAATGATGATGCGAAACAAAACGAAAAACCTGCTACAGAAGATACTAACACAGAGGAAAAACCAAAACAGAACAACAATGAAGAAACAAATAATGATGATGCAGACACAACTGAAGATACAAATAATGAATCAAACGACAATAAATCAGAAGAGAAGCCAGTAGAAAATGAGAGTGCAGAAGATGAAAAGCCCGATCAAGAAATAGAAGAGGAAAAAGAAGATAGCGAAAAATCAGAAGAATCAACCGATAGTAGTGAAAACCCAGACCAAACAAAACAAAGTGAGCCCGAGGATTCAAGTGGACTTGAAGAAGGTGAGCAATAATGAACATTAGGTTGTTAGGAAAATGGGTTAGTAGTCTAATTACAATTATATTGTTCGTCACTTTAGTGGCTATGGCTTTTATCGTTATTTCTGCAAGGGCTTCAGGTGGAGAGCCGCAAATCGCTGGTTACCAATTAAAGACCGTGTTATCAGGATCAATGGAACCTGAAATGAAAACAGGTTCCATCATTGCAGTGAAACCAGGTGGAGATATGACGCGTTTTCAAAAAGAAGATGTGATTACATTTGTGAATGAAGATGAGGTATTGGTTACCCACAGAGTCATTGATGTTGTCCAAAGTGGAGAGAATGTCATGTATCAGACAAAGGGTGACAATAATAATGGACCCGACCCGACACTAGTATTATCGGATAATGTGGTAGCGGAATATAAGGGGTTTACAATTCCATATATAGGCTACTTAGCTAACTTTGCTCAATCAAAAGAAGGCAGTGCGATATTACTCGTGTTACCAGGCATACTGTTACTGGCATATGCTGGATTCACCATTTGGAAAAGTCTTTCCCAACTCGACACGAAAGATAAGAATGAAGATAAGATAGAGGAAGAGCAAAAGGAGCCGGAAGAAAGCATTATAAGCTCCAATAATAATGGAGGATTATATCGTCCAGTAAGGGTGATAAAACAAGATGAAAAAAATAATATTTAGTTTCATAGTGTTGGTATTAGTAGCCATGAGTGTCATAACTATTCCAGTTTTGGCAGCCACAAACCCAATCAACATCGAAACTTCACCAGACAAAGTATTATTTAATGTCGAGAATATGAAACCTGGAGACTGGGCGGAGAAAGAATTAACGATTCAAAATAGAGGGGAAGAGGATTTCGCCTATAATGCAGTAGTGGATTTCAAAGGTGGCTCTGAAAAACTATTTAAGGAATTTTCACTTGAAATCCACGATAAGGACGGATCCCTATATGATGGGAAACTAAGTGAGTTTCAAGAATTCGATGCACGATTTCTTGAGACAATGCACGAGGAAAAGCTAAATCTCGTCGTCTCCTTCCCACCCGAACTAGGCAATGATTTCCAAGGCCTATCATTCGAAGTAGAGATCAAGTTTGTTGCCGAACAAATACTTGGTGACGAAGATGAAACAGACGGCGAAACCCAAACACCAATCGATCCAACCGAAGAACCTGTTGACGGGGATATCTTACCATCCACAGCAACGAATACATTTAACTATCTATTAATAGGCGGATTAATCGTCATAGTTGGTGGGATATTATTCTACCTCAACAAAAGAAAACAAAGAGTCTAATCGTAAAAGGCAGGTCATTAATCAGACCTGTCTTTACGTGTTTCTTCTATATAATATGTGTTACAGATCATACCCACTAGCTTTTACTTGGACACATCAAATCTAACAAATAAATAAAACCAACTGTTAAATAATTATTTATTTCTTTTATCACCCTCTGATATAGTCAAAAGTAACTAGTTACATTTGTCGACAAATGTAGTATTTTATAACTATACATATAAATCATAGTAAAAATTATTCAGACAGGGGTTGTAATGCGTATGCTTAAAAAAAGAAAACAGATTGATGCCCAGCTATCAACCAAACAACTTGATATGGTGAAAAGGAACTCAATTGTATTTCTAGCACAAACAATCGTGACCGCGCTCGTTTTGTTAGCGATTGCATCAGCAGAATTTTCGCCTGATTCCATGATTGTATTGGGGATACAAGTGCTCATCTGGGGTGTGTTCTTATTCTTCCATTTCACTAGAAAGTGGATATTCTATCTACAATATATCGCAATCGCAGGTGCGATGATTTCAACGTCATACACCGTGTTTACGCAACCTTCCGCAACAAACGTTATGTCAATTTACTACCTGGTTATCTTAGCGCTAATCTATATGAGTTTGAAATTATCAATCTTTACTAACCTTTTTGGTCTTGTATTAATGTCCTATATGGTATTTGCGCAAAGCTCTTCGATTAACTTTGAAGAAGGATCTGAGATTACGTACTTAATCTATTATGTCCTAATCTCTGTCGTAATTTTCGCCTTACTCAACGTTTCGAACTATATGATGAAACAAACTGAAGCGGCTCGTGAAGAAGCAGAGAGGCTATCAGCGAACCAGGAACAACAAAGACAATCACTCGTAAACTTAATAGAAGTCGTAAGTGAAAAAACAGCATACATTACAAAAAATGGGGAACAAAGTAACGTGTCCTTTAATGAAATGAATGCAGCTTTTGATGAGATTGCGTCAGGTTCAACTTCACAAAGCCAATCTACACAAGAAATCAATGAATCGATCTCTGGTATGCAACAGCAATTACGAGAGATGAGCAATACAATGGAAAAACTATCAAACGAGTCCAACTCTACAAAACAGTTATCAGAATCAGGTCAAGAACAAGTAACTGCACTATCCCAAACCATTGGTGAATTTAAAGCAGATATTGATGCGATGTCAGAAGAGATTAGCCAATTGATTCAAAACTTAAACGAAACCAATGAATTCAGTAACACGATCAAAGAGATTGCCAACCAGACAAACCTACTATCACTGAATGCTAGTATTGAAGCTGCACGTGCTGGGGAACATGGAAAAGGCTTTGCGGTTGTAGCCAATGAAATTAGAAAACTAGCAGAAATGACAACAGATTCTGCTGAGAAAATTTCAGAACAACTACAAACGTTCTCGCAACAATCCGACCAAACAAGAAATAAAATGGTAGAGGTTGCCGATCGTATGACCGAAAGTGCTGAACAAACAGAAAGCACAAACGATTCATTCAAACAAATAAATACGGCAATTATTAATCTTAATAATCTATCTGAATTCAGTAACACGTTGATGCAATCTGTCACTGAATCGGTAAAAGTCATCGGAACGTCAACCGAAGAGCTTGCAGCATATAGTGAGGAATCAAGTGCTTCGATTCAAGAAGTAACGGCTACATTGCAGAGCTGCTTACAAAGTAATACAGGCGTATTAGAAAACCTGAAAGAGTTAGAAACTATATTGAAAAGTGACTTTCAAAAATAGAAATGTAGAGAAGTAGATCATCAGGTTGATGGTCTGCTTTTTTAGTTCAGGATCTATCTAAAAAAGCAACTAGTAAATATATCCCAAAAGAGGTCGAAAGTTTTAAAAATAAATTTCGACAAAATTTGATCTTAAAAAAGATGAGATTGAAAATTAAGTTTACAACCGTGCAGACTTATAGTCCCTAGCATATACCCATAGAATAAAAGTGAACAACTGACTAAAAGAAGTAAATCTAAAAAACGAATAACCTCACTGACACAATTTGTCATAAAATGTGATATCATAACCTAAGAAATAAAATACTTAAAAGGCTGATTACTTATGAAACAAGCAATTATTTTACTTTTATCTTGTATTACGCTCATAGCAATCTTAATCGTAGGCAAGCTGCACTGGGATGGTAAAATTGAGGCAGCAGGAAATGGTGCGGTTGCTGGAGAGGAAAACGATCAATCTAGTAGTAATGCAGAACAAGAAAGAACATCGCCTTCAACAGATAACAACCAAGAACTAGAAGTCACAGCGGCAGAAGATGCGTGGCTATTAAGTCATGGCAACTGGGAACAGGTCGAGATCCCCGATTGGGGTCCGGTCATGCAAGGAACATTTAAGAGTACTGGTGAGCCAGCATTTGGGAGAAAAGCAAGTATCTCTACCAATAGTAGTTTTGCTACCCTGATACAACGTAACATGGAAGGTAGTGTTTCGATCTATGTTGATGGTGAGTTGGTAAAAACAAGAGAACTTAGAAATGATGGAACGAAAAGTGAGATTGAAATCTTTACAGGTAGTGAGGGTTGGCATGAAATAGAATTAGTCTATTCCGGTTTTGCAGAAGTGACAAGTTTAATCATTGATGCGGGTGCGGAAGTGCAGAAGCCAGAAGCGGCATCTGAAAAAGTCGTTGTGATTGGTCATAACTACGGACACATCAATCCTAGCTCCAAGCATTTTGTAAGTTTACTAGGTAGTGAACTAGATATGGAAGTTGTAAACCAGGGCATCGCAGGTACAGACTTAAACATAAGTAATCCAGAAGATCAAGAAAATAGTGGATTGAACCGTGTGGAAGATGACGTGATCGCGGAGGATCCAACAGCAATCCTAGTCGTTTATGGTCAACATGCGTTGCCTGGACTTACAGAAGAAACAATCACCTATACCGACTACTATATGGATTTAATTGAGTTTTTAATAAAGATTAGAAATGAGTTGCCAGATGTACCTGTATTTATAAGTGGTGCTATTGCGACACCTGTAGCAGATGATAATGCGTTGAACAGACTAAATACGAATCTCAACTATGCGAGAGCAGAAGTATCAGGTACGGCATTTATTGACTTAGCGGGCTTATGGAATAGCAATAACTTTAACACTTACGTGAATGGTGAAGCACTAACAGAACAAGGACATGTTTTCCTTGCAGAAAAATATGCAGAAGCAATAAGTGAATACTTGGATAACTAGATGAAGAGGATGCGCATTAGATAGCATCCTTTTCTATTTGACTAATAAAGATGATCACGAAGAACAATAACTATTGTACTCCTACTAATAACCCATAAGAAAAAAAGAAATTCGCATTGAAAGCGCAAACATTACAAAATAACATCTTTTTCCAAAGAAATGTCATCTAATCTAGTCCCAAATGAAATAAAACTGTGTTATAATTTCGAAAGTGATGTTCAACTAGGGATGCTTTTGTAAAACTATTGAACTTCTTGACGATAGTTTAGGAGAAACAACTTTCGCTAATTATCGTGGCGGTATGCTATGTTTCAATAAAAGCGACAGATAAAATGTACCGGAGGGAAGATAATGGAAGAAACGATATCGTTGAAGGAAATATTTGAAACAATTAAAAAACGCCTCCTTCTTATTGTTTTATTAGTGTTCGGGGCAGCGGCAATAAGTGCAATTATTAGTTTTTTTGTATTAACACCAACCTATCAAGCGAGTACCCAATTTATTGTTAGTCAAAGTAATGAACAAACCAATATGGTAGATTTAAATCAGATTCGTACTAACGTTGAATTGATCAGCACGTATAACGAGATAATAAAAAGCCCACGAGTTTTAAATAGAGTATCAGATGAATTGGGAGTAGATGTTACTTCAAATGCAATTAATGTGACCAATGCTCAAAGTTCACAAGTTGTTAAGGTAACGGTAACAGATACGGATCCAGATATGGCCGTAGCAATTGCGAACACGACGTTTACTGTATTCCAGGATGAAGTGCCGAACTTAATGAATGTAAACAATGTTAGTATTTTATCGGAAGCGGTAGCATCTGCAAACCCACAACCGGTTGCGCCAAACCCAATGTTAAACATTGCAATTGCAATGGTAGTTGGAGCAATGGCGGGAGTAGGTTTAGCGTTCTTACTTGAATACTTAGATAATACGATTAAAACAGAGCAAGACATTGAAAATAAATTAGAATTACCTGTGATTGGTGTTATCTCGCACATCGGTGAAGATGACATCGTAACAACGCAATTTAATAAGGCGATGAGCCAAAGAGGAAGGGGAGAGATCGGTGGCCAAGCGAAGAAAACAAGCTAGAAATACGACAATGAGGCATTTGATTACAAAATTAAATCCGCGCTCTCCAATTTCTGAGCAATACCGTACGATTAGAACGAATTTGCAATTTTCCTCGGTGGATAATGAAATTCAATCGATGCTTGTAACGTCTTCTGGTCCTGCGGAAGGGAAGTCATCAACCGTTGCGAACTTGGCAATTGTGTTTGCACAACAAGGTAAAAAGGTGCTATTGATTGATGCGGATATGCGTAAACCAACGCTTCACTACACTTTCCGGATGGATAACCGTAGAGGATTAAGTAGTGTGCTAGTTGGTGAGACAATACTTGACGAATCGATTGTAAAGAGTGATGTAAAAGACTTGGACCTATTATCTTGTGGACCAATTCCACCAAATCCTTCTGAACTATTGGGTTCAAAGGCGATGGAACGTTTAATCCGTGATGCGAAAGGCTATTATGACTTAATTATCTTTGATACGCCACCAGTATTAGCTGTTACGGACGCACAAATTCTTGCGAATATCTGTGATGGGGCAATTATGGTTGTAAGAAGTAAACAAACCGAGTATGAGGCTGGACAGAAAGCTAGAGACCTATTAATGCCAGCAAAAGCAAAACTTCTAGGCGTTGTGCTTAATGATAAAGAACAGAAAAAAGGTCAATATTACTACTACGGCACAAATTAATAACGAACACCTTGTATCTACATGGATGCAAGGTGTTTTCTGTTATAAACAATATGTTCTAGCTAATATAAAATCAGCCGACGTAACTTTCCCACCCGATCCAAAAAAATAAAATAGTTCCTATAGAAAATGTGAAATGCTCGGGACGGAAATTTATAATCGACAACTTGCGTTGTTCTTTTTGGAGAAAAATTTGTTCTATTTATTGGAATTTCGACAAAGGTTCTTATCCATTTACAAATTTCTCGTGCTATTCTATTGCTAGAAATATATCCCATTACCTAAATGTTGGAATTATCTAGAATAGGAGTGAGTAGTTTGATCGATATACACTGTCACATCTTACCCGGTGTAGATGATGGAGCGAAGCACATGGAAGAAAGTATTGCTATGGCTAAAGAAGCGTTAGAGCAAGGAGTCTACACGATCGTAGCTACCCCAAGTCACATGAATGGCAAGCATCATAATTTCAAAAAAGAAATTCTGAAGTATGTGAAGGATCTTAATAATCGACTCGTTGAAGAAGAGGTGCCATTAACAGTACTTCCAGGTCAGTGTATCCGCATCAACGGTGATTTGTTAGATAGCTTTGAGTCTGGCCATTTGCTAGAGATGAATGTGAATAGTGGATATGTCATGATTGAATTACCACAAAATCATCTTCCACAATATATGAGTCAGCTAATCTATGATTTACAACTAAAGGGATATAGGCCAATACTTGTACATCCGGAAAAACATGCACAATTTATTTATGAGCCTGATGCGTTATATGAGTTAGTGAAGAAAGGGTTGCTTGTGCAGGTTTCAACAGATAGCGTGATTGGTAAAAACAGCAGGAAAGTGCAGAAATTCGTACACGAGATGATTGAAGCTAATTTAACACACTTTATTGGGACAGAAGCAGGTGATCGTTCCTCCTATACATTCCAGGCAGCAGTCAAAGAGATTAGGAAAAAATATGGGAACGCAACCGTCTATTATTACTTGGAGAATGCCACATTAATGACGAAAGGTGAAACGGTCCTGGGAGATGAACCAATTCGCATGAAAAAGAAAAAAAGAATACTTGGAATTATTTGAGAATTCGTCGGGAAGAAAGTTATTTCTTATTTGGGTGTAAATGTAAAATGCATGTGAATAAATAACTATATATTTTGTATTAATTGACAGTATTCGACAAAAGTATACTGTTTTTTTTATGGATAAACCCTGTTATACTAAAACTATCGCAAAAAAACAAATGGAATGGGCTGATGTACGTGATAGATATACACTGTCATATAGTAGCGAATATCGATGATGGGGCAAAGAATATGGATGAGAGTGTAGAAATGGCAAGAGAAGCCGTATCCCAAGGAATCGACAGCCTTATTGCAACACCTCATCATTTGAATGGAAGATATGAGAATTATAAAATAGATATTGTCGAACATGTTCGATTGTTGAATGACAGATTAGTAGAAGAAAGTATCCCTCTGAAGGTTCTACCAGGTCAAGAAACGCGAATAAACGGAGAAATGATCAACGACCTAGAACAAGGACATCTACTACCGCTTAATGAAACGAGTGGCTATTTATTCGTCGAGTTACCATCCAATCATGTACCTCGATATACAAAACAACTCCTATTTGACCTACAAGTTCATGGAGTGAAACCTATTATTGTACATCCAGAAAGAAATAAAGAACTAATGGAAAATCCAGATCTTTTATATGAATTTGTCCGAGATGGCACGCTTACACAAGTGACTGCGGCAAGTGTAGTAGGTAAGTTCGGCAAAAAGATCAAACAATTTAGTGGACAACTGATTGAATCGAACTTAACACATTTCATTGCCTCTGATGCACATAACACAACCACAAGAGGTTTTTGTATGGACGAAGCGATGCAGTTCATCAGGGACGAATACGGAAATGACATGCTCTATTATTATATGGAAAATACGCAGTTACTCATTAACGGAGAAATGATTGTTGGGGATGTACCTGAACCCGTTAAAAAGAAAAAGTTTCTAGGAATCTTCTAAAAGGGTTACTTTTAAACACTAGATTATTTTGTGTAAGTATAAATGATAGTGCGATAAGGATATAATTGCCAAAATATACATCGGTAGATTCTGTTGTAATGCGTCGAATTCTGCATTATCATAGAAACATAATGTTATAAGAAAAAAGCAAACTTTCTGAAAGGGAAGGACGCAAAGCAAAGGGTCTAAGGTTGGATAACTAGGATCGCCTGGCTGCCATAATATAACAAACGACACGGTTATATTTTGGCTATTCTAAGCTTGCTTAGAATAGCTTTTTTAATGGGTAAAATTAGAACTAGATTTTTGGAGGTTATCAGATATGAAGAAAGTAAAAAAAGCAATTATCCCAGCAGCTGGGCTTGGCACGAGATTTTTGCCTGCGACAAAAGCGATGCCAAAGGAAATGTTGCCGATTGTAGATAAACCAACGATTCAGTACATAGTCGAGGAAGCAGTAGCTTCTGGTATTGAGGATATTATTATTGTTACTGGTAAAGGGAAGCGTGCGATTGAGGATCATTTTGATAATGCACCGGAATTAGAGCGTAATTTAGCAGACAAAGGGAAGATCGATTTACTTACAAAAGTAGAGCATTCTTCTAATTTAGCAGATATTCACTATATTAGACAAAAAGAGCCAAAAGGTTTAGGGCATGCGGTATGGTGTGCGCGTAACTTTATTGGGGACGAGCCGTTTGCGGTGTTACTTGGTGATGATATTGTCCAAAGTGATGTACCATGCTTAAAGCAATTAATTAATCAATATGAAGAAACACAGTCTTCAGTTATTGGTGTACAGACAGTACCTGATAGTGAAACACACCGTTATGGTGTAGTTGATCCGGATACGGCTGAGGGAAGACGTTATGGTGTCAATAACTTTGTGGAAAAACCGGCGCAAGGGACTGCTCCTTCTAACTTAGCGATTATGGGTCGTTACGTATTTACACCTGAGATTTTCCGTTTCCTAGAGCGTCAAGAAATTGGTGCAGGTGGCGAGATTCAACTAACGGATGCGATTCAAAAGTTAAACCAAATCCAGCGTGTGTTTGCTTATGACTTTGAAGGTGCTCGTTATGATGTTGGGGAGAAGCTAGGGTTTATTAAGACTACTGTACAGTTTGCTTTAAAAGATAAAGAGATTGGTGCAGATGTAGAAAAGATGCTTAGAGAATTATTACTACAAGAAGTGAAAAGCTAAACCTGTTTTTAATACTATTAAAATGAACCCGGTGGATGATATTACTTCATTGTGTAGATAGAATCTTACCAAAGAAGGGTGTATGAACATGAGTTATCGGACAAGGCTCACATTACTTATATCACTAGACTCCTTGATTGTTACATCAGCAATCTTTATCGCGCTTTGGATTTCGTATCCAACCACACCTGCTACCATTCAGGTGGAAGTTATTGTAGTTACTGCTATTGCACTTTTACTTTTTCATCATTTATATGCGTTTGTGTACAGGCTCTACAATAAAGTTTGGTCCTATGCAAGTGTCGGGGAGTTAGTAGCGATTGTAAAAGCAATAACATTTTCAATCGTTTCAGCAGGCATTGTGCAATTTCTTTTCAATGACTTCTCGATTTATCGAAGAGCATTGCTTGTGACGTGGATGCTACACATCATCTTTATTGGTGGTTCTCGATTCATGTGGAGGATTTACCGAGACCGATTTATAGCAAATGATGTGCAGCAAAAAAGAACATTGATCGTAGGTGCTGGTGCTGCTGGTGCGATGATTGCACGTCAATTGAAAAATGAACAAAAAAACACAGATTTATGCCCAGTTGCGTTTGTGGACGATGATCTGTCGAAGCAAAAAATGCAAATGTACAATATACCTGTTGTTGGTAGAGTAGAAGATATTCCAATGGTTGCAAAAAACATGAACATTGAACACATCGTAATAGCCATTCCTTCCTTACATAATGGAGAGATGAAAAAGGTTGTGTCGAATTGTAATAAAACTGATGCAAAGGTACAAATGATTCCGAAGATTGAGGATATCATGTCTGGTAAAGTATCTGTGAGTGCGTTGAAAAATGTTGAAGTAGAAGATGTGCTTGGTCGTACGCCAGTAGAGTTGGATATTAACACGATTTCTGAATATGTAACAGGAAACACAGTCATGGTAACAGGCGCTGGTGGTTCGATTGGATCTGAGATTTGCCGTCAGTTGATGAAGTTTACGCCAGATAAGATTGTGTTAGTTGGTCATGGAGAATTTAGTATCTACACGATTGATATGGAACTTCGTAATCAATATGGTGAAACGGATATTGAGATCGTTCCAGTTATTGGAGATGTGCAAGATCGTAAGCGTATGTTTGGAATTGTGGAAGAACATAATCCTACGATTATCTATCATGCAGCAGCGCATAAGCATGTGCCGTTAATGGAATATAATCCGCATGAAGCGGTCAAAAACAATGTAATTGGTACGAAGAATGTTGCGGAGGCTGCGGATGCATTTGGGATAAGTACTTTCGTGCTTGTGTCTACGGATAAAGCGGTGAATCCAACGAATGTGATGGGTGCAACGAAGCGTGTTGCTGAAATGGTCGTTCAGGATTTAGCACAACGTAGTAAGACTAGGTTTGTAGCAGTGCGTTTTGGTAATGTACTAGGTAGTCGTGGTAGTGTTATTCCGTTGTTTAAGAAGCAGATTGAAAATGGTGGGCCGATTACGGTTACACATCCAGATATGACGCGTTACTTTATGACGATTCCGGAAGCCTCACGGCTTGTGATTCAGGCTGGTACGCTTGCTAAGGGGGGAGAGATTTTCGTCTTAGATATGGGTGAGCCGGTGAAGATTGTGGACTTGGCTAGGAACCTGATTAAGTTGTCTGGTTACACCGAAACGGAGATTCCGATTAAGTTTTCTGGGATTCGTCCTGGGGAGAAGATGTATGAAGAACTTCTAGGTGAAGATGAAGTAATGCCTGGGGAAGTTTATGAGAAGATTTATGTTGGTAGGACGGTTGAGGTTGATTCTGGACGACTCATAGAATTGATTGATGCTTTTAATGGATATTCTAAGGTTGAGTTGAAGGATGCTTTGATGGGGATTGTTTATGCTGAGAGGGATTTGGTTGCGGCTAAGGGGTCTTAATCAGGGAATTGGTTTATGATTTAGGTGATAGGCTTTTTGTTGGAGCTGATCGATTCAAATTCTTGCGGATTTTTTGCGTGGTATTGACTTAGATGTTAGAAAGTGATTTAGAAAGTGTTGCTGAAGTCTCGCGACTTCTTTAAGGGATAAATATGAAGTTAGTTTTGAAGTCTTACGATTTCATTTTTGGTGATGTCTCCTTACCACTATCAATGGAGGCACTCGGCTGTTCTGTGGGTGAACTAGTAGGTTCACCTTAGACACTGTTGTTGTCAGTGGAATGGCGTGAGGTGGGGTTAGATGCCCTGTAATTTTTTATTAACTCTTATATGTATAAGAGTTAGATCTTGTAAAGAAGCTTAACTTCATAGATTATTGGTAGGTAGAGTGGCTTATATTCTTTTAAGGAGCTATGGGTGTGACTGATAATAGAAGAAGAGTTTTAGAGAATCACAGTGGATTTACTCTAGTTGAATTGTTAGCTGTGATTGTGATATTAGGTATTATTGTTGCGATTGCTGTTCCGGCGGTTGGTAATGTAATTGCTAATTCAGAAAGAGATGCTTGTTTGGCTAATAGTGAAGAAGTGGAAAGAATGTATGAAACACATTTGTTAGTAGAAGGTTTGGATCATTCAAATGCATTGTTCTCACAGTACGTTATACAAGTAGAGGGAAACATGCACCCAGGTGAAGCGATTCTTTCTTATAATGAAGGTGAAGTGGAGTGTAGTCTTCATCCTAGGGAAAATGATCAAGAACATGATGAAGATGATGGTGATAGTGTACCGATATTGTAGTTAGCTACTGGATGGGAGAGTATAGGAAGGATGGTTTAGCATCAGAGCCCATTTTAATAGTATTGATATAATGTATTGGATGGTATAACGGAACTGAGTATCGTACTTAGATTGAACGCTAGAAACCTTGCGGGATAAGGGTTTGAGGCATTTTTAGTGAGATTTATAGATTGATTGAATGGTATATATAATAGGAAGAAACTCGGTTAAGAGTGATAAATGCAAGAATATCTATTTCGTATTTGCTTGGTAGATTGAATAGATATTACGAGGTGGCTATCGGATATAGATAACAATTTAGTGGTTTAGAAGTTGGTTGGAGTACTAGTTTTAAAGGTTCCAATTAAGTCCTAACTTACTAAATAACTTTTCAAGGAGTGTTACAGGCATGTATATGAAAGTCAAAAGACTAATAGATATTCTTCTTTCCTTTATTGGACTTATTGTTTTATCACCTATTTTCTTAATCCTCATTATTGCTATTAAGCTTGATTCTAGAGGTCCTGTTCTGTTTAAACAAAAGCGTATTGGAATCAATAAGACACATTTCAATATATTGAAGTTTCGTACAATGAGAATAGATACGCCTAAGGACACTCCTACTCATTTGTTAGATAACCCGGATCAATACATTACTAAAATGGGTAAGTTCCTGAGGAAAACTTCACTAGATGAACTTCCACAAATCTGGAATATCTTTGTTGGTCAGATGAGTATCATTGGTCCGAGACCAGCGCTTTGGAACCAGTATGATCTAATCACTGAACGAGATAAATATGGTGCCAATAATGTGCCACCAGGGCTGACTGGGTGGGCTCAAATAAATGGTCGAGATGAACTTCCTATTGAAATAAAGGCAAAGTTGGATGGAGAGTACATTAAGAGAATTAGTCTTTGGATGGATGTAAAATGCTTCTTTGGGACAATCGTAAGTGTTGTTAAAAGCGACGGTGTTGTTGAAGGTGGGACTGGATCGAATACAATGGTGAAAAAGGAACTTGCTGCAAATAAAAAAAGTGAGAAAACAGTTAATTAAATAGGAGTGGAGAAATGCTATTAATTACAGGGATTACAGGACACACAGGAAAGTACTTTTTGAGAGAACTCATAACTAATAAATACGAAGGTCAAATACGCTGTATTGTTAGAAAGACATCAGATACTACATTATTAGATAATAGCGGATTAAACTTTGAAAAAGTAGTTGGAGATTTGGAAGACGAGGAGTTTGTTCAGAAAGCTATGAGGGGTGTTGATACTGTTATGCACATATCAGGAATTTTGCAAACCCCAAATGTTATTAGAGCAGCCGTAAAGGCTAATGTGGAAAGAGGTATATTTGTTCACACCACTGGAATTTATTCTAAGTTTAAATCTGCTTCAGATGAATATAAAAAAATCGAACATGAATTGGACAAGTTAATAAATCAGGAACAAGTAAATATTAAGATAACCATTTTAAGGCCTACAATGATATATGGAGATTTGTGTGACTTAAACATGAGTAAGTTTATAAAAATGGTAGATACCTTAAGGTTATTTCCAGTAATAAATCATGGAAGTTGCCTAATCCAACCAGTAAATGCAAGGGACCTAGGAAAGGCATACTTTCAGGTTTTGGGTATGAAAAAAGAACAATCTAAACATGAATATGTTTTATCAGGAAAGAAACCTATCTCAATGATAAATGCATTTAGGTTGATAAGTGATAACCTCGGAAAAAAAACAATTTTTGTAAGTTTCCCTTTAGGGATTGGTGTGTTAATCGCTAGGACGTTGAAGTTATGTACTTTAGGTAAAGTTGACTATATTGAAAGAGTTCAAAGAATGGGTGAAGATAGAAGTTTCCCTCATAAGGATGCTATTACGGATTTCGGTTATAATCCAATGACATTTGAAGAAGGTATAAAAATTGAGGTAGACCAGTATTTGAATATAAAATAACACTCGAGGAAGGAAGCTATAGATATGGAAAAAGTACTTGTAACAGGTGGAGCAGGGTTTATAGGAAATGCGGTTGTTGAACAATTAAGAAATAGGTATGAAGTAATTGTGTTGGATAATTTTTCTGAACAAATTCATGGAGAAGATTATAAGAAATCATACTTGTATCAAAGAATAAAGGATAAGTGCAAGGTAATAAAAGGTGATATTTGTAATTATGATGATTTAAGTTCAGCTTTGGAAGGTGTAGATTATATAATTCACCTTGCTGCAGAGACAGGAACGGGACAATCTATGTATGAAATTAATCGGTATACCGATGTAAATATAAAAGGTACATCAAATTTATTAGAAGCTATTATGAAAAATAAATTACCGATAAAGAAAATAATACTTTCGTCATCTCGTTCTGTATATGGAGAGGGTATGTATTCATGTGAAAAGCATGGTATAGTAGTTCCAAATTCAAGAGAAGTAGACGATATGAAAAAGGGTGATTTTGAAACCAAGTGTCCTACATGTGGTGGGGTAGTTGAATTAAGGGAAACTACAGAAGAAAGTCTTTTAACACCTATCTCTTACTATGCATATACAAAGCTTGCGCAAGAAAAAATGCTTGAGGTAATGTGTCCGACTATGAACATACCATATACAGTATTTAGATATCAGAATGTTTATGGCGCAGGTCAATCTTTAAATAATCCATACACTGGTATACTTTCAATATTCTCTAAATTACTACTTAAAGATAAAGATTTGAATATTTTTGAAGATGGAAAAGAAAGTAGAGACTTTATTCATGTAAAAGATGTTGCGAAAGCAACTTGTAGCGCGCTTGAAAACACTTCAACTAATTATCAGTATATTAATTTAGGTAGTGGAGTAAATATTTCGGTCAAACAAGTAGCAGAAACTTTGAAAAAATTATATGGATCCAATTCAAAAATAGAAATTTCCGGAGATTTTAGGAAAGGTGATATCAGGCACAATATTGCAGACATAAAAAAAGCAACAAACTTATTAGGATTTGAACCTATTTACACATTTGAGAAAGGCATGGAAGAATTTACAGCATGGGTAAAAAAACAATATGAAGAAAAAAGTATAGAAACAACAGACGATCTTTTTGAACGTTCGTTAAATGAGATGAAAGAAACGGGTATTCTAGTTATGGGGAAGGAATGATTACATGAATAGAAAAAAGGTATTGTATATCGGGACCCCCATATTTAATTACCATAAAAAGATTATTGAGGAGTATGAGTCTCAAGGATATTCAGTAGATTATTATAACGACAGGCCAAGTGAAAGTTCATTTGTTAAGGGTGCTATTAAGGTGAAAAAAAACTTAATGGATTCTCTTATTAAAAAGTATTTCAATAAGATTATGTCTGAAACAAGCGGGAGAACCTACGACTTAGTATTCATAGTAAATTGTAAAGTGTTTACTCCAGAAATGCTAAAACAATTGAGGAAGACTCAAAAGTCAGCAAGGTTTGTTTTATATATGTGGGATTCTTTAACACTTTACCCTAGTAGTAAAGAACTGATTTCGATTTTTGATAAAGCTTATTCGTTTGACTCAGATGACTGTAATGAAATAGAGGGTTTGAGTTTTTTACCCTTGTTTTATAGTAAAGATTTTGAAAAACTTGGCCAAGAGGACGTAAAAGAGTATGAATTTGATATCGTAAGTGTTTGTACAGCTCATCCTAATAGATACAAAACAATGCATAATTTATTCCCTATCTTAGAGGCAAAAGGCATTAATGTATTTTCATATATGTTCTTAAATAAACTTCAGTTTTTATATAACAAGGTGTTTGTGAAAGAATTTAAAAATGCTAAGAAAAGTGAATTTAAGTTTAAGCCCTTATCTGAAAAAGAAAATTTAGCAGTACTTAGAAAGTCTAATGTGGTTTTTGATATGCAACATAATAAACAAAGTGGATTAACTATGCGAACTATAGAAACTTTTGGAGCTAAAAGAAAGATGATTACTTCTAATGGTAATATAAAAAAATATGATTTTTATAATTCAAACAACATATTTGTTTTAGAAAATCAAAATCCAGACGAAATAATTGAATTCTTAGAAAATAGTTATGAACCTATAAATAGCGAAATCTATGAAAAATATAGTCTAAGCCACTGGTTAAAAACAATTATCAATGAAGAAGAAAATAATTATTTGAGATAAGCTGTTTATTAATAATAGAGTACCAAATAATAAAAAAATTTTTCTATACACCTTTCTAATTAGCTGTTTATCCACCAGGCAAGAGGGTGTTATAAATTAAAGTTTTTAGTGTCTATAAAAAAACACCTATATATAAAATATTAAGTGTAAACGGTGGTAGACTTAGGGAGGTGTGATATATATTGAAAACAATAGTTATATCAGGAATAAACTTATTTGAGGGTGGCCCTTTATCAGTTTATAAAGACTGCTTAAATAGCATTATTGAAAATAGATTAAATGAAAAAAATAATATTATTGCTTTTGTACACAAAAAAGAGCTTTTTAAAGAGTACACTGATAAGATCACACTTATTGAATTACCAAAATCAAGGGAAAATTATCTCTATAGAATTTGGTATGAATATATATATTTTTATCTCTATTCAAGGCATAAAAATATTGATGTTTGGTTATCATTACATGATATAACACCAAATGTAAAAGCTAAAAAGCGATATGTGTATTGCCACAATGCATCCCCTTTTTATAAAATGACAAAAACAGAGACTAGGTTTGCTCCAAGGTTGAAGTTATTTAATTTGTTTTATAAATATCTTTATAAGATAAATATAAGAAAAAATGATTATGTCATTGTTCAACAGGATTGGATAAAAAAAAGGTTTATGCAGGCATTTAATATTGAAAACATTATTGTAGCACATCCAGATACAAGTTCTATTAAGGATAATGGAAGGCCAATAAATTACAATAATGAAGTTAATAGTAACTTATTCTTTTATCCCTCCGTTCCTAGAGTATTTAAAAATTTTGAAGTTATCTGTGAGGCTGCACAAATACTAAATAAAAAAGGTATTTCTAACTATAAAATTGTTTTAACATTGGATGGGACAGAAAATTCTTATTCTAAATATCTTATAAACAAATACAAAGAGGTTGAAAATGTTAAATTTGTGGGACTGTTGAAAAGGGAAAATGTTTATAATTACTATGCAAAATCAGATTGCTTAATTTTTCCTTCTAAACTGGAATCATGGGGGTTACCGATAACTGAATATAAGAATTTCGGAAAACCCATTATCTTAGCCAATACAGAATATGCTAAAGAAACTCTAGGAACATATGATAAGGTAAGGTTTTTTGACCCTAATAGTTCAGAAGATCTAGCAAGGATACTTGAAGAGTACATTGATAAAAGGGTTGAATGGGATTCAATTCAGTTGAAAATGAATCCAGATACAAGTTCATGGAGTGAACTATTAAATATTATTCTTTGATTATTATTAGTACTAAAGTTATTTTTTTCTCTGATTTTAAACGAAGAATAAAGGTATAATTAATAGTTTTCTAACTAATATTTACAAACTAATTATTTTCAAAAATCTTAAAAGGAAAAGGATTTATATGGTGATAAGGAGCAATACCCTAATTAACTATGCTTTTTATTCTTTAGTGTTTTTATGTTTTTTAATTATTTATACAGTTGATGGTATTAACTCGGACTTTAAAGTTTTATTTACTAACTTATTAATTGGGCTGGTTAGTTTATTCTTCATGTTTAATGGCGATAGATATAACTTTAGTTTAAATAAAATGTTTATGCTTTTTTCATTTTTCTTTTTTGCAATTGCACCAGCTCTTCAATATCAATATGGTGTCGTTTTATGGTCAGGTCCTAGTTTTAGCGATGAAGATTATTATTATTTAAATGTTGTAATCTTATGTATCCTTTTCATTTATCAGGGGTTGTATCATTTATTTAGGAAGTTACAGGCAAGTAAGTTTGAAACTACGGTAGTAAAGATACTCAACGAGAAAAGGAAACTAATAGGAAACAGGCTCCTTATTTTGTCATTAATTTCTTTAGTAATAACTCTATACTTTTATAACTTTAATTTAACAAATTTGTTGTTTAGGGCTGGAGATACTGGGAGAGTTGCTGTTAACCAAACGATTTCTTTAATTTTTGCAAACTTTTTACTACCTATACCTGTAATTTGTTTGGTTTTCTTTAAAAAATACGAACTTAATAATAGACTGTTAGAATTTTCATTGTTAGCAATAGTATTAATATCCAATTTTCCTACTTCAAAGGCAAGGTTTTATATTGCAGCTATGTACATCCCTTTGTTAATTCTATATTTTAAGCAATTAAACAAAAAATATATGTTGCTTAATAAAATCTTAATATTTGGCTTTCTGATTGTTTTTCCATTTTTAGACCAGGCAAGAAAATATAACAATTTTAGTGATTTTAAATTTTCCCTTGACTTTCATATGTTTTTACAAGGTCACTTTGATTCATTTCAAATGTTTATGAGAGCTATTGATTCCAATATTATAACCTATGGTCAGCAGCTATTAACAGCAATCTTTTTCTTTGTACCTCGGGCAATATGGCCTGAAAAATCAATAGGTAGTGGCTATTTAGTTTCCCATAATGTTGGTCTTTCTTTTGATAATATATCTATGAATTACTTCGGTGAAGGTTACGTGAACTTTGGATATTTGGGCATTTTGATTTTTACATTAATACTAGCTTTTGTAACTGCAAAGTTAGATAAAATGTATTGGCTAAAGTTGGAAAAAAATAGTTCATTATCAGTTTTTTATCTGTTTTTATTAGGTTTATTATTTTTTATATTAAGGGGAGATCTTTTAAGTTCATTTGCATATACAATGGGAATTTGTGCAAGTGTTTTCTTTGTACACACCATAGCACTTAAAAAAAGTAAGGAATAAATTATTGGAGGGAGGGCTAATTTTTGAAGATTGTACACATTCAGCAATATTTCAACGAGAAGATGGGTTACCAAGAGAACATTTTTCCATATTATCAAAAAAAGTTAGGTCATGATGTTGTTTTAATTACTTCCACAAGATCCAATGGTTTTAATAATGATCCTCGAGTTAAAAAAGAGGGTGAATTTATTGAAAATGGGTTTAAAGTAAAAAGAATAAATATTTTTAACGAATTTAAAGATAGATTTGTTGTTTTTAAAAAATTATATGAATATTTAGAAGCAGAGAAGCCTGATTATATATACCATCATGGAGTAAATTCTCCATCACTTAGAACTGCTAGTATTTACAAAAAAAATAATCCAAATGTTTTTTTAGCAGTAGATAATCATTCAGATTTAAATATAGCAGCACGAAATAAACTGTGGAAGGTCTTCTATTATAATTTATTATGGAAAAATATTATAGCTAAATATGATAAGTACATTGATTTGTATTTTGGGGTAACTCCAGCAAGATGTGTATTTTTAGAAGAAGAATTAGGTATTAACAGAGAAAAAATTAGACTCTTACCAATTGGAGCTGATGTAGATAATGTTAAGGCCAGTATTTCTAAAAAAGAATTTCTTGAAAAATATAATATTGATAGAAATTGTCTGCTAATAACACATGGTGGGAAGATTACTCCTGAAAAACAAAATGATAGAATTATCGAAGCTTTTTTGAGACTAAAGGATAGAAATGTAAGGCTAATAATTTTCGGCCTCATTAAAGATAAAAGGGTACAAGAGTTAATAAAAAATGATGACAGAATAATATTTTTAGGGTGGTTAAATAGAGAGGATACCTTAACTGTTTTGAAATACAGTGATGTCGGAATTTGGAACACCCAACACACAACGCTACTAGAAGATTGTGTAGCTGTAGGTTTACCAATGATATTAAGGTATTATGGAAGCACTTGTCACTTGATAGATGACACTGGCTTATTTTTATATGATGGATCAATAAGAGAGATTCAGGATAAATTACAACTAATAATAAATAACGATAATATCCTAAATCAATTCAAGGATAAAGCTCATAACATACGTGATTTACTATCATATGAAAATATTGCTAAAGAAAGTATTAAATATTATTATTCTACCGATTATAATGATATTCATAAAAAATTTATGTCTATTGTTTACTCTGACGAGAATTATAAGAACTTTCGAGTTATGGATAGAAGTTAACGATTGTGATCTTGGAAAATCAGTATAGGAACTAATATATCCACTTATGAAGATGATAATATTTTAATAATTCTTCAAAATTTAGAATTTAGTAAATTACTTTTAAAATAGTTGAAAAGTTTAGTTGTAAGTAGTTTAACCAAACTGTGTTCTTAGCACGAGACTAATTTGGGGGATATAATGAACGAACATTATAAAATCGAAAGATTCATAGAATTTGAACAAGAGCATCAATTGTTTGATTTAGTAATAGGTGGTATCTCTGTATGGCACCCCATTCGTTTTATGGTTTACATGGAAATATTAAAAAGTCATTCTTATTTTGAGGATATACGAAACATTTCTCTATCTAAAAAAATATTTTTACAATTAAAGCAAATACCAGATATAATCTTCAAATATCCACATGTGTCATTTAGGAAAAAAGATGTTTTAATTTTTAACCATCATAGAAGAGTTAAAGATGGTGCATATTATACATGTCTTTATACAGATATGATTATTAATGACCTTGAGATACCTAATGTTGTGGTAGAAGAACCAATATTGGGTGAACATAGAAAGCCTATTGAAAATAAGAATATTATTTATACAGATTATATAAATTTAATTACAAAAATCAAAAGTAGGTTGTTTAGAAAGAAATATATTACAGCTGATGATAGGGTAAAAGTAGAGGAATTAATTAAAAAAATAAACAGTGAATTTGAAGTGGACTTTAAACTAGATGATTTAGGAAACAAGATTATTAATTTAATTGCAACATATAAATACATGTACTCTCATTATGAAAAGATGATAAGAAAAATTAATCCCAAAGTAATTATTGAAGTAGTATCATACGGATTAACTAGATTTATTATTAATGATATTGCTAAAAATAAAAATATTCCTACCATAGAATTACAGCATGGAACTATGGGTCAACACCATTTAGCATATAATTTTTCCAAGAAGATGGACTTATCAACCTTTCCAGATTATGTTTTCGTGTTCGGTCAATTTTGGAAAGAAAACACACGTTTCCCTATAAATGAGTCAAACGTTAAAGTTGTAGGTTGGCCATATTTTGAACAAAAAGTAAAAGAATCTAAAAGTAAAATAACAAAAAATGATAGAGAAGTTATTCTTTTCATTTCTCAACATACAATAGGCAAACAATTAAGCAAAGCTGCAGTTGAGGTTTCTAACAGAATTAAAGATAGTTATAAAGTTATATATAAGCTTCATCCAGCTGAATACGCCAGTTGGAAAAAGGATTATCCATGGTTAATAGATTCTAAAGTAGAAGTTATAGATAATAATGAACACGATATGCATTACTATTTTGCTAAAGCTGATAAGCAGGTTGGCGTATACTCTACCGCTGTATTTGAAGGTTTAGGGTATGAGTTAGAAACATTTATATGGAAATTATATGGGTATCACCATATGCAGGATTTACTTAATAAAGAGAGAGTTTGTTTAGTAGACAGTGTAGATGAATTTGTATCGCTTATAACTTCTTCAGAACGTCAAAAAAATTCTTATGATAAATCATTTTTTTGGAAAGAAAATAGCATCAATAATATCATTCAAGAAGTAGATGAAATCATAAAAAATTGAATCGATCCCAAAATTTAAATGGGTATATTAAACTTTATTAGCTATATCGAATAAATATTTAATAATCATTAGTAGTGATCAAATAACGGATTTAACCTTTAGATATTTACAATCTAAGTTTAATATTAAATGCTATCGAATTAATGTGGAGGGTATAAAATGAAAAAAGTATTGATAACAGGAGCCGATGGCTTTATAGGAAGTCATCTAACTGAAGAATTAGTAAAACAGGGAAATAAAGTTAAAGCATTTGCTTATTATAACTCATTTAATTCTTGGGGTTGGCTTGATACTCTACCTAAAGAGATAATGAATGAGGTAGAAGTATTTACAGGGGATATTAGGGATCCAAATGGTGTAAAAGAGGCAATGAAAGGGATGGATGATGTATACCATCTAGCGGCTCTTATCGCTATTCCGTTCAGCTACCATTCTCCAGACACATATGTTGATACAAATATTAAAGGAACTTTAAATGTTCTACAAGCAGCTAGGGAATTAAATACTTCTAGAGTGCTTGTTACATCAACTTCTGAAGTCTATGGAACTGCTCAGTATGTACCGATTGATGAAAGACACCCATATCAAGGACAATCCCCATACTCTGCAACAAAAATAGGTGCGGATCGTTTAGCTGAATCTTTTTACCGTAGCTTTGACATGCCAATTACAATTGTTCGTCCATTTAATACGTATGGACCACGTCAATCTGCACGTGCTGTTATTCCTACGATTATTACTCAATTACTTGCTGGGAAAGAAGAAATCGAACTTGGTTCATTAACACCAACAAGGGACTTTAACTTTGTAAAAGATACAGCAAATGGTTTTCTTGAAATTGCCAAGGCTGAAAATACGATTGGTGAAGAAATTAACATTGCGACACAAGATGAAATTTCAATCGGTCAGCTTGCAGAAGAGTTGATCAGACAAATCAATCCGAATGCTAAAATTGTGACGGATGACCAACGTTTACGCCCTGAAAACAGTGAGGTAAACAGATTGTTAGGATCTAATGAAAAAATTAGGGCTTTGACAAACTGGGCGCCAAAATACACGTTCGAGCAAGGACTAGCAGAAACAATTGACTTCTTTAAACATAATTTAGATAAATACAAAACGGATATTTATAACATATAGGAGCGGAACAAATGAGCCAAAAATTTATCCCTCTATCTGTACCTAATTTAAAAGGGAAAGAATTAGAATATGTAACACATGCTATTGAGACAGAATGGGTTTCAACAGGTGGATCTTATGTAACTGATTTTGAAGAGAAGACAGCAGAATATGTGAAGGCAAAAGGTGCGGTTTCTGTTCAGAACGGAACGTCTGGTTTACATTTAGCTCTTCAAATTTGCGGTGTGACCAGAGAAGATGAAGTGATTGTACCGACGCTAACGTTTATTGCTGCTGTCAATCCAGTAAAATATATTGGGGCTGAACCAATCTTTATGGATTGTGATGACTCTCTTTGTATGGATGCGGACAAGCTGAACGAATTTTGCGAGGCGCAATGCAATTTTATTGATGGTAAGCTTATTAACAATACAACGAAGAAACATATTAAAGCCCTTGTTGTCGTACATGTATTCGGCAATATGGCGAACATGGAAAAAATCATGGAGACTGCATTGAAATTCAATCTAAAGGTGATTGAAGATGCAACTGAGGCTCTTGGAACCTATTATACTGACGGCCCATACGCGAACAGATTTGCTGGTACGATTGGGACTATTGGTGTTTACTCTTATAATGGGAATAAAATCATCACCACTGGTGGTGGTGGAATGATGGTTTCCAACGATGAAGAGCTATTGAAAAAAGCAAAGCATCTTGCCACGCAAGCAAAGAGCGATGAGCTTTACTATACACATGATGAAATCGGCTATAACTACCGAATGACAAATGTTCAAGCTGCAATGGGGTTAGCTCAATTAGAACAACTGGAGACATTCATTCAAACAAAAGCAGATAACTTTAAGCTTTATAAGGAAATGACTGAGGGAATTGAAGGACTTTCGATTTTGGATTTTGAGCCAAACATTCGAAGTAATCATTGGTTCTATGGATTATATGTTGATGACAAGTATCCAATAGATATAGACAAAATGATTTCTTACTTAGGTTCAAAAAAGGTACAGTGTAGACCAATCTGGGGACTTATTAGCGATCAAAAGCCATATGAAGGAAGTCAGACCTACAAAATTGAAAAAGCGAAAAACTACTTAAAGCACGTTGTGAATATTCCATGCAGTTCAAACTTAACTGTAGAAGATGTTCAATACGTGGTTGAGTGCTTGAAAAATCCAGAAGCGTAATCAGTACAGTTTGTAAGGATGTGGATAAAATTGAATGTAAAAGATTTTTTAATTGACGAAGAAGCCACAATGCTTGTGGCAATGGCATTGTTAGATAAAATAGCCAAGAAGGTTCTGTTTGTTGAAAAAAATGGGAAGTTTGTTGCGGCAATTACGGATGGAGATATTCGAAGGTGGATCCTGAAAAAGGGGAATCTTGAAGCTAAAGTAAAGGAAATCGCGAACTACAACCCAAAATTTATCCCTGAAAAAGATAAACTGGCTGCCAAAGATATCATGCGTGACCTTTCAATTGAGGCACTACCTGTTGTAAACGAGGACAAGGACATTGTATCAATCGTGTTTTGGAATGATGACGAAATTACAAAGCCTAAAAACCTTGATGCACCAGTTGTGATTATGGCGGGTGGACTAGGAACAAGATTATATCCTTATACGAAGATTCTTCCGAAACCGCTTATCCCAATTGGAGAAATCCCAATTGCAGAGCATATCATCAATCGTTTTCATGACTATGGGTCTAACCAGTTCCACCTCATTGTGAATCATAAGAAAAATATGATTAAGGCTTATTTTAATGAGATTGACAAGACGTATGAAATGAATTATGCGGATGAAGATCAGCCATTAGGCACAGGCGGGGGATTAAGCTTACTAAAAGGAAAAATTAAGTCCACATTTATCTTAACAAACTGCGACATTCTGATCGAAGAAGATTACGAAAAGATTTATGATTACCATAAAAAAGAAAACAATCTCGTGACAATGGTATGTTCACTTAAACACATCCGAATTCCTTACGGTGTCATTGAAATAAATGAAACGGGTGAAATCGAGGAAATGAAGGAAAAACCTGAATTCTCTTTCTTTACAAATACGGGAATGTATATCGTTGAGCCAAAAGTCATTGATGAGCTAGAGGATAACACATCGATTGGCTTCCCTGAAATTATTGAAAAATATAAGGGTGCAGGAGAAAAGATCGGGGTTTATCCAATTAGTGAGCATGCTTGGCTTGACATGGGTCAAATCGATGAAATGGAAAAGATGAGAAAAAGGTTAGAGCGTGATGAGTAAAAAAATCCTTTTGGTAGGTGGAGGAGGCCATTGTAAGTCTGTATTAGATGCCCTTCTTGAAACAAACGAGTATGCCGAAATCGGAATCATTGACAAAGATGATAGCGCCGGGAAGGAGATCCTAGGTGTTCCGATTATCGGTTGTGACGACGATTTACCTAGACTTTATCAAGAAGAAGGCTTCACTCATGCGTTTGTAACGGTTGGTAGCCTTGGGAACCCTAATCTTCGTATTAAACTTTTTACAGTCCTAGAAAAGATAGGTTTCGAGATACCGAATATTGTTGATCCTACAGCTGTTGTGAGTCGGCATAGTAGGTTAAAAAAGGGTATTTATATAGGGAAAAATGCGGTAGTGAACGCTGGATCCACCATCCATAAAGGAGCAATTATTAACACATCCGTTCTAATTGAGCATGATTGTATTGTAGAGGAGTTTGCGCACATTGCGCCAGGCAGTGTTCTTTGTGGGGACGTTCATATTGGGGCAGGAACACATATTGGAGCCAGAAGTGTCATTAAGCAGCAAATAAAAGTAGGTTCAAAGACATTAATTGGAATGGGTAGTGTAGTTTTGTGTGATATTGGTAGTAATATCATCGCTTATGGTCACCCATGTAAGGAGGTTTAAAATAAATGAGCGTATACATTATAGCGGAAGCTGGCGTTAACCATAATGGTAGCTTGGAATTGGCAAAAAAATTAGTAGATAGCGCCAAGCATGCAGGTGCCGACTGCATAAAATTTCAAACCTTTGTAGCAAAAAATATCGCATCTAAAAATGCTGTAAAAGCAGAATATCAAAAACAACAGACAGATTCTAATGAAAGTCAGTTAGAAATGTTAAAAAAGCTTGAATTGTCTTTTGATGAATTTGTTGAACTAAGTGAATATTGTAAGTCTCAGAAGATTGAATTTCTCTCTACAGCATTTGACTTTGATAGTATTGATTTCTTAAATAGCTTAAGTATGCAAACATGGAAAATTCCTTCTGGAGATATAACAAATCTACCTTATCTTGTTAAAATAGCTAAGTTATCCAAACCTGTGATCCTTTCAACTGGGATGAGTACTATGGGGGATATTCGTGCAGCTTTACGTGCACTAAAAGAAAATGGCTCAGGAGAAATAACGGTACTTCACTGTACGACGGAGTATCCTACCCCTTTTACA
This sequence comes from Aquibacillus koreensis, assembly GCF_025154055.1. Lineage (GTDB taxonomy): Bacteria > Bacillota > Bacilli > Bacillales > Amphibacillaceae > Aquibacillus_C > Aquibacillus_C koreensis. Next base: position 37,739 of record NZ_JAOALK010000009.1, read on the forward strand.
GATGTTAATTTATTGGCTATGAAATCAATCGAAAAAGAATTTGGAGTTGCAGTCGGGTATTCCGATCATACTAAAGGAATTGAAGTCCCAATCGCTGCGGTTGCTATGGGAGCAACAGTGGTTGAGAAACATTTTACCCTTGATCGAAACATGGAAGGACCAGACCATAAGGCTAGCTTAGAGCCAAATGAACTAAAGGCAATGGTAAGTGCTATTAGAAATGTGGAAGTTGCAATAGGAACTAGTGAAAAAAAACCAGTAGATTCTGAGAGAAAGAATATGACGATTGCGAGAAAAAGTATTATTGCGAATCGTCCAATTAAAAAAGGTGAGATTTTTACAGAGGAAAATCTAACTGTAAAAAGACCTGGGAATGGAATTAGCCCTATGAAATGGTTGGAGGTTATAGGAAGTCCAGCTATCCGTGACTTTGAAGAAGATGAGATGATTGAATTATGAAAAAAATAAGTATACTGACTGCTACTAGAGCTGAATATGGACTTTTAAAACCAATCATTTCAAAATTAAATACAGTAGCTGAATTTGATGTCCGTATAGTTGTTACGGGTGCACACTTATCACCGGAATTTGGTTTGACTTATAGAGAAATTGAAAAAGACGGCTTTGTGATTGATGAGAAAATTGAAATGCTATTAAGTGCAGACACTCCCGCAGCCATATCAAAATCTATGGGTTTAGCGATGATAAGCTTCGCCGATTATTTTAACAGGTTAAAACCTGATATGCTTATCGTACTTGGAGATAGATATGAAACCCTTGCAGTTTGTATGTCAGCTATGAATGAAAGAATTCCGATTACTCATCTTTATGGCGGAGAAACTACAGAAGGAGCTGTTGATGAGTCTATTCGTCATGCTATTACGAAGTTGAGTTATTTACATTTTACAAGTACAGAAAAATATCGAAGTCGTGTTATCCAATTAGGAGAACAGCCTGAGAGGGTATTTACCGTTGGAGCTGTCGGAGTAGAGAATATATTAAAACAAAGATTATTGGACAAAAATGAACTTGAGTCATCTATTAAGTTTAAGTTAGATAAACCGTATGCAATGGTCACTTTTCACCCTGTGACATTAGAGAATAATCAGTCAGCAGTGCAGTTTCAAGAATTATTAAATGTGTGTAAAAAATACCAAGATATGAAATTTATCTTTACAAAGGCAAATGCAGATACAAATGGACGGATTATTAATGATATGATTGATGCTTACTTAGAAGAAAATGAAAATGCTATAGCGTTTACTTCATTAGGAATGACAAGATATCTCAGTGCTTTAAAATATTGTACTGTAGTGATTGGGAATTCATCAAGTGGACTTCTAGAAGCACCTAGCTTTGGAATTCCTACAATTAACATAGGCGATCGGCAAAAAGGCAGATTACTGGCAGAAAGTGTTATTAATTGTGAACCTACAGTAGAGGGTATAAATGAGTCTCTTAAAATTGCTTTATCTAGTGAGTTTCGGCATAAAGCTAGGAGCACAGTGAATCCATATGGTTCAGGTAACACTTCAGAAAAGATAGTTACAATTATAATGGAATTTTTATTGAATAACCGAATAACATTGAAAAAGAAATTTTATGATTGTGAGGTGAGGTAAGTGAAGAATATTGCCATTATTCCAGCTAGAAGCGGATCAAAAGGATTGAAAGACAAAAATATTAAAGACTTAAAAGGCAAACCACTACTTGCCTACACAATCAAAGCTGCTAGAGATACAGATTTATTTGATGAAATATTTGTATCAACTGATTCTAAGGAATATGCACAAATTGCTCAAGATTGGGGAGCAAGTGTACCATTTTTAAGAGGTGAGGTGTTATCTTCGGATACAGCTTCATCTTGGGATGTTGTTAAACATACAATAGAAAGTTTTAAGGAAATGGGAAATGAATTTGAAACAGCAGCTCTACTTCAGCCTACATCACCACTTAGAAAGGCCCAGGATATTGTAAATGGGTATAAGTTGATGCAGTCTAAAAATGCAAATGCAGTAATTTCAGTTTGTGAAGTTGATCACTCACCATTGTGGTGTAACACATTACCAGGAGACCATTCTCTAAAAAACTTTTTGAATCAAGATTTAGTAAGTACTCCTCGTCAAGCTTTGCCTTCTTATTATCGGATTAATGGAGCCATTTATATTGTTAAGAATGAGTATTTAATGACTACAGATAGCATTTATAAAGAAGGGTGTTATGCTATGATCATGTCAAAGGAAAACTCTATTGATATTGATGATGCTGTAGATTTTAAAATAGCGGAGGCATTGCTTTCTAGTTAATAACCCTATAGCAATTTTATATTATTATTATCACAGTAATTAATAAATGAATTATTGTTTTCAATGAGAATAATAGTATTGTTACTTTTTGCATAGTGAGTTAAAAGATTAGGGAAGAGACAAATATATGAGCATATTAATTAATAGTGTACTTAAAAATAAGTTTATTAAAAACTCAATTCTCTATACAGTTGGCTCAATGATGACTCCCATGATTGGATTTATTTTACTTCCAATTTATACAGGTTATCTAAGTCCAGCTGAATACGGAATAATGACAACAGTTCAAACATTAGTCGGCATGCTGCAATTATTCTTGTTACTTTCCTTAAATGGTGCGGTAACGCGTTTCTTTTATGACTTCTTGGAGGAACCTCAAAAACAAAAAGAGTTTTTAGGTTCTATTTTTACATTTGTCTTATGTTTCTCCACAATTATAGCCTTGATTTTGTATTTTTTTAGTGATTCTATAGGGTCTTTATTATTTAAAAATATTCCTATAAACCCGTTCTATTCCTATCTTATAGGATTATCGTGGCTTTCTGCATTATTAGCATTACCTTTAGCTCTTTTTCGAGCACAAGAAAAGGCTGGATTATTTGTGTCAGTTAATATCATTAAGGCGTTATTAATAATGGGGTTAACAGTTTATCTTATAATCGGAAAAGGTCTTGGAGCTGAAGGTGCGTTAATCTCACAATTAATAGTTACTTTTATAGTTGTTTTGTTTACATTTGGATGGCAGTTTAAGTTAATTAAATTTTCGTTAAATTCATTATATATAAAACAAAGTTTATTATTTAGTCTACCATTACTACCACATGTTGCAAGTGTTTGGATTATTAGTTCTTCTGACAGGATTATTTTGGAGAAATTTATAAGTATAGAAGACTTGGGCATATATGCATTAGCTGCACAAGTGTCAATGGTATTAGCATTATTTTATACTAGCGTAAATAACGCTTTAGTACCAAGGTATGTAAGTTTACTTAAAGAGGGCAATGAAATTAAGGCCAAAAGACTACTTAAAGCATTCTCTTACATTGTTCTCATTTTTGGAATAACTTCAATTCCAGTTGCTATGTACGCTTTGAATTTTTTTGCATCAAACCAGTACAATGGTGCAGTTTCGCTAATTCCCTTCTTACTGATTGGTCAAATTGTAAAAGGATTTTATTTTATACCAGCAGCAAAGCTTTTTTATTCAAAAAAGACGAAAGTAATTGCAACTAGTAGCACAATTGCAGCTGTAAGCAATATTCTAATAAACTTCATAACAATCCCATTGATAGGCATTTATGGGGCTATTGTTTCAACAATTGTTGCAGAGGTCTTGAGAGTTTTCTTTGTTTACAGGGGTAGTAATAGACTTTAAACACTATTGAATGCTTAATATATTGAAAACTATAGAAGTCATACAATAGTGAGGAATTAATTGCAGATTATCCTTGGCTTTTTGTGAAAGATAATTAATTTAGCCAGGAGGAAAGTAGAAAGGAGTAATTTTTATGAAAGGGATTATTCTAGCAGGAGGTAGTGGTACTCGTTTATACCCCTTAACTCTTGTAACAAGTAAACAATTATTACCAGTATATGATAAACCCATGATTTACTATCCGCTATCAACCCTGATGCTTGCAGGAATTAAAGAGATATTAATTATTTCAACTCCGGAAGATACTCCACGTTTTGAGGAATTGCTAGGAGACGGTTCACAGTTTGGAATAAATCTTAAATATAAAGTACAATCGAGCCCGGATGGATTAGCCCAGGCTTTTTTAATTGGTGAAGAGTTTATTGACAAGAGTTCTGTCGCCATGATATTAGGTGATAATATCTATTATGGAAGTGGAATGAGAAAGATCCTTCAACGCGCAGCAAATAAAGAAAGTGGTGCTACAGTTTTTGGCTATCATGTACAAGATCCTCAACGTTTTGGAGTGGTAGAATTCGATAAAAGCGGTAAAGTGATAAGTGTTGAAGAAAAACCTGAACTTCCTAAGTCAAATTATGCGATTACTGGTTTGTACTTCTATGATAATCGTGTCATAGATATTGCAAAAAACGTAAGACCATCAGAACGTGGAGAATTAGAAATTACATCAATTAATGAAGCATATTTAAATGCAGGAGACTTGAAAGTTGAACTTTTAGGACGTGGATATACATGGTTAGACACTGGTACACACCAAAGTTTAGTTGAAGCAACTAACTTTGTTAAAACTGTAGAAGAGCATCAAGGCATAAAAATTGCTGCACCTGAAGAAGTTGCATATATAAATGGATGGATTGGAAAAGAACAATTAATTGAATCTGGAGAGTTATTTTCAAAAACTGGATACGGGCAATATTTATTAAAAGTTGCAAACGGAGAGATTAAGTATTAAATACGGAGGTGGAGTATGAACGTTATAAAAACCCATTTAGAAGGTGTTTTGGTGTTTGAACCAAAAGTATTTGGAGATCATAGAGGTTGGTTTATGGAAACTTATAGTGAAGCCAAGTTCTTGGAAGCGGGAGTAGATATAAATTTTGTTCAGGATAATCATTCATTTTCTGCATCTAAAGGTACATTAAGAGGATTGCATTATCAATTAAATCCTAAAGCACAGACAAAGTTGGTACGTTGTACACAAGGTGCAATATTTGATGTGGCTGTAGATATTAGGAAAAATAGCCCTACTTTTAGGAAATGGTTTGGAATTGAATTATCTGCTGAAAACAAAAAACAATTATTAGTTCCAAAAGGATTTGCACATGCGTTTATAACTTTAGCAGATAATGTTGAGGTGCAGTATAAAGTAGATGAGCTTTACTCACCAGAAAATGATCGAGGAATTATTTGGAATGATCCTCAAATTGGTATTGAGTGGCCTATTGATATAACTCCTATTCTTTCAGAAAAAGATCAAAAAGCTCCTCAACTAAAAGATGCTGAAAATAATTTTAATTATGGAGAGTAGTGTATTATGAAGGTTTTAGTAACTGGTTACACTGGTCAACTTGGTTATGATGTTGTACGGGAAGGTAAAAACCGCGGAATTAGTATGCTAGGAATAGGAAGAGAAGATTTAGACATTACTAATGAAGCAGAAGTATATCAATATGTACAAAAAGCAAATCCTGATGTAATCATTCATTGTGCTGCATATACAGCAGTTGATAAAGCCGAGGATGATAAAGAAACATGTTGGGATGTAAATGTACTAGGGACAAAATTTATTGCTATAGCAGCTAATAAAGTAAATGCAAAACTTATGTATATTAGTACTGATTATGTTTTTGACGGTAAGGGTGAAAGTCCATTTACAGAGGCAGACATACCTAATCCAGTCGGGTATTATGGTTTAACGAAATATGAAGGAGAAAAGATTCTAAAAGATTTACTTGATGAGCATTTTATCGTTCGTATTTCATGGGTATTCGGAATAAATGGACATAACTTTATAAGAACAATGCTTAGATTGTCTGAGACTCGTAATGAACTAAATGTTGTCGGAGATCAATATGGTTCACCAACGTATACATTTGATTTAGCACGATTATTAATTGATATGATTCAAACGGAAAAGTATGGCGTATACCATGCATCAAACGAAGGTTTTTGTACATGGGCAGAGTTTGCTTCTGAAATCTTTCAACAAACTAAAAAAGATGTTACAGTAAATTCAATTTCGACTGAAGAATATCCAACACGTGCTGTGAGACCAAAAAACTCACGCATGTCAAAACAAAAACTGGTTGATAATGGGTTCGACCCATTACCAAAGTGGCAGGATGCTTTAAAACATTATTTAAATGAATTAGCACAAGAGGTGAAATAAGTGACACGAAAAAAAATTCTTGTTACAGGTGGTGCCGGGTTTATCGGTGGTAACTTTGTTCAATATTTAGTGGACAAGTATCCCCAATATGACATTTATAATTTAGATTTATTAACCTATGCTGGGGATTTAATAAAGCACAAACATATTGAAGCAAAAGATAATTATCACTTTGTTAGAGCAGACATTGCTGATCGTGAAACAATAATGGGGATTTTTGGGAAAGAAAAATTTGACTACGTTGTTCATTTTGCTGCCGAAAGCCATGTTGACCGCTCCATTACAGATCCAGGGGTTTTTGTGCAAACGAATGTAGTCGGTACACAAGTTTTATTAGATGCATCAAGAGCAGTTGATGTTAAAAAATTTGTTCACGTGTCAACAGATGAAGTATATGGCGAGTTAGATTTTGATCCTACTACATTTTTTACAGAAGAGACTCCGCTACAGCCCAATAGTCCATATAGTGCAAGTAAAGCATCATCAGATTTATTAGTACGTGCGTATAATGAAACTTATGGGTTACCAGTAAATATTACTCGCTGTTCGAATAACTACGGGCCATACCATTTTCCTGAAAAATTGATTCCTTTAACAATTTCACGGGTGTTAAATGGACAAAAGGTGCCTGTTTATGGTGACGGAAAAAACATCCGAGATTGGTTACATGTGATTGATCACTGTGCAGCGATAGATTTAGTACTACATGAAGGTGTAAATGGTGAAGTTTATAACGTAGGTGGCCATAATGAACGGACCAACTTAGAAGTAGTTAAAACGATAATAAAAACTTTAGGTAAATCCGAAGAGTTAATTGAATTTGTTAAAGATCGACTAGGTCACGATAAACGTTATGCAATAGACCCTACGAAACTTGAAAATTTGGGTTGGAAACCTACTTACACATTTGATACCGGAATTGCACAAACCATACAATGGTACTTAGATAATCAGGACTGGTGGGAGCAAATCTTAAGTGGAGAATATCAGAATTATTTTGAGAAACAGTATAACATTTAAATCACCTTACTAATATTTATTAGAGGGAAGAGGTAATAGTTAGATGAAAATTACAATAGCCGGAACAGGATATGTGGGGTTATCAAATGCTATATTACTAGCTCAACATAATGAAGTAATAGCATTAGATATCATACAAGAAAAAGTAGATATGCTTAATAATAAAAGGTCTCCTATAATAGATAATGAGATTGAAGACTTTCTAGCATCAAAAGAATTGAACTTAACCGCTACAACGGACAATTATAAAGCATTTAAAGATGCAGAGTACGTAATTATTTCTACACCTACAAACTATGACCCGGAAAAAAATTATTTTAATACTAGAACTGTGGAGGCTGTTATTGCCAATGTTTTATCTATTAACCCAGATGCAGTGATGGTCATTAAGTCTACAGTTCCGGTAGGTTATACAGAAGCAGTACGAGAAAAATTTGAGACCGAAAATATAATCTTTTCACCAGAGTTTTTACGAGAAGGTAAAGCATTATATGATAACTTGTATCCTTCAAGAATTGTTGTTGGGGAACAGTCTGAAAGAGCAAAAGTTTTTGCTGATTTATTAGTTGAAGGTGCTTTAAAAGAAAATATAGATGTCTTGTTTACTAATTCAACAGAAGCAGAAGCTATTAAACTTTTTGCAAATACTTACTTAGCAATGAGAGTTGCTTTCTTTAATGAGCTAGACTCTTATGCGGAAGTAAGAGGATTAGATACTAAACAGATTATCGATGGTGTTGGACTAGATCCGCGAATAGGTACACACTATAATAATCCTTCATTTGGATACGGTGGTTACTGCCTTCCTAAAGATACAAAGCAGCTATTGGCTAATTATGAAGATGTTCCAAATAATATCATGGCAGCAATAGTGGATGCCAACAGAACAAGAAAAGATCATGTTGCTGAAATGATTATCAAAAGAAGGCCTAAAGTTGTAGGAATCTACCGTCTTACGATGAAAATGGATTCTGATAACTTTAGACAATCTGCTATTCAAGGGGTTATGAAGCGCATAAAAGCTAAGGGCATTGAAGTCGTTGTGTATGAGCCAGCGCTTCAAGATGATACATTCTATAATTCTAGAGTGATTAATAACTTCGAAGAGTTTAAGAGAGTATCAGATGTTATTGTTGCGAATCGATTATCTGATGATTTACGTGAAGTTGAGGATAAGGTATATACTAGGGATTTATTTAGCAGAGATTAAGGTATTGTTTATTATATAGTTCCTTTTTACCTTATTAAGGTACAAATACCCGTTGGGCAATTGCTCGGCGGGTATCTTTTTTTTGCATAAAAAAGAACATACGTTCTTTCTGAGTCGTTATAAAACTTATTTCATCAAATATTAAACTTTCTATTTTAGAAAGTAACGCTTGACCCATGATTGTTTAAAGGCGTATAATTCCAATATAGAAAGAAGGTGACGTAAATGGAAATCCCAAATATCGGTCCAATTATTAAATCTTACAGGGATAATCACAATATTAAACAAGTTGATTTGGCTAAACAATTAGATCTTAACGTTCCCGCACTTTCAAAAATAGAATCAGGAAAGCAAAAAGCTGATTCAACAGTATTGATTAAGTTCCTGAATATATCAAAGGAATTTAATAAAGTGTTTGACTTCACATCTATTTTTTCTGAGCAGGACGAACCTGTTCCGAAAAATAAAACAGAACTTTTAGATATGTTCTTTAACGTTTGTGAAAATTATCCGAATGCTGTAAAGGAAACTTTTACAAAGCATAAAATAGGGAACGTTATAAGAAATGAACTACCGCAGAAATTACTTGAATCGGCAAACTTAAGCCCTGAAGAATATAAAGCTTATGGAAGTGTTGGGAAAGGTGCATGGGCTAAAATTCCATGGATTTCATTTATGTTAAGGAATATTACGGAAAGTACGCAAAAAGGGTTCTTTGTTACTTATCTATTTAAAAACAATGGAAAAGGATTTTATTTATCCTTAAACCAAGGGTATGTCTATTATCAGGAGCAATTTAATAGTGAAGCAAAAGAAAAGATGCAAGAGGTTACTGATTACCTTAAAAATGAGCTAAGAACCATCAATCTTCGGTTAAATTTGGAAGAAATTGATTTAGAGCTTGATAGTCCCCTTGCAGCTTCTTATGAAAAAGGTCATATCATAGGTACATATTATGATATTTCCAACATGCCTGATGAGGAATCGTTTTTAAATGATTTTAAGATGATCATGCTTGCTTATAGTGAATTAGAGGGAATAATGAATGGCTTTGCATATGAATCTTTTATTGAAAGTATCTTAAATTACAAAAGCTTGGATCACGTAGCATATGTCGAGCAGGAAATGTATCAACCTGACATAATCGTACAAAACAAGGAAACAGGAGATACAAATTTTATAGAGGTAAAGTCACCTAAAAAAGCTATGCCTCGACGAAATGTGCTAGCAGTGCGAGAAGCATTAAAGAATGCTGAATATCAATGTGAATTCGACCCTGGCCATTTTACTTTTATAGCAAATAACGGTAAGCCGTATGTGGAAGGTCATCATTTAATCCCGATTAGAGAATACAATCGGTTTGATAACAACATAGATAACCCGAGTAACATTGTGGCACTCTGTCCAAATTGCCATCGAGCTCTGGAGTTGGGACCAAAAGAGTTAAAGGAAAAAATGCTTAGAAAGCTCTTTTACAACAAGATTGAAAGCTTAGAACAGCAGGGCATGGAAATAACCTTTAGTGAACTACTGGAAATGTATAATATCAAACGTGACTAGGAGGAAAATTTATGATAAGGGATATAAATGTAAAAAGAGTAGAGTGCCCTGCATGTGGACAAAGGCTAATGGATAAGGAAACTGATGCATCTGGTAGAGTTCATGTGAAATGTACTAAAAGTAAGCATGTGTGGCAGGTTAATTTAAGAACAGATGAATTTAAATTAATAAGTGGAAAAGCTATACCGAGACGAGAAGGAGCCTAATGAGCTACCTTAAGTGCCGGATAACTGTTAGGAACTAAACTAATGGTTATCCGGCTCTTTTTTTGTTTCCATGAAAGTTGTGTTTTGAAAGCAATTTTAGCCTGTTGTGACCAAGTATTCTAGTTTCAACTACATTTTTTCGTAGTTTTAACTCTATACAGAACATACGTTCTTATATAAAATGTAAATATGTAGTTGCATATAAAATTTAACAGATGTCTTTTTTCAGCATCACAGTGGGAGGAAAATAAATGACAAGTAAAACCAATATTAAAAGAGTAGAGTGCCCCGTCTGTAGTAATAGACTTTTAGATAAGGTACAAGGAGCAAAAGGATTAGTTCAATCCAAATGCCAAAGATGTAAAAGGGTGTGGGAAATAGATTTAGATACAAATGAATTTACATTGTTAAGTGGAAAAGCTATACCGAGACGATATGGAGCCAGTGAATAATAAAGTCACCGAGCTACCTTAAGGGCCGGATACTATCGATTTAGATGATAGTATCCGGTCTTTTTTACTTTGTTTTAAAAGTTCATACCACGATTATACCGAGCGAGGAATCAAAGGAATTACCCAGGCCGGATAGTCGCTTCTTTTTTTTTAGAGGCGATTACCAGGTTTTTGTGTTCCTTGGATTTTAAATATTTTGTACCGAGCAACGGAGTCGTGGTGAACTACCTAATGGCCGGACAATGGTTAATCCTGATATTTATTCAGGAAAGCTATTGTCCGGTCTTTTTTTGTATCTTTTTTCCCTCTGCGGCTCCTTGCCGGGCCATGGGAGGAAAAGAGAATGAGTGAGTTTTTTATCAAGATCGGCAAGGAGAAGGTCACAGTGAGCGAGGAGATTATCAACGGTAATGATTTTATGTTCAGTGCATTGATAGGTATTTAGGGTGTTCTATGAAAGGAAATAGTGCAGGTAAAAATCTATTGTTAACTAAGAGTATATTATTTTAATCGTTGATTAAAATAATAAATTATATTTAACTCGAGGAGGAGAATGGATGCAAAGAAAACCAAGTACGCTATTTATTTCTAATTTTCATAATGAGTTAAAGCAGGATATGTCATCATTTCCTGCCCAGATAATATCTAGAGATGGGGATGTATCCTTTCAAGAGAGGGATGATACGTATTTTTTAGATAATAATAAATGGGGACTAGACAAAATACGCGGGGTCAATCAATTTAAACTGATGGTTGATAGTAGCCCGACAATTAGAAAAAATATTAAATTCCAGCTGGAAGAGCCCTCGTTAAATCTAGAAGTAAAGTATATTTTCTTTAACCGTCTATTTAATAATCAATGGAAGTTAACAACAATGTTCCAATCTATTCAGAATCCAATAAGGCGTCTAACAGAGTTTATAAATGAAAATAAAAAGGGCTTAATGTCATTTCTTCATCTAAATATTAACGAGGATGAAAAGGAATATATTGATTGGTTACAAAAGAAAGGACTTAAGACAAAACGATTGAAGAGACGGCAACCACCACATAATGATGTTGTATTTCACACATCTGTCGCATCGATTATGAGAGTGGTATATTCGGAACTTGCTAAATTCGCAAAACTGGAGCAGCCTAAGCCACGAAGGATACCAAAGCAACGTGAAGAATGGAAGAAAGATAGGTGGGACGTTCGTAACTTATATAAGGTGTATGGGATTGAATATAATAAAACAATTTCCGAATACACAATTGATTTTTCTAGGATTGAGATTCCAAGGATTCGAAATGAAGTAAAGAATTACTTTAAGCAAAGGTTACTTAGTAAACACAAATTTGCATGGGGTACGGCGAAGAACTATATAACAACCCTTACTCGGTTTTTCCATTTCCTACATAAGCTAGAACCTAATTGGAAGAACATAAAGGGATTAAAGCGAAACCATATTGTTAAATTTATTGAATACTTACATGCTTATATAACGAATCCTAAAGGGGGAAAATCTAATAATCCAGAAGCGCTTGTTGCAAAAAATCTTGTAATAATAGAGAAGTTTCTATCAGATATGCAGCGCTATGGTTATAAAATTGCTCCCAGGATAGATGTGAGAAACTTGCTATTCCCAGAAGATATTCCAAGACAAAAGAGAAAGTCGATTCATCAAATAGATTTTATTCCAGACTTTGTATTAAAACAACTGTTCAAACATATCCATGATTTACGCCCTGATGTTAGAGCAGTTATTATGATAGCTTTCAAAACAGGATTGAGGATATCGGATATACTAACATTAAAAAGCGACTGCATTATTAAACTTGATAACCAATACTGGTTGGAGGCAAATATCCGGAAGAGTAAAATCAAAGGGCATCGTATCCCAATTGATCATCATTTGGTTAGGATAGTAGAATCTATTATTGAAATTAACAAATCATACTTTAACCCAGAAGGTTATTTGTTTGTTAAAACTAAAGGGCCACGTAAAGGACAGACAATTAATCAAACCTATATCCGAGCACATTTAGGAGAACTTGCTAAACGTAATCAGATTAAAGATGAATCTGAACGATTGTTTCATTTTAGAACGCACCAATTTCGCCATACCTTCGCTTTGAAAATGTTAAGTGGCGGAGCAGACCTTCTCACAGTTCAAGATATAATGGCACATAGATCTCCTGAAGCAACATTATCGTACGTAAGAGTCTTGGATGAAACAAAGCGAGAAGTCTTTGATTCTGTAGTTCAAAATGGAGAGTTTGATTTTGAATTTGAGGAGAAATATGGGTGCGATTCACTTGCACCCAATTAAAGTTGCTCTATAACTAATATGAGTGGTGCTGTTGTATGGAAGTTCTTGTTTTACTTACATAAGTGTCAATAATTCTCCTGTGTAATAGCAGAAATGTGATATAAATAAGTAAGAAGAATGATTAACAGAAGTCTATGGAAGAGTAAAAAATAAAATGGAGTGGTGTATGGTGTTGACATACGAACAGATCGTAAATCAATTAATGACTGCCTTAATTTCAAATGAACTTAAGGCGCATAACGTAAAGAATAAATTAGAAATAAGTTCGCTAGATAAAGAATTTTCATGCACATGTGTTCTGGGGAAAAATAAAGCTCCTCATCTTGTGCGGGCAAAATTATCATTTGAATGGGATTCACACTTAACCGCTACATCTGTTTATGGAAGTGATTGTTCTTTTTATCATGATGATTCTATAGAGTGTATGCATGATGAAGTTGAGGCCAATGCTTCGATTGAGTTTGGAATAGCTTATAATATTGCAATTGCAAAAGGATATGAAAATGAATCTCAAAAGATTTACAGTGAACTAATGAAAGTATTTAAAGGCATTATGGAGCATGAAAATTTCCCGAATATAACATGGGAGGTCACGGTCAATAACGAAGGAATGACATTTGTTTCATCTATAAATGCTACCCAGTATTGGGAAATTGATGTTGCAAATACACAAATAATATCTTTTGATGGCATTCTTGAAGAAGTTTATCATATTCTTCAAGGAATAGAGGAACTACCGTTTATTGAGAAGGGAGAATAAATAAGCTGGAAGTTGGTGATAATTCCAGTGCCAGCCGTGAACGAATTGGAGCAACCATTTTGGTGAAAGAATACCACTACATATAAAACAGAGGAAGATCACTCTATCAATGACCCATGTTCAGGGTTCTAGGTTAATTATTCCTTGGTAGGAGGCCTATTTTGGTGCCTGGTATCACCGTAAATTGACGGGATTTGTCGGTTGGGTGGTGATTTTCAATGACAGCTTTACTTTCTATAACAACCGTCTATTACGTATTCCGCTATGTTTTGGTATTAGAGTTGAAAGTTTTATCCATAATGGATGATAAGGTAGATATGAAGAGGTTAGAATTGTATTTCGCTATATTTGAGAGTCTTTTTGCCTGGAAAATAAACGGATCAGTATGAACTGTTGTACTCCCTCGACATAAGACTAAACTTGTTGAGGGATGTTGCCAGATTGTACTAGAAATGCAAAAATGAATGCTTTTTGACATTCTATAAAGAGATATCAATTTGAGCTCTGGTAAGGTAACATCTCTTGAAAGCAGGGATTATTTTTAAGGATTTGTAAATATGTCCCACTATCAATAATAACATCTATGGGTCTATAACAATGCTGGTGCATGATAGTATAGATATAATCCAAGAAGACTTTATCCCTGTAGTGAAAATAATTGCCGCATCTTGCGCATCTAATGCGTTTCTCTGTATTCATTTAGGAATCTCCTTCTATTATCAAAGCATGGGATTTGATATAAGGGTATGGTGTGTTTACTGATATTAACCAACTTCACACGGTATTGGGATAGTAGTCAATGCTACAGGATGGGATTTAGGAATGGGAATGTATGTCGTATATGGAATCTAGATAAATTTTTTTGATAACGCTGACTGTTTTATAATATTTCTAATAATACATAATGTTAAGAGTGTACTGTTCTTATGTTTTTTGATTTTTTCAATGACACAACACCTCTAATTGTGCAAAGGGAAATATCATTTATAATGGAGTTATGATAGTCGGTTTCTAATTTCCGCATAGACCTGATGAATGTTTATGTGAAGAGCATGACTCAACTTATATATAGTATAGTTTTTAGGCTCGGATTCACCAGCTTCAATTCTTTGGTAAGTTCTATAGCTAACTTCTGCTAGATCAGCAGCCTTTTCTTGAGTTATATCAAGCTTTGTTCTTGCTTCTATTACAAACCTTCCAAATAAAACATTGAAATCTTCATTTTTATTCCCCAAATCTATCTCCCTCTCTCCTTCATTATCTATTCAAGGAGAGGGATGTTCTACGTCGTGCGCGACGTGTTTTGGTAATTTTTTAAATAATAGGTCAGACATGTAAAAATTCAGTACTGTCAAAACCGTAAATTGTTAGAGCGTGTGTTAGGGTTATAACTAGAAAATAATATATGGAGGCTAAAATGGAAACTCAATATATTAATAAAGCGGATAAATTGCTAAACAAATTCATCTTTGAATCCAAAAAGTTTGTAGAATACTCATGTTTTCCCTATGGAGTTACTGACCAAAATAAGATAGAAAATAATTACGTGAATATGGTTGATGATTACGAGTATTTTTCATTTACTAAAAGTACCAAAACCTTAATTAGTATAAAAAAATTACTTCATTCAAGTCTGAATGAAGACGCTATGATTCTATTAAGAAGTATCTTTGAAAATTATTTAAGTACTAGGTATCTACAGGAACATCCACAAGAGATCGATGAGTTCATTTCAAATCCAATTCAACTGACTTTGCGTAAATATATCGTTAAGCAAGGTGGTATAATAGTTGATAGAGAACAAACAGAAATAGGGAAGCAACCACCAGGGCCGAGTGGGTATAAACTCGGTAAAGATAAAAAATATTTTACGGATTTTTATGAAGTATTATCTCGATATGCGCATTGTAATTTTGGAATTATTGATCACTATTTAGATATACCGAATTATACCTATGAAAAGGATAATAATCCTTTGCTAATTCGGCTATATGTAATCTTCGTGTTTACGAAGTTGTTTGAATCGATTGTAACAGTGAGAGGGGAAGACCATAAAGACGTAAGGACTAAAGAAAGCTGCTATAAGCTTGTGGAAGAATCGCTTATATTTCAAGATAGCTTGTTTCTTTATTTTATTGATTTTATTGAAAAAAATAATGAAAGTGAATCTTTTAAGTTTCACCAAAGGCATATGAAAGATTTAATGAAAAACATGAGAAAATCCTTACGTGAGCCTTTAGGTGATGTTATTAAGACGTTTTTTGATGAAATGTAATTGTGATTCTAGTTATTCCTGGTGCGCTGTCACCACCCGTAAATTGATGGATGATGCTAGTATAGTTTCATGGACACACCTTAGTTAAGTTTCTATAGATTTGTTACACTATAGATTTTAAAAAATGATAGTAGATCTTTATAATTCTGGAAGTTCAGCTAAAGACTTAAGAAGCGAATATGGCGTTTCTGAAGTAACTATTTATGCATGGATTAAGAAGTTCTATAGATTCAAACAGAAGAAGGTGACACTGTTACAGCTGATGAAATTGCTAAGATGAAAAAGCAATGCTTAAGCTGCAGGAGGAGAATGACATTTTTTAAAAAGGCTATGGCCATAATCGTGAAGAAGTAACACTTGCTTAACTAACCACTGACATCGATGCTCATAAAGATGATCACTCTGTTAAACAAATGTGTGATGTTTTAGGTGTGTTTAAAAGTACGTACTATCAAACGAAAAAGCATGTGGAGTCTAATCGTTATCGTGAGAATTATCTGTGGTGCCTAGTCACCACCCGTATATGAAAAGAAGGAAATATGATTATTAGTGTCGAATATTGGAAATTATAAATCCATTTATTAGAAAGGAGGTGTACCAATGAGTGAGCCAGCAGTACAGAGAGTTGTAATAGAAGGTAATGGTTTAGCAGTGGCGGGAATGGTTTTAGGTATTATAGGCGTTGTATTAAATTTTATCCCGCTCTTACCCTATCTACTTGGACTTTTAGCTTTTATTTTCGGTTTGGCGGGTCTGAATAAGCCCATTAAAACAGGTGTGGCTAAAGCAGCTATTGTCTTAGGTATCATCACGATTGTCATGAAAATTCTTTTCTGGGTATTCGTAATAGGAGGATTAAGTAATATGTAATACTCTACTGCAAGATTCCGATGGGAAAATCCACTTACTCATTCTCGAACGAAAAAGTGGATTTATCTATAAGAGATGTATTCAAAAAGTGCAGATCGTTGAAAGAATGGATAATAATAGGTTTGTTGTTAAAGAGATAGTATAACAGACTTTGTAACTACATACCATGGTGGGCGGTTGGCCATCTCCTTTTATAGAAGGGAGGTGGTAGGATGACGACATTTGAAGCTGTAAACCTAGTTTCTTAATTCAGTTTAGCTTTAATAGCTACACATACTTTTGTTGTAGCTATTGTCGTTTTTCTATACAAAAAGAAATAGCCGCCCACGATCAAGGTAACGGCTACTTCTATATATATTTCTCAAAATTTTGCTCACCGGTAAAGGTACGAGTGTACTAGAATTAGTGAGAGCTATTGAAGAAGCTAATGATATTGAAGTTCCTTATGCAATCGTAGACCGCAGACCAGGTGATATTGCTTCATGCTATGCTGACGCTTCAAAGGCTAAGAGAGAACTTGGATGGACAGCTAAACGTGATATTGTCGACATGGGCGGTATACCTGGCGGTTTGAGAAGAATTATTATGAGTAAATTGCCAACATTAAGAGATCGCTTAGATATATGAGAGGAGTGTTAGATAATGGTGAAAAGGCAGCAACTGGTGAATGTAATTAGTAAAGGTAATGATACTATCGATAACAGGCTTATCTTAAAGCAGAATGGTGACTTTGAATTAGTACCTTTCCAAACAAGCGAAGATGCTCATAACTTTGATTTGCTGGATTTTGTTACAAGATGGGAGACTTTCAATGCAGGAAATGACTATGTTGGAGTATATGCATCAAAAGATAATCGTTTAATTGACGATATTCTGGATTGGGCTGAATTTGCTTGGAAAGAATATAAGCAAAAAGGGAGAACCAAGATACTTAATCCCTATTCTTAGTTTTAGATTGTTTTCGATTTCCACTCACTTATATGGTTGATTTTGTGTAGGAGGTTGTTCAGTAATGAAGGACATAAAAATCCATGTTGTAGACAATAATGAAACTGGTAGTATAGGGGTAGCCATACCGACCACTATTAGTAATCGAGGATTAATAGAAAGCATAAAAAATGAAACATTGAGAACACAATTAGAAATACAGTTTTATGAAACCCTAAAACAGTGGGCAAAGGATAATCATATTGACATTGAATAGATATGTGGATGGTAATCAATCATATTGAAACGATGCGTTTTTTCTTATTAGAGGGGATTTAAAATAATCAGATTGCTCATTGCCGTTATAGGTGATGGGCTTTTTATTTATGTTTCTATAGTTGAAAAGTTATATCCAATAATAACCAAGCATATCCATTAAATAAAATCATATGGGAGCTTGGTTATATTGCGTTATAAAACACACATCGTAAGCTCGTTAACAGCAGGTGCTGGTTGGTCAATTATGTTAAAATATCTTTTTCATATTGGCTATAAGTTCTGGTGCCTGGCACCACCCGTAAAATAGCGAACTTTGTCGAGAGTTGATAGATTAGTAGTGTTGTAGGTTGTGGTAAAATGTAGAAGTAACTGAATATTGTTAGGGTGGTTGGTTGTCAGACTTCTTTCTAGATCTGTTGATCTGAAAGGAGGTGATAATCATGGAGACATTTCTTGAATTTCTACGAGAAGTTTTGAAAGGAATTATACGCG
>NZ_JAOALK010000010.1 GCF_025154055.1 Aquibacillus koreensis
CGCGTATAATTCCTTTCAAAACTTCTCGTAGAAATTCAAGAAATGTCTCCATGATTATCACCTCCTTTCAGATCAACAGATCTAGAAAGAAGTCTCACAACCAACCACCCCAACAATATTCAGTTACTTCTACATTTTACCACAACCTACAACACTACTAATCTATCAACTCTCGACAAAGTTCGCTATTTTACGGGTGGTGACAGGCACCAGCACTTCAAAGGTGTTATAGAAGAAGTGAGGATTAATTTGCATAATTAATGCTTTAAGCTCAGCATCTTTCTTATGAATCTCGGTTTGATACTGAATCGATACTAATTCATCAATCGTTTTAACCATTGTTTGGAATCTGTTGCCTAATTGAGTTAATTCTATGTTCGTCTTCGGAATATTAATTTCCGGCTTGAAATTTCCTTTTTCAACTCTGCTCATTTGACTCATTAAGGCTTTTAGTGGATTCGTCAAATATCCGGATAATAAATAAGAAAGAATAGATATGAGTATCACTAAAACTAAGACACTATAGAAGGTTATTTTACCTAATGAATTAATATCCTTTGTTAACACATCTAGTGGCATAGAGCCAACAATCGTGAAATTTTCATTTGTCAGCTTATTATAGGACATAATGATTTTTTCACCATCATCATTTTCTTCTATAAATGTATCGGCGCTGAGTCTATCTAAATGATCAAGTAGCTTTGATTCCGCGAGTTGCCCAATCAATGTATAGTTTGAATGGTACAATAATGTTCCATTATCTTTAATTATTTGCAGTTCTCCCCCAAATCGGTTTTCAATTTCTTTAAAGTTATTAGTAAATGCATATAACTCCTTATCGAAGCTTAGATACCCAACTTTAATATTTTCCTTAGGATCCATGATTGCTCTCGATGCAGTAAAACTATAGACTCCATTGGTTTCTAGTGGATGAATATCAAAAAGCAGTTTATCTTCATAATTATGCTTGATTCTCTGCTGCCATGTCTCTTCTTGATGGGAATCATACTCATAGACTTGATTGTTAGTTGTATTGGTTGAAAAACCTACCATTTTACCGAGATTGTCATAAGCACGTATACTAATAAAATCATTTCGATTAAAGGTATCAAACAGGTGCCTATTTTCTATTAACCAAAATTCAGAACGATACTCATCGCCTCGAAGGAGATTTAAATTATAAGACTTTGTATCAAGTATGATGGAAGTGTAAATTGAAATTTCTTTACTTGTCCCCTCCAAAAAGGCATTAATATTCTTACTCACAGCCTCCATTAAAGAATTATAATTCTCCAATGCATCCTTTTTCATGGCAGAAACAGACACCTCATAGAACACGTACCCAATTGCAATAAAAGGAATAATCACAATCAATAGATAAGTAAGCTGCAGCTGGTACTGCAACGTCTTTTGGTGAAAATACTTATGTATTAACCTACGTATGAAATTCATGATACTTTCTCCAATATAAGTTTATTGTCTAGATTAATAGATTTTATTTAGTGTAGAGGAGATTGAAAGCGATGTCAATATGCGGGGTGGGACAGAGGGACAGGCACCCTGTCCTCGTGTCCCACTCACTTCTTATGTACACTGGCATGTTGTTTTAGGTGAATGAATATCTGCGTTAATGGAATGGCCAATAGTAAGCTGCCTAGTAATTGATGAAGAGATAAAAGTAATACATACCCTTATCTAATTGTTATTGAGTCACCATTGATAAACAAGCATAAAGGGGACAAGTGAATGGACTTTACTACGAAAGAAAAAAACGCACTCGTTATTATCCAAAAAGGAATACATTCTTCATCTAAGGCAAAGTTCACCGGCATAATAGGTATAGCCTGAAATGGATAATAAAAATGAGCCGTTCTCATTGCGATCGCATTTGAATAAGTAAACCAAGTATGTATATGGATAACGTACAGTTTCAGAATTATGGCGTATGACGTGAATGAATCATTTAATCGGCGAGGGCTAGTCATTCCATTTCTATCAGAGTTAGTGTACGCAATCCTAAATAGCCCTTAGTTAGTATATACATATGATAGAAAAAGAGGAACACAAAAGATTCGTACCATTTGTATTCCTCTTAAATTGTCTTTCGACAGGGTCTGAGCCAATGTCATCCAACGTTGAACATATTGTGGCCAATGTACAAATTATCACCTAACTAACAACTTTCATCAATATAATGGTGGTTGTGGCTGGGACCTGTGATTCAATACATCCAAAAATACCTGCCACAAACCGTTCCACATATTACAACACTTTACGAGTGATGCAAGGCACCAGAAATTAATATAGTTACAACGCCTATTAGACTATCTCTCACATATCAAAACTATCATTACAAATCTATCATTCTTCGACAAAATTCGCTATTTTACGGGTGGTGACAGGCACCAGCACTCCTATCATCAAGTTCTTTACTTTTCTTTACGTGCATAGGATTTACGACAACAAAATCGTATCCTTTCGCTACTAAAAAGTAAGCTAGGCTAAACCAGTAATGACCAGTAGGCTCGACACCCAGAATGACATGATTTTTGTCATTTTCCTTTCGAAGGTTCTCTGCCCAATTTACTAGTTTTTGAAAGCCATGCATTCTGTTTTCAAAGATCAAGCGTTTCCCGAATTCAATACCTCGATCGTCTTGAGCACGAGCTACGTGTTTGTCTTTGGCAATATCAATGCCTACAATGAGTGTTGAAGGTGTGATTTGAGAGATTTTTTGATTTTGTGTATAATTCATTATTGAGTCCTCCTTGGTTACTTAAATTAAGGGTCCATTTTTTGCTTCGAAGCTTTGGACACCTCGTATGATACCAAGAGGGCTCTTTTTGTTTCAATCCTCAAATTTCTTCATTACAGGAATGCTCCTATTGTGCTGTATTCGTACAACAGAAAAAACATTTTCATATAAACACACCCTTTCTAAAGTTATAAAAAAAACGAACTTCAGAACGATTTATAAACATACCTGTGTATGCTCCAATCGAACCAAAGTTCGCGCTACCTATTACAATTTGTTAAATGCCCGCTAATCTATTAAAGATTGCAATGAATAATGAATAAAGAAATTGATATATCTTTATCTTAATGAAAGAACACATATATTTCAAGGTGATCATGTATAAATGAAGTCACCTTCTTATGTTTCGTCTATTCCCCTTAGATTGTTTTTTAGTTTCATTTCGATTTTTGTTAAATACAACGCTCGCTTTGATTTTCAGTTCTATCCTTTGTTTGTCTTGTTCCTGCAACATTAATTGAGTGTTATTGTTAATACTTTTATCCATTCTTTCCATCTCTTCTTTTATAACTCGATGATTATCTAATATTTCTCTATTAAACTCTTTAACACTCCTTTCCTCTTGTACAGCTTTTTCCAATGCTGTTTCATCTAGAAATCGAATAATATCTAAAAATTGGTGATTATCATAGGATTTTATCTCAAAATATTTTTCATAAGCATATTTACCAGCAAAAGCCAAAAGTTTTAATAGTGCCGCTATTACTAAAGTGAAGATAAAAAAAACAAGAAAATCTTTGCTCTCCATATTACCTTTTCCAATAAGTACAGTCCAAAAGCTCAATGTAATCGTCATTACCCAACCTATATTTAGGTTAGTTTTACTTTTAGTACTTTTATCGAAATTAAGCTCTGCTCTTAATGAATGAGCAAAATTCCAATATAGTTTTGAATGGGATATTCCATTTTTAACGAGCCATGTTTCTATTCTCTCTTCTAAATTCTCATCTAATTTACGAGCCAATACATGTCTCAATATGAAATACTTATCCAGATACAAAAAAAACAGCGAAAGAATAATCCAAAGTATTACATATAATAATATTTCACATTTATTAGCACCTAACCATTCTTCCGGAACAAATAAAAAAATTAGAGATATACAAAGCGCTAGAAACAATAGTAAAATGATTGATATTATCCTCAAGTCCTTTTGTTTGAATGTTTTAATAATTATTTCCTTCATAGCTACTTTCTTCTTACTTCCTAAGAACTCTTCCATAAACTCTTTTACTATCACGTTAAATACCTCCTAAATGTTTATAATATCCTCAATCTCATATTGTCATCTCTAATCTAAACAATATCAATGTGTTCTTTATTCCATGATGGCCCTCCCTATTCTATTTTTTAAACTTCTCTACTATCTAAAGTTAGAAAACAAAAAAAGGACCTCAGAACAATTGAGAACACACAAATATTGTATGTCCGTAAGCGTCAAATAAATCTAAATAGATTCTACATTTAATCCCACCTAGTAGCTAGGTGGGATTTATTTGACGCTTACCTCTAAACACTAGCACACATTGAATTTATGTCTAGATATTCAGTATAATTTTATGTATAATTGGGTATATATTAAAAGAGAAGTGCGTCAACACC
>NZ_JAOALK010000011.1 GCF_025154055.1 Aquibacillus koreensis
GGGAGGACCATCTCCCAAGGCTAAATACTCCCTAGTGACCGATAGTGAACCAGTACCGTGAGGGAAAGGTGAAAAGCACCCCGGAAGGGGAGTGAAATAGTACCTGAAACCGTGTGCCTACAAGTAGTCGGAGCGCGTTAATGCGTGACGGCGTACCTTTTGTAGAATGGACCGGCGAGTTACGATCTCCTGCAAGGTTAAGTCGCATAGACGGAGCCGCAGCGAAAGCGAGTCTGAATAGGGCGCTTTTAGTAGTAGGTCGTAGACCCGAAACCGTGTGATCTACCCATGTCCAGGGTGAAGGTCAGGTAACACTGACTGGAGGCCCGAACCCACGCACGTTGAAAAGTGCGGGGATGAGGTGTGGGTAGGGGTGAAATGCCAATCGAACACGGAGATAGCTGGTTCTCTCCGAAATAGCTTTAGGGCTAGCCTCAAGAGTTGAGTACTGGAGGTAGAGCACTGATTGGACTAGGGGCCCTCACCGGGTTACCGAATTCAGTCAAACTCCGAATGCCAAATACTCTATCTTGGGAGTCAGACTATGGGTGATAAGGTTCATAGTCGAAAGGGAAACAGCCCAGACCGTCAGCTAAGGTCCCAAAGTATACGTTAAGTGGAAAAGGATGTGGAGTTGCTTAGACAACCAGGATGTTGGCTTAGAAGCAGCCACCATTTAAAGAGTGCGTAATAGCTCACTGGTCGAGTGACTCTGCGCCGAAAATGTACCGGGGCTAAACGTATCACCGAAGCTACGGATTGCGAAAGAATTACTCTTTCGCTTTGGTAGGAGAGCGTTCTAAGTGCTGTGAAGTCAGACCGTGAGGACTGGTGGAGCGCTTAGAAGTGAGAATGCCGGTATGAGTAGCGAAATAGAAGTGAGAATCTTCTACACCGAATGCCTAAGGTTTCCTGAGGAAGGCTCGTCCGCTCAGGGTTAGTCGGGACCTAAGCCGAGGCCGAAAGGCGTAGGCGATGGACAACAGGTTGATATTCCTGTACCACCTCTAGACCGTTTGAACGATGGGGGGACGCAGTAGGATAAGGAAAGCGCGCTGCTGGTTATGCGCGCCCAAGCAGTGAGACTGTTGGATAGGCAAATCCGTCCAACTTAAGGTTGAGCTGTGATGGGGAGGGAAATATAGTACCGAAGTTCCTGATTTCACACTGCCAAGAAAAGCCTCTAGTAAGGTCTATGGTGCCCGTACCGCAAACCGACACAGGTAGGCGAGGAGAGAATCCTAAGGTGATCGGGAGAACTCTCGTTAAGGAACTCGGCAAAATGACCCCGTAACTTCGGGAGAAGGGGTGCTTCTTGCATGAGAAGCCGCAGTGAAAAGGCCCAAGCGACTGTTTAGCAAAAACACAGGTCTCTGCGAAGCCGTAAGGCGAAGTATAGGGGCTGACACCTGCCCGGTGCTGGAAGGTTAAGGGGACATGTTAGCCGTAAGGCGAAGCTTTGAACCGAAGCCCCAGTAAACGGCGGCCGTAACTATAACGGTCCTAAGGTAGCGAAATTCCTTGTCGGGTAAGTTCCGACCCGCACGAAAGGTGCAACGACTTGGGCACTGTCTCAACGAGAGACCCGGTGAAATTATACTATGCGTGAAGATGCGCATTACCCGCGACAGGACGGAAAGACCCCGTGGAGCTTTACTGTAGCCTGATATTGAATGTTGGTACAGTTTGTACAGGATAGGTGGGAGCCTGAGAAACCGGAGCGCTAGCTTCGGTGGAGGCGCTGGTGGGATACCACCCTGACTGTACTGACCTTCTAACCCACGACCGTGATCCGGTCGGGAGACAGTGTCAGGTGGGCAGTTTGACTGGGGCGGTCGCCTCCTAAAAGGTAACGGAGGCGCCCAAAGGTTCCCTCAGAATGGTTGGAAATCATTCGCAGAGTGTAAAGGCACAAGGGAGCTTGACTGCGAGACCTACAAGTCGAGCAGGGACGAAAGTCGGGCTTAGTGATCCGGTGGTTCCGCATGGAAGGGCCATCGCTCAACGGATAAAAGCTACCCCGGGGATAACAGGCTTATCTCCCCCAAGAGTCCACATCGACGGGGAGGTTTGGCACCTCGATGTCGGCTCATCGCATCCTGGGGCTGTAGTCGGTCCCAAGGGTTGGGCTGTTCGCCCATTAAAGCGGTACGCGAGCTGGGTTCAGAACGTCGTGAGACAGTTCGGTCCCTATCCGTCGTGGGCGTTGGAAGTTTGAGAGGAGCTGTCCTTAGTACGAGAGGACCGGGATGGACACACCGCTGGTGCACCAGTTGTTCTGCCAAGAGCATAGCTGGGTAGCTACGTGTGGAAGGGATAAGTGCTGAAAGCATCTAAGCATGAAGCCCACCTCTAGATGAGACTTCCCATCATTTTAAATGAGTAAGATCCCTCAGAGACGATGAGGTTGATAGGTTCGA
>NZ_JAOALK010000012.1 GCF_025154055.1 Aquibacillus koreensis
TTTACAGTATGTATCTTCAAGGAGAATATTAATAAAACTAAAATCTACGACCTTAGATATCGCTTTTAGGATATGATTATCAGGAATTTTATTGTATAATACAGAATGAAAACTAAATTGCTTTGGCTGTTGTCGAAGCATAAAAAAGACCCCCTAATGGTTTTGGTATCAGCGTACTAATTATACCATTTAGAGGGTCTTTTTTATTTGAAAGTGATAAAAAATATTAAATTCTAATGTGTTTTATGAATTAGGGGTAAGTCGTAGACTTTTTCACTGGTCTCGGACGGTTCTCCTGTACACGTTTTAAAAGTGTGCACAGGAGAACCGTCCCCGTGTTTCCTCTCATATTCTTTTTTTCATCCGTTCGATCATAGTGACTAACAGCTCATAATATTGTTTCAAACCGGCGTGTATCTTAATAGCTACTTCCTCATTGTATGTATGTACGTTTAGGTTTCGATCATTGACCATTTGAATACCTTTTATCGTTTCTTCCTCAGAAAGAATATTGTTCTCCCTCAAATTTCTGATTACACCTTTAGGCGATGCAGTATCAACGCCCTCGATATCATACAAATATTGCTTGGCAGCTTTCCAACATGCCTCAAATGAAAATTCAAACCTTTGGATTGATGCGTCTCTTTCCACTTGATTTGGGTTTTCAAGAACAACGAGTTCATGAAAGGAAGCTAATGCATTTTCGGCTGAACTTATTCTTTGTTTGAGTCTTTCCATAGAATTCCCTCCCTTATTACATTTTGCTTTAGTTCTTTACTAGCATGTTCCAAATTAACCAACTCCACATGATAGGGAATAGTCGATTCTTCCACGCGATCCACCAATTCGATCCACTTGTAGGGAGAGAGCTTCTTTACTGGTTCCAAGGCTATATCAATATCAGAACTCGTTTTTTCTTCCTCACGTGCCCATGACCCGAAAAGATAAACTCTAACATCTTCATGATCAAACACATTAAAAATAATACGTTGAAGCTGATTTAATATCTCCTCTCTCATAAACACCACTCTCCCTTCTTTTCCTTTATTATAGCATTGCGCACAGTAGATTTTAACATTTATATTGTAAACACAGGGACGGTTCTCCTGTACACGTTTTAAAAGTGTGAACAGGAGAACCGTCCCCGTGTTTCCATTCTCAAATTACATCTTTGTTGTCATATATTCGCATGGTGTACAAGCTGGATAAAACAAAGATAATTAGTACGATCCCCACAAACAAAAGAGCTCCTTGGAGTGATGGAATGATCGAAGCTATGTTTGATTCAAACAATACGCCTGTCAAATGACACACTGGAATAACAAGTATGGTAAATCGATATACAAATGCAGGAAATCGATAATAAATGTGTAAAAGTAGTAGCAATAAGACCAGGCTAACCGCTAAAGATGAAAGGATAACTTTTAATGCAAGAAAAGTATGATTTGTAACATATGATTGCATGGCAATGGTCATTCCCCATTGATAAATCGCTATGATGACCGCATTACTGAAAAGAAATATGTACTTGCTAACAATAACGTGCTTCTTTGACATCGGGAGACTAACATAGAACTGGTTAACGTGGTTCGCACTGGCATTATAAAATACATAGAGTGCGAACAAACCGTGATACCAAAATAATAGATAATAGAGGAATAATTCACTATTGATCCATATCGCCAACGGATACAAAAAGAAGAAAAGGAGCGGCATCCAACCATAGATTTGAAAATCCGTTTTTACTAACTGGTACATAAGTTTCAAGTTGAAATTTCCTCCTTAATCTAGGCTTTTATTTTTCCGAACAAGTTGAACAGATATCACGATCGAGATCACGTACATGCTCAAGCCAATGAGCAAGATTACGACAGGTGATAGCGGGAACAGCTCTCTAAACCAAGTCATCACCTTATCATTAAATTTCCAGTTCTCCTCCGTATCCGGAAGATTTGTACTAACAAAAATAAATCCTATAGTCAGTAAGCCCATCACTCCACTTATTACATGTACAATAATCGCTCCACGAAATCCATACATAAAAGGGATACTAATTGCAAAAGCAGCCAAAACAACGCTAAAAGCAAGGCATATATCTTGCCAACCATAAATCGTAGAACCATAGACCATATAAAAGATATCATCTGGTTTTAGAGAAGTAATCGCAGCTATTCCCCAGGCAAAGAGTAACAAGCAAACGGACGCGATCAGTATATACAGATATCGAGTTACAATTAAACACATCTTCCCTATAGGCAAACTCAATAAATAATAGTGCACTTTATTTTTATTTTCATCGGCAAACATAATATGTGGTAATTGAAGTGCAAATATAAAATAGTAAATGAGAACTGGATAATGACCTAAACTAACAATGAAAAAGATCAAGCATGTGCCTGCAATTTGTCTGCGTGTTAAGAGAAAATCTCTATAGAGTAATTGTTTCATAGATATTGCACATCCCTCCTCATGACTGAGCTTACCGTTTTAACATAAAATACATAATATCTTCAAGAGTCGCTTTTTCAATTAAAACTCGATCCTCAAACCCATCAAACAGAGAAAGATTGCCCGTGAATAATCCACTAAACCCTTGATCAGTCTGGCGAATACCTTCAAACATTTTTTGAATATCAGGGTCTAAATCTTCATTCTTCCCTTTCACGATGTGAAACGTTTCTTTTATTTCTTCCATGCTTTTTTGAAAAACAATTCCACCATTCTTAATAAATACGATATAATCCGCAATTTGGTCTAAATCTGTGGTGATATGCGTTGAGAAAAAGATCGTACGGTTTTCATCCGTCATTAGCTCCTGTAACAAGTCGATCAATTCTCTTCGAAAGACTGGATCAAGTCCGGCGGTCGGTTCATCCATGATGATGAATTCGGGATTATGGGATAGTGCAAATAATAAGGAACATTTCATTTTCATCCCTTTAGAAAACTTCTTTAGCTTTTTTGTTGTAGGCAAACCAAATTTCGATTGATACTTCCAAAACAAAGTTGGATCCCATGTATCGTAAAGTGGAGCAATAAACGATCGCATCTTATCTATCGTGAAGTTTTCATACATGTACAAATCATCATAAACAAAGCCAATTCGTTGTTTTGCTTTCGTATCCATATCTTGACCGAAAACTTTTATTTCTCCTTGATCGGCCTTCCACACATCCATCATCATTCGGATGGTCGACGTTTTGCCACTACCGTTTGGACCAATAAATCCTGTTATATATCCCTTAGGTACCGTGAAAGACAATTTATTAATAGAAAAATCATCCATTTTTTTACTTACTTGCTTCATTTCAACCGTATTCATATCTACCTATCCCCCTCAAAAAAAATCTCGATCCTCTCCAGTAATTCCTGTTTAGTTAATCCTAACTTTTTTGCCTCTAACACCACTTCTTCCAGCTGATTTTCAAATTCTCGAATCTGCCATTCTCGTAATACATGCGGTTGCTGCCCCGCCACAAAGGTCCCTTTTCCTACTGCAGAAAATAAAAACCCCTCTTGTTCCAGTTCTTCATAGACTCGTTTTGTCGTAATCACACTTACCTTCAACTCTTTCGCCAACACTCTCATGGAAGGTAACGCATCGCCTTCCTTTAGCTCGCCGTTGTATATATGTTGCTTAATCTGTTCTTTTATTTGCTTGTATAGTGGTTCCTTACTCGTTGTAGACACAAGAATATTCATGTGATCTCCTCAATCTCAAAATTGTATATCTATACTATATACAATAATAACAATTATTGTCAATAATCATACTTAAAAAATGCAACCCTCCTTCTGTCTAACAAAAGAGGAAACAGGGGGACGGTTCTTCTGTTTCCATTTTCAAAAATCCCCCCCAAAAAAAACGCCTGTCTCCTCCTGTGATTAATAAAAACTCATAGGAAGAGACAGGCGTTTCGGTTGATAATCTTTACTTTAAGGGCGTATAATCTACTCCTTCTGAATACTTATTACTCGCATTCCAAAGAAGGAATTCCTCTACCCCTTGCTCATGTAAGGCTCTAATTTGATCTTCGACTTGTTTCTTACCATAGGAAATGTAGTTCCCTGAACCTAACCACGATGCCGTGAAATCTTGGATCCATGGCCGTGAAATCGGTGGTTTTTCTAACTGGGCTAGCTTTTCTTTTTCCGCTTTAATGTATTCTTTCACTAAGCGATATGGTTCTGTATCTGGTTGTGGAATGTTAAAATAACCAGGTCCCCAGTGACTTGGGTAGATCATGGATGAGATGACATCGACATGTTCACTAATTTTCAAAAAGTTTTGTCCGATCCCAGGCGCCTCTGGTATCGTTGCGGTATAACCAAATATATCGACCGACACGTTAACTCCTAAAGGATCTAATTCTTTTTTTGCATATTCCACAAAGTCAGTCACCGCATCAACACGCAGTTGAACCATTTTTTCTTTCTCTGTTAGAACAGGCTTTTCTGGTATATTATTGCTATGTTCATCTAACTTTTCTTTCGCCTCATCCAAAGCCTTTTCTGCTTCTTTCATTTCACTTGTTTCCTTCTCATTTGATTCATTATCGGATTCACCATCAGCTTGATTTTCAGTCAAAACGGTATATTCATTTAGCGCATTATTATATGCCGCTTCTAGTGTTGTTTTTGTTGCTTCAAACTGTTTCATTTCTTCCTTATGTTCCTTTTCTAACTGCGTAAGTTTAGATGGTTTGCGGTCTTTATAGTCTCCCAAATCATATTGGAGAATATCGTCTTTGTTTTCAAATCCTTCTGGAAAGCGCACATAATCAAATTGAATTTCTTTAAATCCTAACTTGGCAGCAGACTTTGCTACCTCCACATTATATTCCCACACTTCAGGTAAAAACGGATTAACAAAAGCTTCCCCACGACCATTTTTCCAAACTTGGCCATCACTTGTAAGATAGGATAGGTTCGGTTGGTTTTCTGCTAAAACAGTGTCTTTAAAAACGACCAGTCGTGCGATTGGGTAGATATTACTGTCGTTTAATTTTTCCATTAGATTTTCCGGATCCTTAATAAAAGGCTCACTGAACTCGTCGTATTCTTCCATTTTATACGTTATATTTCCATAGTCCTCTTTTACATCTATAACCATCGTATTTAAGTCAGTGGTATTTATCATGTCCATTAATGGATCTAGACGACTTCCACCTGCAGAGTGGGCGGTCACATGTATTCCCCTAATAGGCTCTGGATAGGTGTATTTTGGTTTATCTTGGTTCGTTTCATCCTCTTGGTCTACAGCTTGTTCTGTATCATCCGTATTTTCTTCCGTTTCTAATGAATCCTCTTTAGTTGAGTCGTCTTTGGAAGGTTCGTCCTTCTGTACGAGTTCTACTTTTTTGCGCACAGGGGTGTTGGGTTCCACTGATTCTTCTTCATCAGAAGTGGTTTCACTCGTACAACCAGATTGTAAGATCACAATAGCTACCAACAGACTACAGATCACTTGTAAATAAAACGGCTTTTTCGTCACATACCTTTCCCCTCTCCGTTTTCTCCTAAATCCTTTATTCCTTATCTGAATTACTTCTATGTTGCCATGCCCCTCTTTCAGAAAAACATCCTTACTCTATTTGTATTAATATTTTCTGTAACTAGACATGAAAACTGCTAAAATCTTAACCGTGAACACAGGGACGGTTCTCCTGCTTACTTTTTGCTTTTGTGCACACGAGAACCGTCCCTACGTTTCCACATGTTTCTTAAAAATGGACACAATGGAAACTTGGTTCTTGTGTGAAAGTCCAATCTAAATTTAGTAAATAACATAATCTTAATATGAACCTATTAATTTAGTTAAGGAGGGGTTATATGAGTTGTGAACAACCTACAAACTATGGATCGAGCTTTGTTTTAATCGTTGTCTTATTTATCTTGTTAATCATAGTTGGCGCTTCTTTCTATTAAATTCCGCACATCCTCCTGTATAGCAACATCTGGGAAGTACTTTAAATAGAGCACTTCCCCCCTCTGTTATAGTAATTTCGCATTTAGATCAAAAAATAAACGAAGAGACAATTACGTAATAAAAGTAATTGTCTCTTCATCATTTTACAAACAGTATTTTACTGAGCAATACACACGATATGAAAATTCCGTTGGCATGCTAAAAGGGGATTTTTCACGTCTCTTTTAGAAAAAAAGCTTTGGTTTTGGAAGATGATCACGATCGTTATCTTGTTTACTAATTACATGCTGCAATACCAAAGATTGACATGAGGTATCATATTCATAAGGAATGACCTGTTCATAAGGCGGTGGATTAAGCTCTGCATCCTTAAATTGTCGATAAGGTGTATCCGTAATGCTTCCACGGTTATTTTTTTCTTTACTTATTTCACGCACAACAATATTTCCTATTTGCCGTCCAAGTCGTAGACCTTCCTTGTTATCTGATGGAAAATGTACGCCTCCATATAATCTCGACGTTGCATTCTCTTCTGCAAGCTTATGGAGCTTTTTATGTTCTGTTGGAAAGAAATAGCTTAATATTATTTCAGCAGCTCCTGATACAACCGCATGACCTGATGGATAACTTGGATGCACAGGTGTACAGATAATTGTAGCTAAGTTTTGATCGATCTGGTTTGGTCGTGCTACCTGCCATTTATATTTTAAAGACCACGCTACTACAAATGCATCATTTAAACCCGCATACAATGCCGCTAAAATCCTACTAGCTCTTGGTGCTTCTACACTATAAGAGTCAATTAATCTATCCACGATTGGTGTCCACTGTTTGGTCGGTGGACCAGCACCCCAATATATCGCTTTGTTTATTTCGTCTTCATTAATATTCTCTTGAGCACGTTGGACTACTTTTAATTCCTTTTCAAAATCAATTGTATTTGGATCTTTTATTGCTAGTCTTATCGGTCGTCCATCTAATGTTTCAAATCCACCCTTTTCATCATGCTGGATAAAATAAGTTCTCCACGAACCTGCAAAAGGTTCAATCGGATTATTAGGAGGTCTTGTCTCACCTGCATAGGGTATATCTGTCCAGCGTTTATAACTTTCATCATGATCTACCATATTCTTCACCAAATTTCCGTTTTCTTCATCTTATTCATCCATAAAAAGAATGTATAGGCCATCATAATGCATTTGGAAACATGGGGACGGTTCTTCCGTTTCCATTTTCAGTTTTATTATATTCGTGCACACGAGAACCGTCCCCATGTTTCCACCCTTGTTTCCAACTCGAATAAGCAGGATAAGATTGGAAAAGATACACCTAAATGAATCTATAAAGGTGTGTGGTATAGTGAGTAGAAAAATGATGGGTAGTTTGCTATTAGCTGTCGCATGTTTATTTATAACTAGTGTAGATGTGCATACTGTTTCAAGAGATAGTTCTGCTCGTGAGGACGTAGAAGAGTTGGATGCTGAACGGAACAAAATAGGAAAATTGTTCAAAGGCATTCAAGCTTTTTTTGATCATAATGAACGCGAACGTATAGGTCTTGCCTACGATGAGGAGAGAAAAATTGTAACAATTGAATACAAAAAGGATAAGATTAAAGAAAAATATGAGAAGAAAATAACTGCAGAAATCGATGCACTAGTTGATAAAATTGGTCTAGATAAAGTAGATGTTCAATGGGGAAAATCGCTTGGTGAAACACCACCTCCAGTGGAACAGGAACGTATGAACAGACATAATAAGATTTTTGACAAAATCCAATCCTCTTTAGAAAAAGAAGGTTATAGAATGGATGGTGTCTCTTTGTCCAGTAAACGTTTAACAGTTCAAATCGATGTAACGGAGTCCATCTTTGAAAAAGAAAAGAATAAGATCATAGCCATCATTAAACGTGTTGTTGAAAAGGATGCAGAAGAAGAATTCAACATTGAAGTAACGCGTAAAACGGAGAAAGAAAAGGCTTTAGAAAAATGGTACCCCATTATTGATACTGTAAAACAATTAGTAGAAATGAAGTTTGAAGAATATCGTGGTTTTGCTTTTTCTTTTCATCCTGAACCATCCCAAATCATTATTGAAACAAACTTAGAAAAACCATCCTGGAAGTGGAAATGGTTGTCTGATTCGAATAAAAAAGCAAAAGAGATAGAAAGTTATGTGGATGAAGTGATTCAAGTTAAATTGGAAGAATTACAAGTAAATAGTGTTCCCTATGAGATTGTGGTTAGAGGGAAGGACAATAATAGATTGAATTGATGGAATTGATATTATATTAAAAAGTAGCTGTTACCTTGGTCAAGAGAACGGCTACTTTTTTCAAATCTACGAGATGTCTCCTTATCTATCCCATTCCCAAAACGAACATCCTTGACAAATAATAAAACGTTCTAGCCATGTAGAAAAATCAATGGGTAATCTATCAAAGTCGTCTTCAAAATTCAGAAAATCACCAATCCACATATAGTTTTCCTTTGTCTCCGTATCATATTGACACACGATCCAAAGGCCATCCATCCCAGTTCCGATCGGGATAAAATATTCTGGGCACTCCCACAAATCTATATGCTCGATCATTTCATTAACTGAGAATAAATGCGTGCCACCACCGTTGATTGGGTGTTCAAATAAATCTGCACCGTTATGTTTAGATAAGAGTAAAATTAATTCTGCTGGTGTATAGGACGGCAATCGCTCTAAGTCCTGATTTCTAGCTGGAACGTAAAAACGAAACATCTCTTCTTCTAAATAACCATCTTCTCTTTGCACCAACAACTTCCCCTGGCTCAGTCGTTTTTTTAACGTATCAAAGGCCTTCATCTTCTTCATATCTTTCGTTTTCTTTTTCATCTAAATACAGTAGTATATCAGGATTCATAACAAGAAAAGACGGTACTTCCCAACTTCTTAAAGTAGGCGTATTCCCTCCATCAAATTGTAGGTCATCCAAAATCTGCATGTGAGCAATGCTGCAATTCTCAAATCCCTCACTAGTTAAATGAACGCCATCATAGTCCTTTGATAGTTTTTCAAAATCTATAAAGATAGAACCTTCTATTCTTAATGGATAGTTAACGATCAGGTTAACGAAATCTGTATAAGTGTTAATTGTATAGATTTTTGCGTCCTCTGTTATCCTGTAAATACTATAATAAGGACGACTATGATATTTGATCATATCGGGATTATTGTAAATAAAATGCAACCATGGCGAAGGATAATCATCATCCGTCATATACTCACTTAACCAATATCCTCCTTGTGGTCGAAAAACTGTAGAATACCCTGTTTCTTCATTATATACCTCTGCAAAAAGATCCCGCATAAATCGATCCCCACTATGTACTTGCAACGGTATAGTCATTTTATTATCGCTCCTTCGTCAACAACATATGTAAAATAAAAGTTTACAAACTCACAATCCCCCAAAAGCCTTATCAAGTTCTTACTCCTTCCTTTTCAAGCGCTGCTAATAAAGTCTCTTTTGTTACTTCCTCTCTATCAGAACACCCTGAAATGATGAGCACCACTCCAAATAATATGATTGCTATAAATCTTTTCATATTACACCTCAGTTTAGTTTCTGTAATAGCTATAATGAACTTTTATTTATATAAATTTACTTTAGCATAAAATTCCAATAATATTATGGACTAAAGAAAATAAACGTATCTCTGACTAACAGTTTATAAAATCCTATGAGATATATTCATTACTTTATCAATCACCAAAAAGTAACGAAACTTCTACAAAACAAATTGCTATCGCGACTAAATCAAGACCCAAGTGGAGTTATCACTTGGGTCTTCTCGCTTCAATCATAGTCCATTGCAATACGGAAAATGCAGTTCAACTTCCCCTCTACTTTTTTTTGTCCAAACGAAGTTCACCGATGATGCATTTAGGGGCTTCATAAACCGTCACAATCTATGCCTTTGAATAAGACTAACTTTATTTCCTCATCTAAACAGAATGGATCGCCTTCTTGAAGCCAACTATCATTAGCTTTTAACTGGTTATTTACACCAATTACCTCGGTCACCTAAACCATACGTCCTCCTTCGATCTCCTTTTAATGTGTGTTACATATATTCAAAAAAATAGTGACCTATTCGCTACCCGTACTGTTACGTCGTACTCGACGACATATAACGGTACGGGTAGCAAAAAGGACACTCTAAACAAAATATCGTAAGTGCTATAAAAGTCACACAATTGGTCTCTATGTTAATTTAGTTCGTAATACTCCTGATCGTCTCTTTCCCTGCTTCCATCATCTCATTCGCTTGCTCTTCGGTAAGTTTACCTGGTTTTACAAAGTTTTGAACTTGTTTGTTAAAGTTCTCCACCATTTGGACAGCTTGTGCAGTTTTGTCATGTTTCGAATTTGCCAGAAAATCTTCAGCCTTCTCTAGTTTCTTCATCAGTGCATTTTTATTGCCATGTACAATGTCCAGGCCTGTAACCGTGCCCTTCAGGTCTGAAATACGGTTTCTGTATTCAACAGTAACCGTGGCTACCGCCTTCTCAACAGTCCCCTCTATCGTACCTTCTACTGTAAAGGCACCTGGTCCTTCGTTACCATAGCTCTCTTCATCAACCGCATCCCAAACAACTGCTCTTTCTTCTGAAACAACCCCTGTTGCGCTATAATTGACATCTACAACGACTGTTTCAGGTAGAGTAGGAGCAACCCTAGACACTGTTTCCACTTCTACATCTGATACACCTCTAATTTTACTCTTAGTGAATAACCAGTCGATCAGCATGCCACGCTCTGGGTGTACGTATTCATTATAAACTGGGAGCCAAACCGCATGCCCATCAAAAACGTGGCCATTATACGGAGGGTCATCCAGTCTATTTTCCGGTAGGATCGTCAATAAGGAGTCGTTCCAATATTGTCCGTACGTTTCGTCATTACCGACAACAAGATCCAATAAAAAGTCGTCTTCATCAACGAAAGTCCAAAGCGGCAAATAAGCTACTGCTTTAGCATTTTCCACACTATCAGGTCCTCCTGCAGGACAAAGAGGTGCAGCTGCTGCCGCAAAGCCAGGATATGTCTTTAAAAAGGTCCAAGTCGAAGCTCCACCCATGGAGAATCCTGTGATATAAACACGGTTCGGGTCAACTTTTCCATCCGCGATCATTTGATCAATAACTGCTTTTACTTTGTGCATATCATCCGGTGTGTTAGCATTACGAGGTGCTAGCACATGACTAGGATATTTTTCCTGATTCTCAGGATTTGCCCACACAGTACCACCGTTACTAAATCGGATCGGAGTATAGACATCGTTACCTTGTCCACCACCGTGGAAGAAAACGACAAGAGGCAACGGTTCCTCTGCTTCTTCGTTATAAAAATAACTGTATTCAAGCCCGTTGTAGTCTGCATATCTATATTGGTCAAGAACAGGACTGACAACACCTGTCTGCGTAAATGCCTCAGGCACAATGGAAGATCCGTCCACATAGTCTATTTGGTCACCTTGATACGTAATCGTGTACGTTGCATCGTAGGTATATCCACCATCTTCCGTGGATCCACCATCACCCCAACCAACATCCGGAAAATCAATAACGATATATCGTCCAGTGTCAGTTGATGAACCAACATCATTCACGTCACTTGTATAAACATCGATAACCTCGCGGGGACCATCATACCCCACAACACTCGGATCGACTTTTCTTGTTGTAATCACCTGTACATCAAAATCAGAAATGGACAGTGAGGAGCTATTTACCTCTTTTCCTGCATCAATAATGACGGCATCCGTACGCTCGGAAAATGAGAAGTTTTCATTTTTGAGAATAAACGGTAAAGTAGTTTCCGTGTTTTCATCCGCTGCAAAGACTGAAGGTACGTTTAATATAGTGAAAAAGCATAACACAAAAATCACAACCAATCGTTTTTTGAACATTATACACGAACTCCCTTCTGTAATGTAAGCGCTTTAAAAATACTTTCCATAAACTAGCCATACAATCTAGTTTTCCACCTCCCTTTTTAATAGATTAAGTATAACAAACATAATTTGGTAAAATTGTCGATCCGTGTATGTTCGATAACCCTTCTGGAACTAGCTAGAACACGTTTGAAAGTAGAAAATTGCAACAAAAGTCCTCCTCTGCGCGCCGCTTTCCGGATACCCATATTGCTTTCTCTACCGTAACTAATCGCACTCGTGGTGCCTGATTCTTACGTTTATCCCAAATTTCTATTCATGAAAATACTAGGCCAAACACAGTTAAACTAGTTAAAATAAATAGGGAATCATTGTACTTGGTTGTTTAATTTTCAAAAAAGGGTTCCTTTGACCCCCTTTAAGACACCGAAGCCATTTATTACGATCCAGCATTGGTCACCTTTGCAGTTTGGCTTTTTAGAAGGGGTATTCCTCGGAAACGAAAAGTACCCGGTATTGAACAAAGAAATTGATGCGGTTTTTGCAAAATATGGTGTATCCAATACAACAATTGCTATCGCGTGGTTACTACGCCACCCTGCGAACATGCAGCCAGTATTCGGAACAATGAATCTCAAGTAGCTATTACTATTTCATAAAAAAAAGCACCTTTGCTCTGGTGCTTCTCTCTTAAACCTATCCTACTCATAATCAAAATCAATATGGTCACTATACGTACCATTCCAATTATCTATCCACTCTGCTTCCGACATATCAGATTGAATTTCCTCAAATGTCTTTCCGTCCAATGAGTGTGCGTGATTTGCAGCAACGTCTTTATTTAAAACAGGAGTGGAAAAACCACCAATCACTTCTTTCATTGCCACCGTTAAAATGATGCATTTTATCATACGCACGCAAGAATGTATCTTGTAATAAATCCTTTGCTACATCGTGCTCGCCAATCATAAAAAAGATATAGTTGTACACATCATTACTATGATCATGATACCCAGTATGAAATTGTTGTCTTTCAACGTCTTGCTCCAATCCCTCATCTAACTTATGAAGTAAAGATAAGATTTCCATGTTGCAATGCAATACTTGTAAATCCATTGGAATATACCAACCCCAGGCGTCCGTTCCCATCACTAACTTATCTGTTTCTAATCGTATAAAATTGTTTTGCTAAATAAGCAGGTGTGTACGGCATATCTCTTCTTAACCAAGAGGTAATCGTACCAATCAGCGCAGCTGAATCGTACCAGATTAAGATATCCTTCTGTATGCGATCTCTATGGTCAACGATGTGCACCTTCTCCTTTTTTTCTACACTGGAAACAATCTTGTCTGTTAAAAATGTTTGCAACTGATCATAAAAGACAGGAATCCGTTTAGAAGCAAGGATTGTTTTATAAAAGGTGCTATTTGTTGCTATATGCTTTAACAGGTCTTCCATAATGGCACAATAATCGTCTTCGGTATATGGACGGACTCTATTCGATGACGATTGTCGCAATACAGTCGACATCTCCTCTATCATTTCTCCTGCCATTTTTTCTAACATATCTGGGATATCGCGATAATGTAAGTAAAAGGTAACACGATTAATGGTTGCTCGTTGTGCCAATCGATTAACTGAAATCTTATCAATATCTATTTCCTGCAATAAACTTATTAACGCCTCCCGAAGCAATTGCCTTGTCCGAATAACCCGTGGATCCGTAGTCTGTTTTTTATTCTCCATGGTCAACCTCACCTTTTAAACAACATTTTTTATTTCTGTGTAAATCTTTTACTAGTAAAACAACACAAATATATTATGTGTAAACTAATATACATTTTCATCAAAATTGTAACTTGTATTCGATACTTATAGTACCTATAATTTTATTTATGCTCTGTAAATTATACTACATTGTGTAAATTAGTTTAGCAAGACATTGGGGAAGGATGACGATAGTTTGAGCGCGAATTCATTTACAAATAACCAATCGATAAAAAAAGCACCTATATTAATCGTTATGATCTTAGGCGCTTTCTTTACTATTTTCAATCAAACAACCATGACAATAGCTTTGCCAACATTCATGAACGAGTTTAGTATTGATGCTGCAACAGGACAATGGCTCACAACAGGGTATATGTTGGTCAACGGCGTCTTAATTCCTGTAACAGGGTTTTTAATGAAACGATTTACAACCCGACAGTTATTTCAGACATCCATGATTATTTTTCTCACTGGGACAATCATATCGGCTGTTGCTACCAACTTCCCAATCTTATTAACAGGACGTCTGATCCAAGCAGCATCCACCGGTATTACCATGCCATTACTGATGAATGTCGTTTTATCTCTATATCCTCCACACAAACGCGGTACAGCAATGGGGACAATTGGTCTAGCCATTATATTTGCTCCTGCAATTGGACCGACACTTACTGGATATGTGCTCGATGTTTATCCTTGGCAAGTACTGTTTTACGGGATGATCCCATTTATTTTAATTATCATTATTTGTGGCTTTTTCTTTCTGAAAAATGTGTCAGAAACAAAAAAATCAAAATTAGATGTCATAAGCTTAGTTCTATCTACACTCGGATTTGGTTCCCTTCTATTCGGTTTTAGTGAAGCAGGAAATGAAGGTTGGGCACATATAGAGGTAATTTTCTCCATTGTCTTAGGAGTTGTTACACTTGGCTTATTTGTTCGAAGACAGATTATTTCTAACGATCCGTTCCTTGATCTTCGGGCATTCAAATTCAACATGTATACCTTAACAACTATTATCAATTGTGTCATTACCATGGTCATGTACGCAGATATGATTTTGTTACCATTATATCTTCAAAATGCTCGTGGGTTCACAGCTTTAGAAGCTGGGCTTTTAATGCTACCTGGCGCTTTATTAATGGGGCTTCTAAGTCCACTAGTTGGAAAATTATTTGATCGCTATGGCGCTAAATGGCTTACCATTCTAGGAATTGTGATCATTCTGATGACCACGTACACGTTCACCAATTTAACGGATGCTACGAGCTATACGTATTTAATTCTCATGTACGCAGGCAGAAGAATCGGAATGGCGTTATTTCTAATGCCACTACAAACAGCCGGATTAAATCAACTACCAGCTAGTCTAAATGCACATGGTACTGCCATTTCCAATACAGCTAGACAAGTAGCTGGTGCCATTGGAACATCGTTGCTTGTCACTATTATGACAACGAGAACAAAAGATCATTTACAAGAAATGGTGGCAGCTTCGGCTGAAGGGACGAAAGAACACTTACTGATGGAAGCTTCCATCCAAGGAATTAGTGATGCCTATGTCATGATCCTTGTCATAGGCGTGATAAGTCTACTTCTTTCCATTTTTATAAAACGGGTAGAGCAAGCTCCAGAAGAAAGTATTGCAAAACAATAGCATATAAAATAACCGGACTGTTGAAAGAGAATGTCAGACACTGTCCATGGAAGATTTCTACGTTTGGTGCTTGACATTTTCTAGATGCGAAGCGAGGTTCACCCTAGTAGCATCCAGTCACATGAAAAGATTTCCACTATAAACTTTGATATAATTGATTTGGTTTAGCTCATTATCACAAAAAAGAAGACTAATTATTTCCAGAAGGAGACGAGCAGGATGAGAACAATGAAGCTTGGTACAAGTGAACTAGAAGTGCCTGTTGTTGCAGTTGGTTGTATGCGAATTGATTCCCTTAACAAAAATGAGGCGGAAAGCTTTGTCCAGACAGCATTAGAAAATGGTGCAAACTTTTTTGATCACGCCGATCTTTATGGGGCAGGTAAATGTGAGGAGATATTTGCTGACGCTGTTCATATGAATGATGATGTCCGAGAAAAAATCATTCTTCAGTCTAAATGCGGTATTCGCCCTGATGTAAGCACATTCGATTTTTCCAAGGAACATATTTTAAATTCAGTTGATAAAATCCTAAAGCGTCTAAAAACAGATTATCTGGATGTATTCCTTCTCCATCGTCCAGACGCACTTATGGAGCCTGAAGAGGTTGCAGAAGCCTTCGATATTCTTGAAAGCGCAGGGAAAGTAAGGAATTTCGGGGTTTCCAATCAAAATCCAATGCAGATGGAGCTTTTAAGAAAATACATGAAACAACCGATCGTTGCGAACCAACTTCAATTAAGTATTACAAACACAACGATGATCTCAAGCGGTATCAATGTCAATATGACAAATGAATCTGCAGTAAATCGCGATGGCAGTGTGCTTGATTATTGCAGGTTAAACGATATTACGATCCAGCCTTGGTC
This sequence comes from Aquibacillus koreensis, assembly GCF_025154055.1. Lineage (GTDB taxonomy): Bacteria > Bacillota > Bacilli > Bacillales > Amphibacillaceae > Aquibacillus_C > Aquibacillus_C koreensis. Next base: position 16,157 of record NZ_JAOALK010000012.1, read on the forward strand.
CCCTTTCCAGTACGGCTTTTTTGAAGGGGTATTCCTCGGAAACGAAAAGTTCCCGGAATTGAACAAAGAAATTGATGCGGTTGCTGCAAAATATGGTGTCTCCAATACAACAATTGCTATTGCGTGGTTACTACGACACCCAGCGAACATGCAACCTGTCATTGGAACGATGAATGAAGAACGATTAGTAGACTGTATCAAAGCAAGCGAAGTTCACCTTACTCGTGAAGAATGGTATAGCATCTATCGCGCGGCGGGGAATATACTGCCTTAATTTTAAGATGGAAACAGGGGGACGGTTCTCCTGTACACAGAAATGGAATAAAACGGTAAACGGAAACAGGAGAACCTTCCCCCTGTTTCCGTTTATTCGTTCTACTGCATCCTGAATGGATCATGAATTGATATGATCATGAACAATTGCTTGTTTAACTCTGTAATAGATGTTTTGTATTCTTGTCGATGCCATTCTATTAAGATGCCTAGGATTGCATTTGTTTGATAGCTAATTAAGTAGTCTACTTTTAACTCATGTTGCGCCGCTAGCAGACCTTCTTCTATAGAATCCCGCATAAATGTTCTGACCGTGTCGAACAGGAGATAATAGTACATCATTGGAATCCGTTCATCAAAAATTATTTGATAAAAATCTTGATATTTTTTTACATGATGAAAAATTTTGATCATGTCTGCCGTAATATCTTTAATTTTATAGTTTGTCTTGTAATAAGGTTCTTCATAGGATTTTCTCAGATCTTCTACAATAACATCTAAATACTCCTTAAACACCTCATGCACATCTTTATAATGCAGATAAAATGTACCTCGATTTATTTGTGCTAACCGACATAGTTCTGCAATAGAAATAGTTTCGATCGACTTCGTTTTAAGTAAACTTATTAAAGCATGACGCAAACTTTCCTTTGTTTTTATAATACGCAAATCTTTTTTCAAAATATTTCACCTCTTATTGTACACCTTTTGTAATACTTGTTGATTAGTCAACATAAATTCAACATTCCGTTGTTTGTACTTCTTTTCTATACCTATTATACTTTTAATGAACACATGTTCAATAAGTTTCTAAAACATTTGGAGGGATATAGGATGAAATTACAGGACAAAGTGGCGATCGTTACTGGGGCAGCTTCAGGCATGGGGAAAGCAATTGCAGAAATGTATGCAAGTGAAGGAGCAAAAGTAATTGTTGCTGATCTAAACATCGATGGTGCTAAGGCTGTAGTAAAAGCGATTACAGATCAGAATGGTATTGCTAAAGCAGTTCAGATGAATGTTGCGAAACAAGAAGATATTGACACGATGATTGATACAGCTGTAAGTGAATTTGGAACGTTAGATATTTTAGTTAACAATGCTGGTATTATGGATGGATTTGAACCTGTTGGGGATATTCTTGATGAGCGTTGGGACTTAATTTTTGATATAAATACAAAAGGTGTAATGCGAGCAATGCGTAAAGCATTACCAATTTTCCTAGAAAAAGAAAGCGGTGTTATTATTAATACTGCTTCCACTGGTGGCATTAGTGGTGCGCATGCAGGAGCTACTTACGGTGCATCTAAACATGCCGTCATCGGTCTTACAAAAAACACTGGTTTTATGTACGCACAAAAAGGGATCCGTTGTAATGCAATCGCTCCTGGTGCCGTAGAAACAAATATTTCTTCTTCCATGAAAAATATTAATCAGTTTGGCATGGAGCGCACAAAAGTGGTACAGGGTGTTATCCCTCGTATTGGACAACCAGATGAAATAGCAAAAGTAGCTTTATTCCTAGCATCAGATGACTCGAGCTTCTTAAACGGCACAGTTGTCACTGCTGACGGTGGTTGGACTTCAGCATTCTAGAATTCCGCTAAAAAATCTCGGTTAATCAAACCGAGATGTTTCCATTTCTTAGCCATGATTAATCGCATTATATGACTAGTGACAAAGACGCAATACCTCCGTTTTATATGCATCGAGACGATTTTCCTGTTTTCGAAATGGAAACGGGAGAACCGTCCCCTTGTTCACCCTTGTTTACTTCCGAATTTTATATTAACAGCTTTTCAGGTGAAATGATTCGACATAACATCTCAATTCCATACAGTTATTTCCAAGGAAATATATTCTTTGACATAGGATGATAGATTCCTATACCGCAATTTAATTAAACGTTTGTTTAAATATTTATAAAAAATTATATTTATTAAGATTACCTATTTCACAACAACAAAATGGGTACTGTGTTCTGTTGTAAGAAATGGTGAAATTAGACCATTTAGGCTAACAACTGTCCATCTAAATGGTCTCCTCGTTCACAATAATTCAGATAAGAGCCGTTAAATGTAAACTTACGAACCGCCTGCAGCACCATTACTAGCTGCAGCACTGTTTTGTTTTTGGATCATATTAACCCCCATGACAACAGCGATTAACTCTTCGTTTGATAGGTTGGATGAATGGTTTTTAAGGTTATATGCAGACGATTGGAAGAAGTTGCTTATTTTCCTGAATTCTGCAACTAACGATTCATTTTGATCCAAAATATCATAATCCTTAGAAAATGCTTCTGATCTAATGATATAATCTCCACTTCTATAAGATTGATAAACAAATTTTTTCGACAAAAAAGAAAGACGTTGCTTTAGTTTACCAATCTCTTGATCATGCTTATCCTTTACACTCCACCCACGTGAAAAAAATGGAAAGTTTCCTTTTATCATGACATTCCCATCTCTGTCTAGTATTTCAACACTTGATGAAAAAGCACTTTTTAGATTTAGTGAACCGATTTGTTCTTGGTTTTCATTATAAATCTCCGTGATACCCGCTGAAAAAAAGTTATCTTTAAAGAATATGGATCCCGACATCAAAACGCCCCCTATAGTGTACTTCTACTAGTATATACGGTGCATAGTTAGGAAACGTTTCATGGAAGTGTGTGTCGTCTGTGGTTAACAATAGTTTGGTTTCGTATTAGCGTAAGGACTGATTCGACATATCACCTCAATTCCCCACAGTTATTTCCAAGGAAATATATCCTTTGACATAGGCCAAAGGATTCATATGATTTAATAATTGTTCATTTACTAATCATATAGATTGATGAATATTAACTAAAAAAACATGGAAGAGTAATAAAGAAAACTACAATAGAGATGTCTCCCAATTCCGACTTGTGTTGACTGAAGACAATCTATATAGATGGGTTCGTGACATTAAAATAGTGCCTGTACCCTCCCGTAATCTGTCGAAACTAACAAGTCATGGCTAGGCACAGGCACTGCAATAAGTGCGATAATTTTTAATACTCCCTCAACCGCTGCTTCGCTTGATCATCACTTCTTAAAGCAGCTTTTCATCTTAAAAATTCGATTCCAATCCTTCTCTCATAACAAAGACTTAATCTAATATTTTTAAATTCATTACGCTTACAAAACAAGATCTAGTTCATAATCTTCAGAGTCATCCGCTTCTCCTGTTATGCAAGTGAAACACATATCCGAACCTACAATACCTGAACCAATTACCCATATTGGTTGATTACATTGCATGCAACCAATACCGTTTTTTCTCCTTTTAGCAGCCGCTAGGATATTTTTCTTTATTTCTTTTTTATTGTTATTTGACTTTTCATCAATCTTTTTGTTTACAAATTCGTCAATGGAAATAGGCACCATATACTAATCTCACAGACCTCTCTATTTAAATTTACTGTCATCAACCGTAAAATGTCGAATCTGACGTATCACAGTGTGTACAGACACTACCATAAAAATTCATAACTCCCCCAACCGCTGCTTTGCCTGATCATCACCTTTTAAAGCAGCTTTTTGATACCAATATTTCGCTTTTTTCATATTAACCTGGGTACCAATCCCACTCTCATAACAAAGACCAAGATTAAACTCCCCATAAGAGTCACCACGATCAGCTGCCATTTGATACCATTCTATTGCTTCGTCCCCTCGCCCATCTTCCACTGCCTCATGTCCTAGGCGATTTGCCGCAAACACATCACCAGCAAGTGCGGATTCGGTAAACCATCGCTTGGATTCTGCCATGTCTATTTCTGTCCCAACACCGTTTTCATACATATAACCAAGGGTGTACATGGCTTCTGGTACGCCTTTATCAGCGGCTTCCATAAAAATTTCTAGCGCTCTCTTTTCATCCTTTTCCACATACTCCCCACGCAAATACATGTCCGCATAATTGTTTAGCGCGTCCCCATGACCTTTTTCGGCAGCTTCTTTATAATAAAAATACGTTTTTTCCAAATCATGTTCCACAACTTTTCCAACAAAATATTCATTACCTAACCAATAAAGCGCATCCGCACTACCGGCTTCGGCTGCTGCTTGAAACCAGTCAAAGGCCCAACCACCGCGCTCGATTGACTTATAAAAGTGACCAAGTTGAAACTGGGCATCTGCGTTACCTTTGAAGGCTTTTTGATACAGGGAGATAACTTCCGCTTCTTCCTGTTCATCGATATAGATTACCGGTGGATCATTTGTGGGATTGATAGTTTCAGATAATATAATTTCTAAATCACGTAATAATATAGGTTTGTATTTTTTCTGAAAAGTAGTTACATGCACTAACTGCGTGTACAAGATATGCATATCGTCAGGAAGATTACTTGTTGAAGCAACACATTCTCTTAAAATCAAAGAAAGTTCTTCAAGAAAATGATCACTTGCGGTTAGATTTGCTAGTAGTTCAGCAGCTACCGAGTGACCATTTCTAGATAATTCTTGTTGCAAATCCACTTAAAAGACACCTTTCTATTATTCAATTTTCTAGAGTATCTCATATTTTAGGATAACTTGGAAGTACAGGGGTCTGACCCTTCTCATGGACAAATGTCCACAAAAGGGGTCTGACCCCCGCATACGGAGGGCCAGACCCCGACCTCTTCTATAAGTTATTATGCACTACCTGTTTCGTACCTTCTATTTTTAATGACGTTTTTCGAACGAATATAAAATAGGACAAAAAGGCTAATACGCTTGCTGATAGGATAACAATCCCCATTGGAATTGCTGTATGTTCCCCTGCTATTCCCGCAAGTGGGGCAGCTAATGATCCGAGTACGAATGGTAATACACCTAGTAATGCAGATGCACTTCCTGCAATATGTCCCTTTGATTCAATTGCTAAAGAAAAACAGGATGTCGCAATAATACTGATAGACATGACTAGAAAGAAAATCGGAATCGCCACAGCTACGATTGGTGCCTTTAACAGAAGAGCAGTAAGCAATATAATAGCAGAACAATTAGAAAGAGCTAAGCCGATCTTCAAAAATGTCTTCTCAGATACAATCGTTACTCGCCCTACAATTTGTGTACCAATGATTAATCCAACACCATTTATACCAAATAAGAAGCTAAACACTTGCGGCGAAACGCCATAAATATTTTGATAAACAAAAGGAATCCCAGATACATAGGCAAAGATTCCAGCAATCACAAAACCTTGCGCAAAAGCATAACCCGCAAATTCCCGGTCCTTCAATAAGGAGCCAAAATTCCCAATCACTTTCTTCAAATTACTAGGGATGCGCTTTTCTGTCGGTAATGTTTCTTCCAACTTCCATACTACAGTTAGCGTTAAAGCCAAACTAACGCTAGCCAAGACAAGGAAAACCACTTTCCAATCTGCAAAAGTTAGAATAGCACCACCCATGATCGGTGCTACAATTGGGCCAAGATTCCCAATCAACATCAACGTAGCAAAAAACTTCGTTAGCTCTCGTCCGTTATATAAATCCCGAACAATCGCCCTTGAAATAACCAGTCCCCCTGCCGCTGCAAACCCTTGGATAAAACGGGAAACAATCAATGTATAGATATTAGGTGCAATCGCACAAGCCAACGAAGATAGTAAGTACAAGCCGAGAAAAATAATCAAAGGTTTGCGTCGACCTTGGACATCACTCATAGGCCCAATGATTAACTGCCCTAAACCTAGACCTAGCAAGCATGTTGTTAAACTTATTTGTACTAATGAAGCTTTTGTATCAAAATCTTCTACAATCGTTGGAAAGGAAGGCAAATACATATCGATCGTGAAAGGACCTAATATGGAAAGGGAGCCTAACAGAAAAGCCAACTGTAACCGTTTATTCTTATTCAAATTTCTATCACCCTTCTACAATGTTGTATGAAACTCAGAAGCTATTTATCTTTGATTCTCTTATCACTTTAAACAGTGTATAACTTTAGAGAAGTTTTTTCACTATTTATGATTTTTAATATAGGGGTCTGCTCATTAAACAATTAACTGTCATAAAAGTTTAAATGCTTCGATAAAGTTAGGTAAGGAGGTGTGTTGATGCATCATTCAAAAGCATGGGTGATTGTTTGGTTTTTAGTAGCCATCGTACTAATAGGGATTGGTTTTCAAATACTTTACTTATCTGGTCAAAGTCAACCAGACACCGAAAATATAAACAATAATACGGAAGTTATCGATGATGAAGGAGCAGAATCTGATTAGTTCTTGGTATAAAGATCCGATCGTTTAGTAATGAGGATGTTTGTAAATTTTCCCACACTTACCTAGGATAAGTAACACCTATAATTCCCTCTTAAGAATAAAACTTTCCATAATAGCCTGTCACTACCATAATTTTTTATGACTTTTCAATTTTATTCCTTCGATAATAACTTTATGTAGAAAAAACAAATAGTGCCTGTTCGCCACCTGATCTGTTAAAAACGGCATATCACAGGTGGCTCACAGGTTTATGGCATTTATTTTTGTAAAACAGGAGCAATAATGTCAATACGATTTGTCCATATTCCACCTGTATAATTTGTAGGAAGATCTCCTATATCCTCTTTTTCATCATAACCTTCCGACCATTTGCCATCACCCTTAACGAGGACTACCCTTGTGTTAGCATTTTCCATTCGGTTTATAAATTTGTTTGGGAATCCCCACAAATAGGATGCAAACTTTTCTGGGATATGTAATTGCGTATTTTCGCACGATGCCGGTACATACCCTGTCCACCCAACTGCTGCGTATTGAAGTAGACACCCTTTTAACGTATCCATTGACATGACGCGTAGTTCAGGGCGTTTATCTTTCAACGTTGCGATTGGATTGTCGCCACCATAAATGGTAAGCTCTTTTAACCGTTCGTCTGGATACTTACGAAGATATTGGGACAAAAGCTCCCCTTCATTTGGGTCATTACTTTTGATATGAATTAAAAAAGACTGATCTGGAAAATGGGACAGCACTTCATCTAATGTAGGCATTAACCCGACTCCTTTCCCACGAAAAGGGTACGTTTCTCCGTTATTAGCCGTATAGCCATAACCAACATCTAGCTGTTTTAACTCTTTCATCGTGTGTTCTCTCGTTACGCCTTCTCCATCTGTTCTACACTCCAGTGTCCAATCATGAAAAACAGCAAATTCTCCGTCTGTTGTGGGATGAACATCGATCTCTACCACATCTGCCCCAGCTTCAAAAGCCGCTTCCATGGAAGGGATGGTGTTTTCTAAATAAGGATGATCAGGTTCGTAAATTCGCTCCGCAGTACATGTTTCACCAGTAATTCCTTCCATATGGAAAGTCTGTGCTAATCCACGATGAGCTAACAAGAAAGGCTCTCTATCAGTATCCTTAGTAAATAAGGAAGTGTTATTTAGATACATAAATGCGACTAAAATAAAAACTAGGATGAAAAACCTTTTGAGTGTACGTTTTAATTTTTTCATATTTCCTCCCAAAGTTCATAATACCACTTAGCTCATTTTAACATTCTAGTCTCTTAAATCCTTCACTATTTTTGTTAAATGTGAATCAAACGCTGCCCACAACGCAGACAGCCGCAACCATTACGAATCGAAACTTCCCGCATCCTAAACGAAGAATAGCACAGTAACAACTCCATCCAGCACCGCATACCAAACCATGCCATGGCTAAGACTAGAAATACACTTCATATTTACAAGAACGTTTGTTCGTATTATAATAAAAAATAAAAAGCGAGTGTTTTTACATGCTTAATCAACAGATGAACACGACTCTACACGCATATATTGTTTTACCTATGGTACTTAAAGTATTTAAACAAGATTATGCTTTCTTTGAAAACGAGCAATTGATCGCTAAGATTGTATATTTGGATAAATTAGATACAGTGATTGCTTCTGTCCAGGATGACCTTGCTACCGTTAAGAAAACGATCTATAACACGTATCACATGAAAGTACGGAACCTTGGGAAGCAAGATGGTTTTATCCGTTATGACTGGCAAACACCTGACGACTCTGGGGATTTATTATTCACCCCTGAACAGCTACGCGATCTCACGAAAGATATGATGCGTTTATATTTGTTTGGCTTCTTATCTCGTAAAGTAACGCCTTCGAATAGAGCATGGTTTTAAATTTTTTTGTAGTGCCATTAAGCGCTGTTAAATTTGTAAACTGATTTTTTTAAAAAAAAATCGAGTGGCGGCAACCACTCGCGAAAGTGACAACAGAACGCATAATGTGCGGATGACCAAAGTTTGATCAGTAATTCAAAAGAAGTAGCCGTTCCCCTTAATCGAGGGCGGTTACTTCTTTTTTGTTTAGGTGTACGACAATAGTGATATGTTCCTATTGAAACACAATTAACATATGTTTGTTACATTCGTTACGTATTCTTAAACAAATGAAGCGTTTCAACAGGAGCATAAACGTGTAAATATATAGCAAGCAAATGATAAGGAGGAAAAAAATGACACAACTATTATCCACAAAAGTTGTAATTAAAGATTATATCCCTGTTCAAAACATGCTTACCATCTATGAGATAATGAAGAATTTTAATGGCTCCATCTACTTGTTAGATCAACAACGCCTGATACGCTCTGATCACCTATCAAGATTAATATCCTTTTTACTCACTTGTAAAAGCAATAAGGAAGTAAAAATGGTTATCAAGGGGAAGGACGCACAAAAAACGCTTGCATTACTCAAAAGCTACTTAACCAATCAGCATCACAAAAATAACGCACCGTTATTAACCAAATAAAATTTGTTTTTTTATCGCTTTTTACTAAAAAAGGGAGTGGATCATAATGTGTAACACTAGAACATTTTCAAAAATATTAATCGCGTTCGACGGAACAGAAGGAAGTGTCAAAGCATTAAAGACGGCGGAAAAAATGGCTAAGCTTCATGATGCTTCGTTGACAGTGACTTATGTGTACAATGGCACAGCTGCTAGTAGGGATACGGATACTTTTGAATCCGTTATTACTCCTATAATTTATAACTCCGCAAATGCAACAGCTAGTGATGATCGTAACGTTTATCATCAACAGTCTAACGTAACAGAAAACGTGTCCGAAACTATTCTCTCAGATGCAAAAAACAGATTAACAGATGCAATTACAGAAGTTAATTATCATATTTTAGAAGGGGATCAAGCGAAGGAGATTTGTACATTTGCTAATGATGAGGAATTCGATCTAATTGTGATTGGAAATCGGGGGCATACAGGTGTGAAAAAAATTGTCCTTGGTAGTGTTAGTAATACGGTAACCAATCTTGCTAATTGCCCCGTATTAGTCGTTAAATAAAAACACGTACCATGATAAACCGGTGCCTGTAATCACCCGTCAAATGTCTACACCGACAATTCACGTGCGGTCACAGGCACTACATTCATTACTTACGCCAAAATATTAATCTACATATTTGCCGCTAAAAACCCGTCGCTTTTACACCATTCGTGAACACAAGAACCGTCCCCCTGTTTACACCTAAATATTTAATATTTCCCTAATTTCCTCTTCCGTGATTCTTGATAGGCTTTCTTCTCCAGGCTTGACTACTGTTTCAATAAGTTCCTTTTTGTTTTGTTGGAGCTCATAGATTTTTTCTTCAATCGTACCTTGCGTGATTAATCGGATGACTTGTACCACATTCTTTTGTCCAATTCGGTGCGCTCTTCCTGCCGCTTGCTCTTCTACGGCTGGATTCCACCAAAGATCATACAAGATGACCGTATCTGCTCCAGTTAGATTAAGTCCAGTATTTCCTGCTTTCAAAGAAATTAGAAAAATGTCAGCTTCTCCTTGATTAAATTGATCTACCATGTTGACCCGTTCTTTTGGAGCCGTTTGACCGTCCAGATAAAAGAAGTCTAAACCAGCATTCGTTAACTGTTCACGAATAATGGAAAGCATGCTCGTAAATTGTGAAAAGATCAACATTCGTCTACCATTTTCCATACCATTACTGACAATTTCAACTAATTGTTGAAGTTTTCCCGAATCTCCATTGTAATCATCCAAAAACAAGGAAGGGTGGCAACATAATTGGCGAAGTCTCGTCAAACCAGCTAGGATTTTCATACGGCTTTTTTGAAAGCCTTCTCCTTGAATCGATTCCTTTGATTCCTTTTGGATTCTTTCCAAATAGGCCAAGTACAGGTTTTTTTGTTGATTCGTTAGTTCAGAAAAGGTCACTGTTTCTATTTTGTCAGGTAATTCCTTTAATACATCCTTCTTCACCCTACGTAACAAAAACGGGCGAATCATCTTTGCAACCTTTACTGGTTCAAGTTGACGAAATGCCTTCTGATTAGGAAAGAAATTTGGAATTACCGTTTGAAAAATGGACCATAGCTCATCAATTGAATTTTCAATCGGTGTTCCACTAAGCGCAAAGCATGTTTCAGCTTGAACATCTCTGATCGCCTTTGCCGTTTTTGTTGTATGATTTTTAATAGCTTGAGCCTCATCCAATATAAGTGTGCTAAATGTAAGTTGACGATAGGTATCAATATCCTGTCTCAATGTCGGATAAGAAGTAATCCACACATCTGGCAACAACTCACTTTGTAAATTTTCAACCCGTTCTTGCGGGTTTCCGATTATTACCTCAACGGTTAACTCCGGAGCGAATTTTTGAAATTCATTTTTCCAGTTATAGACTAACGATGCAGGAGCAACAACCAACGTTGGCTTCATGTTGTCTTTATTTACTAGCTTTTCAGATAATATGTAGGCAATACATTGCAATGTCTTTCCAAGCCCCATATCATCTGCAAGAATCCCTCCTAATCGGTAATATTTCAGTGTTTTAAGCCATTGGAAACCGAAATACTGATAGTCTCTTAACTCCGCTTGCAAGGAATCCGGAACATCGAATTCTAGTTCTTCGGGATTTTTCAAACGGTTTAACAGTCGACGAAACTGCTTGCCGTACTTGGCATAGCTTCCGTTCTCTTTATCTACGATCTCATCAAGTTGCATGCCTCTGTATATCGGAAGCTGAATGGTTTCCTTTTCCAATTGTGACGGCTGAATCTTAAACTCATCCAACACGTTCTGCATCATTTGGAGTTCTTCCGATTCTAGTGAAACGAATGCACCACTTGGAAGACGATAATACTTTTTCTTTTCAACAACGGATTGGAGGATATTTTTGACCTCTTCCTGATCAATCCCTGCCATATCAAAGTTTACTTCTAGCCAATTACCTGAAGAATCTACATCAATGTTGGTAACTGGGGCTTGACTGTTCGGTAAAATGAATGACTTAACTGCATTGGTTAGTAGAATTTCTGTTTTGTCCTCAAGTTGTGGGAGAATTTCATATAAAAATGCAAAGATTTCTGCTTCCCCTTCTACATAAAGTTGTTTACCATTAAGCTTTATAGAAGTCGTTTCGATCTCATCCATAATCGCTTGTTCTTTCTCTGCATCCCTCATTATGATTGGAGCCCCATTGTCCAAAGCCTTTTCTTCAAACGGATTAATCTTATGTTCACCATAGTGAAACGCTAATGTAACATGGAGAAGATCATCCATACGTTCGACATAAAGCTTTGCCTGGAGAGGGAATTTCACAATATCATTTGATACTTTATCCGAGATCGCCATTTTACCAATCTTGCCAATTCTAGGTGCAACCTGAGATATAAACGGCTCAATTTGATCATTAGCAATTGGCAGCAAAGGACTATGTGACCTGTTCATTAATTTCTTTAGCTCCTGAATCAGTAACTGTTGCTCATCAGAGATTTTGTAAAAATTATTCTCGGACATAATGAAACCGTACAAATCCAAATGTTGAACGGTTAGAAGCTCTGATAAGTCCAATTGAAACCCGTCTAATCCCCCTTTATCCAACTGAATAGAAAAAGGTAGATCAGACTGATAGAGGTTAATTTGATCATACGCTTTACCATCCGTTTCAAAACGAACCACCTCTTTTGCAAAATGGTTAAGAAGTTGATCAACAATCATTGGGGGAATCATAAGCGCGCGTTCATCCCATCCTGATCCTCGGTAATAATCAGATTGCATTTTCTGGTAGGCTTCTTCAAATTTCAAGGCATCCAGCAATAAATCAATAATTGCTCGGTCTTCTTGTGTAAACTCCTGTTCAGTTGGGTCATAGGTGAAATGCTTTGTAAAAGGATACTGTGTCTGAAATTTCACGGCATTAAGAAAGGCTTTTATTTTTTTGACTACATAGGTTCGCTTTTGCCCGACCTTCATTTCCAGGGATAATAGTTGGCTTTTCGCATAGTAGGAGTGATTTAACTTAATGATCCATTCTACTTGTAAAGGAGATTTCTTTACCCCTCTCTTATGCGCTGAATTTTCTTGTGCATAACTAGAAAGGTTTTGTATAAATTGATTCGTCAGCTGTTTGACATAGATGGCTTGTCTTTCTGCGTTCTGTTTCTCGATTTCCTGTTGTTGCATGTGAAAATTTTCTTGCTTTATTCGATTTCTATCAAGCATAAATTGATTATAGACTGCAGCATTACTGGACCTTGCTGAATTACTATAAATTTCAAGCATGACGGCAGCTATATGTTTGCAAGGTTCCCAATACTGATTAAATGCCGGACAGTTGCACTCGGAAGAAATTTCGTCCTCATCTTCTTCAATCGTCACAAGATAGGATCTTGATCCTTTTACTTTAGCACTCCACATATTTTTAGTAGTGTCATGATACAAATCGCTAACACGGCCTTCACGATAATAACTATAACCTCTGCTGTAGACAATCGTTGTAAACATATCTTTTATGTCATCTATTGTTAAGGGTTCCATCATCAGATTACCTCCACGATAACTAATTACTATTCTATCCATTCAATTGAATTATCTATTATTTCAAATTTAATTACTAGATATATGAATGCAAAAACTGTGTTTTCCTAACATATAAAAAAGTGTCAGGCACTAGACAATTGTCCTTGTCTAGTGCCTGACACTTTTATTCTAATAAATTATACCATCACTTACGCCAAAATCCTTCTTGCTCTAAGTAATTGGCAGCTCCATTATAGGTAGGAAATGTACCGTCCAACATGTCTTCTGCATAGATGTTCCACAGGTCAAAATCATGGACAACTCTTAGCACTTGTTTCTCCTTATTTATCCAAAATTCCTCGAACGTAGACTCAGACAAGGATGCAATGGATTCTTGAATAATGTTACGAAGCTGTTGCTCTGTGAAATCACGTATATTAACCATGCCTTTATGGTCAGTTTCAATGTTATCATTTTCAATCAATTCCGCGTACACAAATCCGTTTCCATTCGGATGGAGATGGTACACCACCAACGTTTTATCCTGGATACTATCTTCATAATGAAAATTGACCCGACCAAGTGACACGTCTTTTCGATGCAACTCCGGAAAAGATCCAATAATCTCTAGCTTTTCTTCAAATGTAAGCATGTGTTCCTCCGATAATAAGTATTTATGAAAATCATTTATAGTATAACAGAAACAGGGGGACGGTTCTCCCGTTTCCATTTAGCCCTATATTACATATTTGTGTGCACAAGAACCGTCCCCATGTTTCCATTATTTTGGGCGGTCTAGTTTTTGGTATGCTTCCATGTATTTGCCGCTATTCGCTACGTAGGAATAATAGAGTGCTTTGATGGCGTAATTTTTTTCTAAGTCCATTTCGACTTTAAGCCTTTTTAACTCATCATGTAGTTCTCGATGTTGGTTTATTAATTTCGTCATGATTGTTTTATTGTATTTCATTTCGTCACACCTCCTAGTTCATTACCTTGATAAACACCACTTTTAAATAGTTAAATTCCGGATAGTTATGTGGCACAGTAAAATCTTCTGGTAATTGATATTCTTCTAAAATGTTGTAACGTGTATTCGTTTCGGTAAATGCTTTATCAATGAATGATTTAAACTTCTTCATGTTAAAGCTTGCGTTATTGGTGGAGGCTATGATTAATCCGCCATTATTCGTGATTTTCAACGTATCTTTAAGTAGCTTTGGATAATCTTTTGCCGTACTAAATGTCATTTTCTTTGTCCGCGCAAAGCTTGGCGGATCTAATACAACCACATCAAACTTCAAACCATGACGCTCGGCATAACGAAAGTAATCAAACACATTCATCACTTTGATGTCCTGTGCCTCGTAGTCAATGCCGTTAACTGCAAATTGCTCGATTGTCTTTGGTAAGCTTCGTTTTGCTAAGTCGACACTCGTTGTCCCTGTCGCTCCTCCAAGAACAGCAGCTACAGAAAATGCACCGGTATAGGAAAATGTATTGAGTACCGTTTTCCCCTCTGCATAATGATCTCGTAAGGCTTTTCTTACCTCACGTTGGTCTAGGAATATCCCTGTCATTGCCCCATCATTTAAATCTACGGCATAGTTCATCCCGTTTTCCATAACAATTAACGGGAAGTCTCCCTTTTCCCCAGACACATAATCATCTTGCTCCAAATATTGGCCATTCGTATTAAAACGTAATTTTTCATAAAGGCCACGGACCTCTACGACTTCATGTAATGCCTGATAAATGTCGTCACGGAATGAATATATACCTTCACTGTACCAACTCACCAAATAATAGCCGTTAAAGAAATCGATGATTAACCCACCGATTCCATCTCCTTCCCCATTAAACACGCGAAAAGCAGTCGTATCTTCCGCGTCATAAAAGCGCGCACGCTTCGCTATTGCTTCCTTCATCTTTGTAGCAAAAAACGCCGCATCTATTTTTTCCGTTTCTTTACGCGTTAAAACCCAGCCAATTCCTTTATTTTGCAAACCGTAATAGCCTGTCGCAATATACCGGCCATTTGGATCTACGATGCGAAGGAGACTTCCTTCTTCCATCGCCACTTCTGAGCTTTCCATCGCTTCTTTAGCAAGTAGTGGATAGCCTTTTGTTATATCTTTTACCGATTTTGCATGTAACTTTACCTCTATTTGTTGTCTCATCCTGTCATCCTAACTGTCTTGATTTCTTTCATTATGACATGATTTAATCGATTTAGCGAAAAACGAGCTATATTTCCATTTAAATCAACTTGGCCAAACTCCCCTTAACTTAGTAGTTCCTAGTCATCATCCAAAATATTACACCTTCCATAGGTAGCTTGGTTAAAATAGAAAAGCAAAAAAGTGTACAGGGGCCGTTAATTTCATTATGATTGCTTTTATATGTTAAAAAGGGGGAAACAGATTGATGACAAATAACAATAATAAACTTCTTTCTTCCTATACCTTACCGGATGGTATAGAGCTTAAGAACCGTATCGTGATGGCTCCAATGACGAACTTCTCATCGAATCCGGATGGGACAGTGTCAGAGCAAGAGGTGAACTATTATGCACGTCGGTCCGCTGGCGTAAGTATGGTTATTACTGCGTGTACCAATGTCACCCGAAATGGACAAGGGTTTCCAGGTGAGTTTGCTGCGTATAGTGATGACTTCATTCCAAGCTTAAGGCAGTTAGCGACGGCGATTAAAGACCAAGGCGCAAAAGCTATCTTACAAATTTTTCACGGAGGCAAAATGTGTCCGCCTGATTTAGTCGATGGCGATGTAGTTAGCGCGAGTGATATTCCTGCAGAAGGTGCGAACAGCCCTATCCCTAGAGCATTATCTGAGGTTGAAGCAGAAGAGATGATCGATGCCTTTGGAGAAACAACACGACGAGCGATTGAAGCAGGTTATGATGGTGTGGAAATTCATGGAGCGAATGGCTACCTTATTCAACAATTCTTTTCTGCCTATTCAAATCGTAGAGACGATCGTTTTGGTGGAAGCCTTGAAAAACGCATGGCATTTCCTTTAGCGATTGTTGAAAAAGTAAAAAGTGTAGTGGACAAGCATGCTACATCGCCTTTCATTGTTGGTTACCGTTTTTCTCCAGAAGAAGCAGAAACACCTGGAATCACAATGGATGACACGCTTGCTCTAGTTGATACACTAGCCGACCAAGGATTGGATTATTTACATGTATCACTGCAAGATTTCCATTCCACTCCTAGAAGAGGTGTGGACGACTTAACAAAGACACGGATCGCCTATTTATTAGAAACGATCAACAATCGCGTTCCGCTCATTGGTGTGGGATCTATTTATAGTGCAGAGGATGCGCAAAAGGCAGTCGAGTCTGGCATTCCGCTTTTAGCCATAGGTAGAGAAATTATCATTGATCCAGATTGGGTACAGAAATTAGCTGAAGGTAGAGAAGATAGCATTGTTACGAAGCTTGACAAAGATAAGCAAAAAGAACTTGTTGTTCCCGATGCTTTGTGGGGAATTATTACAAATACACCAGGATGGTTTCCTGGCATTTAAGGAAACATGGGGACGGTTCTCCTGTTTCCACTATTGTCATAAAAATAAAGCTGCTTAAAAAGCAGCTTTATTTTTATTCTTCTTCTTTTTTATCATTACTGGATTTACGGTTTCCTTTTGCATATTTGCCCTGACGACCATACTCTTTGTTTGTTTTTTCTTTGCGATTTTCTCCACTTTTACCTTGTACCATGATATACCTCCTAAAAATTTTAGAGTGCAATTCACTCTGTGATTTTTAAATTGTATCTCACAATTACACATACCCGAATCTATGCTAGCTAAACTAGATGCTAGTTGATATTAATAGAGGTTGCTAGAAATAAACGGAGGGACGGTTCTTCTGTTTCCATTTACCACCTTTTACATTTGTGTACACAGGAACCGTCCCCATGTTCACTGTCCTCCCTGGGTGGAATTTTGTCTTTCGACAGGGTCAGACCCCTTTTAAAAAGAAAGAAGGACCCCTCTTTATAAAAAGACGCTCTTTTCTATCTGCTTCATTTGATAGAAGTAGCCTTTTCTTTTGATTAATTCGGGGTATGTTCCAGTTTCGATGATTGTGCCTTTGTCCATCACGATGATTTGGTCCATTTGTTCTAATCCGGTTAGTTTGTGGCTGATGAGAACCACCGTACTCCCTTTTGCTTGTGTGAATAACTTGTTCATCACGCGCTGTTCTGTAATCGGATCAACAGATGAGGTTGGTTCATCAAGAAATAAGAGGCTGCCCTTTTTAAGTATAGCTCTAGCAATCGCAAGCCGCTGTTGCTCGCCACCTGAGAGATTTGCCCCTTTTTCTAAAATGGTAGCGCCTAAGGATAGATGGTCTAGTTTTACCCACGAAAGTACTTCATTCATTTCCTTGTCAGAAATATGTTCACCTGCAAGCTTTAAATTATCTCTGACCGTACCATAAAAGAAGTGATTGCTTTGGAGCACAGGGGAGATGTTTTCCCAAAACTGATCTTCATCTAAATCAGCTAACAGTTGCCCCTGTACCGTAATTGTTCCACTAGACGGCGAATAAAGCTTTAGTAATAGATGCAGCAATGCTGATTTCCCACAACCACTTGGTCCAACGATCGCAGTTTTGGAACCGCTCGGTAAGCGTAACGAAACATTAGCTAGCGTAGGACGATCTTCTCCCGGAAAATAAAAATCAACATTTGCACATTCGATTTCCGGTGCTTTCTGCAAGTCTACTACTTTGTTTTTGTTTTTCCGTTCTTGCTCGTTTTCAGCTTCATCTATAATAGAAAACAGCCGCGTTGAAGCATTTCTAGCATCTTCGAAATAACTCGGTGCCTCTGTCATTGGCGTAGCCGTTTCAAATACCGTTAATGACACGAGAACAAGCATGGCTAAAAAAACGCCATCAAGCTCATTCGCAGATACGAGGTAAGCCCCTAAAGCAAGCACAGACCAGGAAGTAACGAGCGAAACCCAGTGATTGACTGCAAAATTTAATTGTTCCTGCTTTCCTCGATCTTTTTGTTCACCAATGTAAACGTCTGAGGTTCGACGCAGTGCCTTTTCTTTCAAAGGGACTTTCCGATAAAGCTTTAAATCTAAAAAGCCATATAAAAATTCAGTTGTGTCCGTAGACAGTTGCGCGCGAAGCTGTCGTATATTTGATTGGATCCCCCGCTGTTTTATAGCAAAAATCAGGGGAATACAAAACCCGGTCAAGATTAGTCCTGTTAAAAGGACTAATGCCACAGGCAAGGAAAATAGTGTTGTAAAAATAATCGTTGTAAGAAAAACAACGAGCATGACAATTGGTGGATAAATAACGCGAAGAAAAAAATGTTGCAGGCTTTCGACATCACCAACAACCCGGGCTAACAAGTCACCACTGCGAAACCTTTGAAAAAGGGATGGCGCAAGGCCTTCAAGTTTTGTAAAAAAATAGGTCCTTACATTACTTAGTATGGTAAACGTAGCCTTGTGCGAGTAATAGCGCTCTGCATATTTGCTAAAGGCACGAATGACGGTGAATAATTTTAACAATGCTACAAAAATCGTAAGGATATAAAGCGGGGGAAGCAGTGCTGCCTTTGAAACGATATAACCACTGATTGCAAACACGGCAACCGTGGATATGCCAGCAAATACGCCAAAAAATACTGAAATGTACATATCTTTTCGTTCGATGAACATCAACTTGATTACAGATTTTAATTCCGTCATCCCGCCATACCTCCTTGCTGTTCTTTTAACATCGTCAAATAATCCTCTGTATTTTCCATTAACTCTTCATGCGTACCTTTTCCAATTAACGTCCCTTTTTCAAGATACAAAATACAGTCTGCTTGTTTGATGGTATGTAAGCGGTGAGCGACTGTAATGATTGTCGCGTTTTGGGCCAGCTCTTGGATTGATTGTTGCAAAATGCTCTCTGTATAAAGGTCCAATCCGACGGTAGGCTCATCAAACAAGATAATCGAAGGCCGTTTTAAAAAGGCACGGGCAAGTGCAATCCGCTGTTTTTCCCCACCAGATAAACCTCTGCCCCCTTCCCCAATCACCGTATTGGCGCCATCTTCTAATTGATCGATCAGCTCTGTGAGCCCTGCTTTTTCTATGGCATAGTTCAGCGCTTCTTCGGAGATATTTTTCCCAGGGCAAGCAATCAGGATATTATCTTTAATGGTGCCCGAAAAAATGTAAGGGTCCTGCGATATATAAATGAGCTTGTCGAACCATTCTCCTTCATCATAGGTAAAAAGCGACTGCTTATTAATCAAGACTTCTCCGGTTGAAGGCGCATACATCCCAGCAATTAAGTGCAGTAAGCTTGTTTTGCCAGAACCACTTGCCCCAACAATAGCAATTTGGCTATAAGGTTCGAATGTTGCTTGGATCCCCTGTAAAGAAAAATGATCCTCCCCATACGTAAAGGAAAGATTGTTCAGCCCGATACTTGGAGGTCCAGCTATTTGTGACAACCGTTCGTTCCCCCAAGTAATGGTCTGATCAGATTCTGCTAGCTCTTCTACAATTTTTTTGGCAGCAGCAATACTTCCTTTACCTGCATGGAAGGCACTGCCGACATCCTTTAACGTTTTATAAAATTCAGGAGCAATTGCCAGGACAAAAAATGCTGCAAAAAAAGAGATGTTTTGATAAACGACAAGACGAAGTCCAACCTCCAACGCAATTAACGCGATCCCAAGCATCGAAATGAGCTCAAGTACGAGCGATGAAAGGAAGGCGAATTTAAGTACATCCATGGTTGCTGTACGATAATCCACGCTACTCTGTTTTATGGCTGCCGCTTCTTCCCTCCCTTTTCCGAAAAGCTTCAATGTGATTAACCCTTGCAAGCTATCCAAAAATTTCCCTGCAAGGGCAGTGAGGTTGTCCAATTGTTGGAGTGCCTTTTTCTCCGTTTTTTTCCCAATGATAATCATAAAAATGGGAATGAGAGGAGCCGTTACAAGCATAATCAGCCCTGAAAGCCAGTTTTGCCAAAACACTGCTGCTAACAAAATGAGTGCTGCAATGGAAGATAAGATCCGTTGTGGATAATATTTACTAAAGTATGGATCGATTTCATCCACCACATCTGTAACCAGCGTGACGCGTTTACCTGATTGCCCTTTGATAGACGTTTGAATCGGGTTATGGCTGTAATGCGTAAGCAATGATTCTCGAAACTGTTTTTTTGCTTTCGATGCCATTCCAATACCGATTTTTCCATGGATATAGGAAAAAATCCCCCTTACTATAAACACAACTAGAAGCGCTGCTAATTGCGAAATAACATCTGAAAACGGCTTCTCTTCTAAAAAAATGAGCATGACGATCGACACAATCAATAAAGCTTGTGTTACCGTCATCGCCCCAATCACAAACGCAGTAAACGAAAGAGAATAAGTGTCCTTTTTCTGTTTTTTGGCAATATCTTTTAGTTGCTTCACTTTATGTCCTCCTAGTTACCGTACATCATCCACTTCTTCATTTGTAAGATACCGCTTATCTTTAAGGAACAGACGCCAAAACCAGTAGAATAGTGGCACGATAATGGCCATACCGATTCCATATCCCCACAGGAGTGAATAAAACATTTGATTATTTGTAAGCGCATCATATAGGGTTAGTTTTGGATAGACAATGTAAGGCATATGGCTCCAACCATATGCAAAGCTTGCTAAGCCTATTTGAATCATCATAAATACGACAGCAACCCGAGGCTGCCCGACTCGCCCTTTCCTCGAAGGCCACCATAGTGCACTATATCCAACCGAAAAAACAATAACGCTTAATGCAAATAGATGCCATTGACTTGCCATATTTTCAACCATCCACATCGCTTCTGGAATAAGTGTCATCGTTGCAGCAACAGCCATACCAATCATGATCGGACCTAAGATGATCGCATTTTTTCTATACACCTTATACGTTTCCATTGATTTCGCTTCTCTCGCATAATCGCTTAGGAATAGCGAGGATAGAAACAATTCAGCAGCTAAACCAAAGCCGATGTGTGCATACAGTGTTGGGCTAGTGAGCAGCCTGTCATACAGAATATAATGACGGTCACCAACCACTTCGACAAACCCTCCAATAATGATTGGAAGGATACTTAGCATGAGCGCTGGAATTAATAGACCGGTAATGCCAGAGATGTATGTAAATGCTTTGGTGTATTTTTGTACCGAATAGGAATACACCATAAAAGCGCTCCTTATAATCAGTAAAATAAGCACAAAGCTTACTGGAACAATCATGATCGAACCTAACGTAAAGGCAGCGTGCGGAAAAAATCCGACTAAAGCTACCACAAACAAAACTAAGAAAACATTCGTTACTTTCCAGGAAGGCGTTAAGTACAAGTTAGCTATGCTTGCTGCTGTTGTATCTTTTCGTCCAAAATAAAACATCGACCAAAAGCCGGCGCCAAAATCGATCGCTCCCCCTAATGCATAGAAAAACAAAAACAACCAGATGATGATAATCGCAACATAAGCTTCCATTATATTTTCCCTCCTTCTAAACCGATGGGCTTTGACTGTTAAATTCATTTATAAGTGGATTGCGGCGGAAATAGAAACGCATTACTAGTGCTGTTATGACTAATAAGAAAACATACAGCGTAAGAAAGATGACAAAGAATGTGCCGAGGTTTGCAGATTTCGTTGCCGCTTCTGCAGTCCGTTGTATGCCATAAATTGTCCAAGGTTGTCTTCCAATGCAGGCAAAAATCCAGCCCGTTTCAATACCAAGCATGGCAAGCGGTCCGCTTCCTATTATAGGAATGAGCAGCCAATTCGGATATTCTCGTTTCTTAAAAATAAACCGATAAGCTAACGCGCCAAATGATAGCCCAATAAGTAAAGTCCCAATGCCTACCATGATGTTAAATAATGTATGAACAAATAGCGGTGGCCACTCGTCCCGCGGAAATTCATTTAGTCCAACCACGACCCCGTCAAGAGAGCCGGTTGCCAGATAGCTGAGCATTCCTGGTAGCTCAATACCGCCGACAACCCGATTCGCTTCTGGGTCAGGTGTACCAAAAATCGCTAGTGGAGCATTGGACTGTGTTTCGAATAGGCCTTCAGCTGCTGCTAGCTTAACGGGTACGTTATTATGTAATCCTACAGCAGATGCATGACCATTTGTTGCAGTCCAAATCGATGTAATGGCACCAAAAACAAGTGCAACCATGAGCCCTTTTCTATGATATGTTTTTTCACTTGCTTTCAAATTAGGTTTTAATAATTGATAAGCTGCAACGGAAGCAACGACAAACGCAGTTGCCATATAGGCGCTACTTGCCACGTGCACAGCTGTATAGCCAAAGGCTGGATTTAAGACCGCTTCCCACGGACGAACATCTGTAATTTCTCCATTCACAACATTAAATCCAGTTGGTGTATTCATCCATGATTGTACGTTCGTAATTAATACAGCAGATGCAGTAGCCCCAAGTGCGACGAAAAAGACACTGATGATCCGCATCGTAGAACTTAATCGACTAGCAGCATACACATAAATCGAAAGGAATAAAGCCTCTATAAAGAATGCGAATATTTCTAACGTAAAAGGTAAAGCAATGACTTGTCCTACGACCTCAATAAACCCTGGCCATAATAATGCAAGCATGACAGCTACAATCGTGCCGGATGGAATTGCCACTCCAAGTAAAATAGCGACAGCTTTGGTCCATCTCTTTGCAAGGATTCCATAATCATCGTCTTTTCGAACAACTCTCAATATTTCAGCAATGAGAATCATTAGCGTAAGCCCAACCCCTAATGTCGCAAAAATAATATGAAAAATCAGGGAAGACCCAAACAGCATTCTAGCAAGCAAAACATTATCCATCATACTCTCCCTTTCAAACATAATTTACATGGTTATTCTTGATCAAGATGGATATTTTATACACCCAACTTTCGAATCAAAAACGTGAACATGGGGACGGTTCTCCTGCGTACTTTTTCTATTTGGATACACAAGAACCGTCCCCATGTTTCCAATTACATAAAGAATGCCGAGTGGCGGGGCCACTCGGCATTGTAACTATACATCGCTTAAAAAAGCGTTTGTCCGAATTCATAATGTTTAAACAAAAAGTGGAAACATAGGGACGGTTCTTCTGTTTCCATTAGGGAAGTCTATCATCATTCTCATCTATGGTTCACAATTAGCTAGATTGGTTAGATATTGTGCTGCACGAGAGCGTTGATGGTTACCTTTTACTAAACTAGCTAAAAGAAGTCACCCGTTATTTCAACAAAAATTCAGTATTTTCCTAATCCCATATGTTGATATCTTCCCCTGGCGATTTGGTAAACGCCGTATAAAAATAATCCTATTGCAGCTATTGCAAGTATTATTTGTCCATAAGGCTCTTGAGACAATTCAGATAAAACACCATCTAGCCCTTTTGCTTGATCAGAATCTGAAGTCCATGCGGTTTTAATAAAGAAAAAACCAATCATCCCAAACACAGCTCCTCTTGAAACTAGACCTAATCTCCCAGCATTTTTAGCGATTTTATACTCATGAGCACTCATATCTTCTGTATGAAAACGTTTCATGAACTTTGTCGTAATTCCTTTGCAAAGCTCCAATATACCGTAGACGATGATAGCTATTCCTAATCCAGCTATGAGCCATTGCCCAAAAGGTTGTGATAATAATTTGGCACTCCATGTTTTTTCCGTATTTCCACTACTACTTCCAGCATGTAATGCAATGCTAAAAGCACTATAAATAAGTCCACCATAAATAATGGCAATTACCAAACTTGCTCCTCTTGAAAAAAGTTCTTTCCATCCCTTCCCTTTATTCTGGGGTGCTTTGATAACTTTAATGAATAACCACATTTCATATAATAATAATCCAATCGCAATTAACCAAAGTAAAATCTCTCCAAAAGGCATTCCAGCCAAAGACCGAAACATACCTTGCGTACCTGACGCGTTACCCCCAACGCCGACCGCTGCCATAAACGTTAATATACCAACCATCACAAACACCAAACCCCTTGCCATATATCCAATTCTTGCAAGACGCCTAATCCATGGCTTTAATTCCTCTTTAGCTTCTTGGGTAGATGCGTTGGTTGAATTAGTAATCCCCATTTGCATCCTTCTTTCTAAAATATTTGTAGTTTCACCTTGTATTCCCTGCAATATAAAAAAGAAACCTGGATAGTCTTAAGATTTAATTAACAATTCCCAGTATATAAAAACAACAGCCCCCAAAGAGGAAATAAATTAGTTGCCATCTACTGCAACTCCTGAAACCACCATTATATATGGATTACTAATTGACGTTCTTGAAAAACATTACAAGTCAAAAAGCTTGAACCATTTAGTTGTAAAGGTCCAAGTATAACGTTGTAATTGCAAAGATTCCTGACACCACCATGCAGCTTGTTGAGTAACTCTCAGACTTAAGCGTGTGTTGTAAACACCTCTTTAGTTATTATCTAATGTCTGGGAAGCCTTAGCTGGGATTCTTAATCTTTTTCAGAAAGATCATTATATTCGCCAACAGCAAAAAGCAAAAATGAAAATAGTATATAGTAACTTCTTTAAGTGGAGGTGAAAAAATGAGCTATAGTGGAGGATACGGCAACAACTTTGCATTAATTGTTGTATTGTTTATCCTGTTAATTATTGTTGGCGCTTCCTTTTATAGTTAAAAAAGGAAAGGTGTCCAAATTGTTGCACCCATTCTGCACCCATTAATCCACCAGGAAGAAAACAGCGCCTAGTCATCCCTCGTAAATTGTCGAAATCGACATATCATAGGTGATGACTAGGCACTAACATCTTAATATAGGTTGTCTTTCTTGCATGGGTATAGCATTGGTTCGTCTGTCGACAGGGCTTGGAACTTATATGTCCTATGTCTAACCTATAACCACCTCTATTTATTATTGGTAATTCGAATGTAACTCATCTGGCTTTTGTTTAAAAATCGTATTGGAGCAATACTTGTACCAAGACCACTATCGATATACAGCGTTTGCTCTGGACCAATGGTAAACGTTCCCTTATCCAACTCCGGGAAAAATCCTTGATCTGGTGCTACAATGGCACCAATAAACGGGACCCTTACTTGCCCACCATGCGTATGCCCGCTTAAGATTAAATCAGCTGGAATAGCTTCATATTTACTAACAATGCCTGGTGAATGCGACAACAAAATCGTGTAAATCTCCTGATCTATGCCATCAAACGCTTCTTCTATGTTTTCATGATCCGTCGAGCTATCATCTACACCCACTATATTAACCATCATCCCATTTACTTCTATTTGCGTATTTGTGTTGTTTAATAGACTTACATTTCGTTCTCGTAGACCATTAAAAAAATTCTCCGTGTCTTCATTATCCCACTCATGATTCCCAGACACGAAATAAATCCTCTCGTTAATAACTGTTAACTTCTCAATAAGATCATACATATTTTCAAAGCTCTCTGTACCTCGATCAATAAGATCGCCCGTAATAACAATCACATCCGCATTTAACTTTTTCACTGTATCAATGAGATTATCATTCTGATCGCCAAAAACATGATTATGTAAGTCACTTATTTGGACCAAGGTTATTTCCGTACTTTCAGGCATTTTATTTGATTCTAATTGAACCGTATTTACCTTAAAATCATTTGTGTCTAAGTAGATTTTAATAGAGAGTGCAACAATAACTAGAATCAAGATAATCCACATGAATCTCTTTTTCATAGCGTACCACCTAACATAGGGAATAATTTCAATTAAATTAACCAAAACCTCATACATACGACCGAGAAACAATAAATTTAAATTTTATAGTAAAAGATCACTTATATGATTGACGTTTCTTTATTTACTATAGTTTCATGTGTGTTACAAAAAAATTAAAAATAGTATCTGTGACGACCCGTAGTAGATTATATTCAAAAAAATACTAATCCTTATAGGCACTAGCAATTTAATGTAGACTGTCTTCCATGCATGGAAAAAGTTATGGTTTGTCTTTCGACAGGGTCTGACCCCGACACAACAATAATGTAAAGCTTACTTGACATTACACAAAATGTAAAGTACACTTTACTCACAAAGATGTAAAGCTACCTTTACAAAATTAGTCGGAGGTGAAGAAACGGTGAAAAACCGGATCAAAGATTTGCGTAAAAGCAAGAAGATGACGCAAGAAGAGCTAGCAATAAAGGTAGGCGTTTCAAGACAATCAATTATTGCCATCGAATCTGGAAAATACAATCCATCACTCGAACTGGCATACAACATTTCAAAGGCATTCGATAGCATCATCGAAGACGTTTTTATATTAGAAGAAAGGGGAGAGGAATAATGAGTGAACAAATACTTGGGATGATAGGATTATATGGAGGAGCAGCATTTGGTATATTAGGTTGGTGGTTCGGCCGTCGAATGGCCAAAAAACAACGCGGTTTAGATGAACTACATGACCATATTTGGCAAAAGGCTCGATCGATTTCTTGGTACTTCACCCTTGGTTCCACCTATGTTTTATTTTCTTTAATTTTATTCGGAATTGAGATAAAAGCCGGGATGCTTCTAGGAATCATTATGCTTGTTCATATGGCAAGTTGGGGTATTATAGGTGTCATTTTATCGATCAATATGAATATGACAGAGCCTTTAAAACCCTCTAGAGTTAAATTTGGCATTTCTATTGTGGCAGTGTCACTTATAATTTTTGCAATCTTATCTATTACTACAGGCAACTGGTGGTTTTTGATTGCTAGCATTCCACCAAGCACCCTCGGACTAATAAGTGCTTTAACTCCTGATAAAAGCGTTACAGATTAAGAATGGATATCCTGTGTAAAATAAAACACGAAGTTTGCGAAACAAGAATGCACATAGAACTGTCTTAAAAGTAGTGCCAGTCAATTTGGAAAATTACAAATGGAGGACAATGTACATTACTTATGTACATTGTCCTCCATTTGTGGAATTTGTCTTTCGACAGGGTCTGACCCCTATGTCACAAATTATGATATACTTTGAAATAAGCAGGTAAAATTAATATTAGTGAGAGGAAAAGGTTTCTATTATATATCTGGTTTAGAATCCTTGTTTTATATACATATGAATATTTTCACATTGGCTATTATTGTATTCGTACAAATCTTCTTAATTTTAATATCTATCACATCCATGGTTAATTTCCATGAGGTTTTCCGCATTCTAGGAGTACCAATTTACTTATTTATTGTTGTGATACTAAACATAGCATCACTTTATATCCTAGGTAAAATCTTTAGAAAAGAAGAAAGAAGAAATATTAAAAATTCTGAAAACACCCATGTTGAACAATTTAACTCATTAGTCGCTTCCGTGCGTTCAGATCGTCATGATCTTAATAACCATTTAACAGTTATTTCTGGTTTAATACAGATCAAAAAGTACGAAGCTGCAAACGACTATATTGAACAGATGATCGGTGACATTCATATCAATAACAAAGTATTAACGGTTAAAAATCCTATTCTTGCTTCTATGCTATTTCCAAAAATGACCCAATACCATAAAAACGGTATCCATTTAGAGTTGAATATAGAGAACGAAGCTGACATAAACATCCTTTCTTCAACTGACCTTATTCGTTTAATTAGCAACTTACTAGATAATGCATTTGATGCAACACTTGAAATTAGTAATAGTAAAGAACGTTTTATATCACTTTACATTGATGAAACGGAAGAAAAGTTGATCATTATTGTTCAGAATACAACCATCCAAACCAACCTTTCGAATAAGTTCTTTGAGGCTGGTTATTCAACGAAATCAGACAGTGGTAATAGAGGTTTTGGTTTAGCAATTATTGAGGAAATTATAAAGAAATACAATGGCACACATGACATAACAACTAAAGATCAATTACTTACTTTTAAAATTTGTTTTCCGAAGGTGAAAAAATAAATGATTACAGTTGCAAGTGAAAAATTGGCGGTAAGATTATGTAAATATATTGATCGATCAACGGATGTCGACTATCTAAGATATGGGATCGAGATTATTATTCGAGGAACGATTAAGTTTCTAGCATTACTCACTACAGCCTATATACTTGGTGTCATTTACCCAATGATATTTGTTTTTTTCACATTTGTTTTTTTTCGTTTTTTAACAGGTGGACATCACTACTCTACTTATATTCGTTGCTTAACTGTCGGCCTTATTATGATCGTTGGTATTTCATATGTTGTAAATATAATTGGAGATATGATTGATACTGGTACACTTATTGTTTTATTAATCTCATCTACTTTATTTGGAATTATTTTAATTTACAAATATGCACCATCTAATCACTTTTATAAAAAATTCACTACTCTTCAGAAAAAAAAGCTAAAACAATATGCAATAGCTACCGTAGTTATCTGGAGTATTCTCTTACACGTTCTTATTTTCGGTTCATTTTCAACTGAGCCTATTTTAGCTTCTATATTGGGTTTTATCTTTCAAATTGGTAGTATTCATCCCTTCTCATATCTTGTTGTAAATAAGATAGAAAGATTAATAGAAAGGAGGAGAACTCAGTGAAAAATCTATTGAAAATTATAGTGGGATTTGTAGTTACTGTAATTGTTTTTATTGCTAAAGCAGAAGTTAGTACTGCATCTAGTAGCTTACTATTTCAACCAAAGCTACCTAAGGACAACTAAAAAATGTTACTTAAAAA
The DNA here is from genome assembly GCF_025154055.1 of Aquibacillus koreensis. GTDB lineage: Bacteria > Bacillota > Bacilli > Bacillales > Amphibacillaceae > Aquibacillus_C > Aquibacillus_C koreensis. The sequence goes on from NZ_JAOALK010000012.1 coordinate 44,974, forward strand.
ACTCGTATTCGCTCGTCCTTTTTCAAATGTCTTAGCTTTTTCTTATACTTGAAACATTAGATTTTTCACTACGTCGAGAGACTTTCTAGCAAAAAATTTATGCTTTCCTAACGTATAAAGAAATCCATCAAACTACAAACAGTTTGATGGATTTTATTTGTTCATTGAATAAACTTTTTAAGCTTAGCAAAGAAAAACTGCAAAAAAACCATGAAATATGTCGAAATCACAAGAATTTCATATTATAATCTAATAGACTACTTTGATCTACACATAGAAAAGAGGGATTTTATGGCATGGTTTAGTTATTTTTTATTATCTGTTCCAGAAGCTTTTTTATTGCTTGCAGTTTCATTTGCACTTTTTGGCATTTCTATATCGAAAGAAATCAAATCTATGGTGATTTTTTCATTCCTATATGGCGGAATCACCTTTTCGTTAAGCATTATTATGCAAAGTTCATTGAAGCCACTTCTAACATTCATTATTTTTTCATTATTAGTTGCTTATTTCTTCAGATTTAAGTTAATCTCAGGTATTATAATTGGATTAATCTCTTTTATTTTCTTATTTACTTTCGAAATACTTATGGTGCCACTGTTTATGCAGCTATTTAGTTTGAGTGTTGAGCAGATCATTTCGACCCCATGGTTAAGAATTGCAGCTGGGCTTTTCACCTTACATTTACCTATGTTATTACTTTTATTATTCTTCAAATTATCAAATTTGAAGATAAAATTACCTTTATTAACTAGTGCCAGTCACCGACCGTAATATGACGAATTCAACAATTCACCGGCGGTAACAGGCACTCATAGTAGTCGATATGGCATATTACCGAAGTACAGAAGGCGGACAATTTACATTACATATGTAAACTGTCCGCCTTCTGTGGCATTTGTCTTTCGACAGGGTCAGACCCCTACATAATCATAATCATAAAGACCCAGTCTAAATAAACCCTTCCTTTTCATATAAATGAACTAATTACTATGGACTGGGGGAATCATGATGACAAATGAAGTCAAAGAACCGTCTCAACTATCTGAAGAGATATTAAAGAAATACTATGATTTAAATAGCCAGAAAAAAGAGTTAGAGCAGGAAATGAATCAAATAAAAAAACAAATTCATCTTTATCTAGATGAAACTTTTGGAAAAGAACAAAAGGGAGAAGTGAAACTCGGTAAATATAAGGCGCAGCGTGCTATCCGCTCTTCTGTTCAGTACGATGATGAGAAGACGATACAAAAGTTGGAGGAGCTTCACTTACAAGATTTTATCTTGCAAGTAAAACAACCAGATACAGAAAAGCTAGAAGCTGCGATGAAAATAGACTTAGTTAATGAGGGAGACTTTGTGGATTGTAAAACAACTAAAATGTCTCAAGCCATTACGGTCAAGGAATTAAGTTTATAGATATTTAAGAAGTTTGGAAGAACTAATTAAATTACAAATGGAGGACAACTACCCTGCAAACTGTCCTCCATACGTGGAATTTGTCTTTCGACAGGGTCAGACCCCTAAAACAAATCCTAACTTAGTAAGAGAGTATCCTTACAAACATCCCTCTCGTGGCTTTCTCATATGCTGTATTATTCATATCCCTTACTCTTTCTGATAGTTCTGATACTGGTTTTAATTCTCCATCTTTGAATATAGAAGGGTCAATCATGCGAAGTTTGTTTTTTTGGTGTAAATGATAATTCTCACTATCTTCTTTCACTAGTACAGTTGGATTGAGCTTACTTAATAAACCAAGTAACTCCTCGTCTGCTGATGATTTTATTTTGTTTAGTAATTCGTCATCTTTACCAAGAAAGTCGTTAAGGTTTAATATATTTTTTTCTAAAGATCGTTTCAAAGTCTTAGACAATATATTGTAGCTATAGACATTTAGAGGGTCCATAAAGAAGTCATTTACTTCTTTGTAATACGTTTTGACAAACCATTCAGCAATTTCAATGTTTTGAAGATACATTTTCCCTTTTACAACGGTTATGTTCTCCAAAAAACGATTTACTTCATCTAAAGAGATAACTCCATACCTATACATATCACGAAGAGTGTAGTCTACTCTATCAGCACATAATTCTGGTGCTGGCTGTTCCAACAATGTCCACTTACTATCATCGAACAAAATATCCTCATAATTGTAGTTATATTTGGCTAAAATTGCTGGAAGGGCAGAATTTTCAACAACTGAATTATATATTTTTTCATGATAGTCTTCTTCCTTATTTTCAAATACGAAATCAATTACATGAGAAAATGCTGTGTGGGAAACATCATGCAATAACCCTGCAATCTGCTCTTCGACTGTTCCGCCAAGTTTTCTTATTAACAACATTACACCTATGGAGTGGTCATAACGAGTAACATTCCACTTTCTATTAACTAAGTAACTTGCTCCACCTTGATGTATTCCCTTTAACCCCCTTTAACCTTTGAATTGGCTCACTTAAAATTATTTCTTCTAAAACACTATCCAATTCAAATTTACCGTAAATTTCATCTGATATAATCATTCGGCTCCCCTTAAATTCAAAAATTAAAGCACAAAATCATTATTTCTTGTTAAAGTATTCTGCTTTAGCACGATAGGAGTTGCACTTTATAACGCGATCCTGCATAACAAGGACTACTCCTTTGTTAAAGATTAGCTCTCCTTTAGAGTTCAAGTGAAAAAAATCACAAACCAACAAAAAGAAAAGACAGTTATGAAGTTTCTCCTTCCTTACTGTCTGCTTACTCTCTCTATTTCAGATTCAACTTTATAAACTCTTTTATTCAATACTTCGGTTTTGTCATCAACATGTTCAGTAATTTTTTCTGTTTAAGTCCCTAAACTTTCAATCAAGTTTTGCTGTAACTTTTGTTGCCCTGCTTCTAACCTTGCTTGTCCCGTTTGTAGTTCGCCAATGTCTGTCTTTATGCCTTTCAACTCACTTAAAATCTGTTTTAATATATACTCCATAATACCTACCTCCGCTCCAAAATACTCTAAATTAATTATATCATCTATAACTATTTAACCATAAATAAATGAATGTATTCATGGATTAAAATTTCCAAGTGTCATAAACCATAGCTTGTTAAAGAAACGCCCCGTTAATTTAAGAACACTTTTTCACAAAGTTTACGTTTTTATCTTTTTCTCGAATAAATATTCTAAAAGCAATATTCCTCCCAATAGTAATGGGAAGCCTATAATTATATAATATATGTTATTGGGAACTCCAATTGCTTCTCTAAGATAACTAAAAAGAACCACCCAGATGATTATTGTAATGTATTTTGCCAAAGTCCACATGGAACACGCTCCGTTTATTTACTTGAAATCTTTATAAAGAAAAATCTTACCGCTGTTCTACTAAAGCTCTCCTTTACTTTAAGTTTAACAATTCATATAGTGTTATGGTTTACTGTATACAAGTTCATTTTGATGATTATAAGCAATATAAGTAACATCACCAAATTCTTGTTCATGTGTTGAATAATAAATTCTTGTTCCGTTTTGCGTTGTAAATGTATTTATCATTTTTTCTTTTGTTATTTTATTTGTTTTGTAAGTCATACTATCAATATCTTCATCAACTATAATTCCAAATAAATAATGTAGTTTATTGTCATTCTTAATTAGAATACTGCCTTCTGAACCACTAAACCCTTCTACATCGCTATTTACTGATAGAAGTCCAGTATTATCTGCAATTTTCCAACCAAATAATCCTCTATAAGCACTTGCCAATCTAATTTTCCCTTTTTCTTCCTCCATAAAAAGCAGAACTGAATCACTTTCTAACTCCACAGTTAAAAATGCCTTATTCCATCCCTGTTTCTCAAGTGCTTTTTCAATTGAAATAGGAAATACAACTATCCACATAGTAATTGTTAATAAAATAAAAAGTATGATATATATCGGCTTTGCTTTACTCACAAAATCCCCCTTTACTGTTCCACGTTACTGCTTCTTTACTTCAAGATCATTGATTCACATTATATTTTAACATAAAATTCCAATAATTCTTTTTTAAAAAAAGACCGTCTATACGGAATGACGATCCTTTTGTTGTGCTAACGCTCCCCGTTAATGGACTAAGCTTAATATTATTTTTATAGTGCAATAACCAAATGATTCTATCCTCTATCATTACTACCTAAAGGTTTAAAAGCATATTGAATAATGAAAAGAGGAAGAAATGCAGCTATAACCCACGTTAAAAACGGCGAAGGAATACTTACGAGTAAAGAAACAATAATGATATATATAACGTCGAATAGTATGACTTTACTTTTTTTATTGTCAGGCACTTTTTTGCTATTTTTATGAACTAATAAACACAATCCTACGATAGCAGCTATTATGAAAAACCATAAAGGGTAAATATCACCCGAAAGGTAATACCAAGAATATCCTTGTGCTGCAATCATAATAAACAAATATCCTAAAAAGTATTCCTTAATAAACCACATAATGACCCCTCTTCATTCAAAATAAACATAATTTAAGCTATTGTTTTGTTGTACAATCTGGTCCGTTTCTTATTGAAGCATTAAACCCGTTAGTGCAACATTTTATTCAATATGTTTTAATGCTTGGCTCGTACCTTCGTTAATACTATCAGTTTGAATTATTTCATTTGTACTCTTTTTATACCGATAAAAATAAGCGTTGCTTGGTTCATCTTGAAAATGAACAACTGCTTCGTATTTCTCAGTATGTTCAATTTCATCATTTTCGTCTTTCTCAAGTATTTCGACAATATAAATTTCTTTTATGTCCGTTTCTTCATCATAACCTTGATTTTCCAAGTGCATAAGAGTGTCATTTTTGATTTGGCTCTGTTCCTGATGTAAAGAGAAAGAGCGAAAACCAAAAATGATTAATATCACAATGAAAGCTCCGATAAACCCTTTCTTTTTTGAAATAATACCCCCCCTATTTTGTAATTCCATTGTTGAACATTCCTGAATCTTCACTATTAAGATCAGCAATTCACATTATATTTTAACATAAAATCCCAATAATTCTTAAAAACAAAAGGACCGTCACATTCATATTCATTTTGTTTTTCTGACCGCACTTGTCCCTTCCAAGCAAATTATTGTCATATGACACCTCTTGTAACTTAATGCTTATTCAACTAACATACGAGCTGCTGCGACATATCCTTCTTCTAGATTTGCCCTTTAGTTCTATAACAAAGGCTAGGACAACCTTCTTTAAAAACATCCTCAATCTCTTTTTTATCAATACAAGACTTCAATATAGATTTTTAAGTTTTAGTCACGCCCGAATCAATCACTAATCTAGGTTGCGACGTTGTGAGTTTTGCAATTGCTCCTAGCGGCACACCATAATTAGGTTGGCAGTGTCCAATGTGAAAATTCTCTACAACAGGGAAAGAAGCACTAGCAAAGAAATCTTGAAGCACTTTCTTTATTTTCTCATATTCGTCAGGGTCTGTTTGGAAATTACCAACGACCACACCATCGACAGCATTGAAAATCCCAGCTTGTTCAAGGTGAGTAAGCATCAAACTAATCTTAAAGGCAGGTTCTTCAACTTCCTCAATTAATAGGATAGCTCCATTTGTATGATTTTAAAGCATCCATACCTTTAATTTAAAAAGAACGAAGAAACACTTGTTTCACAAACGCTCTTTTAGTTAAATAATGCATCTACAGTCCCTTTTTTAATGAATCAATCGCATTCTTAAATTCTTCTGGCTTTCGAGTACCTATCACCAGAGTTTGACCTTTCATACCCAATTCTATAGCTTTGTTACCATCCATATTATAAGCCTTTTCCCCATTTACATTTAATCGAATTCCCCAACCACCAAAACGTTTTAAGGGACTATAATTAATTGATTGATAGTGTTTTATTTCCTTAAACAGAAACTGTTTGTAGCGAAAATGGAAAGGCATATATCGAATATATAACCCTTCCTCACGAACTTCTATTATAAGTTTGGTGAAGAATAGCAAAATTATTGGTACAATAACACTAAAAAATACCCAAAGAATAATTAAAAATACATTAGGAGCTGGTTTAGTACCAACTGGTTTTCCTAAAATTATTTGTTGAATGAATATATACCACATAGAAAAAGTAAACACAGAAATAAATATCCACAACAGCATTGAACGCGGTTTTTGAATTTCTCTAAAAATAACTTTATTTTGCTTCTCTATTTTTAACACCGCCTTTGATTTGATTAGCAATATATCCCTTTAACTTTTCAACTTATTTTACATTTACGTCTAACATTTAAAAAGGGTTTCTTCAACAAGGAAAGGTACTAATCCTGCATTGATCAGTACCTTTCCTTGTTGCACATTAGCACGCGTTAATGGAACAAGTTAATTAACAAATATAAAATTATCTAAAACAATATTTAATATCAATCCAGAAACTATAATCATTACCCCTACTCCAGTCCCCACTCTCTTTTCTTTAAGGTTTAAAAGGTTTAAAGTGTCGAATAGTAACCAAACTAACAACATTATTGGTAAGGGAGCTATTAGGTATTGCCACCAACCTAGGGGTTCAAAGAATTCAAAGTATTGGAAACCGTATAGTAAAAATATGATAAACATAAATAATGGGAAAATTAACTTCATAGTCATTATTTTTCCTTTCAGAATTATTTTTTGCTTGTTAAAAAATCTGGTTCTTTATATTAATATAATATTCCAGTAATTTTTCAAGCAAAATAACAAGACGATCAAATATCAATAACCAAAAGTCTCACCTTCATCTAAATTTAGAATATGATTATTAATGGATACTTCACTATCATTTTCCCATTCAACAACCACATTTTCCGTTCTTTTTTCATAATAAATCCTTTTCTTAGACCATAATGGTCCATTTAGTTCTCCTCTTATCCCAAACGTCCCTGCAGCTCCTGCAGCTCCCGCATCCCATTTGTAAAATTCAATTGTATAAGTGTTATTAGGTGAGCTTACTGTCTTTATATGAGTGGATTCTCCCATTGACGAAAAAACAGTTGTAAATAATAGTGCCAAAAGAAGTCCAAATGATGTTAAAGAGGATAAAATTAGTACCAACCAACTTCTAGTTATTTTCCACCAAGTCCCATCGTCTTTAATTACTCCAACTACTGCGAGACATAATGAAAGCACACCCATCATTAAGAAAATAGTCACAGTTAGAGGCGATATAAGCCAATTGTTGTTAATCATAGAAAATAAAGAGTAGGCTGATGAAACTATACAAAAAAGTGTTAGATATAATGACCACAACGTAAATCTTTTTCCCACGGATCTCCTCCTCAAAATTCAGCTATAATTTAAAAGATAATTTCATCAAAAAGCTACAATAAAATTGGTTTCTCTCTATTTCTTCTTTAACTCTTCTATATCTTTAAATCATATAGAAGTTTCCACATCGACAACTCCTTATTCAATATCTGCACCCTATAGTGAAGTAACTATAATTCATTACAGTTACAGTTTATGAAAATCATTATCTAGTTCTTGTCGTTCTACTTCAGCTTTCAATTCCTTTCTATATTTCTCTACTCTTTTTAACTTTCTTAAAGTTAGCAACGAAAAAAAAGTAATGACTAAGTATTTCATTTTAGTTTGGTCATTGTTCTGTTGAATAATTTTTTCCATGAAATCCCTCCATATTATTTAATCATCTTATTCCAGTAACGCTCCCGTTAATGAATTACCTAAACAGAAATTCTATAATAACTCCAAGAAACAAAATAATACCAGTTCCAGTAGAGAAATAGCCCAGCCAATCTTTCCTATTATCCATGACCTGTTGGATGCCGTTAAGCAACAAGTACACTGACAAACAGACAAATACTACATTTATAGGTAATTCTTCTATAAGAAAATGGTAGATAGATACACTCAAGATTAAAACTGCAAGAATAGTGTTTATTATCCTCAAGATTTTCAAGAACTCATCCCCTTAATTGTATTGTAAATTACTCAATAACCCAGCCTTTTAGCACAATAAGCGCTGCCGCATCGGCAACTTCTTGTTCAACTTTTGCCAGTTTAGCTTAATAATAATGGAGTTTATTTATTTTCTGTTTCCGCCCCAACTAAGTAAACAACACTAATAATTAAAGAAATAATGCTTAATATTAACGGAAGCGTTCCAGTGGAATTGAGCCAAAGATCTTGAAAAGTTCCAGGACCATATGAGCTAGAAGTCCCTATCCCACTAATACTATACAGGGCACCAGTTACGTACCTTACAGAAAACAAAAAAGCTGCAATAGCACAAAATCCAAACCCGATACCTCTTCTGTTCATAAGTATCACCTCACTAAATTAATTCTTTCTCTTTTTAAACATTATTGCTCTTCACTTTAAAATCAGCAATTCACATTATATTTTAACATAAAATTCCAATATTTCTTATAAAGAAAAGGAGCGCCAATAATATATGACGATCCTCTTGTTGCGCTAATAATAATCTTTTAGTGTATGACCACTTTTTGTAGTTGAAAATTAAAAAGACTTTAGATTTTTTATAACCCAAGCCTTTACTCATACTTGTACGTTCAAGTATATTTATTATTTTATCTTTCAAAGGTGGTATTTCTTTTTAAGCACGTTCCATATTATTCCATTATCTACACCAAAATTGTCGTAATTTATTTAAAAAATTCATTTTATCTTCTTATGTTAATGCTACCGTTAATTTAAGTGTATTTCTCCTCAAATGTAACGATTATTAAAAAGAGGACTGCAATAACAGTCCTTCTTCATTCATTACTTTATTAGCTCATTAACTTTTTTTCGTACATCTTCCATAACTTCGGTATTAACTTGTCCAAATTTCTTTCTAACGATATCTTTAGATAATGTGTAAACCTTATCAGCTCTGATTGCAGATGTAACTTTAAGGGTTCCTTCTTTTAAATCTATTGATTCAATTATCACTGAATAATCTAGATTTCTAAGTTGTGAAGTAATAGCAACAACAACCATATCGTCTGTCATATCATTATAACTATCGCTTGAAATAACGAGAACAGGGCGTTGCTTTCTATTTGTTAAATCACTGAATGGAACAGGTAATAAAACGATATCACCTTGTTTATACATCATTCCAAACCTCATCATCAATGTCATTATTCCAAAAATCTAGACTGCTCTCACTAGCCTTTGTTAAATCCTCAAATAAGCTCTTCTCCCTTTTAATTTTTATATACTCTGCAAAATCTAAGATTTTAACTACTTCTCGTTCAGGTATTTCATCAATAATCTTAAGCAAACGCTCTTTAGCTGTATTCATATTGCGTTCACCTCTTCCTTAAATAGTATTGAATAGTTTATTCAATTATATCATGAATTGTCACATTCAACGATATCAAGTTATCTTCAAAATACGCTCACCTTTACTTTAAGTGTAATAGTTCACAAAATATAATGTCATTACATTTTTAGTCTTGTAAATCAAAATCTTCGATTAAATTGCTAACTTCATTTAATACTTTATATTGCTCGCTTAAACTTTTTCCTTCTATTCTATTTTGATAATCAAGTGTTTTAACCACATCATCAACATATGATGTATATTCTTCCAATTTTTGTATATCGTCATTGTCCACTCTATCCATTGTTCGTTCGAATAGTGCCTCCCCAATCGCTTTTGATGTGTAAGGACTATTTATTGTGTTTATATTCTCAGGAATTTCTACATTCTCACCAATAGGCGTATAAGTTCTCGTTAAGACTTCATTATGATATATGATTCCATATGCCGATGTTAATGCTTTGACAAATTCCTCTTTGTTATCCTGATGTTCCAATGCTCTTTCCAATTCAAACAGTGCTTCCTCTTGTTGTGCTGAATATTGAGTAATAATTCCTTTTTTAATAGTTATATTTTCTTGATAAAAAGAAAATCCAAACCAAATTAAAGAAATATTTAATACTATAGAAATCATAGCAATTACACTTATTTTACGCTTAGACATCTTACCCCTCCATTCCATCAATAAATTTTTGTTTTTAAATTAACCTGCTCTTTACTTTAAGATCAGCAATTTACATTATATTTTAACATAAAATCCCAATAATTCTTTTTAGAAAAAGACCGTCTATACGGAATGACGATCCTTTTGTTGTGCTAACAACCTCCGTTATTTTAAGTGTATTTATTCAAATTACATGTTTTTAACAAATAACACTCATTCATTATCTTTGCCGTCATAATTTGTATGTACTGAAATTTCATCAACTAATTTATCACCTTCAACAATACTAAAACCTAGATTAGTGTGATAATCAATAGAGGTTTTGTTTACTGGTGAGGTTATACAACGAACCCTCTTCACACTAAACTTTTCAACAGTTTTAAAAAATTGATTGTATAGAGTGCTTCCCACACCTTCTCTGCGATTGTTTGGATTAACCCCTACTAAATGAATGTACGCCTCTTCTTTATTACTTTGAGACAAGAATCCAATTAAAAAACCTATTATATTATCGTCTTTTTCTACTACGAAACTTGTATCATAAAAATTATCGAATAAAAAACGAGGTAATAGATGTGTCATTTCTCTACCACCCCACCACTCATTCATGACTGGTAATATTCGCTGACAATCTTCAACTTTTAACTGTCTTATTTTCATTTTCATCCTCCATAATTACTTGGATTATAATAATTATATCTTGAACAATTCTGCCACTTTATCACAATAGGCGTTATCAGATTGACAACGCCTCGTTAAATATTCGCTCCTGTTATTTATAATGAAATATTCATAGTAATTGTTCTGTTTTTAAAGCCTAGACTTTCATATATCTTAATTGCTTGATTTCCATCAAATACGCTTAAACGAATTTCGGAGTATCCTTCTTGTTTCAATTGTTCAACACCTGTTTTAATCAATTGTTTTGAAATACCTCTACCTCTGTATTCCTCTAGAACAAATAATTCATAAATAAATCCGAGCGCCTTATCTGAAAACTGGTCTTTACTTCCGCCTATAAGAATCCAACCAGTTATTACATTGTTTTCAGTTGATATTAAATAATAACTCCCCTTCTTTAGAAGAGGTTCTACCAGTTGTTTTGCTTTTTCAATCGTTGGTTCTATTTCACCTAAAGTTCCCTCAAATATCGCTTGTGGAGAAAGTGTTAATATCTTTTCAATTTCTACTTCATTTGGTTTTCTTATGTCCATTTATCAATTCAACCCTTCCAATTACTTTTAGAATATATCACATATATTCAATACACTTTTAGGTGAATATGGGATTCCTTTTTCAACAAGCATCCTTTACTTTAACAAGGCAAGTCGAATCCCTATGTTCAACACTCACGCCCGTTAGCGAAACAAGCACCCAGCTAGTTAATTTAATGAAAACTAATTGTATTCACCAATAATCAGGACTAAAGCAATAACAAATGAAAAAATCGCTGATAATTTCGCATCCTTTTGAATTGTAGTTCTTACTGAAGGAAACCACTTTATCCTACCTAAAAAGCTTATCAATCTTGCAACTACAAAAAATATAACAAAATACATAAAAAATGCCGCTACCATTTTAAATCACCCAAATCTTTTTGTGTTATATAAACATCCCGTTAGCACAACAGTACCTAAACTATTTCGTCATTACTCTTTAGAAATTTTGTTACAAATTCACCACTGATGTAACTACTTAAAAAAGCAACTAAGATAATGAATATAGGCTTATAACTTGAATCTGGAATTAACATAACTGCTGCAAAAACACAAAGACCAGTAATTAGACCTACCAAAATTGCACAACTTAGTTTTGTCATGAATTTCATTACCCCCCTTTAATTATTTCTAACACCTTATTGTGCATTACTGCCCTTTAATACAACAAGGGTGCACCTCCTTGTTGTATAAGCCCCCTTTACTTGAAGTGCAATTTTCCACAAAGTAGACTGTTGGTTTAAATTAAATACACTTTACTTTAAATACATCAATTCTTTCGTATTTATCATCAGAAACAGTTTCAATATAGGTCCATCCGCTATTCCTGTAATAGTCCGATGCATCTTCTGTTCTTAAATAAAGTTCTTTAAATCCTAATTCTTTGACTACATCTATGGTTTTGGCTACTAACTTTTGCCCTACACCTCTCCCCCGATACTCAGGTTTTGTATATAGAGAAGCAAGCCAAGGTTTATACATGTCTCTTATCTTTAAATCGTTTTTGAAGATTGATACAGTTCCTAAACATTCTCCGTTCTCTAAAGCAACAAGTGTTATTGGAAATGCATTGTCCTTTGTTGTTGAAAAATGTTTAACAACTTCTTCCAGTTTCATGCTACTAGCCGAATCCATTACAAATTCCTTAAAAACCATCTCAGAAACTTCTTTAATTTTATCGGGATGGTTTGATAAAAAATCAATATTCACACTAATCCCCCTCGTTGTATTGATATGTGCATCTTTTAGTTCACAAGATCCTAGATAAACGCAATAAGTCTTTATCTCTTACGTTTTCGTTCTAAAAATATGGGTGCTATATTTAGTAAGATAGAAACAATTGTCAAAAACCAAAATGCCCTTGCCATACCAGGTATTACATCCGATAAAGCCGCCCAATCTTCTGCTTTTACCCATCGAGTTAAATAACTGTAATCTGCACAAATTGTTAATGCTGTAAATGATAATGCCATCGCCATAGCAAGCTTATAATCCTTTCCTGCTTTATACAAATAAAGATTAATAAAAGTTGTTACGATCGCAATAACCCCGAATATTATCCACATAACTATACCTCCATCTATTTTTATTTATGTCGTGTAACAAAGAAAAGCGAATACCCTTGTTAAGCATTCGCTCTCCATTAGCTTAGTAACTGCTGTCCTTCATGATCTTATGACTTGGAAAAATACAAAAAGCCACTCTCTTTATTAACTCAAAAATTAAAAAGCCAATAACTCCACCCAAAGTATTAACAATTAAGTCATCTATATTAAATCCTCGACCCATCACCAATCCCAAATAAGCAAAAGAGAATTGGATTGTTTCAATGGAAAGACTTACAAGAAATATGATTAACAGCGCTTTAGATACTCTTTTCACCCTAAACAATAATGACAAATAAATACCTAGAGGCATTAGCATAATAAAGTTAAAGAAAGTTAACTTTAAGGAATTCCAGAAAAACCAATCTAGACCATTAGAGCGATACATACTAAATAAGTCTCCGATAAAATAAAATGGAATTAGCTGAGTTGTTGGTACAAAGTCCTTTTGAGGTGGAATCACAATACCTCCAGTTGTAAGTTGAACAACATTTAGGAAATAGAAAACAAAACTATAAAGGATTATTCTCCTTATCAGATTCCTTGTTTTATTCCTTATAAAATCAACAATAATATACAATATTAAAAGTAGCGACCCAAGTACAACAACATCATAAATAGAATACAATTTCCTTCCTCCTGATATAGTATGTGTATTCACCCATAAAGCCCAAATCCCTTCCAATTTTTCAATTAACACGGTAAAAGTAATAATGGACATAAGCATCAAGCAAAAGGAACCCACCCCAAAAAATTATCCTCCCTTACTTTTTAAAAAGGAAGGATACCGAATAGTTGCAACAATTCTAACTAACCTACTGAACTTGACGGATGTAATGCCTGCACTCTGTCACACCTACAACCTCGGATCTACTGGGTCAGATTCCATCGCTAGTGTTCCTAATACACATTCGTGCACGCGTTCAATCGACTCTCCACCAACAAATCTTCTAATCCCTTCCACACCTAATGAGAATTCTTTCAGTGCCAGCTTTTGTTTCTTTGACACGTTTCTCTGCTTTAGTCTGTTTAAGTTTTCTGGTAATAAGTAATCCATTACATAAATGATATATAGGTATTTACTCCCTCTAACCTTGATGGCAGGCTGGATTAGTTTCCCTTTTGCCCTTGTAATAAATGTTTCAGGTTTAATGACGATGCCTTCATGACCATCACTGGTGATCCTTTCCCACCAAGCGATCACTTCCGCTACCACTTGTAGGTGGTGACTGGAACCAGGAAATTCTAGGGATGATAAATTTCACCCTTTGATTCGATCACATTACAAACACAGACTGTCCTCTATCCGTGGACAAAAGGTGTATTTTGTCTTTCGACAGGGTCTGACCCCTTTGGGTTAAAACTCTACCGTCTTTATCACACGTTCTTCTTCCAAGTCATAGATTTTCATCTGTTCTTCAGAAAGTGTATATAACATGTTTCCAACAGAGATCATTCTTTTTGTTGCGTACTCCCATTCAGGTCGATAGGTATTTTTTTGATGTGTAATCGTGTCTTTTAGTGTTATTCCAGACTCTGGAGAAATATGAAATAATAAAGCACCTTCAAAATTAGAACTAGTGTCGACTTGGAATTCCTTGTTAACAAGCTCAACCTCATCCAATTGTGCTGGAATTCCATATAAATTCTTTTCAGGGTGTTTGTATAGGGCGTGATGATTACGGTTCACCTCAGACCCAGACCAATCCCTTCCTAAAACCTTCATAAACGCTTCTTTTGGATTAGTAGGATCACTTACATCAAAAATAGAAATTTTTAAACCAGCTCGCAGAACACGAGGTTCCTCTTGATCTGGTACATCTTCTAAAACAGTATGATGACCAAAACCTATCAGGTGATCTTCATCGAGTGGGTGCAGGTAATTGCTAAAGCCTGGTATTTTTAATTCTCCAAGCACTTTAGGGTTCCTGGCATCTTTCAAATCTATCACAAAAAGTGGGTCCGTTTCGCGGAAGGTTACGATGTATGCCACATCTTCCATAAAGCGAACACTATAAATCCGTTCATCTTTAGCTAATCCTTCAACCGACCCTAAAGGTTTTAACTTTGTATCAAATGTATATAAATTGTTTGTTGAAGGTTCATTATCGCGCCAAATAAATCCATCTGTAACCGCTACACGAAACGTGCCATTTTGTTCATCCATAGCAAACTGATTAATGAGATATCCTTCCACCTCTGCAGATCCACGATAAGTGATGATCCCATTATTAATCTTAAATTGAAGAATCTGTGTATCTAGCTGTCTATCAACAATTTCCCCATCGGCGTTTGTTTCATAATTATATTTCAATGCCGATACATAAATATGATTATTTGACATGTACATGTTTTCGGAAGCACCTAAATATGTTTTTATATTTGCCTTTTCGTCTAACTTGTCTAAATCAAGTGAAATCAGCGATAAAAAATTATGGTCTGTACTCTCAGGTAAGTAGTGTATAGCCTCGAATGGAACAGGTGCCCCCTCATTACTTACGGCTGTGTCTTTTACATATGGTTGTAGATCGATTTCACTTAAATCTACGGAATGATCATCATCATAGGACTGATAAAATGATGGATGAGGCCTGGTGTGCATGACAAGATATAAATCATTATCTTTTTTTCTAGAGGAGGTAAGGGTGCCTTCCATCGTAAACTCTCTTATTAATGCTGGATTTTTTATATCCGATATGTCGTATATATATACTGTTGTTTTATATAAACCTTCATCCTCCCGAAGAGCGCCCTTCGTGTCTGAATATCCGATACTAACAAGGTAGTCTTCATGCAAATAAAGTTCTTTCAAGTAAAACGCTTTGTTTTTAATTTTAGTAATCACTTTACTTTCTGCTCCTTTAGTTGAAGCGATTACTATGTTATTATCATGTTCAAAATACACATACCTACCGTCGTTCTTTACAATATCCCCTTCATCAATCCCATCCACTTGCACATTTGTTTGAGAAGCGGGTGCGGGTGTGGATGCTCCACTAGAAAATGCTGAAGCAGCATTTCCAGTTGCATTGTTAGGTGAAGTAGCCATAGAGAAATCTCTATAAGCCTCTTCATTTTGACTCATCCTTTCAATTCGTTCATCCAACACTTGGATCATATGCTCGTTGTCATGAATGGAGGGTAAAGGTTCTAATTTCATAGAAGATAATATTAAAAAAATAATAGCCGTTATACTTGTGAGACCGATTACAAAAAGACTGAATCTTACATATTTGCTCATCTCGTCACCCCAAATAATCGTAGTTATTTACCATTATATACTAATTATCAGGATATTTGGTCTTATATAAGAAAGACATTCGTGTAAAACAAATGGTGCCAGTCCCCACCCGTAAATTGTCGATTTCGACATTTCTCGAGTGGTGACTGGCACCAGGAATTCTTTTCGAAGAACTATGACCATTATAACAATTAACGGAAAAATGGGACAGAGGGATCGGTCAGGATGGTGAACATGCACTGCAAAACGAACTGTCCTCCAGCTGTGGAATTTGTCTTTCGACAGGGTCAGACCCCTATTCAGTCAAGCAGGTCCACTGCCTCCTATTTTCAGACAGGAAAATTGAGCAGCATCTAAAATAGCACCTCCTCATGGAGATGCTATTTTCTCTCGCTTATTTAAATGCTATCTTCTTACTACCAACGAACTCTACCCATGGATCAATCAGCTCATCACCATATATATCTGGCTTCTTTTCAATAGCAAAAAGATAGGTTGTGCTTGCTTTAGCTGGATAAGCAGGACTATGCCATATACCTTTATTCAGTATAATCCCCTGACCCTTTTTCAAATAAAAGCATTTTACATTTTCTACTTCCGGTTGCTCATCCGGACTATACAATTCCTTATATGTGGCAACAGGCTGAATAATATCTTCATTGATTGCAAGTAACAACTCTTCCCTGCTGTCATGTCTTTCCATTGAATCTACCTCAAATGGTCTTACGTTGGTAGTTACCAAACCCATTCCTACTTCGGTATCAATATCCATTGTTTGAACATAACTCCAACATTCCCATCCTTCACCCACCTTTGAGGGTTCAGCATCTGGAATTTCAACGACACGACCATAATCTTTAAAACCTTCTTTAGTTAACGGCTCTACTTTGATTTCCATTAGCATTTCTGACCTCCTACAAGATTAAAATCCAAAGTCTGCGACATTATCTTTCGTAAGAACATCAGTACCTGTTAAAATGATGTCACCATTAACCTTAATACTTCCTACATTAGGAATTTCCATACCGTCTTCTACATCTTCTCCATCCGTTAATAGATTTAATGTATAGACTGTTGTGTAGCCAAGTTTACTTGGATCCCAAGTAACCATTTCTTCAATGGTACCATTTTCAAGGTATTCTTTTACTAAACTAGGTACCGCAAAACCAGCAATTTTAATTTTTCCTTGTTCAATATTACCAGCGTTCACTGCTTCTTCAACTGCTTGTGCTGCTGCGGGTGCCTCAGCTCCAGCAAAGCCAACTAGACCTTTTAAATCAGGATAAGTACTTATCAGATTTTGCGCATTTTCATAAGCTTTTTGTTGATCATCATCACTTGATACTGTAGTTACAACTTCAACATCTGGATGGTTTGCTTCTAGATAGGCAGTTGCTGCATCGACTTTAGCCGTTTGGTTTTGTGCTGACAAACTGGCTACCATAAATGCAACTTTACCACTTCCACCAATTTGATTAGCAATCATTTCAGCAAATTGTTCACCTAATTCAGCATCCGTTGCTGCACCGATATAATATTTACGATCAGTATCAGGTGCATCACTATCCCATGTTACAACCTGAACATCTTGACTTAGTGCATTGGAGAAGACTGGTGCTACAGCTTCAGGATCGTTTGGTGCTACACCAACACCATTAACTTGTCTAGTCAACATATCTTGAATCATATTAATCTGTTGAGCTGAATCGGTTGTAGATGGCGCATTAAAGACAACTTCTACACCTAAATCTTCGCCAGCCTGCTTAACACCTTTCTCAGCAGCAGCCCAATATGCAGGGCCAATTGACTTTGGATTGATAAAGAAGCTTTTTGACGTGCTTGCAGCATCTCCTCCAGTATCACCTTCACTTGGAGTTTCAGTTGCTCCACCCTGATTTGAACAAGCAACTAGACCTAAAACTAAAGTTAACAATGCCAAAACTCTTAAAAATGATTTTTTCAAAATATCCATCCCCTTATCTTATATTTTCTAAATATTCAGAATTTAAATACAGACAATATGGTACTATTAATTAGACACTCTCCCTAATTTAAGATCCCCCTATTTATTTTGCCTACTTACAGCAACCAAGATTAAGACGCCTAATATAACTGTCTGAAATAAGACAGATACTCCCATTAAGTTCAAACCGTTACGCAACGTGCCGATGATTAAGACACCTAAGAACGTTCCAACCAAACTTCCTCGGCCACCAAAGATATGTGTTCCTCCAATTAACACTGCTGTGATAACATCAAGCTCGATACCATCACCAGCACTTGCTTGTGCACTAGCATATCTAGATACATAGAATATAGCCGCTATACCCGCAAAAAGACCACTCATCACAAAGGTAAGAAATCGAACCTTCACTACATTTATACCGGAATAACGGACTGCTTCCTCATTGTTTCCGAGTGCATATGTGTATCTACCAATTCTCGTTTTTTTAATCAGGATATAGGCAATGCTAAAAAGAGCCATCATTACAATTACACTGAAGGGAATCCCTAAAACTTTTCCCTGACCTAGAAAATAGAAGCTATCTGGATAACCACTAATTGGCTTCCCTTTTGTAATAATATAGACAAGCCCGCGAAGCATAACGAGCGTTCCAATTGTTACAACAATGGCTTGCATTTTATACCTTGCAATTAACAGACCATTTAAAGCACCTGCTAATGCACCAACGACTAAAGCTAGTACAACACTTACCCAAATGTTGGTTCCACTTTCATAAAGGAAGCCTAAAGTTACAGCTGACAAGCCTAATATTGATCCAACAGATAAATCCATTGCCCCAGATATAATGACATACGTCATTGGAATGGCAATTAACCCAATCGTCGTTACTTGAACTAAAACGTTTGTAATATTTAACGTTGTTAAAAAGTATGGGCTTTGCGTGCTAAAGAAAATCAATAGCCCTGCCAGTAAAATAACCAGGATAGAAATTGTATTGATTTTTATACTAGGCAGTCTTTTTAGTCTAGTATTTACTTCTTCCTTCACTAGATTCAAACTAAATCACCCTCCCTTGATGCGAGATTTCTACTCCGTTGCACCGTATTGATGATAATAGCAAGAATTAAAATAAAACCTGTGGTAGCATCTACCCAATATACAGATGCTTGTGTTAGAACAAGACCATTTTTAATCATGCCCATTAGTAGCACTCCAAAAGCTGTTCCAAGCATCGTTCCAACACCACCAAAAATACTTGCCCCACCAACTAGTACTGCTGCTATTACAGTAAACTCTATTCCGCTTCCTGCAGTTGAAGCTTGAATACTACCTACCTGAGAAGCATAAATGACAGCTGCAACAGATGTAAGCATACCGCTAGAGATATAAACAAGGAATTTCGTCTTTCTTGTACTCATACCAGCTAACTTGGCAGCCTCTTTATTTCCACCAATGGCATATACTCTCCTTCCAAACCGGGTCTGACTAAGAATATAACCGAACATAATAGCTCCAGTTGCAAATAATGCGATAGGTACTGGTATCCCAATGATTTTTCCTTGGCTAAAAAAGTTGAAACTATCAGGGAAATTAGTTACCCATTCCCCTCCACTAATTGCTACAGCAATACCTCTAAAAATGAACATGGTTGCTAGTGTAGTTATGATTTCTGGAATATTAAACCAAGCGATAAATAATCCATTGAATGCGCCACAGATAGCACCAACAACCATACCAATTAGGGCAGCAACAAACGGATTAATCCCTGCGTTGACCAACATCCCGACCACAGTTGCGACAACAGCTAAGACAGATCCTACTGATAAATCAATACCTCCAAACAAGATAACCATTAGCATCCCGATTGAAATCAGGCCAGTAGTTGTGATTTGCGTTAAAATCAATCCAAGATTATCTGGTTTTAAAAAATTTGAAGAAATTAAACTAAATATACAAAATAAAACGATAGTGAATAGGATGATCGGTGCTTCGCGACGTTTAAAAATATTTGCCATTTCTTACACCACCATTTTGTCAATTGAATTGGAAGCTTCTTTTAGCAATTTTTGTTGATCAGCTTCCCCATTCTTAAATTCATTTACAATGTTACCTTCGTTCATCACGAGGATTCGATCACTCATTCCTATTAACTCCGGCATTTCGGTTGAAATCAGAATAATGCTCAGTCCACTTAACGAAAGTTCATTTATCAACCGGTAGATCTCGGCTTTTGCACCAACATCAACACCTCTAGTTGGTTCCTCCATTATCAAAATATCAGGTTTAGTAGTTAACCACTTTGCTAATACAACCTTTTGTTGATTACCACCACTTAGTAGATTGACAACTTGATTTTGACTTGGCGTTTTGATACTTAGCTTTTCAATGTATTCTTCATTAATAACTTGTTCAGCCTTCTTGTCGATTATTAATCCGTTAGATATTCGTTTTAAAATAGGTAGAGTCATATTTTCTCTAATACTCGATTCTTTAACTAGCCCTTGCCTATGTCGATCTGGAGGTAAATAAGCAATACCCTGCTTCATTGCGTCCTTTGGATTCTTTATTAAGATAGACTTACCGTTAATTTCTACGGTCCCTTTACCTTTTTTAAGTCCAAATATCCTTTCTGCTAACGTATGAGTTCCAGACCCTACTAGGCCAAAGAAACCCAAGATTTCACCTCTTCTTAACGAGAACGAGACTTTATGTTTACTAGTAATGTCAAAGTCATTGACATTTAAGACAGACTCATTAAAAATCCGTTTTGTTTTATCAGGATATAAATCCCCAACTTCTTTTCCAACCATTTCACTGATTAGTTGATCTTCAGTAGTCTCTGTAATTTTGTTCGTTGATACTTTTCCCCCATCACGCAGTACTGTTACTTTATCAGCAATTTTAAAAATTTCATTCATCCGGTGGGAAACATAGACAATTGCTACGCCGTTATTCCTTAACTGCTTCACTACATCAAACATCTTCTGCACTTCGTCTTCTGGTAAAGCAGCTGATGGCTCATCCATAATTAGGATCTTGGCGTTGAATGATAGTGCTTTTGCAATTTCGATGACTTGTTGACTATGAACACCTAAGTACTGTACTTCTCTTCTTACATCAATATCTGCTCCAATCGATTCAGTTAAGGCTTTTGCCTCCGCATTCATCCTAGACCAATTAATTTTTCCTGAAGCTGATATGATCTCCTTACGATCAATAAAAATATTTTCTGCTGCCGATAAGTTAGGAAACAAGTTAAATTCTTGGTGAATAATCGAAATCCCCAATTCTTGAGCAACTGTAGGATTGTTTAAGGTTACCTCTTCCTCATTTAAAAGAATTTTGCCCGCGGTATGTTGGTAAACACCGGAAAGAATTTTCATTAGTGTCGATTTACCAGCACCATTCTCTCCCATCAATGCATGAACTTCGCCAGGATATAACTCGAAGTCAACCCCGTCAAGGGCCTTAACCCCAGGAAACTCCTTCGTAATACCTTCCATTATTAAAATTGGCTTATCCATTTGATACACCCCGTTCCAAAAAAGATTCATAATCAGAAAATGTCGGTAAAGAAGTTTGCGCCCCTTTTTTTGTTACGGATAAAGCTGAAACTAACACAGCATCTTCTACACTTTTTTCTAGGTCCCCAGTTTTCATCCAAAAAGTGGTTAAGGCTGCAACAAAGCAATCACCGGCAGCAGTCGAATCCACCACTTCAACTTGCGGAGGGATAAACTGTTTGGCAACCTGATCGTTATGAAGAACTGCACCTTGTGCACCAAGCGTTACAACAACATTATCGATGCCAATTTCTCTCAACTCTTTCGATGCTAATATAGCTGAACCAACAGAGTTTACGGGTACACCTGTTAATTGTGCTGCTTCAACTTCATTAACAATTAATAAATCTACCAAACCTAAAACTTCCCTACGAATCGGTACAACAGGCGCTAGGTTTAGTACAACAACCTTGTCGTTATTCTTTGCCTGTTGAATAATCCACTCCGCTTCGTCCTGTTCCATTTCTAGTTGTAGAATAGTAGCTTTTGCCCTCTTCAAGATAGTTTCTGACTTAGTAATGTCATCTTTACTTAAAAATGCATTAGCGCCTTTATTAGTAACGATTGTGTTTTCACCTTGACTATTTACTGTGACGACCGCTGTTCCGGTCTCAGAATAGTCGGTCTCTAGCACGTAATCGGTCACAACTCCTTCTTGTTCAAGGGCTTGTTTCATTTCTTTTCCTAAATAGTCACTTCCAACTCTACCAACCAGTCCGACCTTCGCACCTAGCCTCGCTGAAGCAACTGCTTGGTTAGCTGCTTTCCCACCTGGGGACATTAAAAAAGTATCTGCAGCAACCGTTTCACCAGTCATTGGTAATTGTTTAACAAAGGATACAAAATCCATGTTTAAGCTTCCATATAGCAAAATATCTAACTCATTATTCATGTTCAACTAACACTTCTTCTTTACGTAACTGTTTTACTTTTTCCATAAATTCCTTCACTCGTTCAGGGTCTACTGGATTCCACCATAAACCTTCTTTTTTCAGTGAACTACCTACAATACAACCGTTTGAAATTGATAGGATTTTATTAACATTACCGGTATGCATCCCACTTCCAACAATGACAGGAAGCTCTGTGTTTGATTTAATACCTTCAACCTCATCCACTTCTGTTTCGTTTCCTGTTCGTGTCCCAGTAGCTATAAGTACATCTGCATCAAAGAAAACTGCATCATGCGTTTGATCGGCTAAGCTTCTATCTGCAACGATTGAATGACTTCCGTGCTTCACGTGGACGTCCGCAAAGATCTTAATATCATCTCCTTTAATTGCGGAACGGTAACGAAGAGCCTTAGCTGATTGTCCCTCCATAAACCCTTCATTCGCAACATAAGCATTAACCCATTGATTTACTCTGACAAACGGGAGATCGTTGGCTCTTGCAACTGCTAGAGCTGGAATCGCAGCATTCGCTAAACAGTTAATTCCAATTGGTAAATTAGTTTCTCGCTTTAACTTTTCAGCGATTGTACTTAATGCTGCAACGGTCTCATAACCGATATCCTCTGGCTTAGCAAAAGGGAGATCCCAAGCGTTTTCGATAATAAGTCCGTCTACTTCTCCCTCTTCGTATGCACGTACATCATTCAAAGCAAATTCAAAAACACTTTCTAATGACTCACCCTTATAATGTGGTGCACCTGGTAATGCTTTCAAATGAATCATTCCAATTACTGCCTTGTCTGTTCCAAATATCTCTTTTACAAAATTATCTTTTACGGGAAAAACCTTTCCACTCATAAAAATCTCCTCCTACAATTGGTTATCTTAACTTGATGGAATAACGGTACTTATCTGCTCGATAAACCATCGTAGCATACTCATATGGTTGTCCATCTTCTAATCTAGTAGTTCTTGAAAGTTTCAATATTGGAGATTCACTTTTAATATTTAAAAGGTCTCCATAAGTCTCACTTGCTAGCCCTGCCTCCACAGTCTCATCGGACTCACCCCAAGTGATTCCCTCTTTCATTAATGATTGATATAAAGAATCCTTTGAAAAATCATACTTGCTAAAATCCACAAATGGAGCAATTTGATGATTTAAATAGGCCTCGTGATAGCCAATAACGGTCCCATCTACAAGTCGAAGTCTTTTTAATTTATAAACCTCACTATTTGGTTGTAAATTTAATATTCTTCTAAGCTTTTCATCTGCTTTTACAAACTCCTGAGCATGAACAATCGAACTGACTATATGTCCTTTATCAACCATATCTTGGGTAAACCCAGTAACATCTGGCCTGATTGGTTCGAGTTTTGGATAAGAAACATATGTACCTTTACCTTGAATCCGTTCCAAAACTCCTTCTGTTACAAGTTCTGTAAGTGCCTGCCTAACAGTTGTCCTACTCAAATCAAACATCGTACCCAACTGTATTTCGGTTGGAATAAGATCCCCGTATTGCCATTCACCACCTTCAATCTTGTCGATGATTAACTCCTTAAGTTGAAAGTACAGCGGCAAACGCTTGGATCGACTAATTGTACTCATCTATTCACCCCCATTGATTTGTATCGTTCAATCATCATGTTGTTATGTTGTTATGACAAATCAGCACAAAAAAATTTGTTGATACATCATGTTGTTATGACAAATTGTTTGCCTTTCCTGATGATTACATTAAACCCATATTTGTACACCAGCAATTAACTTGTTAGATTTATTAACAGTGTTTTTTAATTATTCTGAATTATTCAATACTAACTACTGGCTATTTTTGGGGGCATTAGTTAGTATTTTGGGGAGTTGAGTGCACCAGTTAGAAGGTGCACATTATAGGTGAACTGATAAAAAGAAGTTCGTAGAGAGGGAGCCTTTTCAGTTAATTAAACAAGCCCGTTTATTTATTCGTTTACAGGATACAAACAACTATTAAAAGAAAAGGATCGCCAGCTTGCATTACTTTCTTTACCATTAAGCGATGCCAGCGTATTTGATCCAAATGAAGTTGAATCAAGACAAGGATTTTCGGAAGATCAATTAGTGTTAAGTAATTTAACGTGGTCGAGGAAGTCCAATAATCAAATTGATATGTGATGGAAACTTTTATCGGAGAGTTAACTGTTTCTGGAAAAATTAAAGTATATGGTGGAACCTTAAATAGTATTGCCAACCCAATTATCTTTGGCCTGATGCCCAGTCGGAAAAGCAAATTCCGAAATCACCATCATTGACCTAAGACAAAATAGGATCCTGTTTATCAATCAAGAGGATATTAGAAGAGAAATGGGTATCGTTGGAAATAAGAAGGGGTGAACAGGGGGACGGTTCTCCTGTTTACATTTACCATTTTATTACATTCGTGTACACGAGAACCGTCCCCCTGTTTACACCAAATAAGAAACGGTTTCTATTAATATTTAATTTCAATTTGGTTAGGGTTTGAAACAAGTGCCATTAATGAACCAACTATATGAAAAGGCACTTTGTTATTCCCTTTAACTCTATTTCCTTTAAAGTCAAGCTCCATACTCCCTTTGAGAGTAAATGGAATTGATATTTCTTTAGTTTCATTCGATTCAAACTTTAATTCTTCTATAAATATAATTGTTTCTCGTTCAGTATTATTATTATTATTTGATTTTACAGTATCAAAAGGATCGCTTATTTTCAGCGAAATGTTTTCTAAGCTAAATCCTGTTTCATTTGTTATTTCAATTGTATTAGATTCAACTTCAAAATTAATATTTTTACCATCAAACTGTTCTTGTTTCTCTGAACAACCTACCGTCATACCAAGAAATATTATAATACCAATAAAAACGGCATATTTCTTCATCTTTTCCCTCCTACGACTTGTTAATAATCCGTTTCAAAAGCGTGCCTAGTCACACCCGTAATCTGTTAAAATAAACGTGTCGGTGCAGGCATTCACAATTAACATTACTACTCCTTTTAACTTTGTATATTCATAAAATATGTTATAATTTACAATAGAAGTAATAAACTAAATAGACCACAGCGGTAACTGTGGCCTAAGATAAGCGGTTCCCCCAGAGGGATCGGCTACCATTTTTGCGGGTAGACCTCACCTAAAGACTTGTGGGTAAATAGGGAGGTCTATTTTCTATTGATCAAAGAAACGATCAAAGCGAGCAATGCAATCAAAAAAGTTCCAAAGCTAAACATGGAAACAAAACTTTCATACATACTCATATAGGCATCACCCCCTTTTTAGTGGGGTTAGCCGACCTCTCCTTTAAAGAACATTATCTTAGTAGATTATAGCATAGATTTATCGATTGCACGAGAACATATGTTCCCTATGTTATTTCAAAAAATGGTGTCAGGCCCTAAGAAGCTTCTGACACCTTTCTATTATTTAGCCTCTGTTTGGTAAATTTCATGAATAAGTTCTTTTGTACTTTCCCATCCAAGACAAGGGTCTGTGATCGATTTACCATATTCTATCGGTTCTTCTTGCCGTCCTTCTTCAATGTAAGATTCAATCATAAACCCACGAACATATTTCTTAATTTGTTCATTCCACTGACGGTTAATCAAAATTTGACGAACGATACGAATTTGTTCTAAATATTGTTTACCGGAGTTATCATGATTCGCATCAATGATAATAAATGGATTTTTAAGATTCATTTTTTCGTAGACTTTGATTGCGTCTAGTAAATTTTCTGTATAATAGTTCGGGATGTTTTTTCCATATTCATTTAACCCTCCACGTAAAATCGCATGAGCAAGAGGATTGCCTTCCGTTTCTACTTCCGCGTAATTAAATAGAAAATTTTGTGCATTTTGTGCAGTATAGATCGCATTAAACATGACGTTCAAATTACCTGAAGTTGGATTCTTCATACCAGTTGGTACATCAATACCACTTGCAACAAATCGATGTTGTTGATTCTCTACACTTCGAGCGCCAATTGCGTGGTAGCTGACAAGATCATTAATTAAAAGGAGATTCTCCGGATATAGCATTTCATCTGCTGTTGTCAAACCGGTCTCCGTAATTACTTTATAATGCAGATCACGAACAGCCTTGATACCGTTAATCAAGTTAGGTTTCCCTTTTGAATCTGGCTGGTGAATTAAGCCTTTATATCCATCACCTTTGGTACGAGGTTTAGCCGTATATACCCGCATGACGATAAAAATCTTATCCTTCACTTCCTCTTGTAATTTTGCTAAGCGATGAGCATAATCAAGAACAGCTTCTTCATTATCAGATGAACATGGACCGATGATCAAAAGCAAGCGATCATCTTCACCTTTCATAATTGCATGAAGTTCCTTATCACGTTCCTCTTTATGCTTTAACGCCTCTCCTGATAATTTCCCAAGCTCTTTCATTTCATTAATATTGATTTTAGGGCTTATTTCTCTAAATGTCATAATCGCATACTCCTTTTTATTTAAACCGGACAAAAAGTGTTATTTAACTTATTATTATACAACTGGGCTATGACCTTTACAATGCTTAAACTACTTTCCCCCTTAATCTTTTTAGCGCAAAAAAATTTATTACCAAAAACGGTACCAAATAGTGCCCGCAACATCCGAAAAATGTGGGATACAATCATTCACGTGTGGTCACAGCCAATGACATCGGACGATAGATACATAGGAAACAAAAGACATTTATTATTTAATCAAACGTTTGATTAAGTTATATAAAAAGTGACTCTCTAGCGATTAGCACTAAACCAAATAGTAAATGGAGCTCTTTCTACCACCTTTGTTGTAGGATTTCTTCACGGCGCATTTATCTCTAAACACATTTTTTAAAAAAATGTTAGAGAATAAGAGAAAGTGGGAAAGGACAATTATAGCCAATAAAAAGGAGCCGGCTTGAATCGTTAATTCGTGTACGAATCTCAAAACGGAGAAATAATTCAGGAAGAAAGGAGTTTTTCTATGAGAAATTATACCGTAGCTCCAAATAAAGATGCTACCGCTTGGTATGTTAAAGTTGAGGATGTTGCTCCTACTCAAAAATATGATAAAAAAGATAAAGCAATTGAAGCCGGCGAACAATTGGCTGCTGAAAACAAACCTGCTACATTGACCATTTTAACCAATGCGCACGAAGTAGCAGATGAGAGAACTTTTAAATAAAAAAAAGTGCCTGTGACCAAATGATCACAGGCACCCTCATTCCAAACACCTTACTCTTCACCATTGATCAATTCAATCGCTCTTTCCAACACTTCATCTCTACCTTGTTTAATCCCTTCTATAGAAGGTTCTACTGTCACATCAGGAACAATACCAATTCTTTGCGTTTCTGTTCCGTCAGGATAATAAATGCCAATGCCAGTAATGATTGTTTCTATACCACCAGGAAGAGTAATATGAGAAATATCTCCATCAGTTGCAGCTGTTGTGCTTCCAATCACCGTAGCATTTGGTGCATTTTGAAGAGCCATTGCTGTGAACTCAGCTTGGCTTTGTGTAAACTCATTAACAAGAAGCACCACTTCACCTTTAAAATAATCCTCATTATTTTCCCCGACGTGTAATTCTTCCGCTTCAGAAAATAGACCTGGTGTGATGACATTACCACTCGTTACCTTGGCAAACACTTCAGATTGCGGCAGGAGATATTCACCTAGCGCATAGGTAATGAATGCAGAAGGATAACATCTTAAATCAACAATTAAACCCTGTTTCCCTTCTAAGTTAGACCTTATTTCCTCTGCATATGCAGCTTTAATGCTACCTAAATAGAGATAAGCAATATCTTCACTAAATTCTCGGTAATAATCCTGATCCTTTTGAAACGGATCATACTGTTCTACACCAGCTTTTATTTCCCTAGTCTTCGTCTTTCCATCACGAATAAACTCAACTTCTAATGACGTGTCATTCGTCCTTAATATTTTGCTAGACATTTCTCTTAGTTTAATCGTGTGATTAGATGCTGAAATATATTTCAACTTTTCATCAAGGATAGCTTCAATAGGCTTATCATCTACTTTCGTAATCACATCTCCCACTTGCAAACCTGTTTCTTTTCCTAAATCAACATGGTAATAGCCTGTTACAACCGGCTTATCTTCTATAAAGTCCATGATTAATGGCGCGTAATTATTTCCCCAAAACGCATGTAACGCTGGCTCATCAGACACTATTTGAGCATGCGTATCATGAATCCTTGCTATCATCTCTGAAACTGTGACCACATACTCTTTTTCTGTTGAAGCATTTATAAATTTTGGAAGAAATGCATGTAAAACATCATCCCAATCTTCTTCAATTAAATATTTATAAGGAAAATAATACTCAATCATGTTCCAATAACGATACAAAGACAATAGCCTATATTCCACTTCAGGATTACTCATGTCAGCATAGGCTTCTTCTTCAAAAATAGGATATCCCACGTCTGTTAGCGAAACATAGTGATGGTATGTATTTCTTTTTCCGTCTTTTACATTTTGCAATTGTTGTACTAACTTCTCGTTAAAATTAGATGCAATGATCCAGTCTAAATCAGGCTCCATTTTAATGTCCCCGCCTGTTTCTTCTGGATTAGTTTCCATCTCAAAATCTCCTAAACTAACAATCCAATCTATTAGCACTCCATCTCGTTCATCTGCGTTCTCAGCTTTCATGATCTCAGGCAAAATTCCCATTAGTTCCTGATCAAAGTCAAACTCTCCATCCGCAACATTAGGATGATAATATTTTAGAAACCCCCAGACCTTACCTAAAGTATATAAGTTGTCTAGGTTTGCTTTTGTTAATTCCATTTCATTATGTAGATCACCTTTATTCGTTGCCTTTTCCTCTTCTAGACTTTGCGATCCTTCTGTATCTGGATTGGTTGATTCATCATTGGTACATGCTGATAGGATTATGCTTACTATTAGTAGTAAAAATAGTTTTTTCAACGAATCACTCCTCAATTTTATGGATACACCCCCATTGAGAGATGTAACATTCTTGTTTCCTCTCAATGGGGGTGCTAGCTAAGTTTCTTTACATACGAATTGAATATGAATCAGGTTTCAGATTTTCCTAAAAATACCACTTCAAAAAAACATATCGCTTGAAAATTAATCTTTATCACCCCTATCTATCCACGGAAAATTCTCTTACTTCGTCTTACGAAAGACTCCCAAAATCACATTGTTAGCACATGTTTTGATTTTTGTAACAAAAGTACTAGATGCGTGACTTTTAGACTATACTATTTTGTCGAAATACATTATAATTCGGTGTATGTTGGTAGATTAATGTAGGAAAATGACTATCCTCACTTGTATTTATCAAACTAAAAATTAAACACGATTCTATAAAACTACCTTTGTTTGGAGCTGAATTTAATGAACACTGAAATCATACAAAATCACTTTAGAAAAGTTAATACAACAATAACAGGAATTCTGGTATTGTTCGCCTTAGTTGTTACCTATTTTGTTTTCTCTTCAGATTTAACATATCTATTGGTACCAGCAGCACTATTTTTGATCATTGCCATTTTTACAGGTATATCCGTTTATAAGAGAGTATTTGCGCTTACAGCAGCATATGTTGTTACACTTGCCATGAGTATGGTGATTCTATTTCTTGTAGCAAGCTCTGATTCTATCTATTTAATACTTCTTCCAATAACTATTGCAGCTTTGTATTTAAATCAAAAGTTATTTATTGTATCTACCATCGTCACAAATGTAGGCTTTATCGTAATGCAGTACATAATGAACAGTAATGATCCTGATTACACAACACTATTTACGATTGATCTGATTGTATTAATCTTATTTTTTATTACCAAGTCAGGAACGGATCTGATTAAGGAAGCAGGACAGGAAAGTGCAAGAGCCAAAGACTCACTCGCTTCATTAGAAAAAACGATGGCGTCGATCGAGTTGAACACCTCTGCATTAAACAGGGACATTTCAAACAGCAATTCTAATTTACAAGTAGTGAACGAAGCAAGCACTGGATTGAAGACTACGGTGCAGGAAGTTGCAAAAGGAGTAGTTACCCAGTCAGAGAGTATTACGAATATTAGTCGGATGATGAATGATGCAAATGAAAAAGTCTTGGAGACACAAGAGCTATCCAAGCAGTTAGGAGATACATCTTCCAATACTAGCCAAATCGTTTTGGAAAGCTCAGAAAGAATTGGACAGATGGGCAATCAAATGCAGATTATCACTACTGCAGTAACAGAATCATTAACGACAGTACGTGAGTTACAGATGAATATGGGTGAAATAAATAACTTTTTATCCAGTATCACGGACATAGCAGAACAAACAAACTTACTTGCTTTGAATGCAGCAATTGAAGCAGCAAGGGCTGGAGACTCTGGAAAAGGTTTCGCCGTAGTAGCAGATGAAGTCCGTAAACTAGCAGAACAAAGCGCAAATACGGTAGGACAAATCAACGAAATAATTGTACACATTAACGATAAGACTTCAAGCGTGTTGGATAAAGTACAACATGGAGATCAAGCTGCAAAAGAAGGAGATGTAATTGTTAGTCAAGTGAATGATAGTTTCCTTAACATACAATCATCCTTTAATAAGATCGACCAGTTTATTGCCAATGAGTTAGAAATGATTGATAAAACTACCTCGATTTTCTCAATCATCAACGAAGAGGCAGAAAGTGTAGCAAGTATTTCAGAAGAGCAGTCTGCTGCAACGGAAGAAATGCTCGCTTCCATGGAAGAACAAAGTGCAAGCATAGAAAGCATCGTTGAGTCGATGAAGGAGATAAGTCAATCTAGTAAGAGTTTGCAGAGTATTGTGGATAACAAAGCGTAAACAGGGCGACGGTTCGTAAACAGGGGGACGGTTCTCCTGTTTACATTTGCTACTTTATTACATTTAAGTGCTTAAGAACCGTTCGTCTAAGTCAAGAACAAGTTTGACTGTGATTATGAAAATAATTATAATTAAAGAAAGAAGTAGCCTAGTGGCAGCAACCACTAATCAACGTAATTACAAACCGCATAAAGAGCGGTTGACCAAATGTATTTTTTTATCAAAAGAAGTAACCGTATCCTTTGGTTGGAGGACGGTTATTTCTTTTTTTTAGATATACGAAAATAGTTACAATAAGTGTCAGGGTAGCTAACAAATTTATACAATATTGAGTTATCGGGCAGTTGTCACCTTCTCATTAATTCTCCATAATAAATTCAACTAACTCTTCCGCAGATGAACGATTATTTAAACGTATGATTTCCCCCTGGGGATTAACATACACGAGTCGATTAGAATAAATCAATCGATCACCGTCCATTGCCCATGGCGATTGAAATGCTTCGGCTGAAAATCGCTGAATTTCTTCCGAGTTATAGCCTGTTAGAAAGTGTACATGATCGCCTTGCACTTGTATTTCGGAACTATAATTGGATAGTACTTCGGCAGTATCATGTTCAGGTTGCATGGTAAATGCCAGAATCCCTATGTTTATCCCTCTTTCGTTTAATAGCTGTTTCGCTTTAAGCATTTCAGTTAATCCGATTTGATCATAGGCTGCATTGTATTTTGTATCGATTAGAATACCCAGCCATCCAATACCAAACACGGATTGGTTACTCACAAGTTGACCATTTTGATTCAGATAGTTAAATGTTGGCACATCCTCCCCACTATTTGCACTTTCTTGAGATTCTGCTCCATACGCTTTTAACAAATCTATAATGCTACTATTCCCTCTTTCTTCCGCAACGTTTAACGCCGTTTGATTACCGTTAATCATAATATTAGGATCCGCATTACCTTCTAATAACCTTTTCACAAATTCTAGATTCATGTGTTGGATTGCCAAAACTAAGGGCGTCATTTGTTTTCCATCTATATCACGGTTGTCATTTATTTCATTCGGATTAGCACCGTGGAGTAATAAAGCATCGATCATTTGTAATATTTCCTGATCTGTTTTTTTATGTTGTCGATTCCAGATAGCCTCTTCCAAGGGAGTTTGATCAACTTGGTTGTTTTTTATATTAGGATCCGCACCGGAATCTAATAAAAGTTTTACGATCTCGACAGATCCATTTACTGCAGCTAATTCTAACAATGTTTCTCCAGAATGCTGTTTGTGCATATTAGGATCTACTTGTTGATGTAAAAAATTTCGAACAGCTTCGAGATCCTCTTCTTCTACTGCTTGAACAAGGCTATAGTCTTCTCGGACAGCACTAAGATCTTGATCGTCCTGCTCCACCAGAACTTCCTCGCCTGGTTCTATCGGTTCATTTACTATTTCAATTTCATTAGTAGAATGCCCACTCTGGTTATCCATGTCATAAAGAGCAGTGTTAATGTCTCTGTCTAATTGCATGAATAATTCTTCTATGTTTTCCATCTTCCTTTTTGCTCCGATATAGCGTTCCTGCCATGCTTCGATATCTTCACTTTCTGACTCTATAATAAATGTCATCGCGTCTTCCATTTCATCTATGTAATGTAAGTACTCGTTATGAATGTGCTGCACTAATAAAGGAATATCTTTTTTCTGTCTACCCAACTTAAAATAATGTTCAAGTGTGGCAATTGATTTATCATATCGCTCTTGATATTCACTATCCATCCCTTGACCAACTCCATTTTTCAGTTGGCTGGCAGACGGAATTAAAACTTCCATACTAAATTCAATCATATTTACACTTTCTTCTATAAAATCACCATAGGGATTATAGGTATCACCATATTCCTCCATGTGATTTCGCAATTCTTCCGTAGATAGATCAGAAACGCTTGCACCTTGTTCCACGTTGTTATCAGCATTATGCGTGCTCGATACAGTAGAACAAGCTGTGAGAAATAGTAATACAATTAAAAATAAGGCTGCGTGTTTATAAAAATTCAAAAAATACTCTCCCTCTCTCTATTCATTCTCTCTTTCTATCAAATAGGTGAGAGATTCTCCTCGTGGACACTTGCCCATTTGAAGGATCAGCCCTCCAGACTTCATATCTTTTTGCTTTCCTGGATATAAGGAAACCATGTCTCTCAACTGGCTCCAACCTTACATGACCAACCCAATCACACCAACAATCAACGAAACAACCCCTATTCCCATTGCAACGATACCCAAAGACTTACTCGCTCGCGTATCAAGCCTATCCTTCAGCTCATTCACTTCATTTTCCAGCAATTCAATTTTTGCACCTTGCTCTTGAATCAACGCTTCTAACCTGTCATCCGTCACTTCTTGCGTGGCCACCTGTTCCACCAAGTGCTTGTCCACTTCTTCCAGAGATCTAATTAATTGTTCAAGCCTTTGATCCGTTTCATGTTGTGCAGCTACTTGCTCCGCTAAATTCTTATCTACCTCACCTTGCGCCTGAATCAACTTTTCAAGCCTTTGGTCCGTTTCATGTTGTGCGGCAACTTGCTCTGCCAAGTGCTTATCTGCCTCACCTTGCGCATGGATTAACTTTTCAAGTCTTTGGTCCGTTTCATGTTGTGCAGCCACTTGCTCTGCCAAGTTCTTATCTACTTCACCTTGCGCATGGATCAACTTTTCAAGTCTTTTATCTGTTTCTTCTTGAGCTAGCACACGTTCTGCTAAGCCCTTATCCACTTCTTCCTGTGCCCTTATTAACTTCTCTAATTGTCGATCGGTTTCCGATTGCCGTTTCAACTCTTCCTCATGCTTTTTGTCCACTTCACTCTGTGCGGCAATTACTTTTTCCATGGTCGCACTTTTCTCCGAATGCTCTACCAAACGTTCATCATGACTTTTTACAACAGCAACTATTTTTTCTTGCTTCATTAACATATCTTCTTGATCTTTCAACTGTTTGACAACGGTCACTAATTCTTGTTTAGCTAATGCGGATAGTTTTTGTTTGGAAGCACCATTCAATTTCATTTCCAATTCACGCAACACAGATCGATTGCTAGCAATATTACTTACCCCTAATCCGAACAAATACTTAGAGATTTCAGCCAACTTTCTTTGAAAGTCAAAAGATATTTTTTGAGCCTCTGCCCCAGACAACACCGCTTCAGCTAAATCAACGCCTGCATCCTGTAGTTCTTCTATGGCCGCTTTCTTTTTAAAAAGCCCCGTAGACTTATCTTTCGCCGAGTCTGCTGATTCAACAGCTTTTTCAGCTTTCATCATCGCTTCTTTCACGCTCTTATCCAGTTCATTAAGCTTCGTAACTTGTCCAGAAATAATATCTGGCAAATCCGCATCACTAATTCCAGTTACACGTAACTCTATTTTCTCCTCTTGACTCATATTAGCCAGTTTCATGTTCTTATTCTTCGTTGTCATCACGCACTTACCCCCACTTTAAAATGTCGTTGATCTCATCAAGTAATGCAGAGTCATTCTCCTCGATAGACGCTTTATAGCTACCGATCTTTTCTAATGAGCGAGAATTATCTTCAAGCGCATTCATAAAATAGATCGTTGTATTTTCCATGAACGCAATCACTTCATTAATCGTATCTTCCGTCTTTTCAGCTGCTATCCACATTTCAGCTTGTTTATAGAAAATCTGCGCATTCTTCAAATGCAGCTGCTCACCCATGATCATCATTCGCTCATTCCTCACACCACTTCGCTTCACTCCCATGAATACATCGGACGAAACGGCAATAGCAAACCTACCTACGCCGACAAAGTTCACTCGAAGCAAAAACTCCTTCGCAAAAAGAGCCGCATTCCCACCAGATTTCAGACCCCCACGAATCGCTGCATCCACCATATCTACAGCAGTAAAAGTACCAGTTGCAATCGTAAGCATTCGAACAATGGTGCGATTTTTAAAAGGCTTCACTCTATCCCAATCCACTCGATTAAGCTCACGGAACTGTCTAATATCCTTTTCTTTGATCTCCATCGCAAGCCTACGAATGAAATAGAACCCTCGCACGATACATTCATTGATAATAACAGGAATGGCCTGACGTCCAAGTTCATACATCACACCCAACTCTGCACGCAAATCAAACCGAACCTGCTCGACAATTCTGCCGTCCGCATCACGCTTAGCAAGTAAAGTCCCATTAAACAATTTGGAAATCCACTCAGAAAGACTATGCTCCCCTACCTTCATGTTTTGGAAAAAAGGGAGGACTGACAATTCCTTTGCAAGGGAAAGCAAAGGACCTGGTAAACCTGTCCCCGCGCCAGGGGTGGAACTTGACCCTGCCATATCACTGACCATATGAAAAAACCAGTACACAGTCCCAAACAAAAACTTTTGCGGAATGTCCTTCCCGATCAATTTTTTGTCTTTTACATCAACAACTTTAAATAATCCATTCGTATCCGTGCCATAGGCCTTCCCTGTGAATTGCGTTAGCATGGAAAAAATAAGGCCAACAAGAGTAGGGTGATGAGCAAAATCTCTCAAATGATGCTGTAAAGAACCGCCCAAATCCATCGTGTTGCTATCACTCGGTGCCCCGAACCCTTCCAACTTTCTAATGGCACCTTCAATATCATCGCCCTCATACCCTTGCATCTGCGCGACCTTCACAACAAATTTATCAACCTTCTCCTTACCCCAATCACTTCCACGCTCTAAACTAAACTCTCCTACCCATAATGAATCAATGACTCCCGCAAGCACACCACTTCCAACAGCAACGATGTAATCCAAGCCATCCGCATGATTTGTTAATCTATCTATCTCAGAATTGAGTTCGTCTAATCTTTCATTATTATGTATTAGCTTATCCTTAACCTCGCTAGATTTATTAGCAATCTCATCTAATAGAGAATCTCTTGGATCCAGCTCATCAGCGTTTTTTATAAGCTCCAACCCAAACTCTACTTCAAAATCATCATCCACCACTCGTATATCCGGCATCTTCATATGATTAAGGTTATCTTTAGTCACCAAATTCCCCTACTCCCCCACGATGTCACCTTTTGTCAAAAATTAGCTTCTAATAGATTCTATTATACATCTACTCTATTAGAAAAATAAATCTATGATTTGGTTCTATTATTTTTATAGCCATGGAGCTCGCTAATACAGTATTGCCTGTCACCAACTTTAAATTGTGGAATTCACAAATCTTAAATGGTTAACAGACAGTAACAATTTAAAGTAGGATGTCTTCCCTGTATGGAAAAAGTTATGGTTTGTCTTTCGACAGGGTCTGGCCCCTATTTCAGGCCCCTATTTCACGTCACATATAACGCAAAAAAGCGACATTCCAACGAATTTAACTCGCTAGAATGTCGCTATATTATCACATCTTTACGTATTCCTGTATGTCTATCTTAGCTTATTCATATAATTTATATAACTGATCGTCTCTTGCGCAGCATCATTCAACTCGCTTGCCTGCTCTTCAGTCAGTTTTCCAGGTTTCACAAAATTATTAACCTGGTCGGCAAAGGAGTTTAATTTTTTGACCGCTTGTGCAGATTTATCATGTTTCGTATCCGCAAGAAATTTTTCTGCCTGATTCAGCTTTACCGTTAGAGCATTCTTGTTACCATGATTAATATCAAGGCCTGCAACAATCTCTTTAAGCTCATCAATCCTGTTTTCAGCCCTGAACTGCGCGAACATCCAATCAAAGATGTTCTTATCTGCGTACGCTTCATGACCTATGCCATATTTGAAGCTGGCGTTTGATTGGCTGATAAGGTTACTGAACACTTGGGCTTCGGTTTCGTGCGGCGTCCAGTCAAAGCCGTAATATGGGAAATTAAAGGCTTGATTAGTTTCCAGAACTGTCACGTTGGCTTCTGTATATAAGCCGCTAGCACCAGCGCCTGTTGAGAAATAGTCTTTCCAAGCTTCACCCATGAAGTCATTCTTATGTGTATGCGCCCATATAGCAGTTTTTGCGAGCTCCGGGTTCGCGTTAAGCTCATCCACGGTTGGCAAAGCGCCTCCTGCAAGTGGAACAATTGCTGCGAGGAACGCAGGATTTCGATTATAGAAACCGACTGTGTACATGCTACCCATCGAGAAGCCGGACATGTAGATACGATTTAGATCCACCTTGCCCTCAGCGGCCAGTTTCTCCACGTATGCCATAAGAGCTTCATTGTTGTCCTGATTATTCGAGTGGTTCTGCGTAGCTATGATGTGCGCATTGTACTTGCCTGGGTTCTCCAGTTGGTGCTTGGAAAGCACAGCTGCACCGTTCGCGGTTTGCATTGGCGCGAAATAGTCCCCCGAAGGGCCGCCACGGCCACCGCCATGGTTGTAAATGAACAGCGGAAGCGGACCGAGATCTTCCCAGGACTCATCGATTGAAATCAGGATGTCCATGTTACCCGTGTCGTCCGGGTTCGTTTTGTCCGGTACAAACTTGTCGAGCGCCGGGTATACTACCGTTTCCTGAGTGAATCTCGGGATTATGGTAGTGCCGTCTGTCAGCTTTACCTCACGATCCACGTTGACACGGTAATTGAGGATCGCCGAGTATGCGTTTTGCAAGTTGCCCGAAACCATTGAGCCGGATGTATAGCCATTGGCATTCCAGAACTCAAATTCAACGATGATGTAGCGTCCGCTCGCAGGCATATCTGTTACAAGGTCGTCGGATCCCGGTGCAGGCGATACATAGCCAAGCGGTTCGGGTTGATTGTTTACATATACTCTTGTGATATCACGCATGCCGTCGAAAATCACGGTCGAGCCGTCAAGCCTTGTGTTCCTAGCGGCCGCTTTGAACATGTCGGTGTTCAGGTCGCTAAGATTTACCGCATTGCCTTCTCCAAGGTCGATGATGACCGCTGTAGTGACGTTGCCGACAGAGAATATCTCGTTATACACTGTGAACGGTAAATCCGTTGCATTTGAAGCAGGTTTGAATGTGACGTGGATGCTTGTGTCGCTTGCGGTGATGTTCTTTATGGTGTATGTGTTGTCTGTAACAGACACTTCTTCGTCGTTAACCGTAACCTTATCCACTTCAAACCCGAAGTCGGGGTTTAACGTGAAGGTCACATCTTCGCCATCTTTTACCCAAACATGGCCTGCCTGGGAGGAAGGGCTTATACTGCCGTTCTCACCGGATGACGCCATGACGTAGTGCTCAACGCCGACGGTCACGTTCGGTTCATACAGCCGCAATGATGGTGACTCCTGCATCTGCTCAAGCAGTTGAGCCGTGCTCGTCGCGCTCGCAGCCTTGCTCTTCGCGGAGAAGCCGTCTTCCGTACTCGTCAGGGCAAAATTCCACTGGTTATTCCCGCCCCAAATGTACATGGACACTGTGCCTTCTTCTTCATCCAGAACATGCAGCAACATGCTCTGCTGGTTGCCATTGCTAGCTGCGCCGGTTGTATTTAGGGGCGCATGCTGGGCGCCGAAGCTAGATTCCCTTCTCAGGGGTTCCGTGCCTCCACCTGCGCCGGGAGCATCATTCAATAAATAGTAGCCTGGGCCTTCGCCAAGAACGCCGGATGACGCCGCAGTGTTTGCGCCAAGGCCAAACTGCCAGATCATGTCGTCCGTCACTTCGGAAGTGATTAAACCGTCTTCAATCGTCACGGGCTTGGACACCATGCCAATCTGAGTGTCGCCGGTGACATCGCCGGGTGTGTTAATTGTCGTTTGAGCGTTAGCAAGCGCACCGTGATCGGACACGATGAGATAGCTTCTGCCCAACTGAACGTCAGCAGGGTCAACCTGTCTCCACGTGATATTTGGTTCTGACGCTGCCTCCACCTCGACCTGGGGTAAGTTGGATACCATTTCTAATACCATAATGAAACAAACCAAGAGAGCAACAGCCACCAATGATCTTATTTTACGCATTACCTACAACTCCTCTCTTATTCCTTGTCTCTTTCCTTTACAATTTGACGACATGATTATCGCCCACAAAAGAAAACCAGCTAAACTAAATCTCCCCCAGTTTGGTAGGAGTCACACCAACAATGTAAGCGCTTTAAAAATAGTGTCCACTAACTATCCTATGAAACTGGTTTTCCCACCTCCCTTATTAATTAATGAGTATAACGAATACTTCCTGGAAAAAATGTCGATCAGTGTATGTTCAAAATCACGCAATATGCACGTCTACGCGTTAAAAAACAACACCAAAAGTCCTATTCTGTGTACTGCTTCCACAAACCCATCTATCATTCGTCATCGTGACCGATCTCCCAATCTCTTACGTTTACCACTCGTTTATGTATGATTAGTAATACTCATAAATACAGTGTAACTAGGTTTTTCGTGTATAAAAAAATATCGAATGATTGTAATTGGTCATATATTGAACTATAAAAAGGTCCCTTTGTACCACTATAAATAAACATGGGGACGGTTCTCTTGTTTGCATTTACCATTTTACTCCATTTAAACACTAAAGAACCGTACGCCTAAGTCAAGAACAAGTTTGACTATGATTATGAAAATTATTATAATTAAAAAAAGAAAGCCAAGTGGCAGCAACCACTCGGCAACGCAACTACAAACCGCATAAAGAGCGGTTGACCAAATTATTAGTTAGTACAAAGAAGTAACCGTATTCCTTTGGTCGGAGGACGGTTATTTCTTTTTGTTTAGATACACGACAATAGTTACAATAAGTGTCAGGGTAGCTAATAAAGTTATACAATATTGAGCTACTAGGCTTAGTGCTTCGTATGTCGTCATCCTACCACCTCCCCTCTATAAAGAAAAAGGAAGATGGCCAACCGCCCTCCATGCTATGTAGTTACAATTCTATTATACTAGTTTTTCTGCTAAAAAGAAAAGCGAAAAGAGAATGTATGTTCGGTTTGTTAATTCACTAAAATAAATTAGGGAACATCGGGAGACTAGTAGCTTATCAAAAGTAATGCATGCTATCTTCTTAGCATGGAAAAAGTTTGATTTGTCTTTTGTCATTGTCTAATCTACCCCAATAGTGATTTTTCATCTACACCGTTTATTCAAATACTACCATTGAAATAGTGCCTGTCACCACCCGTAATTTGTCGACAAATTACTAGCGGTAACAGGCACTAACAATTTAATGTAGGATGTCTTCCTGGCATGGAATAAAATTATGATTTGTCTTTCGACAGGGTCTGACCCCAACTAACATCTCACTTACTTCTCCTAACTTTAAAAATCTTACTCTGTGGAATATTAGGATTGTGATGCACCACATACGCTTTAGAGAATC
The DNA here is from genome assembly GCF_025154055.1 of Aquibacillus koreensis. GTDB lineage: Bacteria > Bacillota > Bacilli > Bacillales > Amphibacillaceae > Aquibacillus_C > Aquibacillus_C koreensis. The sequence goes on from NZ_JAOALK010000012.1 coordinate 85,597, forward strand.
GGTATAGATACTCTGATTCATGGGACTTAGGTGTTAAGATAATCATTTTCCGGTTCAATTCTTGTTCGTACAACTCAAACACCTTATCTTTACGCCCTTCATCAAGTGCGCTATCAAACTCATCTAAAACAATATAGCCTGGTGATGCCTGAATCGTTTGTAACAATGCTAGAGCAAACAATAAAGAACTAAGAGATTCTTCTCCACCTGAAACACCTTTACCTACCTTGCCTCCTCTTGCCTTTACGCTTACATCTTCTAATTTTCCTCGATGTCCTTCTTTCCGTGCTTTGATGTATAAGGCATAGTGAATTTGATTATGTCTGTCCGTTCTCATATCCCAATCTATTTGCCCTTGAAAACCAAATAGAGACATATAATTAACAAATTTTTGATTTACACCAATAACCTTCGTATTAATCGTATTCTCCAGATCTTCTTTGAGTTGTTCCATGCGTTCCGTATAATCTTCCAACAAGATTTTGGATTTTTTCACTTCATTTGCGGAGCGATCATATTCTTCTTTCATTTTTCTATAATTCTCCGGTGCTGCTTCATCAATATCTTTTTCGTTTACTGCATGATTGTATTGGATTTTCCCACTTTCTCGCATTTCTTCAGCATCAGATCTTGTTACACTTGGCAGTTCTGTAAGAGCTAAAGCAAAATCTTTCAGCTCCTTCTTCACAGAATCTATTAGCCTATGACTCTCCCGCTTATTCGTCGAGTAATTCTCTTCGTTTGTTAAATATTCTTCAGACCGATTTTTAATCTGCCTTTCTATCTGTTCAATATCACGGTCTTTATAGACAATTTTTTCTCCTATGTCTTCTAAATCACGTTTTAATTTCTTTTCTTCACGTCGCTTCGAATCCAAATGATTAATTAGTTCATCATACTGTGTATTCTTACTTTTCTCCTCTGCTTCTAGTTCAGTTATATATTGTTTCAGTTGTGTTACTTCTATGATTTTTTCCTTTTCTTTTGCAAATTGAATAAAAGTCTCCTGATATTGTGTATATCTCTCCACTTTATGTTTCCAGTCAGCTCGTTTCTCGTTCAACTGAGTCCATTCCGATTGAAACTTGTCCCTTTCATCTTCAAGCATTCGTTTTTCATTACTCAGATTGTCATACTTGTTCTTGCGCCATTCTCTTTCATTTTCTTTTATTATAAAAGCTTCAGCATCTTTTAGTGATTCATGTCTACGAAATAACGTACTATTTCTACGGCTTAATTCAGCAATCTCATTTGTTAGATTGCTAATTGCTTCAACAACTTTTTCAAGATCTTTCTCAACGAGTATTTGATTATTTTTCAGGACTTTTTCACTTAGGATAATTTTCTTTTCCTCTTGTGGTCCCCTGATCCCTCTTGCATCTATAAGAAAGCCATTTTGGATCATTGGCTTTTCTTCTTCAAAAAAGCTCTTTACCCACCATAATGCTTTTACTGCAAAAGGATAGAGTTTATCACTTAGATTTTCTTTTATTTTTATGTGTTGACTAGCAAGATGAGAAATTGTTTTTTCAGGTACAATACTTTGCAAAGGCACGTAATATAAATCATTAGGCGCTTGAAAAGTATGCTTATTAACAAACATGGTATATTTTATCGTATCAAATAAATCTTCATCATTGGCTTTAGCTGCATCATCTAATGCCAAAAGCTCACGCAAAGGATAGACTTCGATATTTTGTTTGTTAAAATACTGGATCGCTGTTTCCTGACGAGGATTTAATACTCGATTATTTCTAAGATTGTCTAATTCTTTTGCTAGATTTTCTTTTTTTATGACAAGTTTTCCTTTTTCATCTTTGGCATCTTCTAACCGTTTTTCATTCACTTCCATCTCTCTTTGCACAACTTGACTACTTTGATATGCGTCAATCAGTTTTCGAACTTCTTGTTCTTTCTCACTGTCTTGGTCAATCATTACTTTTAGTTCAGCAATGTTCGGAATAAGTTCATCTATTTTTCGATTGTTACTTTCCACTTTTTGTTGCTTTTCTTCCATAGATGCACAAACTGATGTGTGTGTTTGTTCCGCACTGAGCAATGCAGCATTTACTTCTTCTTCAGTCATACCAATCCGCTCTACTTGATTCGTAATCTCTTCTATTTCCTTAGAAATGGCATCTTTTTTGTCCTGGTTTTCTTTGATGGCTGATTGCAGATTATCTAGCTCTTCGCCTAGTTCTACTTCACGATTCTCCATCCGACTAATAGCATCCTGATACTGTTCAAGTTCCTCTTTCTTTTCGGCTTGCAGCAGGATATCTTGTTGCTTGCCCGAAATTTTCTCCTCTTTGTCTGCCCTAAGTGTCTCACTTTGCTTTCTTAAAGCATCCATCTGATCAAGATAGTATCTCTCCAACCATTTAAGAGCCGTAATATACTGTTTAAAACCATCTTCTAATCGCTGGTTTCGACTATGATACCTTTCTAATTCTCCTTTCTTATGATCCAACTGCAGTTTATTAAGTCTTTGCTTACTCTCTGCTACCTGCAAAGTCTGTTGGGTTTCCTTAACAAGTTCCTTACTTTCTTCCCAGTTTTTTTGAATTTTATCGATGCCATTCATTTCACTAAAAATGCGAAATCGTTCTTCCGGATGCATGACAGCGAATTGGTTCACTTCTTTTTGATACCAAATTAAATATAATTCATCTGGGTCAATCGCATATTTATAGAGCAGCTGGTTTTTATATTCGGTGAAATTAAAGTTACGGTCACCAGATGAATATTTTGTTTCTCGTTCCCATTCATCAATGGACTCACCTTCTTGAATATAGAATTCTCTCTTTACAGGATCACCTGGTTTCTGTTCGACATCGATCCGAAACTGAACAAACTGTGGGGCATCAACTTTGACTTTTCCATCATTTTTAAAAAGGAGTTCAATTTTTGCTCGCCACGTTTTATCCTGTGGTAGATTGTTTGACTTTAACCCCTCGAGGTCGACCTTACTTGAGTAAAGAACGCCACCCATACAAAACGTAACCGTTGATTTCCCAGCACCATTCGGTCCAGATATAAGAATATGTTCATCCTTTTGAGAAAAATCCATTACTGTTGGCGTATAGTCACGAACCCCTGAAAACTTAAGTCTCCATGGTATCATTATTCATGCCTCCATTCATGTTGTAGCGTTTAAAGAAGCGTAAGACATCGTCCATGTGTAATTGATTCGATTGACTAAACTCCGTATATCTTCGTAAAAATGAATCTGAAAATAGATGAGCACCTATAGATGTAAGCTGGTAGGCTTCTTCTTCTGAACTTGTGTCGTATATTTCAATGGCACCGATTTTTTTTAGTGGGTCGAGATTAGCCTGGATTTTTCTAGTTACTTGCAATGACTCATGTCCGAAACTATTAATTATTTGGGAAAAGAGTGTATATTCATTTTGCAATACTTCTTGATGATAAAAAATGAACATAAGAATAGCTAGGCTTTCTTTGTTTAACAACGTTTTCGCTTGCTTTGCCGGCACTCGCATGAGTGCCACAACTTGGTTGCGTCGCTCATCATAAATCACTTTAAAGTAACGACTGACCGCTTGGTTTACTCGTTTGAGAAAAGAAAAGAATGCTTGGTTCTCTGACTCTCCTATGATCTTTTCTACTTCTTTACGCGAAAGCCCAAAATTGCCACTTCTAATCGTTGCAGATGAAGAAAAAAGAATCTGCATGAATGCAAGCTCTTCTTCTTTGGATAAAACTCCCTGAATCGATTGTAAAGCTGCTAATGGATTAACATTCGTTTCCTCTTCCTCGTTTTCGAACTCCATAGGTTCCTTGTTCATCATCACTCCACCTCCAATCACGATTTTCTTTATTATCCTTATCATAGAGTTCCTTTTTTGCACGTTCATCAATAGCAGCTTTGTTATTTGCCACTAATGCAGAAACCCCAATCAACCCGTTAAGAACATCACTCCACTTGGAAGAACCTGCACGAACAATTAACTCATCAAGTCCTGACTCTTCTACTTCCTCTAAATAAGCTTCAATTCGCTCGGTATGAATCATTTGTTTCGTCATTTGCCATTTGGAGTCTCCCATTATTTCCTCCAACTGATCTTCCATAATTTCTTCTGTGTCTAAATATTCTTCTTCGATCGTTTCTTCTATTTCTTCTGTGATAGGTTCATAGTTTTCAATATAGCTAATTCCCTCATCAATGGCCATTGGAGAAATAGGGGCAGCAAATTTAACCGGGGCCCAAAGACCGTCTATTTCTTCATCTTCGTATTGTCCTTGTTCCATAAAACTAAGGATCTGATGGGCATTTGGAATCTCAGATCCAATTGGGGGATCAAATGATTTCACAATGAACGTTCTAAACGCTTCTGGTTGAATCCTGTGGTTAAAATCCGTGTCTTGCAAGTGTGCAAATTTAAGAATTTTATTAATAGTTCCAAGACTAATCTTTGTTCCATCACTTATCGCTGTTGTACCTCTTTGTTTAATATCTGCAAAAACAAGCTCTTGGTCGATTGTTTCGAACTTCTCTAGACGCTCTGCCATCTTACCTTCCAGTTCTTTCATTAAATGATGGATCACTTCTACTTGGGTTAGTGCATTACGATCGGCTAAATATTCAAGCTCCCTCTCATGCAGGAGTAGGACAGCTTCTTCCACATTTTTAATCATGCTAGCGAGCTTATTCCCACCAGAAATCCCTTTGTCATCATAGGCTTCACTTAATTCCGCATCTCTTTTTGCTTGAAATAGCGATCTTGCCACGTCATCATTGAGATAATATGCGAGAGAATCATTTGCTAAACGGATCAATACATCCATCATTCGTTTCCCGACATCACGCATCTTGATTCGTTTAGCCGTCTTCGTAACCCAATTAAATTTTCCTAAAACGAAAACTAAATGTTTCATGTACGCGTGCGTGATTGCTTCATCATAGCCATAGACATTGCGGTAGCGATAAAATAGAGTTTCCTCACTTTCAATCGGCTCAGCGATACCAAGTGCTTCTTGGTTAATAATGTTTAACACTCTTAAAAATCGAAGTACATGGATGGGAGATTGAAAATATTCCTTATCACTCAGTTCAGTCAACACACCAGAAAGTTGTGCTATATCACGCATAGATTGGAGTAGTTCTGGTTTGTCGTCAGTCATATCAAAGATCGATATTAATGGTTGATCCACATTTTCCACTGTTCTACTCCCCCAATTTCTTGTTCCTGCTCTTCTTCACTTGTTTGTATCAACTGTTTATACTTTCGCTCAAATGTTTCCCAATCGGTAACAACCGATAATGGTGGAACAATCCATGTAGTCATTGCATTCGCACCCTGTGTTAATTCATAGAGATATTTTGCAATTGTTAACCCTGCTTCGTCCACATCCGTCCAAATAATAACCTGGTTAACACTCTTCACCAATTGCGTAATTAATGCTTTATGAGCAGACCGAACTTGTCCATCCACCCCTAACACAAAGCTTTTTGTCTCTCTCAAAAACGCTTCTTCGTAAGCCATTCGTGTAAGTACTCCCCTGTTTTCAACTAACCATAATACATCTGACTCTGTACGAAACGTATCCGAAAAAACAGCTAAGTCTGTCGTAGCATGCACACTACCATAACCAAAGTTCGAATACTTCCCTTGCATTTGTCCAGCGAAAAATAATGGGGTAATGGTACCCATACTTGCTAGCCCTAACAATTGGATTGGGCGATGAAGTAATTCCTCTGCTTCTTGAACAAATTCTTTCTTATACGAGTCGAATTGTTTTGAACCACCAATTTGTCTGTAGTAGGTAGCCCCAATTTGTTTCCAATCAAATTGCGTTTCTGTACATGCTAGTTGATACAGAACAACTAAAAAATGCATGAATAACAGTTGTTTCTTCAAGCGCCAATCCGGATAAAGATTTCCCAGAGGTTTCGTCTCTCCATCTAAAACCTTCTCTGTATCCCTCGCTATTCTATCTAGCACATTTTCCAATATCGAAACAACAGCAACACGTTGGTCTTCATCGAAGTTTAAGACGGTAGTATGTTTTACTTCACTCCACCGATTTTTCCACTCAACGAGTAGTTCTCTATTCTCATTTTCTATTTTCGCTTGTAATTGTAGCTGTTGCTGATAGAGAACAAAACCTGTTCTGTATTGTTCTGTTTTCACTGTCCGCTCATCTCTTTCTAAGCGAATTTCGCGAATAACCCAACCAGCTCTAACCCATTCATAAGTCTCCTCCGAAAGGGGAATACGCTTCTTACTTTTTGGACTTTTAAAAGTCTGTATTAGATTTGTAGGAATACGATCACTTTCTTCTAAACTAGTATTTCTACTAACCATAATCTTCGCAACAACTCTTCGGGTCCTAGCTGTTTGCTTCATGATTGGTATATGGATAATGCCATTCTGCTCCTCGGCATCGATGACATATAATTTTTCATTCTTTAATAAGATGTGGCTCTGTATATAATTTTGCAATTCTGATGAAATCAAGGTATAACCTCCCTTATCACGATACCATTTTATCATAGTGATAGAGGGTATAACGATTGGTATAGAGTGGAAATCCAAGAACCAACTATAAAAAAATAACATCCATATCATTAAAACTTTAAAAATAATAAAAAAAATCATATATTTCCCACACTCATTGCATTAAAATAAAATAGAAGTCTATTTTAAAAGGAGTGATAGATATGGATCAATATAAATTTAATAGACATGATAGTAATCTGATTGTAAATGCAATTGTAGAGGGTTATCGAGACTACATCGAACACCGAAAGGAACGTCAGCGTCATATGGCAATTAGTTCTGCATTCGCATGGACCAAAGGCAACTTTATCGAAAGTAAGATTGCAGAAATTGGTGGTGAACTAAACTTCACTTACAAGAAAGCAAAAGCAGGATTAACATGGGATTACTTGCAATTCATTCATGGGGATAAAAACCAGCTTTTCTTAATTAAAAATGCAGCCTACTTTAACGAAAAATGCTTCTCTCAAGCTTTACTACCTACTACAAATAAAGGACAAATTCGCTCTTATCTTCATGAACTTTCAAAAATCAATAAAGACCTTACATTTGAAAATGCTACTCCCCAAGAAGAAAACTCCACCGAGAAAAGTGAACAGCTCTCATTCTTTATATCAGAAAGACAGGTAAGGAATGATCTTCAGGATTTTCAAGCAGCGTACGATGAATTTCATATTCTTACTTACAAAATTGATGACGCCTACCAAATAGCTGAAATCATGCATTATTTGCCAAATCCAGAAGATAATATAGCCTATAAAATAGAGGATCTTTCGGAGTATATATCTGGTGCAGAATTATCAGATGAAGAACGAGATGTCATTGCGCCAGATCAAGACAATGATATAATAGATCCTGCAGCATTCGATATTGGAATATTTGAAGAAGCGGAAGAAAAGTAAAAAGTACTTAAGATAAGAGGGAGCGTTTATGTTTATTGGTGAAAATTTAACTAATCTTCGTATTATGTATGGATATTCACGCAAACAACTCTCTGATATGTTACATGTAACAGAACAGGCAGTTTGGCAATACGAAAATAACTATACATCGCCTAAAATGCAAGTTGTAAATGATTTAAAAACTATTTTTGATGTGAAAAGTAAGTATTTCTATAATGAAGACGTTCTAAGCCAATATTTTACAACGGATAATATTTCTGTCATGAATATCGCTTACCGTTCTAAAGTGATGAATATGATAGCAAAGACACAATCCGAGGCAAAACATATCGAGTTCCTGGATAGCTTTGTTAACTATATAACCGCTAAATTAACTTATCCAACTCAGAAAATCATTCAATTACGAAACAAAGTAATTGATTACTTAAACACATCTGAAGGGGATAGGAAAACACAAATAGACTACGTAGCAAAATTGGCAAGAAAAGAACTAGGCCTTCGCTCCGATACAAATGATCATCTACTCTTTTTAATAGAAAAAAGTGGTGCATTTGTATTTGAAAAAGCGATCGGAGAAGAAGTGGATGCTTATAGTTTATGGACGAATGAGGATCGAGCCTTCATTATTCTAGGTAATCTAAAGCGATCAGCTTCTCGTAGAAATTTCGATATCGCACATGAACTTGGCCACTTATTGCTTCATTATAAAGCAGAATTTACTAACTTAGACCGTAAAGAACATAAGACTTTTGAAAATGAAGCAAATCAGTTTGCAGGAGCATTTCTATTACCGGAAGAAACGCTTTTATCAGACTTAAAAGCAATTGTTCAACCAACAAATCCAGATGCCTATATGGACTTAAAAGAGAAATGGACTACCTCTCTCCAAGTCCTAGGCTACCGTGCACTTCACTTGGGTTTGTTAGATGCCAAAAGTCATCGTAATTTTTATGCAGCACTTCATCGTAAAGGTTATTTAGAAAAAGAGCCTCTAGATGAAACATTACCTATACAAAAACCACAGAAAGTAAAGTCTATCATCAACCTGGTTGTAAATAAAGGAATGCTTGATCTTCGCCATATGATTGAAAATGATTGGATGGTGGAACTTTCTTTTATGCACAGAATAACAGGAATTGATTTGAAGTTTTTCAGGAGTTATATGGTGGAAGAACAGGATTTTGGATTGGGGAATGTAACTGAGTTGTCCGTGGGGGTTAATAAGTAAGAGTTATTAAATAGTGCCTGTAACTACTCGTGGAATTTCAAATTTGACAATCACGAGAAGTCACAGGCTTTTTTTATTTTAAAGGTCTGGTCTAAATCTTACATGCGCTAATGGATTACGATCACTGAAATGTACCACCTCTAACATATTTCTCACCACCGAGTGCCAAAGGTTGTACCAGTAAATGATAGGTGCTTTACGGAATAATTTTGTGCAGTTCTTGCTATGCCTACGATAGATTTACCCTAGTATTACGTAGTAGACCAAAACTGCGCGACAAGGATCTTCCGTGTTTGATGACTATAGTAAAAATGAACGGAAAGCAACAAGCAGTTTAGTCGAAGTTTAAAAACAACGATATTGACTTCCTTCCAGTCTAGTGATAGACTCATTTACATTACAGACATTAAGAGTCCTTAATATCTTTTTTAAAACATCAGGAGGTTATATATGAGATATTCAAACGCAACAAACTACGCTTTGCATACGATGGTCCATTTAATGCTGCAACCAGGGGACAGCTCGATGGGAGTGCAGGAGTTAGCCGAAATGCAACAGCTCTCCCCGACTTACCTTTCTAAGATATTAACCAAACTTGCGAAAGCAGGTTTGATCGAGTCGACGCCTGGTGCGAAGGGCGGCTATAAAATCTCAAGAAAAAAACATGAAATATCCTTTTTAGATGTTATTCATGCGACGGAAGGAGATACAAGCTTATTCGACTGCTCCATTCATCATGAAGGCTGTTTGATTGAAAACGTAATGAGACAGGCAGAGGAAAATATGAAAGCAGAACTTAAATCAAAACTTTTGATCCATATTGCTAACGAGGCAGTATCTAAGCAGAAATAAAAAATAGAAGGAGTGAACAAGATGATATTAGATTGCGCTGTGATTGGCGGAGGACCAGCTGGACTAAATGCAACATTAGTTCTTGGAAGATCTAGACGAAAAACTATCCTGTTCGATGACAACAAACCGAGAAATGCTGTTGTTTCAGCATCTCACGGGTTTATCACAAGGGACGGTACTGATCCTCAGGAATTCAAGAGGATGGCACATGCAGAAATAAGCAAGTACCCAGACGTGAGGATCGAAAAGCAACGGGTGCATCGTATAAATAAAGAAAACAACTTGTTCCAGGTGGAGACAGAAAATGGAGAAGTATATAGCGCGAAAAAAATCATTCTCGCAACTGGCTTTAAGGAAGTCCTTCCAGATATCCCGCGGGTAAAAGAGTTCTATGGCAAGAGCCTGTTTAGCTGTCCTTTCTGTGACGGATGGGAATTAAGAGATCGGCCACTTGCAGTGATTACAAATGATCCAAGGGGACTTCATATGGCGAAAATGGTATCCAATTGGACCAACGATTTGATTATTTTTACCAATGGCAATAAGTTATTTTCGCTGGAAGAACAAGCATTGCTCCAAAGCTACGGAATTCGTATAAATGAAAAGAAGATCGCCACTTTCATTGGAGAAGACGGCATGCTGCATAACATCCAACTGGAAGATGGTACGACAGTGCTTCGTGAAGGAGGGTTTATCACTGCGGAATGGAAACAGGCTGCTTCTTTTGGTTCTACACTTCAATATACATTAAACGAGCATGGTGGAATTGAAACTGACAGCTGGCAACGCACGAATACGGAAGGGGTATTTGCTTGCGGAGATACACGAATGGCCGGACCCTCCCAATTAATTATTGCAGCAGCAGAGGGCTCTATGGCTGCCATGTCTGTGAATGCAGCATTGATAGAAGAGAAATTCAACCAGGATAAACAGCACGCTTAAAACCCGAATGGCAAGAACAGTAAAGGAAAAGTATCTTACTTAGAAAGTCCTGAACGAAGAAAAGACTTCTCTCCGGAACAGCTACTAAATATGATTCCTTTAAAGGAATCAGACAGCATCTTAGATTTTGGCGCTGGAACCGGTTATTTCTCTATCCCTGTGGCAAAGAGGACCAAAGGCAAAGTATTCGCGCTAGATATCGATGCTGCCATGTTGGAAATAATAAAAGAGAAAGCCTTGAAGGAACAGCTTACGAATATTGTCCCTTTACAGGAAAGTATCGAGGAACTTTATTTACCTGATGGCACTATCGATATGATCATTGCTTCTCTGGTACTGCATGAAATTCGGCCGTTGGGACCTCTGTTACAGCAAATGAGAAATGTATTGAAAAAAGAAGGGTATCTAATCTGTCTGGAACTCGTACCAAAAGGAAGTTCAGATAAAGGACCTAGAATTACTTTGCAAGGAATGGAGCTAGAAATGGCAAAAGCAGGATTCCAGGTAACGGAGAAATTTTTCCCAGCGGAATCTTTATATATGCTCGTTGCACAGAATACGAATTAAAGGATTAAATTTCGGCTTAATTAAAGATATTAAGTATCTCTAAAGTATGTAATTTAAATTGAGCTGAAGATGTGCTTTATGCTTATGAAAGCAATACTAACAAAATAAAGCAAGTGTTTCACCTTACAACCATAATGTTCAACCATTCTACAGTCGGTTACATTGCTAATGATCAATAGCCTAATGCTTATGTAAAAAAATAAAATAATGCCTGCCTCCACTTGTGAAAATGTCGGATTCGACATTTTACGAGTGGTGACAGGCATTATGCTTTCATTTGGTACAAGCAAAAGACCCCACAAATGTGAGGTCTTTTCTAGAGTATTTTATAGTTAATGATTAACATTAACGGCTCCGTAGAGCAGAGTTTTAATATATAAATAACATATCACTTTTGAGTTTCTTTTGTCAATGATTTACTTATAAATAAATTTATAAAAGATTCTTCTACATTCTTCAATGAATCTGGGTGAAGTCTAAAATCAAATAAAGGATCACTTGTATTCTTAGGAGTGTATATCCTAATCTTACTTAGAGCACAAGTTTGATTAAGAAGTGCAATAGAACCTTTATTATAGTTCTCTATATTCTTCTCTTCCCTTTTTATTGAAGATGCAATGCTAGTTATTGATTCGTTTTTAGACTCTAATATTGTTAAAGTTTTTTTTAGCCTTAATATTCTTTGTTGAGATCTCTTTATTTCTTCTGTAAATATTGCATCACCTAGATATATTTCACTGTTATGTAAGTTGTCAATATCATCATTATCTTTTAAGGATCTTAAAGGTAATCACAAATTAATGAGCACTAAAAATAAACTCAGCAAATATTTTTCTGATGCTCAAAACAATACACCTTCCCACCAAACTTCTTACTAGACAAACAATAATTCTTCACTTTTTCCGATACAGGTTTATCGCAAACGACACATTTGCTCAATGCCTTCTCAGCTTTATTCGATTTCTCCTTAATAGCTTGATTATGTTGTTCTCTTATTTTTTCATCGGTAATATTAACACCAATAAATAAGCTATAAACCTCATTCACTTCATCTTCTGACAAAAATGGCTCTTGATTCTGCAGCTTATTCACAGATACCTTCCTATGAATAAATTCAGACAACTCAATGTCATAGACAATCAGATCATTAGAATGAATCTTTCTAAGCTCTAAATCTATCTTAAATGTGCATCGTTTTGTAAAAGAAACCATAGATATAAAGGCATCATGATGTTTCGAATCTATCAATTGCTTTAATCCTTCTACATGACCATAGTTTTGATGAAAAGGGTTCATGAACTTAAACTTACCGTTTATTAACCAAGTTTTTCGATCTTTCCCACCGTAAATAGTACCTTGATAGTTCTTTGTTTCAATTACAAAAATACCATAAGGTGAAATGACGATATGATCAATTTGAGAATAACCCGTTTTCGATTTTGAATTCTTCACCATCAAGTCATTAATATATTTATACTCCTTAGGAAGTTGCGCTAGTTGAATATCAATCTTGTGTTCTCCTATTTGACCTTTCACTGTTGCTAATTCTTCCTGACTTCTGCCAGTGGATGACTTTGATGGAGCTTTTTCTTTGGCAACAGGATTTTTTTTAGCCTGTTTCTTCTCTTTTTTCTTGAAGAAATTTAACATGATCTTCCCCTTAACAGTTTATTTGCTAAACCTACTCTGCTTCGGCTCTTCTCCCAGCAACCTCTCTTCTTTCACCTTCTCAAAATACTGCGTAAACTCCGATTCCCCGGAATAACTAATACTCAAATAATTCTGAGCTCTTGTCATCGCAATATATAATAGAGACACTTCACGTTCCACATCATCCTCTAATGCAAACGGCATGTTATCTACATTCACAATAAATACAGCTTGGAAATCTAGTCCCTTACTTGATTCAATCGTGCTAATTTTCAACTTCCCATCATTCTTCTGAAAATTGTTCTTGGAATCTCTGTTCTGTGTTAACCAATAGTAAGGGATTCCTTCATCAGCCAACTTATTTTGGATCGTTTGAATATAGTTCGTTGACTTAGAATTCTTCACGCGATACAGAATCAACATTTCATCATAAGGTACTTGTTTCTCTTTATGTAATCGATGAATGATCTTAGACACTTGACGAATTTCATGTTTGAAACTGCTCGCTTGAATAATTGCTGGATCTGGCCCTTTTCTTCTCGTACTCTTTGGTGCAATAATCTCTCCTTGAAAATCTTTTTCTACAACCTTATTTTTCAAGGCAGAGTTTTTCTGATAAAAATCCCAAGCGAACTTTACAATCTGCGCAGTGTTTCGATAATTGATCGATAGTACCTTAGATCGACCACGGAAATCTAGACCTGTATCCTGGACATAACTTCTTTTTCTCTTGTATATTTCTTGTGCTCTGTCTTCTACCAGTAATAACGACTTGGTCTCAGGATTTAACAAATTACTTACCAAAGTAAACCACTCTGCTTCAAAATCCTGTCCTTCATCAATGAGGATTGCATCATATTGCGGCAAAATCGCTTCTTTGTTTTTTAGCTTTTCTACGATAGAAGGTATGTCTTGCGGCTTGATCCGTAGCTTATTGTAAAGCCAAGCATGAAAATTAAATACTTCCACATTGTTCTTCTCTTTATTCTCATCCACAAAATCAAATAAGTCAGCTTGTTCTTCAAACATATGCTCCATCATTTGACGGATGTTTTGTGCTAGAGACACGTTATAACAAAGGATTAATATCTTCCAATCTGGATGTTGTCGCGATAACATTTTCGCCCGACTTGCAAGGATCAGTGTTTTACCACTCCCCGCAACGCCGCGAATTAATCTATTCTTATCACCTAGCTGTTTCGCTAAATTTTCTTGATGTAGATCCATTGTTTTAATATCGTGAAGCGATAGCAGGATCCGATCCTGATGTGGAGCGATCGGTTTAAACTCAGCACTAATACGTACTTCTGGGAACAAGTGATACCGGATGGCATTAATGTCGTCATAAGATAACGGTTCACGTAAACGATACGGAACCGTAAACATGTTTAAGAGTTTCTCCATTAAGTTTGCTTCAGAAAAAGCTTCCCTTTCAGGATCTATTTCATCTCTAGCAAACATCATGTTTGGCTCCATAACATTGTATAATTGGTTCTCTACAAAATCCTTCTGCTGCATGCGTGTAAAAACGACTCCATGCCCACAAGGGAACTTTAACTGTGATCTATATTTTCCTTCTAAATTGATCAGGTTAGAGTCCTTCTGCAATCTATTCATAATATGGAACATGTATTGTCTTGCTTGTAAAAGGGGGCTTTTCACAGTAGCTTGTTCTTGCGCTGTTGAGAAAATAGTCCACTCATCATTGTTAACTGTTAAGATAGAATTCTTCAAATAATCCTTCACTTCCAAGACAACGAGACCTAGATCCGGACCAATAATAACGAAATCAGGTCTTTTCCCTTGGATTTCAGGTTCATAATATACAATAAAATCATCAGGCAGATAATCTTTTAAGGTTGAAAAAAGCAAACGCTCACCAGCAGTAGCAGAGCTTCTAATTGTTTCAGGAACTGTTGTAGCCATGCAGTTCCCTCCCATCGGTTGTTTTGTTATTATTTTAACATAATTTTACATAGGTGTTCTATGTGGTGTAAGACGTACAAGAGTAAGGAAAATACATAAAACCTCTTCAAGTATTTCGCTAAAACCATTTTAAGTAAGAATTCTACATGCAAATTATCAATCCTAACATGATGAATACAAGAATAACTTATGGAGAATATAAACTATAGTTGATTGTTGGAGGTGAGGTATATGAAAGAAGAAGAGGGGAAGCAGATTAGGCTAACCTCTGCTGAATTGGGACAACTTTGGACTCAATACTTAAATGATACTGCGAGTATATGTATGCTTACCTATTTTCTAGAAAATGCTGAGGATGAAGAGGTTAAACCTGTAATCGGACATGCTTTAGAATTATCTAAAACACATATACAAAAGTTAACACATATATTCACAAAGGAAAAACATGCTATTCCTCATGGATTTCACATTGACGAGGATGTTGATTTAACTGCACCTAGATTATATTCAGATAGTTATGTTTTAAATTTCATACATAACATGGCAAAAATTGGACTTATAGCTTATTCAGGTAGCTTAGCTGTAGCTGTAAGAGCAGATATAACAGATTATTATAAGGAATGCCTTGATGAAACTATGGAATTATATAAGACATCAAAGAATCTATTATTGTCTAAGGGCCTCTATTTAAGGTCTCCATATTTCCCTAATTTAGACCATGTTGAATATGTCAAAGAACAAGGATTTGTTTGGGATATGCTAGGTGAAAAAAGACCTCTATCAGCATTAGAAGTTTCCAATCTCTATTCCAATCTACAAAGAAATGCTTTAGGAGCTGCTACCTTAATTGGATTTAGTCAGGTAGCTCAGGACAAAGATGTTAAACAATTTTTTATAAGAGGGATAGATATTGCAACGCACCATGTTAAAACTTTTGGGAAAAAGTTAGAGGAAAGCTATTTAACTGTTCCAATGACTTGGGCAACAGAAATAACAGATAGTACAACTTATACATTTTCTGATAAAATCATGATGTTTTATACATCTGCACTTATAGCATTGAGTGTAGGGTATTATGGTACAGGGCTAGCCCAAAGCCCTAGAGTTGATCTAGGTGTAATGTATAATAAGTTATCAGTAAAAATTCAACTTTATGCTGAGGATGGCGCTAATATCATGATTAAAAATAGATGGTTAGAACAGCCTCCAATGGCATCAGACAGGGACGAATTAGCAAGAAGGAATAATCAAAACATGTAACATAAAGATATGGTAATGAAAAATAAAATAGTGCTATCACCACCCGTAATTTGTCGAATTTACAAATTTTGAATGGTAACAGGCTCTAACATTTGCTTGTATGGAAAGATCATGGTTTGTCTTTCGACAGGGTCTGGCCCCGATATTTCACATAATATACAATAAAATCATCAGGCAGATAATCTTTTAAGGTTGAAAAAAGTAAACACTCACCAGCAGTAGCAGAACTTCTAATTGTTTCAGGAACTGTTGTAGCCATGCAGTTCCCTCCCATCGGTTGTTTTGTTCTTATTTTAACATAATTTTACATAGGTGTTCTATGTGGTGAAAGAAGGACAACACTTGGGTAGATATTTAACTGATTACAGTCTCATGAATGAAACCTCTCTGCCATGTTTTTTACCAGTAGTTGCTACGGATTCATCAATTAATGTCAATGGGCTTTATAATAGATTAAGGAAATATAAAAGTTGAAAAAACTAATTCTCCTTTGATGTCATCGGAGAATTAGGTTTATGGCTATTGAATAGTATGGTTGTACTGCGCACCAAAATACTCCCATTAACTGTATCCCTTCTTCACTAACGGGCTCATTACCGCTTCCCAAATGAATAACCTTTAAATAAGCGTTCCCCATAAGCTTTTAATATTTCATCAACCAAATCAATAACTTTAGACTTGGTATTTTCTCTATAATACTAATCAAACGCATCAACGCCCACTTTTACCGAAAGTCTAAACCTTATTTGTTGTAATATTCCTGATTTAATTACTAGAACTACATTTCTCAGACGGATTGCAACCCTCTCTTTCTATGATCCTAATTCCAAAAGTATCAGTATTTATTTTGTCTGCCTGCGGTAGCTGTCTTAATTTAGGATGGATTATCCAAATAATAGCAATGAATAATGCACCTACTCCTGCGAATATAAAAATGGTTTGACTTCGGACCACAGTTGCAAGGTATCCTCCCAATAATGAACCAATAGGCATTGATATAGCACTACCACTATACATTACTGAATTTACTCTTCCTAATAATCTATTAGGAATAATTGATTGACTAATTCCGGCAAATAATACATTAACTGCACCAATTGGTATCCATGCTAAACCAAACAATAAAGATGTAAATATAGGTGAAGCTACAAAGCCAGCAGATGACCATGATAAAGCTCCTAAAGTGAAACATATTATCGTCGTTCGTCCAATGTTTCTTCGCCCTAAAAATGAACCTAAGAGAGCTCCAGTTAAAGACCCTGCTGATAAAGCAGTCAATAATATTCCATACATCCTAGCTCCACCCAACTGTTCTGCAAATGTTGGTAAGATTGCCATTGTAATCCCAATTGCAAAATTAGTTAAAAGAGAACCAACTAATAATGCCCAAAATAATGAGTCGAATACGACTTTGATCCCCTCTCCCAAATCTTTAAAATACTCACTTATAGCAACAGATAGTCCTTTTTCACTTTTATTCTCAGTTTTATTTTTTGTGGATACTTTCACTAAAGCAAATAGCATTGCAGCTAGTGCAAAAGTAAATGAATCAATAATAAAAATAGTAATTGCACCAAAGACAGCGACAATTATTCCTGAGATAGCATTAAATACAAGGTCAACTCCTTGGTAAGCAAATGCAAATAAGGAATTACCTTTCATTAGATCTTCTTTTTTTAGTAATAACGGTAGTGCCTTTATTTGTGTTGGGTAGGCAAACTCTTCTATAAACGCAATAATCGGCATTACAACAAGAATCAATTCAACACTTAAAACATTTAGGAAATATGCCAATGGAATTATTAAGACTAATACAGCTTCTAAACATTGTGTTGTAATGAGTGTTCTTCTTATTTTCCACTTATCTATAAATGGACCTGTGAGAAACTGAAGTGCTTTGGGTAAGAGTATTAAAAAACCTGCAAGTCCTGTATAAAACGGATTATTTCCAATCTCATGTACAAGCCACATTGATGCTACATAATATAAACTATCTCCAATATTTGTAATAATCCTACCTAAAAATAACGCTAAAAACCGTTTGTTAGTTAGTAACCTGTTCATTATAAACCCCCTAAATCAATATTATTTAACCGGTTAATTTTTATTAACCATTTATTAAAAAAAGAGAAGAAATGTTACCTAATCTCCTCCATTTTCGTTCTCCATTTCTTCAAAAATAAGTTCATCTATTTCGAAAGCCATAGTAGAGATATAAAAATACTTCTTGTCTTCGCTTGTATTTTCTGAATTTCTGGATATACTCCTAAGTTCGCCCATTAATTTAAAATACTTTTTAATCCATTCTTTAAATTGTTTGTCAGTAACTTCAACCTGCCACATCGAACCTACAAAACCCCAATCAGATGGGTTCTCGCTCGAAACGTTTAACTGAAAGGAATTTTCAGGTGCGGAGAGAATTGTTTTCTTATTCTTCTCTGCCATTTGTAGAAGTAATTGTCTTGAACTCTCACTTACGTCTTTTACATGAGGGAGCAATTCAGTTGATGGCGAAAATCCTCTTGCAACCGATTGATAAAACTTTTGCATTACTCCACCTTTCTCTTCCTTTTTTACAAGTTTAATCAGATTGTTCTTTTCAAGTTCCTTTAAATGATAATGAATTTTTGCACGAGATAGATTCAATTTCTCTGATAGCATCTGACCAGTATGTGGCTTTTCAATTAAGCGCATCATTATTTCGGCTCTAATTGGATCACTAAGGGATTTGAGTTGACCATGTTCTGTAAGCGTCAAAATAGGTTTCAATTACTCCACCTCATAATTTTATTTAACCAGTTAATTTTTTTTAACATAGTGAAAGATTATCACATTCCTTGTTTTGAAGCAATTATAAAAAAAGTAACTTCCATATTTAGCTGAAATAAAAAAGGATATCTTGAAAATTAAGTAGTTCAGATACTGTGGAGAAAAACTAAATTAACAAGTCAAATAACATACTAAAACGTACGATGTTTAGCACTATAAATAACAGTATAAATTCTCACCTTATCTAGTTTTTCAGCCATGCGGCATATCAGTTAGCATACCTTTTCCGATGGAATGGCTTTAGCCTTCCTTCTGCCGAAGCTACCTGTGGTTCGAGCCCCATGATCTGTCAATCATGACGCAAGCAGGAGTATTGATGGGATTGTTTCAGAAAACATGGTTCCATCATTCCAATCCTCCGTTATAAAGTTGAAGTTTATCTAGTAAACTTCCTGTTTTTTCATGCTGCAAAAGCGCTTATAACAGAACTTGTCGCGCGCTCCCTTTAGTTTAATCGTCTTTATCACTATAAAACTCATGATATCTTTTTACATATTCTTTACCGTCATCTGCTATCACTCGTAATAAAATTGCAATTATTAGGGAGATGACACAAAACATAAAAAATAAAATAGTAAATATAGTTCCTCTCAAATCATTGGTATAATTGAATTTAATAATGTCAAAAAAATTACTGGTAGAAAATAAGATGATGGTAAGAACCAGAAACAAAACAAAAAAACAAGTAAAATATTGGATGCTTTTTTCACTTTTTCATAATATGGCATAGTATATACCCCTCCCTTTAACTCTATAACTTTCTTAAAGTCTTCTGCCGCTTTACTTTAAGATCATTATTCACACTTGTATTTTAACATAAAATTCCAATAATTCTTGATATGTTTCAAAAGAAAAGGATCGCCATTAAGATATGACGATCCTCTTGTTGTACTAAAATACCCGTTAACACAATAAGGCTCTTCAATGCTTACTCAAGAATAAAGACTCCAGCCACAATTGCCATCCAGAGTTTCTCTGGAAATATACTATCAAATACATTGATTTTATACCTTTTAAAATTCATTAATCTTCCTATAAATGATGATATCAATTTCCCCTGAATAACAACTTTGTGTTCAGAATCCACAACTGCAAAAGACTTGTCTGCAATTTTAAATTGAACATTAAATTCTTCATTTTTAATTCTGATATAATATTCCTTGAAAATGGTACTTTTTTTGAAAACAGTGCCACCACCCGTAAATTGTCGAATCAAGTATTTTTTTTAATAGTCACACAGGCACTATCAAAAAAGTACGTATATCAGTAGTTATTCCATGCACGACTTATTGTCATTTGGAAGTGCCTTGATTATGTTACATCCTTTTTGAACAACATTAATACTCGATATCCATCGCTCGGAGTACCTTTATATGCGCCAAAAAAAATTGGATATTTCATTGGAATAATTGTAAGTGTGAATTGTGCTAGCGAGGCAAACATTAATGCACGAATTAAAAAATCTATTACATCTGGAAGTTCATTGTACGTAATTACAAAATAACATCCTACAACTAGGAAAAACGAAAACATAGGACCTAATATCAGTATCCAGAAATTACGTGCTTTAGCATTACTCTCTTTCGATATATTAAAATTAACAACCCCCGTAAACCCACTGAAAGGTTGGACTTTTATCGTTAATCTTCCAAATCGTACGCCTGATCCCTTGAATCTAGTTCCTAGACGAATTTCTACTTTTTCTTTTGATAATATTAATGCTGGTAATGCGTGACCAAGTTCATGAATAAATGTTGATATCGGAAATACCAAAGCGAAGTACACTAAGAAAATGATTAAGAACTTTACATATTCATCCAAGATATTCCACATCCCAATTTTATTAAAATAGTGCCTGTAAGATCTGCAAAAGACATTTCAATCAAAAAGAAGTGTTTTGCGTATTATACAGTTCACAGGTGGGGACAGGTACTTCAATTAGTTCATTCCTTACCATAAATAAAAACTATCTACCTTTGTTCAGTTAAATACTCCCCCATACAAATTCTAAAATCCTTAAAAATATCCTCGGCATGATTAAATAGACTTGCTGAACCCGTTCTTTTGGTCTGGTTTCGTGTCGCCATCTTTCTCGATGCAATTCTTTCCTCACCATGTTGAAAAATTAGGTTTGGATGATCAATCAACCATAATCCGTCTGGTTTAAAGTTGCGATCTAGTGATAGTAAGTACAGATGTTGCCACCCAGGATGAATCGGTGAGATCATTCGAGTCTTTGAAAAAGCTGAGACAGTTTTTACTTGGATATCTACTTTTCCCCCATCGAGGTACCCTCTAATATCCCATCCTTTATTACTAGTACTACCATATTCTAAATTGGTGTACCCTAGCTGTTCTAAATATTTGTATATGTATACCTCACCGATTAGTCCTGTCTTTTGATCTCCATGTCTTGGGATAAAATCTAATTCTGCTTGCATTTCTTCTAAGTTTGCGTAAGCATCTGCATAGGCTGTAACGCTATCTATAAAACCCTTAAACTCATTACCTACAGTCAATTGTATTGCCCCCTACTCTACAACTAGATCAATCCTTGAATATGTTGTTCTATACCATTCTAGTAACTCCCTATAAGAAACTTCTTTATTAGCCGTTTCTATAATAATGGTATCTAAAGAAAACAAACGATCCGGGTACTCTTTGTCTCCTAGATACTCTCCTTGCCTCGTTAACCTTCGCTTAGGCCCTGATGCTCTGAGGTAATTATAGTTATTGTTTGGATGATCGCCATTACACCACTGACTAATCCTTGCGTTATGTACGGTTTTGGTACAAATCTTTTGGGCTAGGTCTTGAATTGCTGTCTGAGAAAAATAAATTTCATTACTCTTTTCGATTTCAATTTCATTGTAAGTTAAGAGTAGTGTGGAGAGCCAAACTGCTCCAAACACATTGTCCGTCTTCTTTGTGTTGATATCAACGATCATAGAGCTTATTCTCCTATTCTATTAACCCATTTAATAAATCTAGTTTTATTTCTATCATACCAATCATTGCACATGAAATACTTGTCTCCATTTATCGTTATTGGCTTTGCCCAATAGCGAGCATAACCATTTATTAATCGTTGGTCGGTTAGATTTTTGCTTGCGTTTAGTTTTTTTAAGAATGCATAATTGATGTCGAAAACCTCTTTGGAGTGTCTTTCGTCGCACAAAGTTGAAA
The DNA here is from genome assembly GCF_025154055.1 of Aquibacillus koreensis. Classification (GTDB taxonomy): domain Bacteria; phylum Bacillota; class Bacilli; order Bacillales; family Amphibacillaceae; genus Aquibacillus_C; species Aquibacillus_C koreensis. The sequence goes on from NZ_JAOALK010000012.1 coordinate 107,463, forward strand.
CGATGTCTGGAGGTAATTGGTTGGAAAAAGCTAATTTTTTCATGGAGTTTCTTACTAATTCTCCTACTTTTAATTCTGCCATATCTCTAGTGATCATGGTACACTTCCTTTCGCAGTATCTATTTGTTATATTTTAACATATTAGAAAAATAAAATACTGGTATTTTTCTAGTCATGCTGACATTCCTATCGTGGAAAAAAAAAGAAAAGTAGCCTCCCCCTTAAGGAAGACTACAAAACAATACTCTTATTCGCCTTAGGTAATAACGCTGGTGGCATTTCTTCGCGTAACTCCCACTCAAAGCTAATTGGCTTTTCCCCATAATGTTCTATATAATCGCAAGTACCTAAGAAAGTGAACGGCGCTGTATATCCATTTTCCTTTTTAGATTCTCTTACGAATAAAGCAATGTTGTGGCCATTCTCCCTATGGTGAATATACCTTTGTGCAGTCGGACTTGTTTCGGATAACGTACTCTGTGACTGCCAGTGGAAACGTGTTTCGTTTATAGCATAATCATCATATAGAGTGGATGATGAAAAATCTTTCTCTGACTTGTTTAGCGTAATAAAGAAAATATCCAAGTTCTTCTCTTGAAAATGTTTAACACCTTCTCTAAATTCTGGTGAACTCTCTTCGTTAAAGTAATCTAATGCAGCCATAATTTGGTCTCGATTATACGTAGCATGAACAGTTAATGGTGTAGTAAAACCAAGGTCATGACTTAGTTCTAGCGTTTTGATCGAATTCAGCTGGTATTCTAGAAGATCTAGAATCTCCGTCCTCATTTGATCATTCTCTAGTACCCTTGCTAACCCTTCCTCAACAGATGAAACGCCTTCTTTCAAAGGCTCCTTTTGGTAAAAGGTATAGTAAAGCATATTTCTCAATAAACGCTCTTCTTCATTCGCAACGGTTTTATTACCTCTCACATATCCAATAAAGTATTCGAGTAACTTCTTTGAATTCAGGTGAAATAACCGCGGGAGTCTTTTGGTAATCGTCTTTTCATCTGGACAGTCAAAATCATCAGCAAGTCCCACATCTACCAACATTCGTTGAAAGGAGCGATCCCCACTCTTCCCGTAAAAGTCATATACCGATAAATGATAATGGGTTAAAAAGTTACTAAATGTTAACGGCAAGCCAGTATCCTGTTCAAAGTATTTCATTTTAGCTCTCAGGTTCGTAATTGAGTTAGCAGCAGCTTTTATATTTCGCAGAATATATTCTTTTGCTTGCTTCTCTAATTGAATAAAACTACCCTTTGGCAAGTTGGAGAATCCTTCTTCAATATAATGCCTTACAGAGTGCTTTGTTTTCCCAATAAGTGCACGGAACTTTTCTTCAAAGCTATAGTTCTTATGAGCCTGTCCAACAAAATCTAGGACGGTTAAACATTCTTTCCCCTCTACTAATCTTAACCCACGCCCTAATTGCTGCAAAAACACAGTTAAACTTTCTGTTGGCCGTAAAAACAAAATCGTATTTACATCAGGGATATCTACCCCTTCATTATATAGATCCGCAACAAAAATAAACGTAATTGCACCATTCGTTAACTGCTGTTTAGCAGATTGCCTCAGGTCCTTCTCGGAGTCCCCATGTAAGGCAATCGATGGAATGCCACGTTGATTAAAGTAGTTCGCCATGTATTTCGCATGCTCCACACCAGCACAAAATCCTAATCCTTTGACATCTTCCATATCTGTAACATAGCGATACAAGCTATTGACAATCTGATTGCTTCTAATTTTATCGTTTGTATAAACATTTTCTAGCTCTCTTAAATCATAGCCCTTCCCTCGCCATTTTAGCTGCGATAAATCAACAGTATCACTTACGCAAAAGTACTGAAATGGACTTAAAAGTTTTCTATTGATCGCTTCTGTTAACCTCATCTCGGTTGCAATTTGCCCATCAAAATAAGAAAGTACATCTTGCCCATCCATCCGCTCTGGCGTAGCAGTTAAACCTAATAACACTTTCGGATCAAAGTGGCTTAACAGCTTTTGATAGGAATCCGCTGCAGCATGGTGAAATTCATCCACAATAATAAAGTCATAAAAGTCAGGAGTTAACTTCTCATATAACTTCATGCTATTAAAACTTTGAATACTAACAAATAAATGATCTAACGCATCAGGTTTATTTCCACCAACTAACATATCTCCGAAGTTAAAATCCTTAAGAATGGCACGAAACATATCCCTGCTTTGCTTGAGGATCTCTTCTCTGTGTGCAACAAATAGAAGTCTTGCCCTTTTTCCATTCAACTTAAGAAATCTTCGATAATCAAAAGCTGAAATAACTGTCTTCCCGACACCTGTTGCAGCAACAAGTAAATTCTTATACCGACCAAAAATTTCTCTTTCAGCTTGTAAATTCTCTAGCATTTCTTTTTGGTAATAATAAGGTTGTATATCAAAACTAAAGTGAAAATCATTTTGTTGGTTTTCTTTTTTCTTTAAAGCTTGTTGCAGTTGTTCTTTATCCGCTTCTAGTTCGTGATCGAACTGATGGAACTCTCCGTCATTCCAGTAACTTTCAAAGGTAGCATCAAACTTCTTCACAATATCAAAGGAGTCTTTTTCAGTGACTTTCAAATTCCACTCCAAACCAGAAGTTAGAGCCGGATTCGATAAATTAGAAGATCCTATGTATGCAGTAGTAAACCCCGTGTCTCGCTTGAACATATAGGCTTTAGCATGTAGCCGTGTTCTGTCTACATCATAGGAGATTTTTATTTCTGTATTTGGTAATTTACTAAGTTCCATAATAGCTTTATAATCTGTCGCTTCCATATAAGAAGTAGTGATAATTCGCAACTTCCCACCATTTTCAGTAAAAGTTTGAAGTTCATTAATAATGATGCGGATACCACTCCACTTAACAAAAGAAACAAGGAAGTCTATTTCGTTCGCAGATAAAATCTCTTTCTTCAGTTCACTTAACATATCTGGCTCCGCAGTCGATCCAGTAAATAGAGAACTTTCTGCAATGGATGTAACCGGCCTTACAACCTTTTCCCTTTTGACACTACGTACACTATTGATTCTAGAGTAAATAGAAGTGAGCACTTCCCCTTCTTCTTCTATCTGTAATCTACTAAACTCTTCATCATCTAATCGTTTACTTAAGGTGTCGATGATACTGTTGCATGTTTCAATCTGCTCAAGCAATGCCTTCTTATCATCCGTTTGATTATCTCTAACATAGTTCAGAGCTTTTCTTGTGATCGTCGTTATGTATGAGGATAGCGCCTTTCTTGCTTCTTCCACGTCAAGCGCTTCCTTATTGATTTCATATTCTTCTTTTTCTAGTAGTTCAAGTTGAGACTTTAGGTGTTTGGAGATTATTTCTTCGTAGATACCTTGGTTTGGCATGGAGATCACCTCTTCATACACATTATACAATAATTGTAAAGTTAATAAAAATTAGCAACAGATGCTGAAATTAGAACACTAATTAAATTTAAAGTCCATTAACCTAATCAACTCCTATTTAATTTCAACAAAATGATCTTACATGCACTTCATTAACATCTAGCATATATGCTCACTGATCCTGGAGGTTTAACAGTACTACCTATTCATCGCCAAATACTCATCCAACACCCGATTTATCGCCACTTGATGTTCACGAGCCAACGCATCATTCCAATTCTCATTCTCATAAATCAAAGCCATCATCAACACATCTAATTTCTCTCGATTATTATTGATAAACCTTTGTGATTTTTCATTAAAAGGTAGTGATCATCAGTGCACTTGATATCTATCATCATTTATCGAATTCAACATTTTACGAATAGTAACAGGAACTGCAATTAAAGATCTCATAGATTTAATTAAAGGTGAGCAGTTTTGTTAATCAAAACTATCTCCTAGGTTTACTTGCTTTTTTCTATTCTAAACTTCTCATTTCCTTAGCGGTACTTACTTTCTAAGTTCAGTTTTCAATTTCTGTATTAATAGTTTTTCACGTTCCTCCAGGAATACATCAAAGTTGCTAAAATCCAGGCTAACATTGGGAACATAATGTTTCTGCTTATAGTCCTTTAGTTCACCAGCAGGAATTTTTTCATTTAACCATTTATTGAAATCCATAGCTTTTTTCTCGATATTAGGGATCTCTTCGAGTAATTGTATATTTCCGATGTAATTGCAGTTTGCTTTAAAATCACTAATTTTTTCATCTGGTATGCCATATGTTTTTAACCTTTTGTCCGTAAATTTACTTTTCGGAAACATATGATCTAAGTGAAAATTATGTTTTAAATCTGCCCAAGGATATAAAATAGAAAGAATAACTAAGGTTTCTCCATGGTTATACTTGGAATATAGTAGATTTTCAATATCATCATCTGTAAACTGTAAAGCACGATTTGTCCCTTTAAACTTTGCAAAAATTGCGTCAATCGGGAAACCATTCGATGATTGGCTTTTTATAATTTCCCTCATTGGTTTTAATGCTCCATCAGGGGCAAAACTGAAGACTCTTTTTAATAGTGCCGAGATAAACCATAATTTAATATTCTTTCTATCTTCAATTTTAGACGTGGATGTTTCAAAGTTATTAGGTAATCCAATCGTTTTAAAATAGTAAGCTATCGGTATCATCAAGTTGTTAGAAGTCATATTTTCTCTGCTAAACCCAAAACTACTTATTAGGACAAGTGCATCACGAATTGCTTTTGTAATGTTATCCCACTCTTTCTCAATCAACAACATATTAGTTCGATTAAAATTATCTACCTTGAATGAAATATCCGACATATCACAAAGAACTAAACACGCTTTTAGCACAATATCTTTACTAATTTTAAAACCGCGTCCAATTTGGTTGATTTCATCAACAAATTCATTAATTTCTTCACGAGCGTCTCTTGTTTCCCACTGAGCCGTAGCAAATGATAGAAGTAAATCGGAGTAGCTGAGTGTAGTCCCACCACTGTTTACACGAATAAAAATATTTAAGACTTTATCAAGTTCTGTACTTTGTTCAAGATAGTAGCTAATGATTTTGTTTATATGAATGACTGAGTGTAGCTTATAAAGTACTTTGTTTGCATACTTTGCTTTTTCTTTATCAGGATTAGAAGATAATCCAGCTTCAATCATATAATTCATAACATCGTATTGTTCCTTTAAGTCCAACATTTTACCAACCGGAAACCAATGATGATCTGCATCACTTCTAGCAGCTTCTGCATCAGTCAAAAATTCAAATTCATATTCATATGATATATTCTCTGGAGTACCTAATAGGTTGAGATATAATTTTTTCTTAGGATACGCTAATGGATTATCCCATTTTTTATAGGCAAGTTTAGTAGCATATGTACCTTTAAGTGCTAAGTACAAAGATGTCAGTCGTTGCTGACCGTCAAGAACAGCCATCACATCATCACTGCCATTTATATCTGCCTTCGGATTATGCCGATTTTCCCTTTGATGAAAATCGCGAAGAAATTCATAAAATTTAAATTCGGAAGCTTTTTCTTTAGGAACTTTCCAAAAAAGAAATGAGCTGATTGGGTAATCTCTCATTAAGCTATCAAATAGCATTGAAATCTGTTCAGAACTCCAAACAAACTCTCGTTGGATCGAAGGTAACAAATACTTCTTTGAATGAATATCGTTTATTACTTCGCTTATAGTGAGTGGTGTTTGAAATGACATAGTTTCTCCCCCTATTATACAATTAAACAAATAATGTTTTTTACCAGCAGTGATTTAGAAAACAAAAGATCATAATTTTATCTGATATGCATATGGATGTTGAAGAAAATACTCACAATTTAATACGCTTGTATCCCAAACTTCAGCAACTTCTTAGGCAAAATATCATCCAAATTCTGAATATCGGGGTCATGTATTTGAATTAAGTTAAATCCATATTTCTCATAGATCCTCAGCTTTTCTTGTTTTCTCGCTGCGTATTTCGGATCATTTTCTAAACCCCAGTACTCTATATACACTTTGCCAACAGGTAAATAGAAGTCAGTATAGACATCCTCTTCTATTGGTAATTTTCTCTCATAGGCATGTACAATTTCAGACATGTATAACCAGTTGTCAATTAACATTTCAGCTCTTGATCGAACATAGTGACCATCAGCAGTTCTGTGTTTAGCTTCAAACTTTTCTCTAAATCCAAGCGTACTGCTCTTCTCTAACTCTGAATCTACTTGTTGTTCCGGTCCATTTCCTAATATCTCATTTATTGTTTCTACTAAACGTTTATTCTGGATTATATTTTCTGGCCAGTTTACATAAGGAACACCGGTTTTGTCATACTCTAACTGTATTCCACCAATACTTTTGCCTAGTTTTGTTACAGTCCAACCTTTCACAGACTTCTCTACAAACCCTAACTCAGATAGAATAGGATTCATTTTAAATTTAGAAACACCAAAGTGATTACTTAAAGTTGTTGCATTTAACAATTTATCACTAGAAGGGTTAAACATAGTGTTATCTTTAATGGTTTCATCCCACGCAATATACTCTCCAACTTTAGGATGCTTTTTTGTCGTTCCACCTATATTTCTTCCGTTATCAGTAAGAACCCATTTATCTTCTATCCTCTCAATCAATCCGTTATCAAGGAGAATCTGAAAAACTTCCTTAACATTCAGTTTTAATTCTTTTGAAAGAGCAGTGGTTGATATGTATTTTGTTTTATTTGTAGTAGTCATATACAATTCCCCATTTCTGGTTTTATTTCGCCTATTTCTTCTCCTCTTTCCTCTCAAAATAAGCATGCAATCGATACGTACAAATCTCATTAGTCATCCTATACAAAGTAACCAAGTCACCTTCCTCAACATCAAACTCTAAACGGAATACACCATCTTCAAATGTTGTGAGTCCTTTAGAACTGCCACTCCATTTTGTCATAGGCATTCTCTCTATTATCTTAGCTACCTTTTCCTGATCATAATCCCACAAGGCCTTCGTAGTCTTATCAGAAAAATCAATCCTTTTACGATACTCTTTTTCTGTTAGAAATGTATGAAAGTAAGGAGCAACCTCATCAGCCGTAACAGCTTTGTACCATTCATGCTCTCCCCTACTTAACATATAAGACAGTAAAACCATCTTATAGCTCTTCGCCATTCCTGTTTTCTCTACCTCTTCTAACCATGCTTTATAATCACGAAAGACTTTTTGCTCACGTTCATCTAATTCATTAGCCCAGTCTAAGAAACCTGCATATGACTTAAACTCTTGCTTATACCCCCTGGAATCAGCATTACCATATAAGTGCATCTCTAGGTAACTTGGTCGATGGCCTTGCTCTTCTTTGAGTTCATGATAAGCAGCAAGCAGCTTATCTTTTCTTGGCATTCTTTTTCTAGTTAACTCTTTCAACAAATCTATAACCATAACATCAAGGTTAATTTCACACTCACTCGGAACAACAGGCACTACCTCTCGCTTCTTCCCTTTTTCCTGATTTCTCTCTGTATCAAATAAGCTCAGTTTAATATCAGCATTACGGTAGTTACCAATCAGATCAATAATGTTACACTGATCCTTCCCTTCAAACAGACGGAGTCCACGTCCGACTTGTTGCGTGAACACCGTAAGTGATTCAGTCGGTCTTACAAACAACAACGTATCTACAGGTGGGATATCCACCCCTTCATTAAATAAATCTACCGTGAAAATAATATCAATCTCACCACGTTGTAGCTTATTAATCGCATCATTTCTATTTAGACTGCTTTGCGAATGAAGTGCTATTGTCTTGTAACCCTGATTGTTAAAGTAACCTGATAAAAATTGTGCTTGTTTAATAGAAGAACAAAAACCAATCGTGCGTGTTTGCTTATGCTTCTCCCAAGCCTCTAGAACATTATTTGCAGTCTCATCACGTAGTTGAACTGCTAGTAATTCAGCTTGATCATATTTAGTCCCTAGCCATGATATTTGAGAATAGTCGGTGTCATCATATACGCCATAATAATGAAATGGTGCAAGCCACCCATTTTGAATCGCTTCAATAAAATGCAATTGAAATGCAACGTTCCCATCACAAATGGCATAGACATCCTTACCATCCATTCGGTCAGGTGTTGCAGTTATCCCGAGTAGAAATTTCGGATTAAAGTAATCTAGCACTCGATTATATGTTTTTGCAGCTGCATGATGGAATTCATCCACCACTATTAAATCAAAATAGTCTGTAGGAAATTGATGAAGGTGTTCGTTCATACTTAACGTATAAATCGATGCAAAAATATTATCTGATTGATCTTTTTGTTTGCCATTATATATGCCGTAATCTCTATCTGGCATTACATGTTTAAACGATCGTTTCGCCTGATAGAGAATCTCTTCACGATGCGCAATAAACAACACCCGCTTGAACTTTTCGGCAAAAAAAGCAGCGAGGTATGTCTTCCCAAGTCCAGTTGCCATCACTACCATTGCTTTATCATAATCTTCATCCATAGTAGCATCTAGCGCAGCTAATGCTTCCTGTTGGGATGGACGTGGCTCTATTTTTGTGTTGTAATCTGCACTTGGCTCCGTAACCACTTCTTGAGATTCTTCTTCCTCATTTGGAAGCATGAGCTCAATCTCTTCTTGTTTTGCCCAAACAGTTGCTAGATTTGGATTTTTCTTATGATAATCTTCATATTGCGAAGCGTACTTCTTAATCGTTTCTTCATTAACAGGAACAGTCTGCTCATCATAAAAGATCTTCAAGAATCGATCTTCCGCATCCTCAAAGGTTTCCACCTGTACACCCTTATCCATTACCAAGTTCCACTCCACACCTGTCGTGAGCGCGGATCTTGAAAGGTTAGAAGATCCAACAATTAACGTCCCATTCTTTTCCTGTTTGAAAAGGTATGCCTTTGGGTGAAAAGATGTTCCATTACTATGCCACAAGCGAACCTCAACATTATCGGAACCTGAAAATACTAAACCCTCTAAAGCATCCGGTTGTGTAACAAACAAATAATCGCCTGTACAAATCTTTATGTCAGCTCCACGCTTAGCAGCCGCTTCAAGGTAAGGCTTTAATAACGCCACTCCAGATTTCATTACAAAGGAAGTTAATATAAAGATAGAACTAGCTGTGCTAATCCCCTCTATTATTTGGTTTTTTACATTCTCGGTAACAAGTTTTATATCAGTCATCTTCAACCTCTATTAGAAAAATTTTGTCCGTAAAACCGCCACGCTTTTCCGCTTTTTCCTGACGCACTTCTTCTAACTGTTCCATGGATGCCCCATGTGTTTCTACTAGAGCATGAATAAGCTCCATTAGATCCGCTAACTCTTCGATACTATCTTGATCATTACTCGCTTCTAAGTATTCCTGCATTTCTTCTTGTAATTTTGTTTTTAACTCTGTTATGTACTCTTTGTCGTCAAGAATTCTAGTAGAGTATTGCTTACCTGTTTTATCGATAACTTGTGGTATTAGATCACGTACTAGTTTGTTATATACCGGCATATGTGCTCGTCCTTTCAACTTATGGGTAAGGTAATATATTAGGGATTGCTTTTCTATTCCAACACGGATCTTCCACGTCTCCTTTGTAGCGTGGTATCAGATGAAAATGGAAATGATTTATTGATTGTCCACCGTAGGGACTAATGTTAACCCAATACGATGTTATATCAATTCGGTGAATGCTTTTCATCTAGAAGTTTCTTGCCATCCTTTATTAACTGGTAAATGGACATCATTCTTTCTGTACTTGCATCAAAAATCAGTTTCTACATTTTATTTCGGTATAATGAGCAAATGTCCTCTATGGAAAGATATTTGTCGTAGAATGCAATTGCTAGATTATTTTCTAGTTCCCATTTTTAATTTAGCAGTTTCACAGAATGAACAGGGCATAGTATCTCCTCTGAGATTAGTTATTTTTACTTATTTTACCACATTTTTTATAGACTTGTGACATAAGTACACAGCTAAACTCCGCAAACAAAAAAAAGACACAACCCAAATTGGTATTGTGCCAATAAAATATAGCTTCATGTCGAAAAACTCACGCTCTGTGCTTGTGGTCTTCCTTTCTTCCCAAATTGATAATTATCAATAAAAAGGAAGAATACTATTGGATAATAAGAAAGCGCTGATGCAACTTCTAGGAGATCGACTACGTGTAGCACGTATGGCCAAACATCTTACTCATGAAGAATTAGCAGAAAGAGCACATACACATTATAACTACATAAGTGAAATTGAGCGCGGGAAATACTTCCAACCATAGAAAAACTACTTAACATTACAGTCGTTTTAGATATTAGTCTATCTGAGTTGTTTGTTGGATTTGAAGAGATACTAGAGGATAATTCTGATAAATCTAATGAATAGATAGAATTAAATTTCCGAAAAAATACCGTATTATTAGTTTCTTAACAAATAAGCATGACTTGTATTTTTCATGCTTGCACAGTCATGTGAATAACATCACAATTATGATACAAGATAAAACAGTATAAATCATCGACGAAATTCTTTATTATTTCTTCGTCAACTATTTACCACTCAATTACTTAAAGTGTAGATGAAGAGGAGGAAAATGGACAACTATAATCGCTATGTACGCTGTCCTGTGTGAGGAAATTACTTGAAGTATAAAGATAAAGTATTCTTAGATGAATTAAACACAATCTTCCATTAACACTGCTATAGTTATCCATCAGTGTTTGCCATAAAAGGCTCCGGGACTTATTCCAAAATTATTATAAGGTACAGTTTTTTTGATGACTTATTACTGCTTACTCTAAAATGAGTTAGACCATGTCTATAATTTGTTATTTAGAATGTTACATAACAAAATAGTGTCTGTTACCATCCGTAATCTATCATAAATCGACAAATTACGGGTGGTGAAAGGCGCTGTTATAATTACTCTAAATTTACATTTCCTTCTTTTTAGACAAAACAAACATTTTGTCTTTCGAGAGGGTCTGAGCCAATAGCCCCTCAACGGTTCACCATAACGTTGGATAGAGTAAAATAACTGCGAAATGAGAGGCTTACATTTAAACCTCTCCCCTCATATTAATCTTTTCCTAACCCCATCAAACCTAAAAAATTATGCGCAACTTCAATTATTGAAACTGTTACTATCCAACCAATTAGAGGTGTTTCTAATAGTTTGGTTAATATTTCTTCTTCAACGCCTAGACCTTCCATAATGAATGTAGTATATGTATACCAACCAATTATGGCATACCCTACTACCTTTCCTAATAATAAATTTTATTAATAACCTGATCCCAACTCATTACTAACTTCCTCTCCCTACTTTTGTTTAACTTAAGGAATCATTAGATTATTACATCTATAATTTAATACCCCAGAAATTCGCCAGCATTATCATCAAACATCCCTCCCTGAACCAAAAAGCTCATCAAATTCTCTAAATAAATCTCCTTGGAAATCCTCCATTCCCTTAGAATTATCGTTAAAAATTACCCCATTAGCTTTTAGAACTGAAGAGAAATCATCATCCCCAATATGATTGGAATTATCAGGAGAAAGCCATTCTTTATATGCCGGCTCTTACCTAGGGCGTTTCATAGTATTTTCTTAAACGTTTCATAAAAGTAACTTATATTAAGAGTAAAGGAATATATTTGTTAGCCGATTACTTGATATTGTCCAAATTATCCTGCCATATATTCTATCGCAGCACTTTTAACTCTTTCAGCTCTAACATCCTTGATATACTTCATTTTAATCTCATCAATCGTTGCATCGTAAATTTCACCTACATAAGTGAATTTTTCATTTAATCTACTAATTATTTTTTCTGACAACTTAAGATTGTCTATAGAATGACTTCTTAATATTTTATATAATGATTCTGCTTCAGGAATTTCCATTTTGCTTCCACAATTAGGACAAAAATTATACTCTTCATTACTTGTCTTGTAATCACATTTTGTATTTGAACAATGATACTCATCTTCGATTTTTAATTTTTCTATTAGATCACTCATAATTTGTGTTGTAGGATAATAAGCCTGATTGTTCTCAATAGCAACAGAGACGTTTTCAATATCTTTCACTTCTCTAAATATTAGATCTGAGTATAAAATACTTGGATTAAATGACATATAATACCCGTGATGACCCTGGCCTATACTTTTTTTCGTATAATCAATTGTCAACAGATTTGAATAAGCTAATACTTCAAAAACCTGAGATATTTTATCATAAACGGTTGTGGAGACATAAAATCCCGAAGAAAGTTTATCGCCTTTTCCTTTCCTTTTGTTATTCCACTCTCTCAAATTTGGAATTAAAAAATCTTTTACTAGGATTTCTGCTTCAGTAATATAATCCTTATACTTCACAAGTCTGTTTCTAAGCGTGCTAAACTCTTTCCACTTTGTTCCCAAGACTAATCTAATGCTATTAATTACTTTTTGCATTTGTATTGTATTTTTATTAAATGCACCATTACTTTCTAGTTCATCAATAATGTGAAATGCAAATCTTGGATTGCCATTGCTGCATAGACATATTATTTTAATTATATCTTGGTTAACCGTTAGCTTATTCCAATAGTTTTTATCATACGCCTGTATCCTCGTTTTCAAAATTTGCTCAATGTATTTAACATTTTCTTTATTTGTTGGTGACCAATTGAGGTTAAGCTCCTTAGCATCTTGCCCTTTTTCAAAGTATTTCCCATAATTGGTTATTCCAGGATAAACAGCTGCTTTACATGCTATTTGTGGATCTCTAAGTCCTTTAAAGAAAGAAAAAAACTTTTCTTGTTGGCTGTGTGAAAATACGTGTGCTGCCTCATCGAACAATAATACTATTCTTTTTAAATCAAAATCAGATATTAATTCCTTTAAAAAACTCTTGAAACTGTTCGGATTATCCAATATACTACTTAATCTTTTTGAAGGAGCTTGATCCTGCAATATCACATTATCTTCTATGTCACCTGTCTCAAGAATGGTTATATAATTAGATAATAACTTCGCATACATTTTGTAGTTGTTTTGAGGTTGATCAGAATCAAAGATACTTGATAATCTTTGATTTAACCTCTCTAAGTTAGATGGTTGTAGATTTATAATTGTTGTTAATACTTCATGCAAAATTTTACCCATTGTCCATTGTAAGAAAGGATCAATTCCAGTGTCTACTACTTTAATTCTTTCCAACCTTATTGACTCTTCAAAACTAACCCAAACGCCTAATACACTATTTTGATTATATGCCTCATTTGTGATAATAGCAGCATACTTCATAAGCATTGTTTTTCCTATTCCTCGACTACCTTCAAAAATATATTGCTCAGAATCAGTCAAACGTTGTACTTTCTCTTTACTATATTCAATAAAATATTCTCTAATAAATTCATTGTTAAGGCTTTCTGTTCGATCTGCTATAAAATCACCTAATGATTTCTCAACCATGTTCATAGTGTAACCACTCCTGTATTGTTTGCTAGATCTATTAACTTATTATCATCTGTACCGTTATTTTTAAGGATATACATTGCAGCAAAAATTCCAATAACAGTTGTTAACTTATTTATATAAAATTGAAATTGTTCCTTATCATATTGAATTTTTAAAGACTGTTGTTTGGTAAGTGTTTTAAACCTACCATGTACTACATCGCTTAGTTGTTTATATATATTATTTAAGTAATTGCTTACCGAATTATTTTCTTTTTGTACGTCTTTGATAGATGGGTAAGAAGCATGTATATAATTGGTGGTGAAAAAGTCATAATCTCTTATAAGAGTACTCACATATTTATCAGCTTTAGCATCATGCGTCTTAAATAAATGATACTCAATTTTATGGTCCAAATAATAAAAGGACATGCACCCCAATTCTAATATACTACGCAAGGTTATTATGGCTTGTCTATAAAAACCTGCTGTAGCAGAATTAACACTTGCTATTACATCAGATGTTATTTCATTCCATAAACCTGAAATTTCCTGGTCTATTTCAGTTAATTTTTCCATTATTGTTATGGTATTGTCGATAGCATCAAGTAAGGGTGTAATATCATTATCATTAATGGTATTTGTATTTATCTTTTGTACATTATTTATTATGTTCTCTTCAAAAATAGTCTTAGTAAATGACATGATGTTCACCTCCTGTTACATATTTATACTCTTTTTAAAATTCGACAAATCCATTCAAAAACCTTCCAAATATCTACAAATCGTTAATTACACATTATCATCTGACATCTATATTTGCCACTCATTATCAAACGCTGTAAAATTATGAATCAGAAAGTAGGTTGTTTATATGGCATTTATTAATTACGGGAACACAAATATAGATTATTTCAAATACAAACAAGAAAGAAAAGACATTAAAATTTCAGTTGATTTAATAAACGGTGTTGAAATCTATGTGCCATCTAGTATTAATGATGATGAACTTCAAAAAGTATTAAAGAAGAAGGTACCCTGGATAATACAAAAACTAAATGATCTGGAAGAAGTAAAAATACAAGTTCAGATAAAAGAATTTGTCAGCGGTGAAAAACTAGCATACCTTGGCCGCAATTATCGATTAAAAGTTAATCGTGAACCTGTAAATAAAGCTTCTATTAACTTATACCGCGGTAAGTTTACAGTAACAGTTCCACAAAATTGGAACCAAGATAAAATACAACTAGAATTAGAAAATAACTTAATCCAATGGTACCGAGAACACGGCTATAAGAAGTTACTAGAACGCACTGAATACTACCAAAACATCTTAGGTGTAAAACCTACATCCATCAGTTTACGCACTCAACATAAACGCTGGGGTACCTGCACGCCAAACGGGGATATCTATATTAATTGGCGCATCGTGATGGCCCCAGTCCGAGTTATGGATTATGTAATCGTTCATGAATTGGCTCACTTAATTGTTCCTGAACATAATCAGAAGTTTTGGAGCTTGGTTCGTTCTGTACTGCCAGACTATGAAGAGCGTAAAGAATGGTTGCGAATTCATGGAATGGAGCTTCATAGTATTGGATACAAAAAGGCATGACAATCCGAATCTCCTTGGATTTCATGCCCTTTGTTGTTAGTATCCTATTTGCATATAATGTACCTTTGCTAAATCCATTAATTGCCTAGCTACATTCTCAACGTTTTTATTAGGTATCTCACTTACTCTTAGTTGTTTCTTTATTTTCCTTCGCATTTCTCGTTTAACGTCATCTTTTTCAATCCAATCAATAACTGCCAGTTCTTGAATAGTATCTGTAATAATTTCCGTGAGATCTTTAATGCTTTCACCTTCATAACCATCAGGTAGTTCTTGTTCTAATAACTGATAGAAAGGTAATTGCTTCGTATCATCCAAGCCAAATGATTCACTTTCTTTCTCCATGTTAATCATTTCTTCTCGCATTGCTTGATATTCTTCTAACAATTCTTCGATAGTCATTTGCCGCGCTTTACGCTGCTCAATTAATTGCTCTAGTCTTTCCTTCAATGAAGTATATTTCACTGGATTTTCTTCTAGCTTAATGCGGATCTCATGCTTAATTGCATGTTCCATTTCAGCTGCTTTTGCTTCTGGTGTTTTTATTTCGTCTAGTTTTTCATCGAATTTATTGGAAAGAATATTTATAGGCTCAAAAAGGATCTCTGGCGTCGAAGCATAAATGTACTCTTCAATTAATTCACGAACTTTACCGCCACAGTCAGATATATCCATGCCATCCTCTATATGATACCTTGATTTTGCTAACTTCCGAATCTTTCCCAGCCACTTTAAATCGTCTAAATATGGACGAGCCTTCGGACTTGGCATGATCATATCCATGCTCTCTGAAAACTTCTTAAATGCTGTGTCAAACTCATTTCTGATGTCTTCTGGCTCTAAAACTGCAAGGTTAGCATCTAAATTCTCTTTATTCTTATAGTCAAAGAACCGAATCGCTTTCCGATGTCTCGTTTGCAACCTTGGTATTTCTTCATCTACATGGTTGAGAGCACCTTTAATGTCTTCTTCATGGAATATACCTAAAGCTTCTTCTAAAAAGCGAGAAACACCATAATAATCGACTATTAAGCCATAAGATTTTTTATCATATGTTCTATTAGTTCGAGCAATGGCTTGCAATAAATTATGTTCTTTTAACGGCTTGTCCAAATACATTACCTGCTCTATCGGTGCATCAAAACCAGTAAGTAATTTATCACATACAATCAGGAAGGATAGAGAATCTTCTTCCATTGGCTTCTTAAATCGTTTAATAACTTCCTTTTCTTCTGGACGTGATAAATGGTGCCGCTTCATCCGATCATCATCGTTATGGCCACCAGAAATAATCACCTTTGATTCATAATCACTTAATTCATCAAATACTTCTTTATAATTAACAGCTGCTTCGCGAGATATAGCAACAATCTGCGCTTTAAATCCATTAGGTTTAATATGTTTTTCAAAATGATCAATGATATCTAATACTACTGTTCGAATTCGCTTTGGTGAAGTTGTAATAGCTTCTTCTGTTGCATATTTCTTTTTAATACGTTCTCTGTCCTCGTCAGAATAATCCCTAAAGAAACGATCAAATAAGCTATCTATGGATTCCCCTTGAACATGTAAGTCTACCATACGCGCTTCATAAAAGATTGGAACCGTTGCACCATCCTCAACAGCTTTCTCAATTGGATATTTATCTATATAAGTACCAAATGTCCGAACAGTGCTTTTATCTTCTTTATCAATCGGGGTTCCTGTAAAGCCAATATATGTTGCATTTGGTAACGCTGTACGCATGTTCATCGCCAATGAGCTGTATTGGGAACGATGACTCTCATCGACAAGTACTACAACGTTCTCGGATGCAGTTAAAACAGGGTATTCTTTTTCGCCTTCACCTTCTTGAAACTTCTGAACTAGCGTCATAACTGTTGCACCTGGACCTTTTTGTAGTAATTCCTTCAACTCAGCAACAGATTCTGCTTGCTGAGGATTAGGAAAACCGCAGCGTCTAAAGGTATTAGTTATTTGTGTTTCTAAGTCCTGTCGATCAGTAACGACTACAATTATCGGGTTTTTTAGTTCCTTAATACGCCGTAACTTCATGGATAAGAAGACCATAGATAGAGATTTACCGCTTCCCTGTGTAGCCCATACAACCCCACCACGAGCTTGTGGATGCGTACCACTTAGAATGCGCTCAACAGCTTTATTTACAGCACGATACTGCTGGTAACGTCCCATCTTTTTAATTACTCGACCATCTTCGGGTTCATACACAATAAAGTTTTGAATGATATCAAATAAACGTTGTTTATCTAAAACCCCTGCGATTAATATTTCTTGTGCTGTTGCATGTGATCCTAGTTCTTTAACTGTCATTGGATAAGGCTCTTTCCATGCACTGTAGTGTTGGACATTCGCACCTATTGTACCAACTTTTGCACGATCATTACTTGTTGCCACCACAAATTGATTGTAATGAAACAATAATTCGCTTTCCTTTTGATAACGCCGTAATTGCTTCACCCCTTGTCCAATTTGCTCAGCAGGTGCAAGTGTAGGACTTTTGCATTCTATTACGACAAGTGGTAGTCCGTTTACATATACCATTACATCAGGGATAATCGTACCATGAGCGCTTGTAATGTGCAGCTGATTTGTTACGATAAATTCATTCTTATCAATGTTATCAAAATCAATTAGTTGTACTGTTTGGTTTTTTCGACCCGTTCCTAAATCTTGTTGAACAGACATCTTATTAATCAGAAGTTCGTGGAAGTTTTGGTTGGCTTCCATGACATTAGTAAACTCCATATGTGTTATAGAACGAACAACCTTATTTAAATTGTTTTTATTTATCCATGGATTAAGTTTTTTAATCGAATCAATAAGTTGTTTTTTTAACACTATTTCGAGCTGTGTTTCCCGTTCTTTATCTAATTCAGATCCATGAACATACGTGTACCCAAGTTGTTTTAAATGATTAACGAGTCGATTTTCAACTAATCCTTGTTCGTTCCATTCTTGGGTTTCATTCATTTACTGGCCTCCTCTGATTCCTCAATAGGAACACGGACTTTACCTGTAAGTAGTTGTTGCATTAGGCCCAATTTCAATTCTCGTAACCTTGAGAGCTTAATCCATTCTATCTGTAACTTATTTTCAATTTCTTTAGTAATCTTGGTAATCTCTCGCTGTTCATTTAAAGAAGGAAGTGGTACTTTTATCTGTCCTATTCCATCTTGACTAATACTTGTCTGACTAGATACCTTCGCTACTTTTGTTATTTGTTTTTTGTACATGTGTGTAAATGAATAAAAAGAAAAAAATTCAGGAAGAATCTCATTTTCATTTAGACGAATTCGAATCATATTTGATTCGAACACTGTATCAGAAAATAATTTCTTTACCAATAATACTTTAGCCACTCCTGTTACTTGTTTTGAAACTCTATTAACTAGTACATCATTTTCAGCCAATTTATATTTACTTAATTCATTTTCAGAAATATCAATTTTGTTTATTAATGGATGACAGATTATCCTATTGTTCTCATATAAATCATTAAGTACTACAATGTTGTTCCCATGACCATATCGTTCAGAAGGCTTATATACTCCATTTTGAGGACCTAATATTATTAATGAAGATAAATCATTACATCCCCAATCAGTAGGTATCTCTCCGACTGGAGTTTTCTTGAATTTAAAGTGATTTAATCCTTTTAAGAAAAGCTGACATAATAGACCATCTTTTAGAGTTTCTATTTCTTTTATTATTTTTTCAGTTATATCTATATCTTCATCAATTATAGAAAGAATTTCTGCAATTTTGTTTTGCTCTATTAATGGCGGGATCAAAATATCTAAGTTGCGAATCAAAGATAAATTTAATCCATTACGGCCACCATTTCCTGTGAGGCTTCTAATCTCTTTATACCTTGATTGTAGGTTATAGTATAAGTAATATGGGTTGATATTTTCATTTGGTATTATTCCAGCCAGAGACTGGTTACAAGTCAGTTCAGTTTCTAATATTGCAACTGTTCCTCTTGTTCTTCCTTGACCATTCATTGCCATCATAACGGTGTTCCTGGGGAGTAATTTTGCACTCGAGTTCGTTAATCCTTGTTCTGTTATACTTTCAGCTACATCAAAAATTCTTCTTTTATGAACTTCACCTGAACTCATCCATTTAATCTTTCCATCCCAGTATTCTGTAACCGATCTTGATGGGGTTCCTCCCATAGTGACTGTTGCTATATCATTTATTTTTTTGTTTATCCATTCAGCCACCATAGCCCAACTCCTTTAAAAAAGCATACATCTTTGTTTCTAGATTTTCTCTTTCATGCTCAAGTTGATGGAGTTTATTAATAACCTCATGTACATCTATCTCTTCTTCAAGTTCAGTTGTATCTATGTAACGTGAAATATTTAAATTATATTCATTTTCTTTAATTTCAGATAAATCAACCACGCGGCAATATTTACCTGTATCTTCCCAAGTATCATAAGCGTAAGCAATTTTCTCAATGTCTTGATCACGTAATAAGTTTTGATTTTTCTCTTCTTGATAATCCTTGGAACCATCTAAAATGAAGACCTTATCTTTTTGATTATCAACTTTATTACGATTCAGAATAAGGATACATGCAGGAATTCCTGTCCCATAGAATAGATTTGACGGTAATCCAATAATAGCTTCAACTAAATCATCCTCAAGTAATCCTTGACGAATTTTCCCTTCTGCACCGCCGCGGAATAACACACCATGTGGCATAACCACGCCAGCCTTACCATCGTGACTTAACGTAGATACCATATGCTGTACAAAAGCATAGTCGCCTGCATTCTTTGGTGGAATACCAAAACGAAAACGACCATACTCATCATTTTCTGCCTCTTCACGTCCCCAATTTTTTAAACTAAATGGAGGATTAGCTATAACTCGTTGATATAGAAGAAGTTCTTTTCCTTCACCTACTAGTTTCGGTTCACGAATAGTATCTCCACGCTCGATACGATGATCACTTAAACCGTGTAGAAGCAAATTCATCTTACAAATAGCCCATGTATTCAAATTACGCTCTTGGCCATGAAGTGTTAAGTTACGTGGATTACCACCTTGAGATTTTATGTAATCTACAGACTGCACTAACATACCGCCACTTCCAACTGTCGGATCACATACACGCATTCCTTCTTCAGGCTTAATCAGTTTAACGATTAATTCAACTACCTTACTAGGCGTGTAGAACTCGCCACCCTTCTTACCTGCATCATCAGCAAATTGCTTAATCAAGTACTCATACGCACGACCAAGCATGTCAGGCTCGGATAAATTGTTATTTCCTAAACTGATTGATGAGAAATGCTGTATCAACTGTAAAAGAAGCTTATCTGGAAGCTTGTCTTTATCATTAAAATCAATACTTGCTAACACACCATCTAATGATGGGTTTTCCTCTTCTAATGCATCAAATGCTTTATTGATTGTATTACCAATGTCATGTGTTTGTTCTTGAATATGTGCCCACCTTGCACGTTCAGGAACGAAGAATTGGTGTTCATCGCGATCGTACCAGCCGTAATCATCATTTTCTTCAACTTCAATTTGTTTTGCTGTTTCTACGAATACATCATTAAGGCGTTTCAAGAACAAAAGACCAAATATGTAATTCTTATAATCGGAGGAATCTATGCTTCCTCGTAGAATGTTTGCTGATTCCCATAGATGTGACTCTAATTGCTGTAACGTTAGTTTTGACATTATCAACCACTCCATCTTGAAGTTTTCTTATAAAAGTACCTATTTTATATAGTTTAGCAAAGATATACAACAATTGACTACAATTTTACAGTTTTTGTAACCCCTTATAAGGAGAATTTTTTACATATATTTTCTATGGCCACCAGGTAACAGGTGATTGGCTATTACCGCCGTTGGGTGCCCCCCCCTAAGGCGCAAACTTAAAATGGGAATTGACTTAACACTAAAGGAGGTGATGCTGTTGATTCAATAGGAATATAAGAAGGGAGGATAGGTATTTCTAGAAGAAGAGAGGCAAAAGAAAAGGCATGCTCTTAAAAAGCACGCCCGAGAAAAAATTGGTTAGCTACAGTTTAATACTTTTCACGACTTTATGGAAGGGCAATTTCCCTTCCTTTCTTTATTTCTAAAGGAGCATTTAATAATGAAAAATATGTTGCATAACGCTGTAAAAGAAGAAATCGGAAGTCTACTAATAAAAGTGCCTAGTATAGAAAATAGGTTCGATAAATACAAAAAGACCACCGTTTTCATAGTAAAATAGAAGTACCTATCACAGAACTTCCAATTACTTATCCCAACCAAAGGAGTTGAAAACGGTGGTTTATTCATTATTGAACCTATTTTCTATACTAGGCACTTTGGGTTTATTCTGAGCTTTCTTTCTGTTCATATTAAACAGATCACCTTAATTTATATTACCTTTTACGTACTACTTAATCATTAACAGAAGAAAGAGACGACTAATCATCGCCTCTTAGAAAGTTCTGTAGAAAAAACTTCTTTAAAAAGTTAACTTTATTAGATACAGTCTGTTTCAATCATCTAATTTTTACCCTTTCGCGGTTTTGCCAATTGAAATATAACCTTGATTCTTTAGCTAAGTCTTTCATAGCATCATTTTCATTCTCAATATTCAATATTTTTTGACGAAGATATGGCTTTAATTTCTTCGTCTCCAACTTTGAGTTCGAAAAAATAAGAGGTATTAACATCAAAGCAATCCTTGTTCGCACATCTCCATAAGAAAGGGCATCTCTAATAGTTTCCACATCTATTTTTGGAGTAACTCTCTTTTCCGTTATCATAAACACTGCTGCTCTGTTTTCCCAATACTCAAACGTTTCAGATATGTTATCAAATCGGTGAACTAGCCAATTATTTAAATCTTCAGCTTTACTATTTCGAATAATTGTTTCCATAACTTTTTCTTTTTCATTATCGTTAAACGGCTCTTGTTTTAAGTCCTCCAAATAATCAAGTTGTGGATTTTTAATTTGTGATGTGATAAATTCTCCTCCAAAATCTTTTTCCATATCTTCTTCTCTTATCTTGTCATACAAAAATTCTTTTTCAGCTTGTTTTAAGTATTTCCATCTGTTTACTAGGACCTTCAAGTGATTTCTGTTCAAAATATTTATTCTGTTTATTAGAAACTCATTTACAATTCTACTAGACAGGCTTGTACTTTCAGCTATAATAGGTATCGAAGTCTCAATCTCTGTATTATTTACATGCGAAACAATGGATACATTATGATTAGGGTTACTTTTCAATTTTACAGACTGTAACGTTTCTATTACTTCCTCCCATTCCACAAAATAACTATTTTTTACAATTGAACTATAAAGATGAGACAAATGATGAGTCCAATTCTTTCTATAAAGCCCCGGGGGAGTATTATTGTTAGATGTCCAATAATTACTGTAACTTAACAGATATTCCATAATTGATACATTGTTATTTACATATTTGTACTTGTCTTCGGAAACCAAGTTCACGAATTCTAGAAAAATTTGCAGATCATCATGTTTATAGTTAAGAACGTCATTACTATTTAAATCAGACCAATTGCTGAAGTACCCTTCTGTTTCTCCGAATTTATAGAATATTTTAGACGAAGCTATAATTCGATTAAGAGCCATGATAGCCTCTATTTCTTTACTTTTCACATATTCGTCTGCTCTTTCAAAAAATCCCTCAAGATTTATACTACTAGAATTTTCCACAAATAATGTTTCTAGTGCTATATCAATAGATGATTCACTGAATGAATAGTTCTCTAGTGCCCAGGATGTTAAAACATTACTATCCTTCATTTCTAACAAGAATTCTTTAAGTACTTCTTCATCTTTATCAAGCATCCGTTCTGCAAATGCAGTAATATTTCTTTCGATCTCATCTGTTGTGTAGCCTTTCTTAATTTTCTCTTTCAATATAATCCAAGTATCTTGATTAAATAAAAGTTGTATATTTCCCTTACGAGCCAATGAATCTGTGAAAATTTTAACCTCATTGATGTCATTCGTTCTTTTCACCTTATTGCCCCAATACTCTCCAATTCCAGATAAAGTATCCATATTTCCATATATTCTATAAGCGTTTAGAAACTTGTATAACCACTCCCCACTAATAATAGTGTCGGTTTTTGTTTCTAATGCTTCTATCCAGTCAATTAGCTTATAAGGCAGTTGTAGAGGTAATTTCTTTTCTAACTCCTCATCATTTTCGGAATTCTCTTCCCTTTCTTTGTTACGTTTATCTATTCCCTTATTTCTAATAACTATTGACTTGACATCCTCTAATAAGTAACGGTCCCACGAAATACTAGTAGTCATTGTATGGTCACTAGGAAGATCTAATAATAAAGAAGATACATAGTATTCTCCGAGTTCATTATTTAACATACTCCAATGCTCTTGAATAAGTCCAGAAATATTAAATGGTAATTTAGTATAAATGAATGGTTTTTCTACCCAAGTATTCATCAAGTCCAATACTTTTTCTTCATCCTTAATGCATTCACCTAATTTAGACCATGTTAAGTCGTTTCCTTGAAGATACTCTAAAACATCTATTGTATTGGATAATCCAATTTCATTGATTGATGTTGTTATGTGATGAGACAGAAGATCCTCCCATTCTGCACGCATTATATCTACATAGGCTAAACTCTCTGGATATGAAAAAATACATTTTATACCATTTATTATTTCATCATCAGAGTAGAATTCAGGTATAATAAAGTCTAAAAATGAAGTCTTTTGCTCATCTTTTAATAGATTAAACTTCTCTCTATATCCTTTTACATCTGCATTTAATACTAAGTCTTTTAGTTGTGTTAATTCTTTTATTGTTGTTATTGCATTTAATTTTTGGTTAGAGAAATACAAATACGGTCTCGGATCGTTATGCTTCTTTAATCTATCATATACCCTTTTTATAAAAAGCCTTGGTACTTTTCTCGCAATATCGTCCTTTATTACAGTAGAACTTGTATTCTCCAATTCCTCTTTTTCATATTTTGAATTCTTCTCTTTATATAGCATTAAACTTTCTATTAGACTAATTAAGTCATCAACATCTTCACTATCTTTGAATATTGCGAGGTTCTCCTGAATTATTTCAAAAACTTCCAGGTAACTTGTTTTAAATACAGTGTAAATAGCTAACATATCAGGGTACTTTGTCAGTACATTGGAACTGTTCCCCTTATCTCGTTCATTAGCGATGTACCAATCACTTCCAAAAGAGTTAAGAATTTTTTTTACTTTTCTTGGAGTATCAATCTCTGGATGCAAAAGGATTCCAAGAATATTGCGATAATTCTCCTGAATTAATGGTTCTAAAAACCACTTAATCTCACTTTCTCTTAGAAGGTTTTCGGCAAATATTTTCATATTGGTATGTTCTACTTGTGGTAACTTAATTGTTATATCAAATGTCTTATTGAGGAACTCCGATACATCACTATT
Organism: Aquibacillus koreensis; assembly: GCF_025154055.1. Taxonomy (GTDB): domain Bacteria; phylum Bacillota; class Bacilli; order Bacillales; family Amphibacillaceae; genus Aquibacillus_C; species Aquibacillus_C koreensis. The sequence goes on from NZ_JAOALK010000012.1 coordinate 131,969, forward strand.
ATTACTTTGTTGATTAAATGCTTCTTTCAATTCTAGTCTAAGCACCTTCTCGTCACAAGGTACAATGAACGCACATTGCTTAGAATGTAAAAAAGTCTTAATTGTATTAAGTGTTGAGTATAGTTGATTAGGAGGAAGTCTATCCATATCGTCAAACACTAGTATTAACTTTTTCTTGCGTTCCCTTTCCAAGAATTGAGATACAGCTCGTTTAAATCGCTCCTCAAATTGGTCACCATAGTCTAAGGGTAGATATTTAGAAGTATGACGCAATTGAACTTGTATCTTAGAATTAAATAGCGTAACCAGATAAGAAATTACTAAAACTGATCCTACTCCTAATGATGCGAAGAGCGAAAGAATCCAGTTAGAAATATAGGTATTTGCAAAGAGTGTAAACAAAGCCAATACTACGGCTAATGAAGATATACTTGTAATAGTCAGACTTTTCTTATTTAATCGTAATGAATAATAGTATGCTGGTAGCCCTGTTGCTGTGGAAGATTCATGATTTTCCGTCTGAAAATCCAAACCATTATTGTCTTCTATTTTCAATGTACTTTGAATCTCTCGAATAATTTTTCTTTGTAGTGATGTGGAATTATCAGAAAATTTCCAAACACTGATAGATTCAAGCGCATACTCTTCACTACTCTTTAGTTTTTCTTTTAATAACTCCACGACAGTACTTTTACCAGATCCCCATTCTCCCATCAGACTAATATGCGTAGGAAAATTTGATTGCTCAAGAGCTTCTTGTAGTGATAAGGCTATATCATTGTAACCAAACCTATCTTCAATAGTAGGTGAGTCTTCTAAGTATAAATTATTTATCATATCTTCTTTTACTTTCTTATGACCAAAAACCACGTTTTCGACTCCTTTCCTGTTTTTTCTAATTTTATGATATCACATTTGATTGATTTTATCGTTTTCATTTAAAATAATGACTAGTGAAGCTCTGAAAAATTGGAAAATCAATAATATACTGAACTTATTGTACTATCAACCCTCCCCTCCCTCGCCCTAACCTGCGCCACCACAAACCTCTCATAATACTTATAAGGCGGAGCAAACACATAAGCCACATGCGCCAATCCTTCTTCCAACAACATCTCATTAAACAACTTCCCATCCACCCATACATAAGCTAGCAATCTACCATAATCATCATACCTAGGTCCGTCATATTCCAAATGAATCTGTTTACCTAGAAGCGTCTTCCTTGCCAAAACAACCGCTTCGACACCAAATTGCTCTGCTGGTATGTCAGGATGAACCGTCTCTGGTGCATCTACTTAAATCTACTTCAATCGTATCCGCATCCACCACCCTTTTCACAAAGGCAATATCTTGATCCTCATAGATTCCCCCACCCCAACAAAATCAAAGATACTTAGTTGCTCCACCCTATCTCTATCGCCTTTACCCGTTTCCGGTACCAAAGCTTTCTCTACTTCCTTTCCTTCTACATGCTTGTTAACTTCGAACACCTTTGACTTCCTCATGCCTTTCCCTCCTCGCATCCTTATAGTAATTTTGAAAACTTCCATATTCCTTTAAAAAGACAAGTTCGACAGTGCCAGTCGGACCGTTTCGTTGTTTGGCTAGTGTAATTTCGACAATGTTTTTCTTATCAGATGCATGATCGTAATAATCATCCCGGTAGAGAAAAGCAATCACATCGGCATCTTGCTCAATGTTGCCTGATTCTCGTAAGTCAGACATGAATGGTCGCTTATCATGCCGTTGCTCAACACTCCTTGATAACTGTGACAACAGTACAATCGGTATGTTTAACTCGATCGCTAGTAGCTTTAATTCTCTTGTGATCTCCCCGATTTCTAAATCCCGTCGTTGTTGTTTGTTTAGTGGGGTGATAAGTTGTAAGTAATCAATGCATACGAGATGCTTTTCCTCTGGATGGTCATGGATCGTTTTTCTCAGAACTGCACGAATGTCACTAATCGTCCGTTGCTTCTCATGAATTGCTAGTTTCCAGTTGGACACTTCACCAACTGCAAATGCCACAGCGCTATAGTCTTTTTCATTAAATGCCATGTTGCGCCACTTTTGATTATGGATGTTTCCCTCTGCAGAAATTAGGCGCTGCAGCAATTGTTTTTTTCCCATTTCAAAACTAAAGAACGAACTCATGCCATGGTTGCGACAATGCCCTGCAGCTAAGTTAAGTGCGAACGCTGTTTTTCCTACCGACGGCCTTGCTGCAACAATGATTAGTTCCCCTGGCTGTAATCCTCCTGTTAAGTTATCCAAGTCCGTATAGGGTGTAGGTAAACCAGCGCTTGCACATTCTCCTGTCAAAACCATGTGGGCAATCTCCTCCAGGGATGTGGCGTTTTCCGTCTCAGTCGTCCCTGGCCCCATCTCTCTACACACCTGCAAATAGCCAATTAGCTTGTCTAACTTTTCCTCACACGGATTTTCCGAATAGCGAATCGCTAGTTCACGAGACTTGCGATTGCGATATGCTTCATATAGCAGTCGCTCATAATGGGCAAAGCTCTCTGTGCTCGGAACAGATTCAGCAAGACTTAATAGATACGTGGTTCCACCCACCTCGCGAATGGCATCCCCTAGATTCGTTGTGACTGTGACAAGATCAATCGCCTGACCTGCGTCTGCCACTTGTTTCATCGCACCGAAAATGAGTTTGTGCGGATTGGAATCAAATTGATTTTCTGTGACCGTTACTTTTTTGAACAGTGTACCTTCAAGGAGGATCGATCCCAACACCGCTACCTCGGCATCATCGTTTACTAACGTCATAGGGATCTACACTCCTTTAAGAGCCTGTCCATTTGCTGCCTGAATTTTTGCTTTGTCTCCTCCGAAACGAGATCCGCTTCTTTCTTCCACTGTTGCAACTGGTCTACGTAGTTTTGTTCCTCTTTCGGATAGGCAGCTATTTCAGCAAGTGTTGGCGGATACGGGTACTGTGCAATATAGGTAGACAGATTTTGCAAGACACGATCATAATCCATGCGCATCAACTGTGGCAGTAGCATGTTTGCTTTTCGTTCCGTTAACTCATACTTTGGATACAGTTCATCTATTGTTTCTAACACATCAATCGCTTGGTCTCTGTTCATGCCTGTGCGTCCTTTCGTAACTTATCGAAGATTGCTTTATTCTTGCTTTTCTTTTGCATCAGGTAAACATTTGGTTGGTGGTGCTTTTTCTGTTGTTCATAATTCCGTGCTTGCTCCAACGTCTTTACGCCTGCTTGGGTCCACTCTTTCAAAATCGATTCGATATACGAAAAGCTCCGCCCACCTTTTTGTGCAGCAAGCTTGATCGCTTCAATCATGAGCGCATCCCCCAGATCGTCACACCATGATAGAAACAATTCCTGCACAATTGGTTTTAAAATCCCAAAGTTTTGTTCGTAAACCGTGTACGCATTTAGCGCGTCTCCTCTTCCTCTGTTTTCTTTTTGTTTATCTTTTTCTTTTCCTTTATGTATGTCCCGGGAATTGTTACGGGATGGTTCCGGATATACTTCCGGCATTGGTTCCTGGAATGTATCCTGAGATTCTTCCGTCATTGGTGCATGTATTGCTTCGTGTGGCTCTTCTGATTGTGTAATAGATTGATCCGTTGATGCTGATAACCCATCAAAATAAGCAACCAAAGACATCATTTGATAGATCGGTGCTTTACCTTTCGTACCAGGTTGATAACTTATTAAGTTGTGAGCAGCAAGAATTTTTCTAGCTTCCGAAAGTCGTTGGGGATTTAATCCTGACAGCTGTTCGATGGTCGTATTCGGAACATTAAATGAACGTCTCCATCTGACCGCATTGTTTAATAGCATCAGTGTGTGCCATAAGGCAACGGCACACACTGGAAGACTATGAAACCTTGTCCACTCCTTGAACGCATTCAACTCTTTCAAATAGTTCATGATCATCACTCCCCATTATTCGTTACAGATGCATCTGCCTGCGCACGTATCCACGCATCAATTGCATCCTTTGAAAATAAAATCTTTCTTCCGAACCGAATGTGAGGGAAACTCCCTTCGCGCACTAGGTCGTAAATTGTGTCGGTGTGTACGCCTAGATACTTTGCTACGTCTTTGACTGTGATTGTACATTGTTCCATGTTATGGCCTCCTTTGGTTTTGTCTTTCGTATTTATAATCGTTAGGAGGTTGGGGTTTGGTGTCTATGTTGGGTGGATTTGGGTGGATTTTTTTGTGGGCACCTGATTCTTTTCTTAATTAAATATAAGCTTGCACAAGATTTACTCATACACCTCTCAATGAACCGTATGTATGGGTTATCGCATAAGGCACTTATCTAGTTACTTGTTAGATGGTAGTAATTTTCCCGAAAAATTCCAAATCTCGATCATAAATATAGATATAAACCTTTTATTCGGAATTAAGTTCCTTAAATGGTGATTTGCGGGACGAATAAACAAATTTTTTGTTTAAATTGGAGGAATAGTATGTATTCTTGACGAATTATAACATTAACAAATATTTACATAGAAGGTGAGTATGATGTTATTTTCTGAAAGAATGGGTTTTTCAGAAGTGAAAAAGGTTATTCAAATTGATTCAATTGACGACGACCTAAAAAATAGTCTCTGGAACGTATTTTGGCATTGCTATTACGAGCATTATTTCTCTTATGACCGTCATGATGAAATTGTACAACTATCCAAAAACATATGGATAAGTTACTTTAAAGAACCAATCGACAGTATTAATTTTGAGTCCAGTTATTGCATCAGAGAATTAAAAGAGTATTTTTTTGATCAAAACACAGAGTGGTATGAGATATATGATTTAATAGAATTTATTTCAAAGAATTGTAAGCAGAATGGTGTTGAAACAATCTACATGAAACTATGCAATGGCGTTCTTGAAAAGGAGGTTTCCGCATACCGCTTCGTTGCAGGTGAAATTACGAGAATAACTTCACCTGAAGAAATACAAGAAGTAGAGGAAGCAATAACAAACCCCTCTACAAATACTCTAGTAAAAACACATATTTCAAATGCTTTAGAATTGTTATCAGACCGAGAAAATCCTGATTATCGTAACTCAATCAAAGAATCAATCAGTGCAGTTGAATGTGTAGTTAAATCAATAGTTAATGAACCCAATACTACATTAGGTAGAGCATTAAATAAAATTAAGCAAAGTGGGCTAGTAGACATACATGATGATTTAAATGAGGGTTTTAAAAAAATTTACCATTATACGAGTGATGCAGCAGGAATACGTCACGCATTAAAAGATGACTCTTCAGTCGACTTTGAAGATGCTAAATTTATGTTAGTATCTTGTTCCACTTTTTGTAATTATTTAGTAACTAAAGCCGATAAGGCTGGAATTAATATTGCATAATTTTACAACATTCCCCAAAAACATAAATCGAAATCGGAAGTCTATAATTGAGGTTATATGCATATCGATTATTTTTTTTATACAAAATTATATTAATAAGGTGATTCAATGGATATTAAAACAATAAAGTTTCATTACCCCCAACATACAATAACTAACAATATAAGTATCGAAATACCTTACCTGTGCCCGCATTGCGAAGTGTCAAACAACCCAACAAATGCTTTCTTATTCGTTAAGAATTATGTAAAAGGAAAATCATTATTAGGTCTTCTTCACAATTGTACTGGATGTTCTAAAAATTTTTTCACATTACAGATGGTAGAGGATAAAAAAGGAAACATTATATCAAGCTATCCAAGAGCAAAAAATAAAGCCTTTGGTGAATTATTGTCAGGTTTATCTCCGCAATTTATCAAGTTATATAACCAAGCATATACTGCTGAGCAGCTAAAAAATACTGAGTTAGCTGGAATGGGATATAGAGCTAGTCTGGAAGTGCTAATTAAGGATTATGCATTAGATTTCGACTTAGATTCAAAAGATAGTATTGCTAATCTTAGTTTAAACAATGCCATAGGTAAATTTTTCAAGGGTGAAGAGTCCATTATCTCTGCAGATGTTGTTAGAAAACTCGGAAACGGATATGCCCATCATTGGGATAATGAAAATGATGAACTATCCCTAGAAGTACTAAAAACTTATTTAGAAATTTTTATAAAACAGATTGAAGTCAAACTTATGCTTAAGCATCCTCCTACTCCAACAAGAATGCCAAATTAAAATATTTAGAGTGCCTGTCAGTATTCCTCAACGATAAAGTTTGGTATTTTATTGGTGATGACAGGCACTCATAATTAACAATCCTAATGCTCTAAGTTAGGTGGTACACCATCAGTTTGACCCTCTGATTCCTCCTCTGGATCATCCAATAGAATGATAAAACCTTCAAAATAGTTTATTAAATACTGTCGCTGGCTTAAAGAAAGGTGATTTACAAAAATAGTATTTCGAAGGATGTTATTTATCTTATCTATATATTTCAATAATAGCTTATAGATTGACTTATGACTTTCGGCATCAAAATTGGTATTCATTTTTTTACTTGATATGATTTCCTCTAGTTTGTCTCTGTCTCTATCTCTAATTCCAGATTGAACAACTTCATCAATGCATTCTTTTTTAGTGACCTCCCTCAATAATTTAAAGCCTGGGATTTTTGTAAAAGTATCAATTGCTTTCACTGCATTCCCAGTGATTTGTCCTTCCTTGTATAACTCAAATATATATTCTTTCGTTTGATACTTGATGTTTTTTAGGTAGTGGATATCAGTTATTACGTGTCTGCCTAAATTTTTCTCCTCACCGGTCTTTACCCATTCCGGATTAACATTCTTGCCTTTTATATATTTTGTTATTGTTTCAACAGTGACACTACAGCTTTCCGATAGTTCTGTCACTTTGTAGGGCTTTATTGCTAAGAGATGATTTATCATACGCTCTAGCTCATATGGAGTTCTTTTTTTCGTGTGGAATTCTGTCTTAAGTCTTTTAATTATTCTTTCATCTGGTGAGGTTACCTCCTCTACGATACACAATGCCTCATTCTTACCAATATAATCTAACGCATTATACCTTCTGTATCCCTCGACTAACACATAACTTTTTTCAGATACTTGTTCTACTACAAGTGGACTGGTCAAACCATATCTAGATATATCTAATTCGAGCATCTCATCTCTTTTTTCTTCTCGAAAAGGTTCTTCCAACTTCTTTATTTGTGCTAGTTTAACTTTTCGTATATTCATGATGTATCTCCCCATTCCTTTTTAGAATGGATATTCTTATGAGAGATTGTCTTATTACAATTAAAAGTGTAGTGCCCCTATTGGACTTTTAATTAAAAAGTGCCTGTCACTACCCAAGAATTAGACATTTCACGGATAGTGACAGGCAGCAGTTAACAATCATCAAAGAAATTTGATCAGTACCTTTTCTATATTTAACTAGTATTACCCTTGCCACTAAACTAACACTCACTTAATTTCTTATTGCTTTAAACGTCTCCACTTGCCCCGTTATCGCCTTCTCAGTTGGCAACCTCTCAATACTAGATGCACCAAAGAAACCCGCAACGCCGTTTGTATTTTCTAATACGTATGCAGCGTCCTCCGGTTCAGAAATCGGTCCGCCGTGACATAGCACAATGATGTCAGGATTAACTTTTTTGCCAGCATCATGAATTCGCTGAACAAGATTCGTAGCATCTTCAAGAGTTAACGCAGTACTAGCTCCAATACTACCTTTTGTTGTTAGCCCAACATGTGCAACAAGTACATCTGCTCCAGCTTCTGCCATTTTAACTGCATCTTCTTCATTAAATACATATGGCGTAGTGAATAAATCCAATTCGTGCGCTTTACGAATCATATCTACTTCTAAGTCATATCCCATCCCAGTTTCTTCAAGATTCTGACGGAATGTACCATCACATAAACCGACAGTAGGGAAGTTTTGGACACCTGAAAACCCTTGCCGTTTTAAATCAGCTAGAAAAACATCCATCGATCTAAAAGGATCCGTACCACAGACACCAGCAAGTACGGGAGTATTTTTTACAATAGGTAATACTTCATTTCCCATTTCTACTACGATCTGATTAGCATCACCATATGGCATAAGACCTGCTAAAGATCCCCTTCCTGCCATTCGATATCTTCCTGAGTTATAGATGATGATTAAGTCAATGCCGCCAGCTTCTGCGCATTTGGCTGAAATTCCTGTACCGGCTCCACCACCAATAATAGCCTTATTTTCTTTCATTTGATTATTTAAATTATTCAATATTTCTTTCCTACTTAAAGCCAATTTCTAGACCTCCTTTAAACTGGTTGCCTTGATTAATTCATGTATTTTATCTGCCATTGTATTAGCAACAACTGCATCATTAATGTCTTCCTCTAACTCTATGAAAGGAATATCTGTACGAAGTGTTTCTTTCATACCTTGTAATAATGCTTCTCTTGCCTCTGGACTATCGAAATCATTTCCTTTTGTATCTAACATGGAAACACCGCCATTTGGAAAAACAACGACAACAGGAGATGTAGCTTTACTTACTTTTCCCCCTAATTGTCTTCCAAGTTCACGATTTTCTTGAACAGTTGTTCTCATTAATGTAGTAGTTGGGTTGTGTTGATAAAACTGGCGATCAGAGAACTTGTCAGGAACTGTTTCCCTAGGACCAAAATTAACCATATCCAATGCTCCTACAGAAACTACTTGAGGTATGCTACATTCACCAGCTGCGAGGAGCCGGTCTGGTCCAGCACTAAAAACGCCGCCAACCAATTCATCCGCTAATTCTGTTGTAGTTGCATCGACCACACCTTTAATAAAACCGGCCCGAATTAATTCTTCCATCGCCAATCCACCAGATCCAGTTGCATGAAACACTAAGACATCATATCCTAATCCTTCTAATTTATTTCTAATCTGGGTACAACATGGCGTAGTAACACCAAACATAGTCATTCCAATCATCGGCTTATCATTGTTGACAACGCTTTCATTTTTGTTCCCTTGCACCATTCCAGCAAGGGAATGGGCAGCGTTACTTAGTATTTTACTAGATAACGTGTTTATTCCTGCAATATCGATGACGGAATACATCATTGTAATATCCTTCACACCTACATACGGTCTCGTATTACCCGATGCTACGGTAGAAACTAAAATTTTGGGTACTCCTACATTAAGTGCCTGCATTGCAGAAGCTGCAACCGTAGTACCTGCTGTCCCGCCCATACCAAATGCTCCTACTACCTCTTCTTGATCCATTAGCTGTTCCATTATCACTTTAGCACCTTTTGTCATTACAGCAACCGCATTCCCTCGGTCATTTGATTTGACTAAAGTATTTAAATCACTTCCGCCTGCACGAGCAACAACATCAGATGCTACATCAGGTGTATAGAGTGGTTGATCTAACACACCTGTATTAACTGTGATTGTTTTGATATTTTGACTCTCTAGGATGTTTTTCACAAAAAGATATTCTTCTCCCTTTGTATCTAGCGCACCAACTAATACAACTTTTCCGGACATCCTATTTCTCCTCTCTAAACGATATGGATATTATTCACCAATTGTTTGTCTGTCTGGAGATGAGTACATAATTAACATGCGACATGGTTCCCAACTGGTAACTTTAGCATCATGCCATACATTTCGTGGAATTCTTAACATCATACCCGGTTTTAAGTGATGGATCTCGTCACCAAGTGAATGATCACATTCTCCCGATAAAACAAAAATGATTTCCTCGCAATTTGGATGCATGTGCTTCGGATTGGACTTCCCAGCATCAATATAAACCATGCCAAATGTCATTTCGCAATTAGGGTCAATTTCCTGGCCGCATAACCATTGAATTTTACCCCAATCCATATTTAGGATGTGCTTTTCTAGATTCAAATCAGAAATCGTAGCCATAATAGCCTCCTCAAAAGTTTATTGTCATGAACACAAGTTAATTATAATTCAACATTGTTGAATAAACAAGAGGGAATTTTCTGATTAATTAGAACTGAAAATCGCCATATATTTAACTTCATCTGAAATAGGAGTTAACGTATGCTCTTCTAGCGATGTAAAGTATATCGAGTCTCCCGGTCCTAAAGTGTACTCCATGTCACCAACTTTGTAATTCATTACACCCTCTAATACAAAAACGAACTCTTCCCCTTTATGCGATAGCGCATGATTATACACTTCACTTTTCCTTGCAACAAAATAATAGGGTTGCATTATTTTATCTTGCCTCGCTGCTGCAAAAGCATAGAAAGAATATCCTTTCTCCGTTTTGATTAGTTTATCATTATTCTTATAGGTAGATGCTTGTGTATAAATGGTACCCACTTCTTTGTTCTCTTCTAAGAGGTCAGATACTGTTACCCCTAAAGTTTCTGCGATTTTCATCAGAGTAGCTATCGGGGGTGTGGTAACTCCGTTTTCAATCTTAGACAGAAGACTTTTACTAAATCCGCATGTAGATGCGATCTCATCCAGTGTTCTGTTTTGTTGCTTTCTAATGTATCTTATCTGTTTTCCTAATTTAGGTCCTAAATCCATTTTCGTTTAATTCCTTTCTACTTTAGCATTATTTGTTTACTCTCACGCTACATTTTATAAAATGAAAATAAAATAACATACAAGGATATCTATATTAATAATTGTATAATAACACTCTCACAAAGAAAAGAGTTGTACAATCTAAGCATATTATACTATAGAATTGCAGTTAATAAATATAAAAGTTTAATAAAATTGAAAAAATGGGTTGTATATTCAACATTGTTGAATTATAATTAACCCATCAATCGAAAAGAAGAGCCGGGAACACGAAATAATTAATGTATCCGCTTACAACTAATGCATATACATAACCCTTTTCTTTTCTAATAATTAAGGGGGGAATTACATGAAGTTTGCTTTTTCACGACCTACAGCTTCTGATAAGGAACGTGATGAACTATTTGGACATTATGAAACTATTGGATATGACGGTCTTCAATTGAAACATGCTCAATATGCTCCTTTTATTAAAGATCCAGAAAAGTTTAATGCATTGTGGGGAGAACATAAAGGTATTGCATCTGGACTTATTTTTGGCGGGAAACTAGATAATCAAAATCAACAGGATTTAAAAGATTTGATGAGGTTTTCTAAAGCGATAGGAACAGAGCGGATTTTGTATTGCCACGGGATACCAAGAGACCAAGTATCGCAGGATGATATTAAGCACTACGCAAAAGTACTGTCGGAATTAGGGCAAGAGTCTAAAGAAAAGTACGGTGTCGTTTTATCACTTCATCATCATTTTGATCAACCAGTAATGTACCGGGAAGACTTTGATATATTCTTTGACAATGCTAATGATTCAGTGAAATTAACTATAGATACTGCACACCTATATAAGTCCGGTATAAATGATATAGCCGAAGTAATTACTAGTTTTAGAAGCAAAATTGATAACTTTCATATGAAGGATTTTGCTGCAGGGGATTGGAAAGTTCTTGGTCAAGGAGAAATTGATTTTGGACCAATTTTTAAAGCGATCAGTGATATCGAATTTAGTGGTTGGATGTCTGCAGACGAAGAAAGCGGAGGAACAATATTAGGTGGGATGAAAGAGTGTCTCACTCACATGAAAAAAGGTGTGGAACAATTTTCTTATAAATAGTAAGAAAATTAACTATATTACAAATTTATTTAAAAACTAAACTGAGGTGGGGTAATTTTGTTGACTAATAAAATTTATCGAGTAGGTATCGTTGGTGCGGGTAATGTTACACGGATGCATTTGGATGGTCTGAAGAAAAATAAAGATAAAGTTGACGTAGTTGCAATTTGCGATCCGAATTTAGAAGTTCTAAATGAAAGAGCGGATGCTTATGACATCGAGAACCGATTTACTAGCTTAAGTGAATTTATCGCTAAAGCAAACGTCGATGTAGCAGTAGTGTGTACACCATCAGCCATTAGAAAAGAAATCTTATTTCCATTAATTGAAGCCGGTATTCCTATCTTCTGTGAAAAACCTTTCTGTGAAACGCTTGAGGAAGCAGAAGAAATTACAGAAAAGGCAAAAAAACATGGAGTGCCAATTAGTATCGATCAAAATTTCAGAACTCATTTCTCTTTTGACTTTGTAAAAAAGTTAATTGCTGAAAATGAAATTGGGAGTGTATCCTCCGTTCGTTTTCACGACTATTTTTTCCGTCAGGACCAAGGTTGGCGAACACAGCGCGAGAGAAACTCTATGTCGGTCATGGGTATTCACTGGTTTGATGGATTTAGATGGATTTTGGGTAGTGAAGCAAAAAGTCTCGTTTGTCAGACATATTCTTCCCCTGCTGTTGAATGTGCTGGGGATACTGACTCAACTGTTCAAATTTTATTCCAAAATGGGGTGCCCGTCACTTATACCCAGAGCCTATCATCTGCATACAACAGTACCCAATTAGTAGTAGTTGGAGAAACAGGAACACTTTTAGCAGATTATACTAATGTTTCGCTATATCGCAGGGGTAGTAAAGAACCTGTTACAACTTGGAAATTCCCAACAGGTGGCCCAGAATTAAAACCAGATACAGCGTTTGAAGGATTAAGGCAATTATTCGAGTCGATGGAAACTGGTGTGACTGCATTAAATAGTTCTGAAGATAACTTAAAAACTATTTCTCTATTAGAGGCAGCTTATCAGTCAGCCAAAGAACAACGCATCGTTTTCTTTAATGAAGATGGAACATTGAAAAAAAGTGAATACTTAGAATTGAGTTAATAACTGAAAGAATACTAACTATGTTTCCTCATTCCTTAGTCATCCAAAACTAATAAGAAATAATGAATGAGGAAACGATAGTTAACTAAATTATACAAAAGAAAGAAGGAAAATTCTAGAAGGTTTACAACCTTAACCATATTCATTAATTATAAAGAGGAGTGTGTTTATGAAAAAAATAGTTTCATTGTTATTACTTGTCATGTTTCTGTTATTAGCAGCTTGTTCATCAGATGGCAGTTCAACAACATCTTCATCAGATGGCAACGATTCAAATTCTAATCAATCAAATGATAACGATGGTGGTTCAGAGCCAACAAAACTAACAGTTTGGTCATTCGTAGAGACATACTCAGATTATTATAAGTATAAAGCCGAAGAATGGAATAAGGAATATCCTGACAGACAAATCGAATTACAGGCAGAATTACTACCATTTAGTGACATGTGGAAGAAGTTAACACTTTCACTACAGTCTGGAAAAGGCGCCCCTGATCTTGTGGATATTGAGGTTCAGAAATTTGCAAACTATCTTCAAGGTGACACTCAGCTGGCTCCACTTAACGATATTATCAATCCTGATGACTATATTGAGTCGAGGTTAAATCTATATGCAAAAGACGGTAATTACTATGGTGCCCCGAATAACTTAGCTTCTTCCGTTATGTTCTATAACATGGATATTATGGATGAAGCTGGAGTTCATCCTGATGATATTGAGACATGGGATGACTTCGTAGAAGCTGGCAAAACAGTTAAAGAAACTACAGGGAAACCAATGTTTACAGTTCCAACTTCTGATCCGGTTCTTTTCCAAGAATTAATTTTACAACGTGGGTCTGATCTATTTGATGAAGAAGGTAACGTCACTATAACAAATCAAACAAATATAGATATGCTTCAATTTTTACATGATAGTGTTTATAAAGATGAAATTGCAATCCCATCACCAGGTGGTGGCCCTACAGAGGAATCCTATTTTGGATTCATGAACAACAATGGTGTAGCGGCAAATTTAATGCCGGAATGGTATATTGATAGATTTCTTAATTACATGCCAGATTTAGAAGATAAAATATTAATTCGTCCAATGCCAACATGCTCAGATGCTGATTGTTACACTTCTGTAGGTATCGGTGGTACTGGTACTGCGGTAATTAAACAAAGTGAACATGTTGAATTAGCCAAAGAATTTCTTCAATATACTAAAACAACGAAAGAAAGTGTTTTAGGTATATATACGCATATGGGTAAAATTCCACCAATGCATGTTTATGATAACGAGGTATTTAATGAAACAACAAAATTCACTGAATTTTTCCTAAACGAGAATGTTTTTGATGTAATAGAAGTAGCTACAGAGACCGTTATTGCACCTAATGTTCCTGAAGACTATCCTAAGGGTGTGTCAGCGATACAAGATGCAATATTCAATGTAATACAAAATAACAATATGACTCCTGAAGAAGCGCTTCAACTTGCTGAAGAAGATGTTAAAAATCAATCGAGTTCTAACTAATAATAGAATAATGGAGAATAGGAGATTCAATCTCCTATTCTTTCATACAAAATCTATTAAAAGGAGGTAACAAAGTGAAGCCTCAAGAAACGACGGCTCAAATGACGCAAATCAAGAAAATGACTAAGGGTAATCCAATCAAAAAAATGATATTTTCTCAAAAGTTAGCACCCTTCTTCTTCTTAACACCTTTCTTTCTAGTTTTTTTGATTTTCTTTTTATATCCAATTTTCGAACTATTCAGAATGAGTTTCCAAAATATATTAATAGGTCAAACAGAATGGGTTGGATTGGCAAATTACAAGCAGATGATGAATTCTCATTTTTATACTGCTGTAAAGAATACTTTAATTTACACATTTTGGATCATAGTAATACTGATTCCTATACCTATGGCCCTAGCAACTTTATTAAATTCGAAGTATTTACCATTTAAGAATTTTTTTAAAAGCGCTCTATTCATCCCTTCTCTTGTATCCGTAATTGTCGGTGGTGTTTTTTTTGGACTAATGTTTGGAGATACTGAAAAAGACTTTATTAACAGTTTATTAGTGCAAATAGGTTTCTCTCCTCAGCAGTGGAAATTAGGGGCAGCAACAGGAATGTTTCTAATGGTATCACTGAATTGTTGGCGCATACTTGGTATTAATGTCATTTATTTCTTGGCAGGCTTGCAGAGTATCCCAAATTCATTATATGAGGCTGCGGATATTGACGGAGCGAATGCGGTGCAAAAGTTTTTTAGGATCACCGTCCCTATGTTAAAACCAGTAACATTGTTTGTTCTTATTATCAGTATCTTCGGAGGTCTCAGAATGTTTGAGGAATCCTATGTTTTCTGGAAAAATGGTTCTCCGAATGACATTGGACTTACAATTGTTGGATATGTGTATCAACAGGCCTTCGACTATAACGCTATGGGGTTAGGGGCAGCAGTTAGTGTAGTCTTACTTTTACTAGCACTAATCATTGGCATGTTCCAACTAAAGTACTTCGGTGCTTTTAAGGAGGATTAAGAAGTGGGACAAAATACTACATCTAAAATTAAAAAAACATTATTAATTCTGTTTTTCGTTTTCACAAGCTTTATCGTGCTTTTTCCGTTTTATGTTATGTTTATCTCTGGATTTAAGCCCGCATCAGAACTATTTAGTAATGGACTAAATGTGAGTATGGCTTTAGACACATTAACGATTGAAAATTATATCTACCTATTTACGGAGGGAAAAGAATATTTCCGTTGGTATTTTAATAGCATCATTATTACAATTATCACTACGATCGGTTCTGTTATCCTATCATCCTTTGCTGGATATGCACTAGCTATTTACAAATTTAAAGGTAGAAACTTAATTTTTGGATTGGTTATCTTTTTACTGTTAGTTCCTGTGGACATTTTAATGCTTCCTCTATACAAAGTTATGATTTTTCTTGGTTTAGTAGATACGTATTCAGGAGTGATTTTACCGTTTATAGTTACGCCATTTGTTATATTCTTTTTTAGACAATACGCGATTGGATTACCAAAAGAAATTATTGAATCAGCTCGAATTGACGGTTGCACAGAATTTGGGTGCTATGCGCGAATTATGGCTCCTATGATGTTACCTGCGTTTGGTGCGATGAGTATTATTCAAGCTATGAATAGTTGGAACAACTTTTTATGGCCATTAATTGTATTAAGAAGTAACGAAAGCATGACTTTACCAATTGGACTTGCTTCATTAATTTCTCCTTATGGAAATAATTATGGCATGCTATTAACAGGTTCTACTTTAACTGTTATTCCAATTCTTATTGTATTCCTTTTCTTCCAACGTTACTTTGTATCGGGGATAACCGTGGGTGGAGTAAAGGGATAATCTTGTTATTTGTACCTCACGCTTTTAAGTTCAAATAGATGAAGCGTTTGCACCCAAATCTTTATGATTTGGGTGTTGCTATACCAAAAGCTATATAATCATTAATAAATAGTACCTAGTCACCACCCAGTCGAATTCGGCAATTTACGGGTGGTGGCAGGCACTCACAATTATTGAATTCCATACTTCACATATAGCTCATTGTGCTGGGTTGTCTCGTCAACTACAATAATAGCGCCTCCGACCATCTGACCATCAACAACCGCCTTATATGCAATTGCTCCTTTTTTTATAAGCGATTGATTTATATCCGTTTCAGGCAAAATTCCCTCATTTAAATCTTCGAACTCAGATTCTGCACCTTTTTGAAAAGCCTCTTGCATATCTCTTTTAAACTGTTTTAAATCCTCTGTACATAGAGGTAAAAGCTTAAAATCCATCTTCTTGTCTCTCCTATAAATTTAGATGAATCTAATCCATCACTTTTTTAAAGTGGAAAAATTCATAATTTGTATCTGGTTTCGTTTCATCCACTTCAACGTCTGGACCAGGATTACCTTTATGCAAAAATCCTACAATTTTAAATCCACATTTATTGACATAAAAATGAATATTGCGCTTTTCAAAATACGGTGTGTATAGATCCCAAACTTTAGTATGAGGGTACGCAGCCTCTATTGCTTGCCAAGCTTTTGTTCCGATTCCCTTACCATGTGCATTTGCGTTCATATATAAAAGTACAACTTTATTATGCTGCGTGCCTTCATCAATTTTTAATAGAGCTCCACCTAGTTTTTCACCGTTCATTACGAGATGATAAATAGCTGCACCTGGTTCCGCAAGTGTCTTCTCAATATTCTCTTCTGGTGGAATGGGTGCTATTTCAATCGGATTGTGGTGTTCTGGAAAGCTATCCTTTAATCCTTTCAAAAAAGCTTCGCGCGATTCCTGCTTAAAATTAGCTAGCTCATCCTTGTTTACCGGAAGAAGCGTAACGAGTTGTTCAATATTAGCTGTCATCTTGTGTAATCCTTTCCGCACATCATATGCTTTACCTTATTATCCTCTATATTTAAAAGTATAGAGTAGGACTATAGTCAAGGGGTAGATAGCCATTTGTATGGATTCCGGCTTGTTTACAAATAGTGCCTAGTCACCACCCGTAAAATCATCGAATTCGTTAAATTTACAGTTGATGACAATCTTTTTTCCTTTGCTTTAGCACAAAAAATGATCGTCTAATTGGCGATCTTTAATTTACTCCATGGTTTTCAAGTATTATTTGAATCTCATGTTAAAATAAAAGATAAATTTATAATCACAGAGTAAAAAACAGGTCAGCGGAAGAAAGCGGGGAATAGTAAAATGAAGCATGCATTAGTAGTTGGCGGAACAGGTATGTTGTCTGACGTATCACTTTGGTTAGTAGATCGTGGTTACCATGTATCTATAATTGCACGAAATTCTAATCGAATGGAAAAACTAATGAGCACAACACACCTTAAAGACAACATAACACCTCTGTTAGTAGATTACACAGATGGAGAAAAATTGCAGGAGCAAATTCATTATACAGTTGAAAAGAATGGGAGTATTGACATTGTAGTAGCGTGGATTCATTCCGTTGCTGAACATGCACTATCCGTCATTATAAATGAGGTATCACAAAAGCAAGATGAATGGGAGTTATTTCATATTTTAGGCAGCAGTTCAGATTTAGATAGGATAAAACAAAAGGCATCTGTACCAGAAAACTGTTTATATTATCAAATCCAATTGGGCTTTGTGAATGATGGTAGTCATTCAAGGTGGTTAACAAATGCGGAGATTTCGGCTGGGGTTATGGAAGGGATTAAAAAGAAAGAGCGAGTACATACAGTTGGTCAACTTGAACCTTGGGAAAATCGGCCATAGGAAAATACTAAATCGACAGGTGCCAGGCACCTGTCGATTTTCATTCACATCTGTTTTCTCCATAATGATACAACCATTCCTTATATGTCGCTAGATGATTATCCTAAAATAAGCTAGTGCGGAATTAATTTTTCATACATTTATTTTTTCTGTTACCTTTTTGAGTCTGGTTCGTTTTATTAATGAGGGGGGGAGCAAATGGAGAAATCCATCGATAGTATTTATAATCAATATTTTCATGATATTTACCGATTTTTGCTCTCCCTAAGTAAAGATCACTATACAGCGGAAGATCTCGTACAGGAGACATTCTTTCGTGCCCATCTGAACATTGAGCATTATGATGGGGAAACAGTTAAATCTTGGTTGTTCTCTGTAGCATACCGCGCTTACATCGACTATTATCGGAAGCATAAACGCACAGTAGTGAAAGAACAGGGCTTTTTTGCAACGCTATTTGATAAAAAGAAATTACTTCTAGATTCTCTTGTAACAAAAGAAGAAATAGAAGAGATTGTTACTTTACTAGATAGCTTACCTGATAAGCATAAATATGCTGTGTTACTTCATGATTTCCATGGATTGACTCAACGTGAAGCGGCAGCGGTGATGGACATCCAGCAAAGTCATTTTAAAGTATTGTTATTCAGAGGTAGGTCCGCGATCAGACGGAGAAAGGCGGGAGAAAATGAGTGATGAATTTAAAAGGAAACTTGAAGCCTATGAAAAAGGTGAATTATCTGAAACAGAGCTGGAAGCATTTGAAAAAGAGTTAGATAAATTTGAAGCATACCAGGAGCATCTACAAGAGAATGGTCCACAAGAACAGGTGAAAAATCCTATAAAAGATAAGAACCAGAAAAAAATATTACGACGTGGTAAATGGAAAGCAAGGTTTCAAACTGCGTTCATGGCGATTGGGTTATTTATTGCATTTACTATAATTGCGTCGATCTTTACTTCTATTTATTTTACTTGGGGAAAACCGGATCGGTTAGAAGTGTACCGCAGTATCATTGACCATACGCTAACAGTAACAGACCCTTATGGTTATATGGGTGGAACAAGTACGAATACAAAGGCTTACTTTAACTTAGAAGCAACTAGAGACCTAAATAAAATGGTAGGACATGAATATATTCAAGTTGGTGAATTAGAAGTGAATTTCCTCTTTTCCTTGATGGCAATACCCGAAGAAAAACATTATGGACGGAAAACCCAGGACGATCCTGCCTTCACATATCCTAAATCAGGCTCAAGAGGGATGTCTGACTGGAACCAGTTGGAGGATCTACCTGAAGGTACCGTAGTTTCTGCCTATGTTTCTTTTTCTGAATTACTAGAAACAAATGAAGTGTTTGATTCTTTTCAAGGAAAAAATATGGACTTACTTTGGTTGGCTGTTGATACAGGTATGGAAAATAAGTCGCCAGATGAAGGAATTATTTTTGATCCGATCGGCTTTCCAACCTCTCCTATTTGGCATGATGATGATTTTACTGTAACGGAACACACAGAAGAAAAGTTTGGGTTATTTGGAGGTAAAGTAGTCGGTGAAACTGCGGTGTCACCGAATTATGAAGATGGTGATTATGGAGTCCTTCAGGAACAATTCATCAAAACGTTAGCGTTCTTAGAACAGCATGAAAGTAAAGCGGATAAATTAGTTTGGGGCAACATGAATCTTAGCGAACGGATGGAATATCTGAACGAACACGGATTCCAGCACTACGGGGCAGTTGTCACAGGCCCAACGAAAGAAATATTACAGCTACAAAATGAAGAATGGATTGCTGAACTAGAAGTGGATGAAGTAGCATTTTGGAATTGGAATGAACAATAGGAACAGAAAGTGCCTGTCACCACCCGTTAATTGTCGAATTCGACATTTATCGAGGTGGTGACAGGCACTAATTATTCCCAGTTCCACACTTCAATCCCACCTAAGTTAAACTCGTAGAACATTTCTTCTTCTTTTAGTCGTTCAATTTCACGGATCGGACCAGTGACGGTTGCACCATAAACCGCCAATTCATTTTCCTTGAGATAGGAAAGTCTCTTTTCATCCGTTTCTTTGTCATAATAATCCCCATGCTCAATCAACCACTCTAAATCCTGATAAAATTGATCCACTGCATGCGCTAAGTCTTCTTGTCGTGTTAAAGCATGATTTTTGGACGACCATCTGTTTTTATCATCGTATTCGATAAAAGGTCTTAATAGGAGGCCATCAACCCATGTTAGACTACCTGAGCTACTCATGCCCACATTAAACGCTTTAAGCTCTCCTGCATAAATTGGCATTTGGTGAATCTCTACATCATACTTGGAAATAATCTTTCTCAACTGTTCCGGTTCCATTCTTTCCCTAGTCGAAAAGCTAACTTGCGCTACGTGCCCATCATCTATTTTTTCTAACTGGTCAAATAATGGAGATGGATTTGGATTACTAGGGGGTGTTGCGGGTTTGTCATGAAGCGCATAGGAGGACAAAGCAAACCCCATTTCCCCTTCGTCTATATATTTATTGTCCAGATCAACGGAATAGTTTATCTTGCCAAATAATATAGACTTGCTTGCAGTCACTTCCCCCACAGCTACTTTCCATTCACCCACTTGCCTATAGATGGGAAGGGTCGTTTTCTGTGTTAAAAAAGGAGTAATCTCCGCTGCATGCCAAGTTTCATGTAAATCTACGGCTATGCCCGGGTACCTCAATTCCACCATCGTGGTAACCACTCGATTAAATTCATCTGCTTTTCCTGACGTGTCATAATAGATGGAAGTAGGAATCATATAAACTATATAAAGTAGTAAAATAGCAAGCAGCGTTCGAATGACCGTAAATGTAATCGAAATTCGTGTGCGCCAGACCAACTTTTTCGCACTCTTCTTATCTACTTTGTTCTCTTCTTCTGTCCATTCGTTCAACACATCATCTTTATCCATCAAATTCATCCCCCTTCTTTATACGATCATAGTATCGAAACTTTTCCCTAGCTCTGTGAAGTGTAATTTTGACTTGGCTTTCTGATAAATTCATGGCTAGAGCAAGTTCCTTATAAGAAAAATCTTGCACCTCTCTTAAATACAAAATGGTCTGCATGCGCTCGGGTAGCATGTGCAAAATTTCTTTAAGCTCTTGTTGGCGTGTTTTACTTTCTAGCTCTTGCTGCGGATCTCCTAGACTACTAACGGATGGATATGCTGACTGGACTCTTCCAACCATCTGCTGCTCTGCTTTTGCTTTTCTGGTGGAATCAATATATAGATTCCGAGCCACTTTATATAGCCACCCTCTAGCTTGTAAGACATCTTTTACTTTCAAAGAAACCATTGCTCGATAAAAGGTTTCTTGCAAGAGTTCCTCTGCCAACTCGCGGTTCCGACACATTTGCATGAGATATCTGAAGAGCGGGAGCCGATATTGCTCAAATAACTCTGTAAATATAACCTTTTTCACTCGACTCCCCTCCTGTTTACCTATATAACGAAGTTGCTTCTAGTTTGTTACATATTTTCTAAAACTTTTTAATAAAAAAAGGTCCCAATCCTCTTCCATGCTCACACACATGAAAAGGTATGGAACCTAAACGAGTAAAGATTATGTATAGGACGAAATATTATTTGTACTATGCTTTCTATGATCCTATCATTTTACTATGCTTAGTCCTTAATAATGTGCAATCGGGGTATTAAATCTGTTCTTTTCTAACTATTTTGATGTTGTGTTGGCTGACATCTTAACGCTTGTTGAAAAGAGTCAATGGACTTGGCCACAGAAAGCAAATGGTGGGAGAGTGGGGATGAGTCCGAATAGGATAAGAATAGTGCCTAGTTGGACAGAACAACTATTAAAATAGACGCACATAATCCCCTTCTTCAATCTGATTTTTTTCAAACCAACCACGATTCACTTCGATTGCATAATGATAAAAAATCCCTGGATCATACATCGGACATGTATTCACATAACAAGGCTCCATATCTAGTATTCTTATTATGCTACCATCCCAATCAAGAAAAGCAATAGATAAAGGAATAAATGTATTTTTCATCCAAAAGCCACCATATGTTTTTTTGGGAAACACAAATAACATTCCTGCATTTTCGGGTAATTTCATCACAAATTGTAAGCCCTGTTCTCTCTTTCTTTGCGTATCCGCAACTCCAACGGTTAATTTAGTTTCCCTGTTTCTGCTGACTATTTTTATTATTTTTGTATTTATTCTATTTTCCATGATCTCTCACCTTTACGTATTTCTTGGAAGTCCTTCAATCAATTCAGCATATGCAATTTTCACTTTATTCGATACACGATCATCCTCACACCTATAAATATACGCAAAACCTTCTATTTTTTTATAAGCAAAAAAAAATATAGCCACTCAAATGAGCAGCTATATATTGAAAAAGAAGATGAAGAGATTACATTCTATCCAGCTCTTATTTTCCTAAACCAATAAAAAATCCTACCATAGAAGTATCATGAAGAGAATAGAACGAACTTTCTTCTTGATCCAAACTTGCAATCAATTCCATATCCTCATTTGTAAGTTCAAAATTAAATACATCCATATTTTCTATCATTCTTTCCTTATTTACAGTTTTCGGAATAACGACTATATCTCTTTGAATAAGGTATCTTAATGCAACTTGGGCGTTGGATTTATTGTACTTTTCACCTACAGATTTCAATGTTTCATTTGAAAATATATTATTTTTCCCTTCAGCAAAAGGTCCCCATGATTCCATTTGCACGCCATATTTATTCATGATTTCCTGAGCCTTTTTCTGTTGGTAGAACGGATGTGTTTCCACTTGATTGACTGCAGGAACAACTTTATTGAACTGAATGAGGTCCATTAATCTATCTGGATAAAAGTTACTTACCCCAATTGCTTTCAATTTCCCTGCTTCATATAAATCTTCCATTGCCCGATAGGTTCCATAATAATCATTAAAAGGTAGATGGATCAATACTAAATCTACATAGTCTAATTGAAGTTTTTCTAAGGATTCTTCGATAGATTTTTTTGCAGTTTCATAACCAGCATTAGAAATCCATACTTTTGTGGTAATGAATAGCTCTTCTCTTGGAACACCACTCTTCTTAATCGCTCTACCTACAGCCTCTTCATTACCATATGCTTGTGCCGTATCAATGGATCGGTAACCTACACTGATTGCATCTAATACACATCTTTCACATTCTTCCTGATCGTTAATTTGAAAAACGCCATAGCCCAAAATCGGCATTTTAACGCCATTGTTTAATTCAACATATCTCATCGTATGTACTCCTTTTTGTTCAAAACTTTTCTCTTTTCATCTGATTAAGCAAGTACTACTAATACAACATTAAAAGTGAAGTAGTACTATCATTGTACAACTTTTGAGTGACTTGAAGTCAAGTAAATAGTGCCCTGTCATCCGTCACTTAAGGTGATGAGAGTCTCATTGAACTTCAAAAACAAGTACTGATTTAGACGGCACAGTTACAGAAACTTCATTGTCTTTAAGCTCTATTTCATCAAAGGCTTCAGGCTTAATTCTGTTTGGATCACTAAACGTGTTGTGTGCATTCATCGCTTCAGCTGTTAATACACGTCCGGAAGCTTTTGAAAAGCTACCGATACCATCAAGGTTACATGTCAATGGTTCTGCATTATTTGGATCTAGATTACAAACAGATATGTGGACTTTTCCCGATTCATCCTGCGATGCAGAGACGTTCAGCATCGGAACACTATCCTCCCCGTATGTGTAGGTATCTGTGCTAACGCTTACACGAAGTAACGTCGCATCTTGGTGAACCTTATACATCTCAAACACATGATAGGAAGGTGTTAAAATCATTTTTTCCCCTTCCGTTAAAATCATCGCCTGCAAGACATTGACCATTTGTGCTATGTTAGCCATGTGTACACGATCACATCGGTTATTGAAAATGTTAAGATTAATCCCTGCCACAAGTGCATCACGTAATGTATTTTGCTGATAGAGAAATCCAGGATTTGTACCAGGTTCCACTTTAAACCAAGTGCCCCATTCATCAACAATTAGATCCACCGTTTTCTCGGGATCATATTTATCCATGATTGCCGTATGTTTTTCTACTAACTCTTCCATCACTAATGTTCGTTTCATATAATCAAACCATTTTTCTTCTGTGAATTCTGTGGCAGAATCATAGTTTGCTCTGTTACGGGTGTAGAAATGAAGCGCAAGTCCGTCCATTTCCGGGCGGTGATGTTCCCAAATATCTGTGACAACCTCGTCTGGGATTGGTTCCGTTCTTCCTAATCCTTCCCGCATCATGACTTCTGTCCAGTGATAGTCTGCTTCCTGTGGTCCACATGCAATTTTGTAGATTGGCGTATCCGTATAACTTCTTACAAAGGTTTGATAACGACGGTAAACATCAGCGTAGTATTCTACTCTCATTTTACCTCCGCATCCCCAGTTTTCATTTCCAACCCCAAAATATTTAAGCTTCCACGGTTGATCTCTACCATTTTCTCTTCTTAAATTGGCCATCGGGGATTCCCCGTCAAATGTGATATATTCCACCCATTCTTGCATTTCTTGTACTGTTCCACTACCAACATTGCCACAAATATAAGGTTCCGTATCTAACTGTTCACATAAATCCAAAAATTCATGGGTACCAAAGTGGTTATTCTCCACTACTTTTCCCCAGTTATTATTGACAATGCTTGGCCTAGATTCACGAGGACCAATGCCGTCCTTCCAGTGATATTCATCAGCAAAACACCCACCTGGCCAACGCAGATTAGGGATATTCAATTTCCTTAATGCTTCTACTACATCATTACGAATCCCTCGTGTATTTGGTATCGAAGAATCTTCCCCTACCCAAATCCCTTCATAAATACATCGACCTAAATGTTCTGCAAAGTGACCATAAATATGTCGACTGATCACTTCCTTTTTCTCACTTTTGTTCACATGAATGAAAGATGTCATGGTTTCTCGACTCCATTATGATAGATTTATCGTAGACTATGTTCTTTTACATAATTATTCTAGATTTCCTATTTGAAACTCCGGTTAAATATTTAATCAATACCTGCTTCTTGAAGGGCTACTCCCTGTAGGAGAAATCTAGTTTTTTAATACCATAACGCCCTTGGCCTCAATCGTTACTACGCCAGTTAAAGATGCACCGCTGATTAGATCGATCCTTTCCATCTCACCTAAATCAAAATGAGAATTACCATCATTATGGTTCATTATAAACAAATAGGATTTCCCTTTTTTTGTTCTCTCTGAAACTTCTACACCCTGATCCGCACGGAGGACGTGAGAAGCAATTCCTTTTTCTTTACACAAGTTAGCAAGGAATCCTTGTAAAAACGCTTGGTCTGGACTGGATGCAACATAATACGCCGCACCACTACCATAGCTATTTTTCGTCAGCACCGGCATACCTTTATAAAAATCAGATCCATACGTTGCCAGTACTTCTGCACCTTCAGAATGAATGAGGTCAAATAGAACATTACATTCATATCCACCTTGTAAATCTCCCCAAGCTTGCTGCATGACGATTTGGTTGTTCACCTTAGGATCAAGAGCGTCAATTTCTTCCGCCCATATTCCTAATAATTGACGAAGTTCACCAGGGTAACCACCAAGTGTAACGAGATCATTTTCGTTAACAATCCCACTAAAGAACGTGGTTACGAAGGTTCCTCCGTTCTCCACAAATGCTTCTTGCTTTCTCGCATAACCATCTTTCACCATATATAAAACTGGCGCGATCACTATATCATATTTGCTTAGATCCTCATCTACACCAATCATATCAACTTGGATATTTTGCTGATAAAGCGCATCATAGTATTTATGCACTTCGCTTACATAATCTAATGCGATGGATGGACCACTGGATAGTTGAATTGCCCAGCGGTTCTCCCAGTCGAACACAATAGCGACTTTCGCGTCCACTTTTGCATCAAGAAAATGATCAGACATTTGGGAAAGTTCTTTTCCTAACTGTGCTGTTTCTTTAAATACGCGGGTATGCTCATGCCCAACATGTTCAATCACAGCACCGTGATATTTTTCGGTAGATCCAATCGAGCGTCTAAGTTGGAAAAACATAACCGTGTCTGCCCCACGTGCTACTGCTTGGTAACTCCACAGTCGCATGACACCGGGCCGTTTTAAAGCATTATATGCTTGCCAGTTTTGTTGGCTAGGTGTTTGCTCCATTAACATAAAGGGCTGACCACTTTTTAGACCTCGCATTAAATCATGGGTCATAGCAGTTAAACTGATAGGCGTATCAATCGTTGGATAGTTATCCCAAGCGATTACATCCATTTCTTTCGCCCATGAAAAGTAGTCTAATTCCTGGTACAATCCCATCAGATTCGTAGTAATCGGAATAGCTGGTGTATGTTCACGAATTGCATCTCGCTCAAGCTTATAGCAATCGAGTAAGGTATCTGATTGAAAGCGACGATAATCTAAGGAAATCCCTTGAAAATTGGAATTCATACCGCCTTGCCATTCCTCACTCAAAACGTTTGGAGGAACAATTTCATCCCACTCATAAAATGTATGGCCCCAAAAACGTGTATTCCAAGTTTTATTAACTGTATCTATTGTTTTATATCGCTCTTTTAACCATTCACGGAAACCATTTGCACAGTTGTCACAGTAGCAATAGCCACCATACTCATTCGAAATATGCCAGATTAATACAGCAGGATGATTTTTGTACCTGTCTGCCAATTTTGTCGCCATTCTCTCAGCATATTTCCGGTAGGTTGGGCTGCTTGGGCATGAGTTATGCCTGCCACCGAACTTTCTTTTTCTGCCCTCAAAATCAACACGTAAAATATCTGGATACCTTTTTGCCATCCATGCTGGGTGTGCTGCTGTACTTGTCGCTAAGCAAACATAAACACCATTGTTATAAAGTCTGTCGATGGTTTCATCTAACCAACTAAAATCATACGTATCTTCATTTGGTTGATTGAGTGCCCATGAAAACACATTGATCGTTGCTACATCAATGCCAGCTAGCTTAAACATCCGAAGATCTTCTTGCCAAACTTTTTCATCCCATTGTTCTGGATTATAGTCACCGCCATACCATACTTTCGGCAACTTCTTATTAATCATGCCATCCACTCCTTCATTTGGGTGTCCGTTTTGTTCCTATACTTGTTTAAATTCAATCCAATCTATTTCCATTCCAGGCTTGATAAAGGAAAACTTCAGCTCATATGAGCCAGTTTCTAGCTCTAGCTTTATTTCTAATACTATTATATATATTCCATTTTAAACCTCCGTTCCCTTCCAATTTTTTAAAAAAAGTGCCTGTCACCACCCGTAAATTGTCGAATCTGACAAATTACGGGTGGTGACAGGCACTAATGGGATAATTGACTGTAGATATTTAAAAAAATTATAATTAAAGAAACAAAGCCAAGTGGCAGTAACACCGCAATGCAACTATTGTCCGCATAAGAGCGTTTGACCGAATTATTCGTTGTTATAAGAAGTAAGCCGTTGCCTTAGTCAGGATGACGGCTATTTCTTTTTGTTTAGATATACGAAAATAGTTACAATAAATCGACGGGTACCTGGTACCTGTCGATTTATTAATTTTGTATAGAGTCAAGTGAAAAGTAGTTTGACGAAGTTGATTTTGAATGACGAATAAGGACTAAAAACCTTAGATTCATACATATTAATTATTCCTCAACCGGATGCGTCGCCTCATGCACTTGTTGATCTAGCTGCTCTGTGTACTGCTGCTCCTGTTCATCTGTCCACTTAAATAAGTTGGACATGTATCGAATGACTGGTGTTTTATGTGCACGAACCCAGTCTATCGAAAAGAAAAGGGCACCTGTTCGTCGAATGAAAAAATCTACTGGTTTGTAGGCTAACTCATATTCGATTGCATACTGTAACTGTGCATATACAAGTAAGTCGATCCCTGCATCCTTCGCCACTGTTTCACCATTCTTATAGATGGATAATACTTTGTCTATATTGG
Source organism: Aquibacillus koreensis (assembly GCF_025154055.1). GTDB lineage: Bacteria > Bacillota > Bacilli > Bacillales > Amphibacillaceae > Aquibacillus_C > Aquibacillus_C koreensis. Next base: position 160,034 of record NZ_JAOALK010000012.1, read on the forward strand.
AACCGTATGTTTGTACAAGTTGTTTCGCATTTTGTAAAGAAACACCGATTTGTAACGCTTCTTCCACTTTTTTAATACAAAAATCTGCGAATCCTTTTGATCCACCAACGTCTCCACCAGATAGTGTCATATGCTTCGTATTGGAATCACTATAAAGAATGCCATCTTCCTTAAATTGTCTAATAACAGTATTTACAACACTTTCAGCCATTTTTCTGTAGCCAGTTAATTTCCCACCTGCAATGGATATCAAATTTGAATCTGATACAAAGATTTCATCTTTACGTGAAATTTCTGATGGATCTTTACCTTCTTCATGAATTAATGGTCGTAATCCTGCCCAACTAGATTCGACATCCTCAGCAGAGATGTTCACCGATGGGAACATAAAATCAATCGCACCTAACACGTAATCTCTATCCGCCATAGTCATTGTTGGATGAGCAATATCGCCTTCATAGACAGTGTCGGTTGTACCTACATAAGTTTTACCGTCCCGCGGAATTGCAAAAACCATACGTCCATCTGGGGTATCAAAGTAAACCGCCTGTCGTAATGGAAATTTTTCACCATCAAAGACAAGGTGAATCCCTTTTGTTAATTGTAATGTCTTCCCTTTTTTAGAATTATCCTTTTCTCTAATTGTATCGACCCATGGTCCTGCTGCATTGACGATTGTTTTCGCATAAATATCATGCTGAGCACCATCAATTTGATCCTCTACTTTAACACCAATTACTTTGCCATTAGTGTAGATTAAATCTATTACCTTCGTATAGTTGAGCACATGCGCACCTTTCTCGACAGCCTTTTTCATTACTTCAATTGTTAAGCGCGCATCATCGGTTTTATACTCAACATAGTAACCCGCACCTTTTATCCCGTCTCGTTTTAGTAAAGGCTCCCTTTTTAACGCTTCTTCTACACCAAACATTTTTCTTCGTTCACTTTTTTTAACACCTGCCAAAAAATCATATACCCTTAGACCAATATTCGTAGTGAAAGGGCCAAATGTTCCACCCTTATAAAAAGGAAGTAACATCCATTCCGGCGTCGTTACATGTGGAGCATTCTCATAGACGATTTCCCGCTCCTTACCTACCTCTGCAACCACACCAAATTCGAATTGTTTCAAATAGCGTAAACCGCCATGAACTAATTTGGTTGACCTGCTTGATGTACCAGCGGCAAAATCCTGCATTTCAACGACCGCTACTTTCAACCCTCTCGCTGCCGCATCAAGCGCAATCCCAGCACCAGTAATTCCTCCACCGATCACAAGTAAATCAAGCGAGCCATTTTTCATTTTTATACATGTATCACTTCGTTTTAAACTAGACAATAACATCCCATCGCTCCTCTTTATATGTCACATGTTGATTTATTTACGACGGAAACTTAAAAAAGAGACCACAAATCAACTTAAGCTTTTTACTTAAGTTATTTGCGGTCTCTCTAATTCTCCGTCCAAATTATTAACTTGTGACTATTATAACACAAAACTAAAACTAAATTACTTAAAGGCCCTCGTAACCTCGACGGCCTTTTTCCAGCCAGCATACAATTTTTCACGGTCTTGATCAGATATATTAGGTCTAAATGTCTCTTGGACCTTCCATTGTCTAGCAATCTCCTCGGTACTCTTCCAATACCCAACAGCCAAACCAGCTAAATATGCAGCGCCTAATGCTGTAGTTTCTTTAATTACAGGTAAATCAACTGTGTCGCCGATCATATCACTTTGGAATTGTACTAGAAAGTTGTTGTTCGATGCACCGCCATCCACCCGGAGAGTTTTCAATTCTATTCCAGAATCAGTGATCATCGCTTCTAGAACATCTCGCGTTTGATATGCGAGTGACTCTAGCGTAGCTCGAATTAAGTGTTCTTTAGTCGTGCCGCGTGTAATCCCAAACATTGCACCCCGAGCATCACTATCCCAGTATGGAGTTCCCAAACCTACAAAAGCGGGAACGATGTAAACACCTTCTGTTGAAGCTACTCTTTTTGCATAGATTTCCGATTCAGAAGGTTTTCTAATCATGCGCAACCCATCACGTAACCATTGCAATGCAGAGCCAGCAACGAAAATACTGCCTTCTAGAGCATATTCTACCTTTCCATCAATACCCCAACCAATCGTCGTTAGTAGTCCATGATCCGATTTCACCGCTTCTTCACCAGTATTCATCAACATAAAGCAACCGGTCCCGTACGTGTTTTTTGCCATTCCTTTTTCAAAGCACGTCTGGCCGAATAATGCTGCTTGTTGATCACCAGCAATACCGGCGATTGGAATTTGCTGGCCAAAAAAATGGTAATCGACCGTTTTTGTATAAATCTCAGAAGATTGACGTACTTCTGGAAGCATGCTTTTTGGCACGGTTAAAATATCCAACAGCTCGTCATCCCATATTAATTCATGAATGTTATACATTAAAGTCCGCGATGCATTTGAATAGTCTGTGACATGTGTCTTATTACCAGAAAATTTATATACAAGCCAAGCATCAATCGTTCCAAATAAAAGGTCACCATTTTCCGCTTGTTCCCGTGCACCTTCGACATTGTCCAAAATCCACTTTACCTTCGTACCACTGAAATATGGATCAATTAGTAAGCCTGTTTTTTCTCTGAATAGTTCGGTATGACCTTGCTCGCGTAGTTGCTTGCAAATATCCTCTGTTTGACGAGATTGCCAGACAATTGCTTTATAAATTGGCTTACCTGTATGCTTATTCCAAACAACAGTTGTTTCTCGCTGATTGGTAATACCAATTCCTGCAATCTGATGTGCTTCAACATCAGATTTACGCAACACCTCCGCAACACATGCTAATACAGAGTTCCATATTTCATTCGCGTCGTGCTCCACCCATCCAGGTTTTTGAAATAATTGTTCAAATTCTTGTTGTGCTGTCTCGACAATATCTCCAAACTTATTGAATATAATTGCACGAGAACTCGTCGTCCCCTGATCAATTGAAAGAATAAATGTTTCACTCACTCTAGATCCTCATCCCTTATAAAAAAATCACACATGCAGCTAGTTGCAACATGTGTGTAGTTAGAAAAGCTTTTAGCAACGTTAAAAAACTTGATTGTTTGGTGGTCATAGGTACATTTTTCTTAACACTCTCGATATACTTTACTCTCTAATGATATCGAGGGATTAAACGCTGGCCAGAAACATTTTTATCCAGCATTACATATGCATAACTTGACCAGCAACAATGTACCAAGTAATTAAAAACGCATTGACAAATGCTCCTGCCCAAATTGTTCCTGTTTTACGGAACAAATATGTAGACACTAGCGCTGCCAAAATGTTAATAAATACAAATTGGAATGCAATTACTGTAATTAATGCTTTATCCCATAATAGCGCACCGTTAAAGTACATTACAGAATATTGAATTACGAGTAAGACAATAATACCAAGTGCATTTATTAAGAAGTTTGCACCAAACCATTTTAAGAAGGTCTTCGTTTCTGTACCGGATTCCTTCATTCGTAATTGTCCGTGAAGCACAAGACCATTAACAATAAAGAAGATTAGGAATGGTAACAAGTACGTCAAGAATAGATAGAAATGGGATGCAGTCATTGCTTTAAATGGCATAACCCAAATTCGGAAATCAATATTAAAGAAAGCACCAACTAATACGGTTACACTATACATTGTTCCTACTGAAGCAGCAGCCAATAGAATTGTTTTACCGATTAGTTTCCATTCCATAGTGAATCCATAATGCTTTAATGAAGCAGCATTTTTCTTATTTGTGTAATGGAAGATCGTTAATAAGATTGTAGCAATAGCCGCATTAAATATTGCCCATACCGCAAATCCCGATGTGAAGTTTTGACGAAGAATTGGTCCTGCCGGGAACCAATTTTGTCCTAATTCAATAAACTTTATAAATGTTACTGCTGGAATAACTGTTGCTACAACGCCACTAACAATCCATACCCATTTATTTGATACTGCCTTAGATTCAGGTAATTCTCTAACAATATTTGCAAAATAACTAGTACGTAATAAGTTTCCTAAAACCGAAATTAGTAACATAATCGCACCGATTAGACCTGCAAGTGTTGCAAATTCTTTTGCTTTCCATGTTTGTTGGTCTGAGTCTATCGGATTAGGCGCAGGTATTGCATTATTCAAAAATTCAAGAACAACACCAATTGATTCTGTAGACCAGTGGGTGCCTGGATGAATTACAGGTGGTGCTAAGAACATACGTGCAGATTGGTCCTCGAAAGATCCATATAATTCACCTTCCTCCACCGGTTCCTCTACACCAAATATTTTCATCATTTTTTCAGTAGAATTAACATCTGCCGCCTTCTCAGTTCCCCACATAGTTAGTGAAAACTCATCATATTCACTAAATAGGATCGCATAATTGAAGGGTGTTTCTGCTGTTACTTCACCAGAACCAAAAGTCTCTGTTGAAGAAGAAACTTGAATTACTGTGTTAACTAATTCTGGATTGTCAGTTGCCGCTTTTAATACTGACCAACCACCCATCGAGTGTCCTTCAACTGCAACTTGGTCACCATCTATAAATGGTAAGTTGTGTAAATAGTGTAATCCTGAAGTAACACCTCGACTTAAATCTGCGGGAAACTGTTCTGAATACCCGTGTCCTGTCATGTCTAATGAAAGAACAATGTAACCACGTTTAGCAAATTCTATACTAAACGGTTCCTGTACTTCTCTTGAGTTAATGTAACCGTGCATCGAAACAACAGCAGGATATTGTTCTTCTAAGTTCATATCACTCGGCATGTACATTAAGGCACTGTGTACAATCCCATTATCCCCTACAAAGCGGATATCCTTTACCTCGACATCTCCACCACTCGTTTGCACGGAGTGAGCAATGATACTACTAATTAAAATAACAACTAAAGATACGATAATTGCTAACGGTCTAGAAAAAAAGCGTTTGTTCTTGTTCATCATCTTATTTCCCCCTTTATTATTCCTACTAGATAACAAGTTAGACTACATGAATTTCTTGAAGCACAGAAAAAGACCCCACTAAATAAATCATACTTTCCCCAAAGTAGATTTATAGTGAAGGTCTCCAATCTCCCATCACGTGCTTTAACTTGTTAATTAAAAACATAAACTATTCTGAAAGCGTTGTCAATACTTTTTATGTATTTAAGTTTAATAAGTAGTAGGAGCATGAGCTCAATTTATTCCCTCAAACTTTAGAGTTCCCACAATTCCATTCTAGATGTTGTAACCGCAACAGCGCCTCCATCTAGTGCTTGATTAACATCGTCCTTCGTCTTAATTAACCCACCAGCAATTACTGGTAGATTCGTTGTTTCAGAAACTTCTTGTATAACTGCTGGAATCACGCCAGGTAACACCTCAATATAATCTGGCTTTACCTTATTTATCATTTTGAGATTATGGTTTAACGCATGGCTATCTAAAGCGAACAATCGTTGAATGGCGATAATTTTATTCTTCTTGGCAATCGAAACAACCGCCCCCCTAGTACTAATAATCCCATTCACTTGCACGTTCCGAATTAAATACTCAACACCATATTCATCTGCCTTTAATCCTTGAATTAAATCGGTATGCACTAGCACTTTTTTATTTGCTCGTTTTGCATAAGCCACTAAATCTCCTATTTGTGATAATCTAGTTTCTAGAATTACAATATATTCATGCTCACTTTTTAGCAACTTTTCAAAGTTTTTCATATTTTTAACTGCAGGTAACATTCCCTTAAGCACCATGTCGCCCCCTCTCTGTTACAATTACTATACCAACCTTTGTCTAAAGAACACAATTTATATAAACTAAAAGTAAGACCTATCGAAGTTGCTGGCCATTCGACAAGTCTCACTCTATATTTCTAGACAATTAATTACCTACCTACTTCTACTGTGGTTTTATCTTAAATCTCCCATGATTATCCCTATTTGAATTGTTGTCTTAGAAGTATCCCAACCAATATTATTTACTATGCACATTAGTTAACTTTGTTCATACATTATGCTAGTTTAATAAAAGTCACCACCCGTAATTTGTCGAATCTGACAAATTACGGGTGGTGACAGGCACTAATGCATTACCTTCCGTTCGTTTTCAAGAGTTTATAAGCACCATAAAACATGGCAGAAAGTAAAGCTGTGATCGGAAAGATAAGCCAATTAATCGCCCATGCTTCGTAAATGAAGCCGCTGATTAAAAATATAACAACCGCTAACGGCCAAATGATAGAGGAAGCAGCATCTATCACTCTATTTTCCTCTTTTTCTTTCTTTGAATACTCACCTATCCGCAATAGTTTTCGATATCCATCTCGAACCATTCCAAAATAGACAAAAATATAAACTGCAAGAGCAACCATGCTAAGCAACACAAAAACTCCAATACTGCCTGCATCTGCTCCTAATAATGTTGAAATAACAATCAGAGTTAGAGGCGCCAATAGAATTAACACTACACCTACTATAAGAAACTTCACAAACGTTGGGTGATAGTCCTCATTTTTTTGTTGAAGCATGGAACGGATCTCACGCGGAATTTCTACTCCGTATTCGATATACTTATACTTTTCCATTTCCATACCAGCATAGATAAAGAGCACAACAGCGACAGCGATGAATAAAAATAATGGAACGAGACCAGCAACACCACCAAAACTTTCATCAAATCCAAAAATAAACTGGTTAGTTATAATAAGTAAGGCTGGCGCTAAAATACATAACATGACACCGAGACCAATCATTTTAGCAGACCTTTTGTTCATTCGTAAATAATCATTAACCTCTTCTTCACTCATAAATGGAAGTGATTTCTCATCTCCCACATGCTGTTGTTCAACTTCAAATTCCTCGATCAACTCATCTATATTGCCAAACTCTGAAATGACAATCCCGATCGCTTCATTTTCCTTTTTACCATCACTTAGTAATTCATGATACTTATCTTCCATATTGGCTAGGATCTCTTCTTTGAGCTTTTCCATCTCCTGCGTTTTTGGCAAGTTCCTGAACATGTTATCCAAGTAACTTATTATTGTATTCATTTGAAATTAACCTCCTTAATAAATTGATTAATAACCTCTTTTGTTACTTCCCACTCTTGGCATTTCTCGTAATAATAGTTCACTCCAGATTCCGTTATTCGGTAATACGTACGCCTTTTTCCATGTGATTGCTCTTGATAAAAAGACTCCACATACCCATTTTTTTGTAGGCGGTTAAAGGCGGAATAAAGTGTCGTTTCTTTTATAATGTATTTTTCATCTGACATTTCTTTAATTTTTTTTGATATTTCGTATCCGTATGAAGGATGATCTAACAGTAGATAAAGAATAATCGTATCATTATATCCACGAATAACATCACTACTAATCAATTCATATCCTCCTTCCTAGTCCTGTTCTGCAAAATCTAATTACTGCACCTGTCGTACTTCATCTGTCGTAGTAATTTAACTATAGCATAATTACTACGACAGGTAAAGTAATAATACATAGGAAAGACCCCAAGGGATATCCCATGGGGTCTTGTTCATCCTAACTCCAAGATATGTTACATTACCGAAAGTCCTTACCACTCCACATCTTCCGGGTATTCCTCTTTTAGACTTATATCTTCTGTTGAACAATTATACTTCTTAGCAGCTTCTCTCACTTCACTTTTGACATCTTGATAGTCTTTTCCCTGCTCCGCTAGTCGTTTGATCATCACAGTAATGTTTTTCTGTCTTTTTTCCTTTTCCATGTTTAAAAACTTAACATTTAACAAATCAAGATATTGCGTAGCAAAACCTGCCATATCACTATATTCCCTGTTCATTAAACCCATCACACGTGCATGTGACGTTTCTGCTATGCTGCTTTTTATTGTTTTTGCAATGGCTGCTTGAAACATCCGTACGTTTGCAATAGTAGCATCCCATATGGTGTTCTTATGCTCTAGTCGACGATAGGCTTTGTTGGACTTTTTGGCTGCATAGATATTAATAAAGTCGTTTAGAACCATATTAACAAAGATAACCTCTGGCCAATAGACATGGAAGGACATATACACGTTTTTATCGCTCGTTATCATCGATATGCGCTTCATCTTATCTTGATCCAACCCATTATCAACAAAATTAAAATCGCGATTACCCATAAGCGCATGTCGAATATCATAACAAACACCTAGCACGCGCAATCTGCCCCCTTGGTAGGCAGTGAACTCCCCCTCCTCTCCTACAATCTCATGCAGAGAATCATATAAACTTTCAAAGTCCATAAAATCACCGTACACTTTTACTCCGGCATAGTTAGGTGTATTTTCAGCAAATAACATCGTTTCACCTCGTTAAATTTAATTATGTAAGTTTAGTATTATTTTCCATGTTACTTTGTTCACTATAGGTATGTCCAATTACACCCCACTAGGAAACAGGGGGACGGTTCTTTTGTCCACAAAAGTGTGGACAAAAGAACCGTCCCCCTGTTTCCAAATTTATCCCTCAAAAACTTCTTCTTTTCTTCTAGCTATTGTAGTAATATAAAAGAATCGATTCTTTCGGTACACGAATTAAATCCAACAAGTTTTATCCTGCGTTTAAAAACAAATCTATTGTTTTGGAGAGTGGTCTATGTATCATGAGGTCACTCCTTCTTTATGAACAATCAAGAATAGGAGATTAAGATGAACAATCCAGATATTAAAAAGTTATCCATCATCGCCATTACCTGGCCGATTTTTATTGAGTCTCTTTTGCATATGTCGTTGCGGACAGCCGATACATTCATGTTAAGTCAAGTTTCTGATGAAGCTGTAGCATCGGTAGGGGTAGCCAATCAGTTAATCATGTTTATGTTTTTCCTGTTTCAGTTAATTTCAACTGGAGCATCGGTTGTGATCGCACAATATCTTGGAGCTAAAAAATTCGATGATATCAAATTCCTTACAGGAAACGCTATTTTACTTAATTTGATGTTTGGCATAATCATTGCATCAAGCATCATGATCTTTAGTAGACAGTTATTAGGTTTCTTTTCCCTGGAACCGGAACTATTTGAGCAGGCAAATACGTTCTTGTTAATCGTTGGAGGGGCACTTGTGTTTCAGGCAGTTAGTGTGACGATGGCAACCATTATACAAACACACGGTTACACGAAGGAAACGATGCTGGTAACCTTGGGAATGAACGTTTTAAACATTACAGGTAACTATTTATTTATCTATGGGGCGTTCGGATTTCCACAGTGGGGAGTTCCTGGTGTGGCAATTTCTACAGCAGTCAGTCAATTTTTAGCAATGATCGCTTATGCAATATTGCTAAATAAGCGAGTGAATTTAAAAATTGGATGGACGGAATTTGTCAGCTGGCAAAAAGAGCGGATCATGAAAATATTACGAATCGGCGTTCCGTCATCGATTTCCATGATTTCCTATTCTTTTAGTCAGATTGTTACAACTGGATTTATTACACTTTTAGGTACACAGATGCTAGCAACGAGAATTTATACGTTAAATATTTTATTTTTGGTAATGATCTTAGGAATCTCGTTAGGGCGCGGATCCCAAATTATCATCGGCCACTTAATTGGTGCAGGGGAGATGGATGAGGCATATAAACAAGGGTTGCGTAGCGGACGGTGGAGTATCATCACTGCTTTAGGAGTCACTGTACTTGTTACAGCATTCAGTAAACCATTACTCAATCTATTTACAAACGACCCTGAAATCATTTCCATGGGTATTCTGCTACTCCTTCTTGGTTTCTTACTGGAACCTGGAAGATGTTTAAACCTTGTTTACGGAGGTATTTTGAACGGAGCAGGGGATGCTAGATTCGTTATGATCGAGTCTCTCGCGGTTGTGTGGTTATTTAGTGTCCCGCTCTATTATTTACTCGGAATCCATTTAGGGTATGGATTGATCGGTATTTGGATTGCCTTTATTGCAGATGAGTGGGCCCGGGGATTATTTGTCTATTTCCGTTGGAAGAGCAAGGCTTGGGAGAAAAAGGCAATTGTTAAGCATGATTTACCAGTTGAGGATACGGCTTAATAAAGCAATAGTTGCCTACGGTTTTCAGGCAGCAATAATGAAGTAGAAAATACCTAAATAAACAGTCAGAAACTTCCACTAGCTTCTGACTGTTTTTTATCCTATTAATAATAGGTGAAGTCACCACCCGTAAATTGTCGAACTCGACATTTCTCTGGTGGTGACTGGCATTACGTTTTTTTAATATCTATTAATCTTACACCAAGTGGCTAGACCCTTTCTGCCGACAACTATCCATATAAGGGTCTGGTCCTTTAAATTTTATGCAATACTTTCTTACTTCCATCCATAGTGCTCTAAATACTTATCCGGCATCCTCAACTCCAACTGTTCCTGCAACTCTTGACAAAAGATATTCATAACTGCACGAACATACATAATTATCCTTTTAGCTATTTTTTAACTTGAACAGATTGTTACTAAATACTATTAGGAAGAAAAAAGACCATTAAGCGATGAATTAGTTTATTCATCCATTTAATGGTCCTTCTATTGCTCCTGCATACCACCGATATTGCTAACTAGTGGATCTTTAGCACGTAACAGTAGATTTCGTTAGATCAATTTTAATTGTTTTTATCATTTTTCCTTTTATTAACACTCTCTAAGCATTATTTTGGGGCGATTCCGGGTGCAACTGCATAAATTCAATTCGATTGCCATCCGGATCCCTTACCCAGCATTGATAATTAAGATCTGCACTCTGCTTTGGTTCATCATCTAGGGTTAAACCATGGCTCTTTATATGATTAGCGATTTCATTTATATCCTCTACCTCTAGACATAAGTGTGAATAACCAATAGTAGAAAAGTCAGTAGTTACTTCTTTGCTTCCGCCGTAGAACAGCTCAATAAATTGTCCTTCCCGAACCTTTAAATAAACAATCCAAGGTTCACCGTTCTCTTTATTTAATTCAAACGCTTTTTTAAAGCCAAGAACATTACAATAAAAGCTTAAGGACTTCTCCATATTTTCTACTACAAATGCAAGATGGCCAATGCCTTTAATCATCGTTTATCCTCACTCCTTAGTTGGTTTAATCAATAAATTATTCCAATTTATAGTAAGTTGTAATTTATGCGCTGTCAATTCGTTTGTTTTTAATATTCATTAATTAGTGACTTAAAATGATACTTTTGGATTATGATTTTCTATCTTTTCATAATCAGTGTTTATTTTCCAACGGTGATTTTGTTAAAATTGAAAAAAATGTACTTTCCCGAGTGATTAACACGTTTCATATATATGTACCTTATAGGAGAACAGAAAAGAAAAGGAAAGACTAATCCATAATAATCGATCAGTCCACAATTAATTATCTTACTTCACTAAAGCACCCATTTGTTTAAGTGTAATCATTCACAATATATTGATAAAAAAGTGCCTAGTCACCACCCGTCTATTTTCAAATTTAAAATTTCTCTGATGATGACAGGCACTTACAAATAATCCACCCTCATTATTTTTGTTTAATCTCACTTATTTCACTCTCATGCTTAACAGAACGGATCGATAAAGTTTCAATAACTTTTTGCTGGTCCTTTATGATGTCTTTTACTTCATCTGTTTTGGTATCGATATGTTTCTCGATATTTTCAAAATAAGGTCCAAGCCCAAAAATCAAATTGTCTTTCATTTTGAGAACTTCACTCTTCAATTCTACTTGTCCCATCTCTAGTTGCTTCTGGCCTTGCTCTAAGTTTTTCTGGCTTTGTAATAGCTGTAATTGGCTTTGTTCTAGATGTTTCTGACCTTGCACCAGTTGCTCTTTGCCTTGTTTTAGGTTTTGCTGGCCTTGTTCAAATTGTGTCTGTCTTTGTATTAGTTCCTGCTGACCTTGTTCAAATTGTGTCTGTCTTTGTATTAGTTCCTGCTGACCTTGTTCAAATTGTGTCTGTCTTTGTATCAGCTGATCCTGACCTTGTTCAAATTGTGTCTGTCTTTGTATTAGTTGTTCCTGGCCTTGTTCTACTTTTGTCTGTCTTTGTATCAGTTGTTGCTGACCTTGTTTAAGCTCTCTTAGCTCATCAACTATTAATTTTAATGTTTCTTCCATTAAAATCACTCCGTTTTCATTCGTATTATAATTATATCACGTTAAAATATGTAGATTACATCTAATATTTTCTTTTTAGTTACTCCTGGAATAGCTTTAATGTGGGATTTTTAAGTTAGCTGGAGATTGGGATGCATCTATGTGGCTTTGTTTGAAGTATTATTATGAAGATTTACGCTAAACGTTTAGTGTTAGCCAAAATATAAACTTACGCTTCCTTCTTCTTGTGCAGTTGCCATACAATTTTCAATAAACGCTAAGATTTGTTTTTGATCATAATATAATTCATTACGATCAGTATTAAATGATGCATGATCATCAAACATTTGCCTATAAGTATCTTTTGCCTTTTCCATCTGTTGCAATGAGTAAATCACGTGACTACCAATACCACTTACTCCTCCGTTGTATTCCCATGCTTCAAGTAAGCTATAAAGCATGTTTGCGAAGGGATTATTCTTAGTGAAACGAGCATACGCAATCTCTTCTCCTGCAATATTATATCCGCAAATATCGTGGCTCATGAATGTTCCTCCTTTTAGTTTTTGAAATTCAACATGTTAAGAAAAAGAATATTAGGTAAAAAGAACGGATCACCCCTTTCAGGCAAGCTTGGAAGATATGTAAAAACGGTTCAATGGTTTTGAAGATTTCAAAGAAATAGTTTAAATGAGATAAGTATTCTATGTGAAGCTATTGAAAAGTACTTAGGTGAAGGGTGTGACTAGGAAATAATTAGAGGATTTTCTACAAAATTATTCCATTTAATTAAATGCTTGTCAATATCAATCGTTCGACACTGAACAATGCTTCAAGAAGTACATGTAACCAACAATAAATGTCAAGTTCAATAGGAAGAGTGTTTATATTATAGAATTATGATAAAAGTGAAATCTACAACATGCCCTCTTTAGGGCATATTTTGTAGATTTCAGGCTCTAACGGATAGGTTTATATTTTAGGTGCTGACTAGCAGCTTCCTTATCGACAGGTGTCTGGTCGTGCTCTTAAAATCTTTCCTTTTCCAGATAACTAGTAATCGCATTTATGTTCTTTAGGCTTTTGCCATATTCCAACAAGGTAGTTGGAATAACAGGCTTACTTTCCACCCATACTTTGGTAACTTCATCGCTAACCTTTTGAACGCGGAATGTAATTTTTTCTCCCCATGTTCTTATGTTAACCTTTGTTTTCACATGAATAATACCAGTACCATTCGTATAATCTTGTTGCTCTATTTTTGCTCCATGGATTGCAATTACTGAATTTCTGCACGAAAGAATTGCTTCTTTTAAAGGCAATGGTAACTCCATTTCATTTTTTTGTTTAACACTCGTTCCTAGCTTAGCTCCTAGCTTAGCTCCAAGAATGAGTTGAAGACTTCCCAATATAAGCGTCATAAAAAGCCCATATCCTAACCCTGCCATGACCCCAAGCGTGAGATCCCTAAACAGTAAGCCCATAATTAATCCAAATGGTATCGAAGTAGCAACAAATAGGATTAGCATTTTTTTCATACCTTCATTCTCTCCTCCTCTCCACTTACACACCTAACCGGAAACGCACGATGCTTTTATAAATAGACATCTAGCCTAAAAGTGTAATAGGCAAAACAACGAATACAGCAATGAAGATCATCGAAACAAATGCTATAGCAAATGCTATGATCTGACTCAACAGTGCCATCCAAGCACTAAACTTATGTGCTACAGCTATGCATTTTGTTAGAACCACGATAAACCATATGATCACAATGATTTCAATAAGACGAGTGTAGGAAAACATAATCGATTGAAATGAACTAAATGACGGATTAGTCATGAAGTATTCCCTACCAAATAAAACTATACTAAGCAAAATGAATACCAGAGACCATACAATTGGAACATGCCCCCATGCAACTGCTTTTCTTATATCTTTTCTTTCCCCTTTTCCACCAATACACTTACCAGTTAGTTGAATTAACCACCCCATCAGGTACAGCGATATAATACCCATAATAGGACCTGTAACTAATGCAAGAAGAATAATGCCGATGAGAGAAAAATCATTACCGAGTTCTTGGTTAAAAGCTTGGCCAAAAGCCTGACTAATCCCTCCTAGCATAGCTAACAGGATCACCATACTATTCTCCTTAAACGTTTCCCCATTAAAAATACGTTGCATCGTTTCTGTTGGTTTCGTCCACATTTGTATGAATGGTCTAAATGGCTTATGACTTACAGTTTCCATTAGATATCCCTCCCTATGTGAAAATTCCATTACTATTCCAATTATAACTTTAAAAAGAGGCCTTTACATGGAAATTAAACAAAAGTTTTCTCAATAAAAAATTGCAGTCACTGAACTAATCCTGAAGGAATCAAATAAAGACAGCATCCAAATATTTGGAATTTTATGTTAAAATTGAGGCTGAGGGGGATTGCATCATGAATGAAGAATATAGTTTAAAAGAGATGATCTTTGATGATGAAGTACATAAGAAACAAAAAAAGGGCTTTGGGTATGTATTTGCCATTCTATTGCCTCTATTACAATTCATGTTTAATGAAGCTGTTGTAATGGCATTTTTACAGGTTTCAGCTATCGCCATGGTTACTTTTATTGGAGTAAAATTAGTTACCTATGACATAGCCGAAAAAAGAAAAGTAGCAAAAGGCGACCTGTTTCTGATCGTCTTTTGCATTGGTATGTTAGCTTTGCTGTCTATCCTTTAATCTAATTCCATATCTTACACTTTTAAATTAACGCAGCAAAAAATCAACTTAAAACATCACACGGACTGCTACTAGATCTTGAACACTTCCATCTCTAGGGCTACGCGTGTAAACCCACAGTTCACCTGATTGTGTAGTAGGCTGATTATCAAACATAATCGAAGTAGAAAATGCCCCATACGCAGGGCCACCTGCTGCTGTTTGGATCGGTGATTCCTTTAATACAATCTGACCATTCTGATCGATAATACGGTACAAAATCGCTCCTTCAAATGCACGAGCATACCCTTGCAACGTTTGGCCCACTTGTATGGTTGTACCTGGAAGAGGTTGAAAAACAACAATATTATTAGAAGTTGGAAGCGGAACAATGAGTTGATAGCCAGGATAGATGACATCTGGCGATAAACCCGGTCGATTCTGATTCGCTTCAAGCAAGATTGATGTCGAAACACCAAAACGCTGAGCTATTCTATATAATGTATCCCCTTGTTCAACTAGATAGATTAGTGCAGGAACTTGAAGCATTTGATTTGGATAGATAAGAGTTGGGTTCGTTATTTGCTTATTTATTCCTTGAAGTAAATCCACACTTGTGGCATATCGCCGGGAAATTTGATAGAGTGCTTCTCCAGCACTAACAATATGATTTACTTGTCTGTTACCTGGTGTAGAAATAACTAACACTTGACCAGGAAAAATTTGATAAGGGTCTATCACAGGAGGATAAATAGCATTGGCTTCTACTAGCAGTGGAACGGTTCCTCCTATGCTTGATGCGATGGAATACAATGTATCTCCTTGTTTGACAGTGTAAACAAACGAGCTACCATTTACGATAGGCATCCATGTCACTCCTTTATGCTTTTATATTAAGTTATTCGTCCACTTGCGATGTAATGAATAGTCCTAATTAATTTTAAGTTTTGGAGAAAATCGACAACAACGTATATATATTTGAATAAAAAAGGGAGAGAATTTATGTTAAGCGAAAAAAGTGTTTCTATGTTTATTGGAGTTATCACCACGATTTTTGTTAGTTTTGCTTTAATTAGTCAAAATGACGGTTTATTACTAACACCGCTCATTCAACTTATTCTAGGCTATGTGACAGCGCATGTGTTGATATCGGGTATCTCTGCTTTTCTAAAAAAAAGAAAAGGAATAGGCTTATTCTTTACTTTCATCACTTTATTTCTGCTTAGTGTTATTATTCTAAACAATACGATGACGATCAGCGGGTTTATTCCAGTTATAACCTTATATATATTATTCGGAGTTCCAATTGGTATTATTGCGATGATTGCCCACCGAATCAATACTAGAAATGAAATGTAGACTGATGGTGAAACATTGAAGCAAAAAGATTCGTCTACTTGTTAACTCGTACTTCGATAAGAGGAATTCGAAATAGAATAGTAGGGATAGAAGACTTAAATCAGTGAGAAACTATCTATTTTAATACATGCATTAACTCAGTTATTGGCATAAGAGGAGGAGGATTTTCTACTGTGAAAAAGATACTTGGAATTTTAGTTGTACTTTTTTAGGTAACGTTTTTTTTCTACTTTTTTAATATGTTTATGCCTAAAGGTATCTTATATATAATCATAGCTATTCCAATTGTTTTCATTTCTACATTATTATAAAAAAAAGCAGAAGTTAGCCTACAAATGGCACTTCTGCTTTTTTTAGAAGATAAACTGTGGCACCCTCCCGCTTAACATATTTCCACACCTCCTAACAAAATACGCCTGTCATCACTAGTAAAAGTTGTAATTTCATATGCCTCTCTTTTTAAAAAAGACATGATGATTCTGACAGCCTATCTACATTAGTTCTTTACTAAATAGCATGTTGTTCCCCTTTCTAATCTATGATACTATACAGATGATATTGAAAATCATTATCATTTAGTGGTACAACAAACCATATACATAACAGTAGTAAAAAAATGCTCTTGTTACCACAAGGGAAAATATTAAATAGGTAAAGGAGAATAAAAAATGGAGACACCAGATTTATATGACGTAACCATTATAGGAAGCGGTCCCGCTGGATTATATTCTGCTTTTTATAGTGGGCTAAGATCGATGAAAACTAAAATTATTGAGTTTCAGCCAAAATTAGGTGGAAAAGTACATGTCTATCCTCAAAAAATGATTTGGGATGTCGGCGGATTAACTCCTGTAACAGGTGAAAAACTTATTGAGCAATTAGTTACGCAGGGATTAACCTTTGATCCAACCGTGACTTTAAATGAAAAAGTAGTAAAAATTGAGCAAAATGAGGATAAAATCTTTGTACTTTATGGTGAATCTGGACAGAAGCACTATTCCAAAACCGTTATAGTCGCCATCGGTGCTGGAATCTTGAAACCCTTGAAGCTTAATGTTGAAGGCGTCGAACGTTATGAGGAATCCCATTTACATTACACTGTCAAATCCTTGAAACAATTTGAAAACAAGAAAGTTATTATTTCAGGTGGGGGAAATTCTGCCGTTGATTGGGCTATTGAACTATTACCATACGCCAAACAAGTGTATGTCACCTATAGAAAAGAATCCTTAAAAGGGCATGAAGCCCAGGTGGAACTGTTGACGAATAGTTCGGCTCAGTGCTTCTACAATACTTCTATCACCAAAATAAATGGTGCATCTGACCAGGAATCCATCGAAAGTGTAGAATTAACGAATCACCTTACAGGCGAAGTGACAAACCTGCCCATCGATGATGTCATCATTAACCACGGGTATGAACGTGATGCCGAATTATTAAACCAGTGCAACCTAGGCATTAAGCAGGTACAAGATTATTACATAGAAGGCACAACGAAAAGTCAATCGTCTGTGGATGGCTTATATGCAGCTGGTGATATTCTTATGTACGATGGCAAAGTTGGTCTCATCGCAGGAGCATTTCAAGATGCCATTAATGCAGTAAATAAAGCAAAGCAATATGTGGAACCAGAGGCCAGCAATTATGCGATGGTGTCCTCTCATAACGAACTTTTCAAGGAAAAAAACGAAGCATTACTGAAGCAACAACTAATGAAATGACCGCATATCCCCTATAGATATATATGGATAGAATCGTCCTACCGGTGTTCGTACTTTATAAATCTATTAAGATAGCATTGACAATTAGGCAAAGAGAAATTATCATTGATAATGATAATCGTTTTCAATTAAAAGAGCTCTAATTGAAAACTTCAACCTTTCTATTGTTGTACATGGTGATTCAATGTACTTATGGGCATCCATGGGAGGTTGAAACAAGTTAACTTAGCAATTATTAAAAACTACATAAAAAGGATGGATATACAAATGAATGTAAAGCACAAAATGTCACGCTCATTTTTATTTATTTTGGCTGTAAGTCTACTATTCTTATTTGGTTGTGCAGCTGATGAAGCAAGTTCAGCAAATACAGAAGATAACGGAGAAAATACAAGTAATACTGAAAATAATGAATCAGATACTACTTCTTCTGATGAAGAAGTAGCAGCTACGGAATATCCGATCGTGATCGAGCATGCTTTTGGTGAAACAACAATAGAAAGCAAACCTGAACGCGTTGCCACGATCCAATGGGCAAATCATGATGTCGCCCTTGCTCTCGGTGTTGTACCTGTTGGATTCTCTGCGGCAAATTACGGTGTCCAGGATGATAGTGGATTGTTGCCTTGGACGAAGGAAAAGCTTGAGGAACTGGGTGCAGACAACCCTAATATTTATCAAGATACGGACGGGCTTGACTTTGAGGCAATTTCCGATTCAACCCCAGATGTTATTCTTGCAGGATACTCTGGTATCACACAAGAAGACTACGATATTCTAAGTGAAATCGCTCCAGTTGTTCCTTATACTGCTGGTCCTTGGGTAACAACATGGCGCGAACAAGTAATGTTAAATGCTACAGGAATGGGTATGAAAGAGGAAGGCGAACAACTTATTCAGGATACAGAGAACCTTATTAAAGAAAAAGCAAGCGAATACCCTGAGATGGACGGGTTAAAAGTTGCTTTTGCGAATTTCTCTGCTGAGGATCTATCTAAAATATCTATTTATACACCTGCTGACCCACGTGGTGCGTTCCTGATTGAACTAGGAATGGAATACCCTGAAAGTCTATTGAATGCGATTGAGGATCCGAATAGTTTCCACACATCATTAAGTGCTGAAAATGCTGATGTGCTTAATGATGCTGATATACTAATTGGGTATGGTGATGAAAGCTTATATGAAGCAGTTAAAGAAGATTCACTGCTTGGCAAGATTCCAGCAATCGAAAGAGGTTCTGTCGTATTTATTGGTAACAATACACCTTTAGCGGCATCTGGAAATCCAAATCCACTTTCGATCGCTTATACGATTGATCAGTATCTAGAATTAATCGGGGACGCGATCGACAAGGTCGATGAATAGTTCGATAGATTCTAAGAACAACTTGCTGAAGCCACATATACCGAGACATTTTATAGCGGTACTAGTCGCATGTTTAGTCATGTTGGTCCTATGCATTATTGCTTCCCTAGTCTTTGGCTCTAGAGCAATAAGCTTTAATGAATTAATAGCCGGTTTATTTCATCAAAATGTCGATTCCTACGGCGCAAACGTAGTTCGTCAACGGGTTGCTCGAACTGTTTTCAGTTTGTTTTGTGGTGCTGCGCTTGGCATTTCAGGAGCACTTATGCAAGCAGTTACGCGCAATCCAATTGCTGACCCAAGCATACTTGGTGTTAACACAGGAGCATCTTTGTTTGTTGTTGGTGGAATTGCATTCTTGAACATAAGCACAGCCACTCAATATATCTGGCTTGCTTTAGCCGGGGCAATGATTACCGCTGTTTTCGTTTTCGGAATTGGTTCTATGGGGCGTGGCGGTGCTACGCCCCTTAAGCTTGTATTGGCAGGAGCAGCGACAAGCGCTGCCCTGTCATCGCTAGTGATCGCAATCATGATTCCCCGATCTTATGTGATGGATCAATTCAGGTTTTGGCAAGTTGGAAGTGTTGGTGCGGCAAACTGGAGCTCTATTACTACGTTTATTCCGTTTTTGATCGTAGGAATCTTGTTAGGCATTCTTTCTATTGCTGCACTCAATGCACTAGCCCTTGGGGACGAGGTTGCGAAAGGATTGGGTGTGCGAACCGGAGTATTGAGGCTTACTGCGGCTTTAGCAGCAGTTCTGTTGTGCGGTGCCACAACGGCACTTGCAGGACCAATTGGTTTTGTAGGGTTGTTAGCTACACATGTCATACGACTTATTCTTGGACCTGACATGCGATATGTTGTGCCAATGTCCGCGTTTGCAGGAGCAATTATTTTAACTATATCAGATGTATGCGGCAGAGTTCTAGGTAGCCCTGGAGAGCTTGAGGTTGGCGTTGTTACAGCATTCATAGGAGCTCCAATCCTAATCATTATTGCTAGGAAAGCGAAAGTGCGTGGCTTATGATGAATAAATCTATTGAAATTATTATAGCAGGCAGACGTCAAAGACGTCGCCGATGGATCGTTGTTACGACCTCGCTTGCAGCACTTTTATTTGTACTTTGCTGCGCGATGCTCTTACTGGGAAATACGATATATCCTGTAAAAGATGTGATGTTAGCACTACTAGGATATGAGCTGAAAGGTGTATCTTTTGCAGTCAACTCGATACGCTTACCAAGAATGTTAGCAGGCTTTTTTGCAGGTATTGCTTTCGGTATTGGTGGGAACACCTTCCAAACCATGTTGCGCAACCCACTAGCCAATCCGAATGTCATTGGGATTACTACTGGCTCAAGTGCAGCGGCTGTTTTTTGCATTGTCATTCTACATACGAGTGAGTCGATTGTATCGATTGCATCAATCATTGCTGGTCTTGCAACAGTCCTATTCATTTACCTGTTTTCTAAGGGTAAGTCATTTTCCATCGGGAGAATAATCTTAGTTGGCATTGGCATTCAGGCGATGCTCAACGCTGCGATATCTTATATTCTGCTAGTTGGGGCACAACAGGATATCCCTTCCGCACTAAGATGGCTTACTGGTAGTCTTAATGGCGCCCAAATGCATGAGCTCCCACCGTTAGTTATTTTCGTAGTGATCTTTGCACCTATAATTATCTTGTTGGGCAAGCATCTTAGTATCTTGGAGCTTGGTGAACAATCTGCTACTTCACTAGGATTAAATACGGATAAAACTAGAATCATTCTCATTATTAGTGCTGTCTTCATCCTTGCATTGGCGACAGCTACGACAGGGCCCATTGCTTTTGTAGCTTTCCTTGCTGGCCCAATTGCGAAAAGACTTGTCGGTGTTGGGTTCTCGAATGTAATTCCAGCGGGGTTAGTTGGCGCAAACTTAGTTTTAGCATCAGACCTAATCGGACAATTTGCCTTTGACGTTAGATATCCAGTGGGAATCATAACCGGTATAATAGGAGCACCGTACCTGATCTACCTGTTAATCCGAATGAATCAAAAGGGAGAATTATAATGAAACCGAAACATATTTTTCAAGCGGAGGGAATTGTCGCTGGCTATGATGATAAAGCGGTTATTAATAAGATAAGCCTTGAAATCCCTAGTAATAAAATAAACGTTATTATCGGGGCAAATGCCTGCGGAAAGTCTACGCTTCTTAAAACGCTGGCAAGACTTATTAAACCAACATCCGGAAAAATAACCTTTGACGGGAAGTCGATTAGTAAAATTCCCCCTAAACAATTCGCACGGTTTGTAGGACTTCTTCCGCAATCACCGATAGTCCCGGAAGGAATAACGGTCGCTGATTTAGTTGGACGAGGAAGGTTTCCACATCAATCTCTGTTTAGTGGGTGGACTAAAGAAGACTATGAGGCAGTAGCGGAAGCAATGGAAATTATGAATATTACGGAGCTTGCCAACCATCACATTGACGAACTCTCGGGTGGTCAAAGACAACGAGTCTGGATTGCAATGGCTTTGGCGCAACAAACAGATATTTTATTTTTGGATGAACCGACCACCTTTTTAGATATCACCTATCAGGTCGAAATTCTAGACCTACTTACTGATCTTAATCAAAAACGCGGAACAACTATTGTCATGGTACTTCATGATATTAATTTGTCCGCACGTTACGCTGATAATATTTTTGCACTTTGTGAAGGTAAGCTCGTCGCAGAGGGCGAACCATCAGAAGTGATAACGAGTAGCTTAATCAAAGAAATTTTCGGACTTGATTGCACCGTGATAGAAGATCCCATTTCTGGCTCTCCTTCTGTAGTACCAATAGGAAGGCATCATGTGACAAATGGAATGCACTCTCTCGGTAATGGTTAATGGAAACATGGGGACGGTTCTTGCGTTTACGAAAACGTAAACGCAAGAACCGTCCCCATGTTTATCTTACGGCAAAATCTCAGGTGATAACTGCTCTAGCGTTCATCTTCTGAAAATCCACTGATTATTCAATTAAGTTGTCCATGTCGGGCAAGACTGGCTTGAATATGATGTAGAAAACGTAAGGAGGAGTTCATTTGAGTAAAAATAAACACTCGGATATGACCGTCAGTCTAGCAAAGAAGCTGTTAAAAGATGATAATGTCTATTTGACAGAAGAAGGAAAACGCCGCTTGCAGGATATAGTAAGGAAGAAATCATATATTGTTCAAAAGTAGTTGAGAAAAAAGTGCCTATCACCACCAAGAGATCAAAGGTCCTAAAGATAGTTCCATCTGGAATAAAAATGGCGCTCTTTTCTAGTTGAACAAAATCGACAGGTGCAGGCACCTGTCGATTACTCTGCTACCTCACTCCAACACCTTAAGCGCCTCATACTGAAACCCAACATACTGGTAGTTTTGTTTACGGTACATGTTCCTCGGAGTATCCTCTCCATCTGCAACCAATATGACAGTTCGATCAGAGAACAGATCCATTACCTTTCGTTGCAGCGCACTGCCAATTCCCTTTTTCTGAAAAACCTCATCTACTTCTAGATTGTCTATTTCTACGAATGCTTTGGAAATAATAACATGCGCGTATCCTGCAGCCTTCCCATCATACGTTGCAAACAGCTTCAAGTGTCTTTCTTTTTGACTGTCATCCAAACACTGCTCGCGGATCAAGCTCCTCTTATATTGAGCAAACTTCTCTCCAAATGCTAAGGTGTGCTTGTAGATTAAATCGAGAAATGGCTCGAGATTCTTCTCTGAAACTTCCCTTACTTTTATCGCATCATTCATTGGCACCTCTGGAAATTTTGATGGATCGACCTTATACAACTCCATAAAGCCTGTATCATATCCAGAAGTAGATAAGTAATTATCTAGCTCATCCGTTATTTTTATACCTTCAGGAAAATAAAACTTAACATGGTTTTGGCCAAGTCTCATATGATAGCCTCTCAAGTACTCTTCTGCTTCTTTAAATTCTGCCAAAGTAGGCATCTGTTTAAACGCTATATAATTTGCGTCATACATATTCGGTATTTTTAAGAACTGATTTTGTTTATATCGTTCATTTTCTTCCACAATCGCTCCGTTTTTATGAATGTTTTCAAACGTAATTTCTTGATTCATTTGCTACTCCCCCACTATGCAAAAATAGATAAATCTACAGCATATATTCATTATACCTTGTTTAGTAGAGATTATCGCGAAAACTAAGCTGATATGCAGGTGCCATATGTTAGGCAAATGAAAAAGGTGTCAAATGCCACAAAAGACAATTGTCCATCTGTGGTATCTGACACCTTCTTCGTTAAAGTAAAGCGTTGTTCATCACCATAAACGACGCTTCATCTCCAACTTTATGCTTTAGTAGTATTTCCCTTATTAAGCACGACTAAACATGATTAATTATAATAACTTCCTATAGCTATGCGCTTTACTAAGCAGTTACTTATTTGTGGCCACATGAGGGGTCAGACCCCTAGTAAGTAAGTACTTTATCGCGTCCTGCATTCTTTGCTTTGTACATCGCTTGATCAGCCTGTTGATACGCTTTTTTAAAAGGCGTATTTGGTCTTACTGTACAAATACCAATACTCACGGTTATTTCTTCCTTTATGTCCGAATCCATGTGAAAAACTTCTTCTTTTAATGCAGCTTGAAAGGCCTCTGCTAGCTCAATGGATTGATCTGCAGTTATTTTCATAAGGACAGCAAACTCTTCTCCACCTATACGTGTGACTAGATGATCACTGAAATGTCTTTGCATCAAGCGTGCAACATGGATTAAAACTTCATCACCAACCACGTGTCCATACTGATCATTAAACATTTTGAAATGGTCGATATCTATTAACATAAAACACCTTTCTTGCTCGGCAATATCTCGATCGTAAGCTTCCATAAATGCCCTTCTATTTGTTATTTTTGTTAATGGATCTCTCTCCGCTAGTTCTCTCAATTGATGTTCAATTTCCTTTTTATCGGTTATGTCCTTCCAAACAACTAACCTTAAGTAATTCGATTTTTTTCCAAGTATGGATGACGTTACATCATAGTAAGACCCATCTCGCTCATATTGGAATGTCGCATCCGTACACCGATCAAGTGCATCAATCAGTGGCGTAACATCCTGAAACACAGCTATTGCTGATTGATGAAGGACTTGTTTTCGATAATCATCAAAGCCAAATATATTTTTAATGATTTCAAAACCTGCTGGATTACATTCCAGTATTTTTCCTTCTCGATCAATTAATAGAATACCTTCTGAGAGATTCTCTAATATTTCTTGTCGTGATATTGGCCAAACTTTATTAATATCCATTCGCTTATTTACTATAATTAATAACAGTGCCATCGAACTATAGGATAAAGCAAACACACCTGGAATTTGAAAAGATAATAGCGAGGTTATAATAATCATTGTTATTGGTAGAGTAAGTACCAAAGCCGACAAGAAATGAATCATTCGATAATGCTTAGGTACATCAAACATATTTCGAATCAATAAGAAGATCGTGACTAACGATATGACAAATGGGTACACACCAAAAAAGGAATTAAGAGCTGTTGTGTTCGTTGAGACTTCCGTATAATTCAAAATTGTAGTTATTGTTACACTCTCCCGCATTAACCCATGAAAGGAATCTGTAAAAACAAGACAGATATCAATAATGGAAGGAATAGATAAAATGCTCACTAAACGAATTGTTTTCCTTGGAGTTTCCTGATATAACTCTATTGCATACCCCAGTAAAAATATGGGGGTAAAGACTAAAGAGATTTGTTGTACATTCCGTAAACCTATCATGAGACTTGGCAGACTAATAACTAATTCTATGACCGTTAAAAGGATAAAGACACCTGATAAGCCCGCAGCACATGCAAGTAATGTTCGAGATAATTTTCTTGGCGAACGAAGCAGTGCAATCGATAAATATAGTACAAATAGACCAAGCATCGTTAACAAAAATATGTATGGATCGACCCAATTCATCATTTACCTCCAATAAAATCTGATTTATCAGTATTTTACCATACATCTGGTACAAAAGTAGTTCACGGGCACCATGCCCCACTTCCTACTAAGGGGTCTGACCCCTTACGTGGACAACTGTCCATATAAGGGGTCAGACCCCAATGTCAAAGCTTAATAGTAAGGATACGGTGGGTATGGGTATGGTGGATATGGTGGATACACCGGATATGGATATCCATATACTGGTCTTGGTGGTCTAGGTGGTATTAAAGCACCTGCTGCCAATCCTGTTAGAAATGGAACACCAAATCCTAGTCCTGGGCCAAAACCAGGGCCAAATCCGGGACCAAAACCGGGGCCAAAACCGGGGCCAAATCCAATTCCAGGACGTCCCCTTTCATCCATTGGATCGCAGTAGTCAGTTGGTTCACAAACATGATAGGGTAATTCATTATAATATGAATTCACTTTCATCCTCCTCTTTAAAAAAGCTCTCACTAGATCTTATGAAGGATTGGGTGAATGTTCTTGGGTGGTTATCCTGATTTTGCGAATTTTTATGACAAATGCCTGAATCTTTTCATACATAAGGGGTCTGACCCCTGCTTGTTGACCCCTGCTTGTTTCCCTTGAGTTACTTTTTCTTCACTGGAATCCAAATTTCACTTCTGTACTTTGGATTACTCATATCCTTGCTCTCATTCCTTAAAATCTCAGGCCCTTTAACTGTCTCATATCCTGATGACGGAAACCATTCTGCATATATTCTTCCCCATATGTTTTGTAGTGTTTCAGGGAAAGGACCAATCGATTCAAATACTGCCCAGGTATTGGCTTCCACTTGTAGTACATCAAATCCTTCAGTTGCCTTACTTGAAGTCGCTACTCCAATATAATGGTCTAACGTGCCCTTTTCCTCCATTCTTCCTTCAGAGAAATTTGTAGAAGCACTAATAATCCCTATTGGCTCCATATCCGAAAGTGTTTTAAATCTCGTTATAATATCAGGTGTTAGTAATTCATACATTTTAGCAATCTCTGGATTGACCCCATTAAAAATGATTGGGACTTTCTTCTTCAATCCAACAATTTTAAATGGTTCCTTTTCAACAATTCGATAATTCATTTCGCATCCTCCTTGAATGGATAGTTGGAAGGTCATTCTAGGATATGCTTTTATTTTTGCACTTTCATTTCTTGCTTCAGATGGCAGAATACCATGCATTGAATGAAAAGCACGTGAAAATGAATCAGCCGAACCATATCCATATTTGACAGCTACATCGATTATTCTCAAATCAGAGTCTTTTAGTTCAAGTGCAGCCAATGTTAATCTCCTTCTTCTAATGTACTCAGATAAACTAATACCAGATAAAAAAGAAAACATGCGTTTAAAATGATACTCCGAACAACATGCAATTTTTGAAAGTTCGCTAGACTCAATTTCCTCTTTCAAGTGCTCCTCGATATAGGCTAGTGCATGATTCATACTGCTTAACGAATCCATGTAATGCCCCCCTTTCAACATCAATAATAGCAAAGGTTACATTTACTCATCCGACAATCTGTGCACAGTTTAGTCGATTCATCTTCCTAGCTTTATATCCATTTAAATAAAAATAAGTGCCTTAGTCAAAACACCTGTGTTCCACATCACAATCTTTCCTTTTTCTATATAGTAAAATGAAGACAGTACAATAATAAGAGGCTTATCAACCCAAATTCATACATTTTAAAATCCGCCGATCCATGTTCAATCCTTAACAAAGAATGAGTTTTAACAATAAAAATCACAACGAGGTGAAAAGTGATGGAAGCACATTTAGATTTTAAAGTCATTGATTCAATAAAAGGTTTATTGCTTCATATACATCAAGAGGAGGCAGAACAAAGCATCAAAGAAGGTTTTGAGCAGCACGTTCAGCACTTAGACACGTTGGATATTTTGTTGATTTTACAAGAATTAAACTTTGATACCAACAGTTTTTCAAATGAAGATATCAAAAAGTTCTTTGATATGTATCAAGACATATACGGGCAATCGCTTCTAGATATTGATGTTCCCACTGCTGCGCATCCGAGTCATCCTATTTATATTTTCAAAAAGGAAAATCAGTTTTTTGAAAGCCTCCTAGTGCGAATAAATGATCAAATAAAAGCGATTGATCAAGATCTACAACACCCGACAGATCAGCTCTTGCTTGAAATGAAACAATTAGGGCAGCTTTACAGTCATTATAATCGTAAAGAAAAACTCTTTTTCCCGATTTTAGAGCGTTATGGCGTTTTTACGCTTCCACGAATCATGTGGGCGGACGATGATCATATTCGGACATTATATAAAGGTGCCAATCGCATGATGGAAAAAATTCCAGACATCGATTTCAAACACGTTAAGCAAGCTTTCATTGATTTAGAAAAAGCTTGTAAAGACATGCTTTTTGAAGAAGCGTACACACTATTACCTGTTGCCCAGTCTCTGTTTAATGAAGACAACTGGATTGCTATTACAATGGAAAGTAAAGCATTTGGCTATGCAGTAGAAGTACCAGAAGAAAGCTGGATTCCGAAAGACAAGTTAGCGGAGGCAGAAGAAATAAATACGGAAGCAAACGATACAGAACATGTGCGTTTTGGTGGAGGGTTTTTAACGATCAAAGAAGCCAACCATATTCTCAACAACATACCACTAGAGCTAACGTTTGTTGATAAAAATGGCATTTTTAAATACTTCAATGAAGTAGTGGAATCATCCGAGATGATGTTTATCCGCACACCAACTTCCATTGGGCGAAATGTCGGCATGTGCCACCCACCTAAGAGTATGGGGAAAGTCATGCAAATCATCCGTGACCTGAAGTCGAGGACAAAAGAATCAGAAACAATGTGGTTCAAAAAGAAAGATCAATATGTTCATATTACGTATAAAGGTTTGTTCGACGAAAACGAGGAGTTCCTAGGAATCTTAGAATATGTGCAAGATATCCAGCCCTTCATGGACTTGCCAAGAGAAGTGAAAAGGGAATTGAGTTAACTCGTAAACAAGGGGATGGTTCTTGTGTCCACAAAATTGTGGACACAAGAACCGTCCCCCTGTTTCCATTACATTAAGCGCCTAAGCACTTTTACTAATACCTTCATCCAATACCGTATTTTTTTGTTTGGATATTTTATTAACAACAAACGTAATAATGAATGCTGATAAAAACGGCACAACCATTGCAATGACGAACCCAATAACATTGTTAGCTAATAATGGTGCTGTAAACGTTGGTACATAAGCCGTTCCTCTTACATCAAAAGCCCCAACTAATGCTCCACCAATTCCAGCTGAAAATAGTGCACCGGCAAATATCCACTTACTTGAGAACATGAATGGGTAAGCAGATTCAACAAATGTTCCAAATCCCATATTTATAGCAAATCCAGGTGCGGCAACAGCTGCTTCCCCTTTATCGCGAGGAGAAATGATGTTTGCTAAGTTGATACCTGCTGCAACCATCACAAGGCCAACCATGTCCACTGCACCTAAAAAACTATTACCAGTCCGCTCCATTTCAAGCAATACAATTGGCAGAATTGCCGCATGATAGACACCCCCAAGAATTGCCGGCCAAATTAACACACCGGCAACTAAGCCGGCCAAAATTGGATTAAACGCAACTGTTGTCTCAATTGCTTGTTTAATAAGATCTCCTAGTGCGAGTGCTATTGGACCAATGAAATAGTAAATTAATAGACCTGATAGCAGACCAGCAAGTCCTCCTGCCGCAATATTTACAGTAGTCATTGGAAAACGCCATCCCACAAAAACTTGGAATAAATATCTGACAAGTAGACCAGCTATAATACCACCGATCATTCCACCAATAATTCCACCATCCACAGACAGAACACCGGCAATGACCCCTGCTACAATCGAAACCTCATCCAACTCTGAAATCTGCTTAGCCGCAATTACAGCAATTACAACTGGTAAGGCACCAATTAATACATCAAACACATCACTTAGTACACCTAATCCAGGGATTTTACTAAATGCCAATACTAAGGCCATTGCAATAAAGCCAGGAAGTGCTGACATCATAATTCCACGTATATTAATGTTTTTTAGCGCAGAACCTTGTGTGGCTTTTGCACTATTATTGCTACTCCCCAATAAAGGTTTATAACTTACGCCAAAATGCTTACTTAAGGAAGTCACAAAAGAAACGGCTCTTGTTCTATTTGTTGTACCTGTTGTGCCAGAAGTCGCAATCACGTTACCGCCCCGCGAACTTACAATCGCCATCGATGTGCCGCCTGTTCCAACAATTGGAATTTTCCTGTCTGCAGCTGCAGCAAGCGCTTCTTTATTCGCACTTTTTGGATCCGCACTCATGAGAATAATTCCATCAATCTCCCCATTTTTGATCTGAGCTGCAATCTCTTTATCTAGACTTTCCACTTTTTTATTAATCTCTTCTAATGTATTAACATCGCTTTCTACAAAAGATTGCTTTGGATCTATCGTCCACAAAGATGCCCTCGTATTAGGTTTTGCATGATCCATAGATTCTTGTGCTGCAATAAATTGTGTAGCAACAATTTCCATCTGTGCAGAGGAAGCTTGTATTTTTATTTCACTTAGCAACTTACTAGCATTTTTCCCGCCAAGATTGTACAAATTCCCCCCGCTACTTCCTAAAACAGCTATTCGCATTGATAATCCCCCACTTTATTATCTAGTTTTATCTAAAACTCTTTTTCTTTATTACTCTACCACAATAAAGTAAGGGAGCGAAAGTATTTCTTCGCTTCGAATGAAATTTTAGTATAGTGAAAGAAAACATGCATATAAGTAAAAGAATGGAACAGAGTTATCTCTACTCCATTCTATTTATTTTAAAACTTCTAGTACTAGATTAATGAATATAATCCTTTCACATTCACATCTCCATTAGAACCATTCTTTCCATTTGCGTTTCCACTTTTTATTTGATTTTGCATTTAATCGCTCCAAATGCGCTTCGTTTTTCACGAGTAATTCATACGATTCTATCATCATAATGATCGGAATAAGAAGGGAAACACCGATAGCAATAAATACAACTAGCACCGGATAATAAGGTACGAGAACACCGTGACTAATATCTTTGCTTTCTAATAAAAAACCTACGAAGCTAATTGCGATTAGTACAATCCCAATCGTCGCTACCGTAGTGTATTTCTTCTTAACTTCCTTATATCTCTGCTTCAACGCTTCAAGATAATGATGATCAAAAAGTAACGGGTCCTGTTTCAACACTGCATAACTATTATCTGTTCTCATTACAGCAGTTACTATTTGTAAAACCCCAAGTGTCGCAATGATAATGATAAGAAATGAATAAACCTCTGGACGATCCTTGAATACAAGATATGGAA
Source organism: Aquibacillus koreensis (assembly GCF_025154055.1). GTDB lineage: Bacteria > Bacillota > Bacilli > Bacillales > Amphibacillaceae > Aquibacillus_C > Aquibacillus_C koreensis. The sequence continues at coordinate 190,681 of NZ_JAOALK010000012.1, forward strand.
TTGTAGATAAGATTAACAAGCTTATTCCTAATGCAAAAGGTATGGTTGTTTTATTTACATGCATTAAAAAACCCTCCGCCATTTCCTTACTTACATAATGACCTCGCTCATTCTTGTTCTGTTCTTTGGAAGTTCCTTTGAGTAAGTAATCAACTGACACCTCAAACATGTTTGAGATCATTAGTAGTTTTTCTGTTTCTGGAAACCCTTGCCCATTCTCCCATTTGCTAATGGCCTGCCTGCTCGTATTTAATTTCTCCGCCATCGCTTCCTGAGATAAACCCTTTTCTTTCCTCAATTTGTATAATGTTTCACCGAAAATCATGTACATGAACTCCTTCCACTTTTGATACCAAAATTGTATGAAAATACTGATGTAGATACCATCATGTTGCAGTTGCACTTTGTCAACTCACGGTTGCATGTATGTAAATGACATGTTTTTCTGAAATTATTAAATCCTTTTTCCCTTAAGATCCAAAATGGTGCCTAGTAACGATCATAGGACAAACTGTACCAAAAGACCACCGTTTTCATAGTACACTTTTGACAGACCTCCATTAATTATCCCTACAATAAAATAATGCCTATGACAACCCATTTTATTGTTGGATGGCCAACTCGTAAACAGGGGGACGGTTCTTGTGTCCACAAAATTGTGGACACAAGAACCGTCCCCCTGTTTCCAAATCACTGGTTACTTATTACTCTCTGTAAATCTCCCCAGTCTGTTATCCTAGGGAAATCCAAGTGCCGATTGTACGATTGATCTTTTACAAAGACCACCGTATTTCCTTTATCTACTAGTGTGTTTAACACATCTGGTTTATCATCAAAGTAATAATCGAGTTGTAGCTGTTGGATAATTTCTACCTTTTCGTCATCTCTCATGCCATAGAAAAAGTGATCATCCTTTACAGGAAACCCTCGCCTTTTCAGCCATTCCTTTGTTCGTTCGCCATGCGCTTTATTTCTTGATGTGATATAAAAAATGTCATGGCCTTCTTCATCTAATTCCCGTAATGTTTCTAATGCATTTGGAAAGGGTGGACAAGATGTATAATAAATCTCTTCCAATGAAGATGTCCACATGGTACTCCCTTCCTCGTCTGTCAGACCAAAGGGTTCGTGTATCTCAACTCGATCGAGTTTGTGAAAAATATCAACGGGGATATTTTTACCCAGTTTTTTATTGTAAATATGAAAAGCATGTTCTCTTAAGTTGATCAATGTATCATCAATGTCGAATCCAAACTTCATAAACTAATTCACCTCATTGTATAGCCAGAACCATGTAGAGCTCATGACTGCTCTTCTCCAATGTGACCCGAGCGATTTACTTTTGTTTCTAAATATTTCGCATTAAATTCTGAACGATCTCCCCATATAGGTTCTCTTCCTGATACCGGCAGACCAGCATTGATTAACGCCTCTAATTTTTTCGGGTTATTCGTCATTAGCGTTACAGGCTTACTTCTTAATGCTTTTAAAACATCAATGGCATCACTATAATTTCTAGAATCATCAACAAAGCCAAGTGCTTCATTCGCTTCAACCGTATCATAGTCATTCTCCTGAAGAATGTATGCCATCGCTTTACTGAATAGACCAATGCCTCTTCCTTCATGATTAGCTAAATAAAATAAAGCGCCTGTTCCGTGTTCGACGATATTTTTCATGGACTGCTTTAATTGGAAACCACAATCACACCTTTTGCTCCCGAATATATCTCCTGTGTGACAAATCGAATGCATTCTAATAATCGCATCATCGCTATAGCTAAAATCGCCGTATGTTAACACACTGGATTGTTGGAATTCAGCTAAATTGGCTGAGGATAACTTTTCGATAACCCGGTTGAAATCCTCCGTTACCTCGTCACAGTTTAACCAGCAATACCAGTTGAACTCCACTGTCTCACCATACAAATTAACAGGAAGTTTGATCGGTCCAACTAAATAGATGGCACCTTTCTCTGATTTTATTAATTGAATTTTATCTTCGAGAACGGAAAGTATCTTAGATTGGAGATTTGCTTGTGTCATACGTATTCCACCTTTTTTCTTAGTTTGATGTTAAAGTAATTTCTTCATAGAGGGAAATTTATGGTTTTGCGCTTTATCCTTAAACTAGTTGTATTTTTATTGATTTGGGCAAGAGCAAATCATTACTGTTTTCGCACGGAAATACTAAATTCAGTTCTTATCCGTCCAATACATATTATAATCTTTTGATTTGTTTAATGGTAATTTTCCGTTTCGCATGCGAGAATTTTAGCACCTAGGACCGAGAAGATTCTATTATTTGAAGGGTGATTCCTTCAGTTGAAATGCAAGTGTCGCCTGACCAACCATGCAACAAATATTGGAGACGAAAAATCGTGGTAATATCTTAAGTTATTCAGTCGGATTAATAAAAAAAAATAGGAAATCCAATACAAATTACTTGTACTGTATTTCCTATTTGAAAGGCTGCTGATTGTTGGCTGTTTTGTTTTAGTAAAAAACAGACGGTTCTTATTTCCACAAAATTGTGGACATAAGAACCGTCCCCCTGTTTCCACCCAATTTTACTGTTTATTAAAATTATAGCCATTTCCTATCAACCTGCCTATAACACTCCATTCTTTCTAACGTACAATAATGGAAGAATGCTGATCAGGTGTGATAATGATGGAAAAGGAATCTAATGTAATTCTTGGAACATGGATGGAAGCAATCGGTACCATCGTAGCTGCTGTGGGAAGTACACCCTACAAAAATATTTCCAAAGAATTACTTAACGACTTAAATTTAGTAGGTAATGTAATGCAAGGAACTGGAAATGCAATAATGGCGGATAGCATAGATAATCAAACGCTAAATAAAATCGGGGCTGAAATACAAGCAATTGGTAATACAACTATCGTAGCAAAATATTTGATAGACTTTCCTCGAACAACTGAACTGGAGTTAGTTATAAAAGGTAATCTCATCCAAGCGTTGGGTGCTGGAGTAAGTACTTCCACAACCGATTGGAAGCACAAACCTTCCATACAAGACATTTATATAACTTATGGAAATATCCTACAAGTCATTGGTAATACTTTACAAGCCATTTCTACCGGTACGGAACTAAGAGGTGGAGAAGCACAAACCCTTAATGTAGTTGGAAGTTGGATCCAAGCCATAGGTGCTGTAATGGCAGCGATCGGACAAAGTCAGTAGGATGGATGGAGTGGAATTAAACCTTTTCCACCCATCCATAACGTGACTTATGTCAACAGAAAATATAGAGCCTTCTACTAATTTACTGCTAAATATATGGAGTTACTAAGGCACGCATTTCGACTGATCTACAACTGTTTAAACTCAATCCATTTCACTTCCATTCCAGGCTTAATAAAGGAAAGCTTCAACTCATATAAACCTGGCTCTAAATCTACTTTTACTAGCTTCTGCCTGATCCATTTTCCATCTGTTCCATTCGTTTGAATCGTTGTCATTAATCGATCATTTAAAGTGACGTTGCAAGCTGTTTGGGATTGGTTTGTTTCAGGCGACATAATCTTAACTATAATCCGATATAAACCTGCTTCTTCTACTTGGATGATGCTCGATTCCGGATGCAGCAGCTCAACTTTTGCATTCTCAGATAAAGATTGAGCATTTAAGGACGCAAGAGCTGGATTAGCAGTAAAATGATTCACTGTTTCATTGATTTCTTGTTTTCGGGAAAACACTGGTGCATCCATTAAAAATCTACAGATATTAATAGCTGAACGTTGTAATTCCCCTCGTGTTAGTGACCCATTCTCTAACGCCTTCATCGTGTTATCTTCAGACGCATTAATCTCGGCTCCGTAGTTATTCACAACCATATACAAATCATTCTGCGCCCGGACCATGGCACCCGTATTTTGTCGATCAGCAGGTCCGCCTTCTACGCAGTCGTTCATCTTCGCCCACCAATCGGTCATCACAATGCCTGTATAGCCCCATTCTTTACGAAGCACCGTTGTATTCAAGTCATAATTCGAAGCAGCCCAATGCCCGTTGATCGGGTTGTAGGATGTCATGATTCCTTTCGCGCCACCCTCTTTGACAGCCATTTCAAATCCTTTGAGGTAGATTTCTCGCAGCGCACGCTCTGAGACAACTGCATCTACATTCGTTCTCGAAAACTCCTGACTGTTACACGCAAAATGCTTCGGTGTTGCATGCGCTCCACTTGTCATAATTCCACGTGTATTCGCGATCGCAAAAGCACCTGTAATTAGTGGATCCTCTGAAAAATACTCAAAGTTACGACCGTTTAATGGGCTTCTTCTTATATTTATTCCTGGTCCTAACAACATATCGATCTCATTTCGAATCAGTTCTTGCCCTTCTAATTCATAAAGCGCCTCTACTAGTTCAAGATCCCACGTTGCTGCAAGCAACGTCCCGATAGGCACTTGTGTTGCCTTATGCCCACTATCCATTCGGATCCCCGAAGGACCATCTGCTGTACAGCCAATTGGAATACCATAATTAAACAATTGATCGCTAACACCACCAAATGCCGATGCCGTTCCAGGTGTGACAAGCGGACTACTCATCCCTTCACCACGAACGATCGTCGCCAATTCTTCATCGGACAATTGTGCAATAAACGTTTCGATACTGACCTTGTTATCATAAACGTCGCGTAACGTGTACCCTTGATTGCCTGTTTGCTCGTATGTTTGTGGTTGGTTTTCTTTTATCCGATCTGCTAATGATACTTTTCGCTTCGGGACTTCTGTATAAAGCAATTCATAGGAACCGTCTTCTCTTTGTCCACCTGGTTTCATTCGCTTGAAATCCTCCGTAGGTGCCAAAACTTCCTCCAATTGTTCAACCACTTGGAGTTGATCGACGGTATATCCACTGCTGCCCTCCACGTCTACCTTCACAACATCTTTCACACTGTTTCCGACGTAAAAATGATACACACCAGTTTCCAACACATACGCTGATGGATAACCTGTCACGCCTTCATCATCATAAGAAGCCATGCTTTTCACAGAGAAACGAATCGATACTTTCTCTGACTCACCTGGTCTCAGTACACTTGTTTTAGCGAACCCTGCTAATACTTTCGCAGGTTTGCCGAGCTTCCCTTGGGGTGCTTCATAATAGACTTGAACCACTTCTTGACCTGTGTATGTGGAGCCCGTATTTTTCACCGTGACTTTTACATCCACATACGCTTCTCCATTTTCTGTGATTAGCTTTGCTTCACTAGGCGTCATGTCAAAATCCGTATAAGACATGCCGTATCCGAAGGCAAATTGAACTTTTTCAGGACAAAAAGTCTCAAAATAACGATAGCCTACATAAATGTCTTCTTGATAGAAATTCATAAATTCATCTCCGTGATTATGTGTAGATGGATAATCCTGTATCGAATAAGCAATCGTGTCCGTTAATTTACCACTTGGCGTAACATCCCCAACTAGGACATCACTAATGGCATTTCCACCTTCCATCCCACCATGCCATGCATAGATAACACTTTTGATCGGGTGGACATGCGCGGTGTCATTAAGCCATGACATGTCGATAATGTTGGAAACATTTAATACCACCGACACCTTTTCAAAATACGTCGTTACGAGCTTCAGCATATTTTTTTCTTCCGCCGTTAATTGGTAGCTTCCTTCTTCATCTTTATTGTCCTGATCTTCCCCTGCAGTCCGTCCAATAACAACGATGGCCTTCTCAGAATTAATTCTAGCTTTTGAAACGATGTCCTCGGATAAAGGCATTTCCTGTTGATGCCATGGCTCAGCAGCCCAGCCGCCACCGCCATTATCAAATGGATTTTCTTTCACCCAATTTTCATAAATATGCGCCAAATCTTCATTGACGTTTATATTTTCCTTATTACGGAGACCTTCTAGTAGGTTAGTCGTATAGGCCACATTGACACTTCCACCAGACCCCGTACCACTTCTGTAGTAATTGATTTGCGTCCTTCCAAAAACAGAAACCATTTCTCCATCTTTGATTGGTAGCACATGATCCTCATTTTTTAGTAGCACTGCACCTTCTGCGGCAACTTTTCTACTAAATGCAGCAAAACCTTCTAACGGAACACCTATTTTTTCATTCATCCTTATTTCCCCCTCCATTATGCAAAATGCTATATATATGTAAAAGAAATCATAAATTACTTATTTAACTACATGATAATAGAAATACAGTATTTTGAATATAAATGATATGATTATAACATGAACTATTTTGCTATTTACTATAAATCAGATACAAGAAGGTAATGGATATGCATATTGAATTTTGTGGATACTCTTTTCACACGGAAGGCTTCTATTCTTCTTTTAAAACCGGTATGGGGGGATACCTTTTCAGGCTCCAAACCGAAGGAACATGTGAAGTTGTAGTAAGAGGGGAACATATACTTATTGAAAAAGGAGACCTATTATTAGTTAAACCTGAGGATGAATATGAAATTTTAATTGCAGAAGGACAAAATAGTGGTGATTATCACCTATTATTCTCTGGAACATGGATGGATGATTGGTGGAACCAAAGCCCTAAACCAACTACTGTCCGGGTTGATTTAGATGATGAATTTCTATCGTTATGGCGTTTTATCATTTCCGAATTTAGACGACCAGACATGGAGAAAAACGATGCATTAACCAATCATCTGTTACGGGCGCTGTGCTTATCCTTAGAAAGAACAATCACGGAAAGATCTCCTGGATTTAAGCGGCCTTATGTTGTAACAAGAATGATGCGTTACATCGAAGAGCATGCCATAGAGCAAACATTTACCATTGATCATGTAGCTACATGTGCAAATCTAAGTGTGTCACGATCCGTTCATCTTTTTAAAGATTATGTTGGGAAAACAATGATTGCATATGCCCAACAAGTAAGATTATCCGCTGCAATCGACCAAATGACCTATACCAACCAAACGCTAGAGACCATCGCATATAACTGCGGATTTGGTGCCTATTCCTACTTCCACCGCGTTTTCAAAAAGCACTACGGCGTTGCACCTGGTGAATATAGAAGGAAAGATTCTTAAAAGGGGTCAGACCCCTGCCGTGGACAACTGTCCATGTGAGGGGGCTGACCCCTTTAAAAAATATTGGTATATCCCAGCATCGATTTTAATGTAACGTACAAAAAGAATATAAGTATTACTAGGATAAACCAAGAATACGGATGCTTTTTATTTCTTATGATTTTATATATAAAAATAATCAATACTAGGATAAGAATTATGCCAAAAACTAGTGGTAACAAAACGTACACGGTATAATCACGCACCTATTAAAAGGTTAGTCGTTTATCGATCGGTGTCTGATATTTAAAAAATGCACTTCTCATTTATTTATAAAAGATAAGAGGTTATTATACTTGATTATTTCACAAGTTTGTCCTTTGCTCCTTGTTTTTCTCCTTCCATTATAGACTTAGCAATAATTTCACATTTGTTATAAGCCCATTTGTAATGATTAGAGGTGTTTGCTGCAAAATAGCTATAAAGGTTACTTGTTTTCGTCCATTTATAGTACTTCTTTGTCATTAATTGGTCATCGGTGTGTGACCGAATTAAATCTACCACTCTTTCATGGCTTAATCTCAATTTATTTATAGCTTGATTTAATGTTACATCTTGATAGCTTTCCCATATTTTCATATTCAGGAGCTTAATATTCCTCCATTTATAACCAGGTGCTGGTATAAATGGAATATCCCCGGCCATACCTTCTCTATACCATCTCTCAAGCATGGCGTGCCATTCATACAGATGCATGAGGACATCTCGAAAATTCTTATCTCTATCTTGCGTTTCGATCGATATTTTTCTGTTTTTACTAGGTACTGATTCAATTACCTCAAATATTGTTTTTAAATTTTGTTCACTATTCAATATTAAAATTTCTTTTTCACTTTTCTCCATCATGATCATTTTCTCCTTTATTATATTGATGATTTGAGGGACTTTATTTTCAGCAGATAGCATATTTGGTGGGCTTTATTTTCCGAAGGCTTAAGTACAAATCTTTCACAAATCCTCCGTCTATTTTAACACAAATTTCCATCCAATCTTACCTATGTCTAACTGCACAAGCATTATGCTTTGCCGTTTCGTCTTAACCATATCAAAGAACATCATTCCACCGTTGGAAAATTCTAAGAAAATTAGGATAAAAAATCACGTTAATAAAATACTACCCCTATACCATTATTTTACTTGGGGGTGGGGATTAAAAAAACAAAGAGATTAGTTCGTTCCATGCGTAATTTGTATTATTTAAAAGTTAATCTTAAGGAGGATTTTCGTATGTTAAAGAAAAAGTTAATGATGATGGTGTTAGTTGTATTAGTAGGGATGACATTTGCAGGTAATGTGTTTGCTGCGGAGAATGAAGCAAGCGAGAAAGACATTGTGACGGTAGCTAAGGACGCAGGTAACTTTTCTGTATTGGTTGCAGCTTTAGAAAAAGTAGGATTGGCGGAAACGTTAAAAGGAGATGGACCATTTACTGTTTTTGCCCCAACAGATGAAGCATTTGAAAAGCTATTGAAAGATTTAGACATTACAGCAGAAGAATTACTAGCAAGAGATGATTTGAAGGATATTCTACTTTATCATGTAGTAGCAGGAAAAGTGTTGTCTACTGATTTAAAAGATGGAATGAAAGTAGATACGCTAGCAGAGAAGAAAGCAAAAATTAAACTTGACCCAGTTCGAATCAATAAAGCAAACGTCGTAACCCCAGACATCGCAGCATCTAATGGTGTCATTCACGTGATCGATCAAGTCCTATTACCATAATAGAAATAGAGGGACGGTTCTTGCGTTTCCAAAATTGGAAACACAAGAACCGTCCCCATGTTTACAACACACATACTTGATTACGCCCCGACTGCTTTGCTGCATATAAGGCTTTATCTGCTTTGTTAAGAATCTGATATAGTAGCTCTCCAGTAGCTGCTTCCGCTAAACCAAGGCTTAACGTTACGGAAATCTTTTCTGCTTGTGTTAGGAATGAACTTGACTCCACTTCACAACGTATTTGATTTGCTAAATCTTTAGCTTCTTGTTTTGAATAACCCTGTAAAGCAAGCACAAACTCCTCACCACCATATCTAGCAAAAAGCATATCTTCTGTAAGTTGTGCATTACATACATTTACTACATGAACAAGCAACTGATCACCAACATAATGACCGAACGTATCATTCACATTTTTAAAATAATCAATGTCGATCAAGATCACACTAAATGCGAATTCATTTTCTATTGTCTCGTCTAAACGTTGTTGACATTGTTCAAAAAAGGCACGACGATTGTAGATCTGTGTAAGGTCGTCATAATAGGCTTGGTGCTCTAACTTTTCTTGAAGCTCTTTTACCTCCGTAATATCGGTAAACAGAAGTAGGAGACCATTACTATTATTCGTTTCTTGCATCTTGGTAGAACGTACCTGATAGATTCTTTCTTCATTTCCAGGCTTTGTATGGTGTAATTCATGGTGAATATTAGGCTCTATGTTATACGGGAACGGATTGCCAGATATCCTACGCCAGACATCGACAAAGTTATCACCAAGCATAGACTTATTTATATTCGGAAACATAGCTTTACAGGCATGATTGAATTCTATCATTCTATTCGATTCATCAAGTACGATCACACCATCATTTATACTATTAAAAATAGCATCTTTCGCAATAGGCATAATCGTAAATAAACGCGAGGAGCTAATCGCCCATACATAGAACAAAGAAGTCAACCATAATACCATTGGAACGGGATCAACTCCTGGTGGTGTCAATCCAATTAAATAAATAAAAGCAGTTAGCATTGGAACTAGTTGTCCAAACAGTAGTGCGATTAATTGAGGTCGATAAACCTTGGCCGTTTCCTTCCAATGCGAGATCAATAGAAAGAATGCGATAAACATACAAGCAAAGGTGAACATACCATGAATCATGTACCATATCCCTATTTCCTGATGGACATAAGGTGCTCCTAATTCCGGATCAAAAGCATACACGCGATAATGCAAATGATGAAAATCATTGGTTAGAACCATGATGAAACTAACAAATGGTATCAGGATTAAAGGAATCCATTTTCTTTTGGTAATGTTAATTCCAAGGTAATGCATAATGAATAATAAGCCGAGCGGCGAAGAGATAGGCATTCCAATATATTGGATTATTGTCCAAAACTTCATTTCTGTTAAAGTGGTGGACATAAGCCCAAATGCCGAACCAACACAATAGATGGTAATACTAATCGAATATAAAATAAACCAGTTTGCTATATTTCTAAACTTATGACGCTTAAGAAAAACATAGAAACAAAGATAAATAATTAATACACTCGATGTGCAGACAAGGGTAATATAAGCTGTCAATGCAGTGTTCATTTTTATACCTCTATGGATGAAATGTTTCTTATAATGTAGCATAAATAGACATAAAATTGGGTTTTTTTTATGAAAATAGTACTTGGCCCACCGGTTATTGTCGAGTTCTGCATATTACGGTGGGGCAGGTACTTAAATTACACGAAGAAAAAACTATTATGGTAGCACGTTGTTCATAATGAAATTATGAAAAAAACGCCTGTCACACCCTCAAAAGTCCAACTTGATATTTGTGGGTATGACAGACACTGGGCAATAATTTAAGCAACAACTGAATTTTCAATAGACAACGTCTGATTATACTCTTCAGCTAACATTGTTGTCACAAACTCAACAGTAGGATCAATTTCTTCAACGATTTCTCTCAAGCTATCCAAATTCGTTTTGAAAAACTCTTTACGATAATTCACTTTATTTACTCGTCGTTCATTTAGGATCGAATGAAGTTTCTGCTCTAAACCAACTGCATCATCACTAAAGATCATGGCATGAACATCAAATTTGAATGGAACAGAAGCGTCACCTAATTCATCAATTCTGTCCTGTGGAACCATTCTTCTCGTCATTCCTATTTTAAACATTTCATCACCAAATGAGCCTAAGTTAGAAATGACATAAACATATCCTGCTTTACCCAATGATAGGCTAGCTATTTCCTCTTTCTTGTCATTTATATTTTTCATTTGGCTTTCTAATTCGGTCAATCTATCCAATAGTTGTTGTATCTTTTCTTGGTCCGTTTCTAATTCTAGCAATTCTTTATTTCTATTCATTTCTATTTCAAATTTTTGCTCTTCTTTTTCAAGTTTCTTGCGTTCTTCAGCAAGTTGTTTTCTTTCCAAAGCCTCTTGTTTCATTTGTTCTTTAATCAATCGTTGCTCTTCTTTTTCACGTTCTCTATATACATAGTATTTGTATTCAATATTAAGTAATTCGACATATAGTGGCTCAATCTCGGTCAAAAATTTTGTTATAGTCGGGAGGATTGCTTGATTACCATTTCCACAAATTGCTAGATATTTCGTTATAATATCTTTCACCGACTGAACAGATTCTTCCAACTTATTGTATCTTAGTTGAAAAAGTAAGAGCTGCATTTCTGCTTGTAATCCTATAATCATTAAGCTGTAAATGGTCTTATTTCCTTTAGTGGTATAACGGTCTTCATATTTTTCTAACACGTTCTTAATCTCTTTATTCGTTGCATTGGAAAGACTACGTAATTCTTTTGAATTATCTGAATGTAAATAGAGCCTAATTACGGTTCCTAGTAGAGAATCTTTATTTAAAGTATCTTCTATTTCTTGTATTGAACTTTCTACTTTTTCGAAATTTATGGTATGAGGAAATCGTTGATCAAAGTTTTTTAAGCCCGTCACTTCTGACTTGAACTTCCGAGCTTGTTTCTTATATCTATTTACTTCTTTTTCTAAAGCTTCGTATTCTACTGTAAGTCCACTTATATTACTCTGATACTCTGCCGTCTTTTCAACAACTGCTCGTAGGCTCTCATTCGCTTCCTCTACTATTCTCTTGGCTTGTAACTCTGCATCTTCAATTGTAGCTTTATTCTCAATCCTTATCGAATCCTCTGTCTCTTTTATCACATTTTGAATTAGAGCGTTTTTATCACTTAGGATTGTATTTTTCTCTTCTAGTTCCGTATTTTTCTCTTCTATCCTTCGACCTAGTTCTAATAACATTTCCTGTTTTTCTTTTATTGGGGTATTCACTAGCTCATCTTCCCTAAGAATCGAAATTACCTTTTTTCTATTGATCAATTGAATAATGTACAGTGCAATAGCTACTATTGCTGGTATTAAAAGAAAACTAAATAATGACAGTATGAGAATAAGACCAGTTGAGTACCACCACTTATCTTTAAATAGGGGCATATCCTTTCCTCCTTAAGAAATTTATAAAAATAAAACTAGAGTGTTTCGATTTGTGCTTCCTAAAAACTCAAGCAACCTTAAGAATTCTTACTGTTCCAATTGATACTTCCGAATAATAGGTGTGTACAAAATCGGAATCTAATGTTGCAAAGTAATTGATATTATGTTGTGCAGTCAATGCTAGATGTATAGCATCTGCCGGACCAAGTTGAAAAAATTTTATATGATTGAGGGCATGGAATTGTGTCGTTTCATCAGAATTAGGAGTAATAATTTTGAAACCAATCTTTCTTTCAAAGTCGGAATATGTTTGTACACTATTTTTATAATAGTGCTCGAGGTAGTCTCTATGTTGAGGAAATTGAAGTTTAAAGCCCTTCATAAGTTGTTCAATAGAGTGGCTGAATTCCCCTGTATTTACCAACCGTTGTATTTTCTGTTTAGGAATAAGGGAATGAAGACGCTTTGAAGTTTCAATATCACCAATTTCAATCTTTTCCTCGTGTGATAAACGATAGTGGGGCTTATTAATTATTTTATGAGTGATTACCAATACATTTCGAATATGATTCTTAAATAAATTATGTATAACTTCTGTAACAACCATATTACTTATAGCAATATAATTAACTCCATCTTTCTCCCATTTAGATAATATTTCGGCTACATTGTCACCTCAAATATCACTAGAATCTAAATAAGACAAAATAAAACAAGCATCCAAATAAATTGACGCTTGTTGAAAGTCAATTTCCTTCATATCTTCATATTCAATTACAAAATTGTTAGTCATTTACTTACCTTCCTTATACAGTTCTACCAATCCCTTTTTTGTCATTGAAGAAACCGCGATTTGCTTTCTCAAGATATGGAATTTTGTTTCCTGATTAGTTTCTTTTTGTTGTTTCTGATTATTAACTTCTGCTATTGTACTCACTTGAATCACCCCTTTTAAATTATTGTTAGGTTTATTATCTATTCCTTTTCGACATTCATCCATAAAATTCCTCCATTGCACTTGTAAAAAAATGTATTTTTAAAGTTTTCTATTATATATACTATTTCCATTCTGTGTTTTTACTAAACAAAGAGTACGTGTTACGAGCAGTAGTGAATGCAGAAGTATAAAGAGCTAGTAGTAAAGAAGAAATTCTATTAAATATATAGAATGGATGGGAACAATAACTCATTTTCTTCTGTTATGATTTAAGTATGATGATTGGTGATATTTTAAATATTTCACTTAAACTGACTGATTAGGATAGTTGAGTAATACTCGAAAATTAGAGTTATATCTTAAAGTTTTCAATTACGAGGAGGGATTATGTGGAAGTTTTCGGAATTATGGGGTTCTCATTCGGAACTATGGGATTTATTTTTGGCCTTATTGCTTTTACAACAGCAGTGACTAGTAGTAATAAAGTAAAAGAACTTGAACAGAGAATTGATGATTTAGAGGGAAAATCATGAACTGTGTATTAAACAAATGGAGAGCTTTTCAGTAGGTTACTGAAATAAAAGATAGGGAGATGAAAAAGTGACAGAAAATAAAAAAATGCTTATATGGATACTAATCCCACTTATCTATGGATTGGTATCCAACACATTTATGCTGATAATACCTCCATTTTTGAGCCAACTTGTCTTTGCAATATTTTGGTTTTGGGTAGGAATGAAGTTATCTTGTTTAAGTGGAAACAAAGTGAAGATTTTCTTTATTGGTAATAGTGTTTGGCTACTTTCATTTTTAATATATTTATGGCAATTTGTATTTTTAGATGATGAAAGCAGAAATATGTTTTTAGCAAGTATTAGTCAATATTATATGCTACCGTTTATTTGGTCTGGTACTAAATTGTCATTATTGTTTACGGATGTTATTCATGGGACAACCATAACAATTATTGCTTATTGTTCGATGCTATGCGTGTTTACGGTTGGTTTTATAGTAGGAAAGGTAAAATAATTGTGAAAAGTGGTACATAAACTCGTGTGCTAATCTTTAAAAAGGATAAGCTCTATTTATATGGCACATGTAATACAAGACTAAAGATAGATTTATATAAATGACTACTAACATGAGGGACGATCCTCTTTTCTAGATGGTGTTAAGAATTATAGGGAATTTTTGTTAATATATATTGTGAATGATCTTAAAGTAAAGTGGCAGTAATGTTCAATAAGATAAGGGGGATTATAATGAGTTCTACTAAAATAATGTTATTAGGTATTGCATTGATGCTTATTGCAATATATATACCACATGAAGCTGGTTTTAGAACTGCTGGTTCAGAGATTTTTCTTTTAGCTATAGGATTTCTCATTGTAATAGTTGGCTTTTTTAAGAAGGATAAGAAAGATAAGTTATGAATATGTTATTTCGTTAAAGGAATGCTTATCTGGAACAAGAAACCCAGACTTTAATAGTATTATAAAGAAGGAAATTGTAGAACCGATCGTTTCTGTTAGTTTGAGTACATATTATTTAGGGAGGTAATACAATGAAAAAATACTTTGTCTTTTTCGCAGTAATAGTAACGGTTCTTTCATTATTTGGACTTATAACTAACAATGACACATTATTACCTTATGTATTGATAGGTGTGGGAATTCTTACACTTATTTCTGGAATGAGTGAACTAAGACAAAAACAGGAAAGAACTCTAGGAATCGTTTCTATTTTCACCTCTTTGATTACATTTAGTTGGGGTATAAATTTGGTGCTAATATAAGTATCTGAGCAAATAATATACCTTCAACTTTCGAAGCAGTAATATACATATTCCAAATCGGAAAAAATCATCCTTGATTTGCAGGAATCTAAATTGAAAGGAGTGATCAAAATGGCAGAAGCAACAAATATGATAAAAACTATTAAACAACTTGAAGAAATTAAATTAGTAGGTTTTAGAGTTTTGTGTTCTGGTGATCAATACATAACAGAAATCCCAAAAGCCTCACTAAGTTTAAGTGAACGGATCAATGAAATAAAACAGGTGGTTAACCCGTTACTACAATATGGTGCATTTGTAGTCGATAACCAAACTACTGAAGATGATGGTTATTGGGTATGTGTTGAAGTAAAAGAGTATGAAGATATTCCATCTGATATGGTTACAATTACAGTCCCACCCCAAAGATATGCTGTATCAAGACATAAAGGGGCTAATTATCAGATTGTGAACTGGTATGAAGAATTACATAACTGGATTGTTGCTAACAACTATTCAAGACTAAAAGAAAAATGGCATTTAGAAAAATTTTATAGTTGGAATGATACTGAAAATCTAGATGTAGAGTTGTTTGATACGATTAAGTAACAAGTAACTACTCTATGGAGCGTTCATCTTCCATAATGCGTTGTTACCACAGCCCTTATTCTACGAAGGGGCAGAGAAATGAAGGAGAACAAAATGGCTTATGAATTTACGATCATGACACAGGAACAAGCAGAAAATATTGCATTTAACTGGCATTATGAAGGTGAATATTCATTTTATGATATGGAAGCTGATCAAGAAGATTTAGTTGAATTTTTAAACCCAGAAGAAAGAGGTAACTCAACATTTGCTGTAACAAAAGAAAAGGCATTGGTTGCGTTCATTAGTATTAGTAAAGTTGCCGACAGAACCTGTGAAATTGGTTTAGGAATGAGACCAGATTTAACTGGAAAAGGCTATGGTGCAGAGTTTTTAAGCGCAGGTATTAACTTTATTCAAACAGATTTTAAATCTAAAAAAATCACATTATCAGTTGCAACTTTTAATCAAAGAGCTATACATTTATATAGAAAAGTCGGATTTAAAGATGTAGAGACTTTTATGCAAGATACAAATGGAAGTACATATGAATTTCTGAGGATGGAATATAAATGTTAAAAATCTTCAGTTCAACAAGAGGATCGTCATATTATTGGCGATCCTCTTTTCTTGGTATGATGATAACTTTTGGAATTTCATGTTAAAATAAATTGTGAATGAATGATCTTAAAGTAAAGAGCAGTATTATTAAATTAGGTTTTTGAAAGGATGTGTTTTATGGAAAGTAAAAAAAGAAGCAATCGTAATATTATTCAGGGGATTGCTTATGCAATAGTAGTGATTACTCTTACTATGAGAATAGTGTTATTTGTGTCAGGAATAGCCCAGAATTTAGCTTATAGTACACTTGATGCAATAACGTGGACAGGGCTTGCCATAGGAATCATTTTACTTTTAATGTCATATTTATTTCCGAAACAGCCCTAAATACACATTTTTCATAGTTCAACTAAAGTGCAGTTAGTAGAACAGCGGTAAAGTTTTCTTTAAAAAGATTTCAAGTAACTAAACGGAGTGTGTTCCATGTGGACTTTGGTAAAATACATTACAATAATTATCTGGGTGGTTCTTTTTAGTTATCTCAGAGAAGCATTTGGAGTTTCCAAAAACATATATTATATAATTATAGGCTTCCCATTACTATTGGGAGGAGTTTTGCTTTTAGATTATTTATTCGAGAAAAAGATAAAAACGTAAACTTTGGAACAAGGGTTACTGCCTTATTCGTTAAATGGCAAGTTATTGGGAGAAGGTTTATAAAGGTTTCATCTTCCTTCTGAATTATTAATAGTAAATAAAAAAGAAAAACAAAAGAGGTGAAAATATGTATTGGGAGACACTTCCAAGTTTGTTTTGGGCAATATTTTACTTGTTTTTATTGGCAACATTGGGAACTGCAATAATAAATGTAACTCGAGGGAAAGTTAGAGGACTATCTATTGTTACTATTGTGACAACTATAAGTATTCCATTTGTAGGAATAATAAATAGCATCGGAAGAGCAAAAGGTGTCAATGAATATGAACACTTAATTGCTCATTTGCGACAAGGTTCAATCTGGTCTATTTATATTGTAATGGGTTTACTTTATTTTCTTCTTTATTGGGTAATTTTACTTTTTAAAAAGAAAACAAAAATTGAAGTATCTTATTAAACTCCCTCAGATAGATTAGATTTGTTTTCAAATTCTAACGGGATGCGATTATGGAACAAGCATAAATGCTTTTATAACGCGGAGGTTTAATTGAATAGCTAGGGAGAGTGTAAATGTGAATTTAGGTTGGATAAGTATTATTTCAGTTTTGCTAATTATTCTATGTTTTTCTTATACCCTTACTTTTATTGAAAACATACATCAAGGGGATAAACGAATCGCCAAACAGTCAAAATTAGTAGCAATCATTTGTCTTGGCTTGGGTCTTCTTACTCCGATTGTGTTTATTCTAATAGCATATGATTTTTAACACTTTATTAATCAAATGGGGTGCTTTAGTATAACAAGAAGTACGTCAATGAGGGTGGAATATGAGAAAAGATAATTTTAAATGGTTGATAATGTTAGGTTCATTACTAGGGATTATCGGACTACTGTTTATCTTTTTTAGTAATAATCTTGGCGCGAGCTTAGCGGAAGGTTGGCTTGTAGAAAATGAATACGAAATGTCAGATTACCTATCTGAAGTTAAAAAAAATACAAGTATCTTTATAGTAACTGGTAGTATTCTATTGGGAATTGGTCTTTCTACTGTGGTCTTTGCTTTTTACAAGGTGCTAAATATTAAAGATTAGGTGCGGCAATTTGTTAAATACATAATTTCAGGGGGACGGTAAAGGATTATGGTGTTTTATATACAACTCCAACTTTAGACCGAATATATTTGTTTGTGTCCAAGTGGAAGTTGGAAAGATTATATAAATTTTGATGTAGCAGAGACCTCGCTACGAAATTCATTCTTTTGCGTGATCATTTAAGATAATAATAAAGTTATTGGAATGGGTAGGATTATTGAATAGTTAGGAGGTTTACCTCATGCCGAAAAGCAAGATATTCTTCATTGTTGCAACTATAACTATTACGTTGTTCGGTTGCTCCCAGGTTGAAAATGGAACTTTTATTCAAGGTAACATAACTGAAATTAACGAAAAAAGTGGAGATATGAAAATTGATATTGAATTCTGGTCAACAGTTAGCCAGCAAGGAACTTCTCATGCTACATATGGTTTTAGAAAGAAGTCAGAATCTCAAACTATTCGAGTTGCCAATCCAGAAGAATATGATGAAGGGCAAAAAGTATCGGTAAAAGTTTTCAAAAATTATGCTGAGGATGTCTGGGATCTAGAAAGATTAAAATTTGAAGTAGAAGAGGTAAATTAAAATAATGAGATAATGGGCGCGTATGTTCTAATAAGTGGTTGTCGTTGCCTTAGCTCTTATTGTGCTAAATAGCAGGTTTATTCCATAAGAATAAATGGAGGATTCTGTAAGGAGGGACTACTATGATACCTATTTTCATCATTCTAATTTGTATCGTAATTTTGGACCACCTTATCAATAGACACCAAATAAAAAAGAAAAAGATTGATGTGTCAGACTTAGGGATTAAATATGTAAATAAGCTGCATAAATATGGTGAGAAAACACTCTATTGGATAACTATGATCATAATGATTTTATCAATCACTGATTTTCAACAGCTTAGGTTATTCATTTTTATTGGTCCAGGTATTACGTTTGCTTATCGCACAATAATGAAGTGGAAGTTTGCTAAGCAAAATAGAACATATCTTTTAAGTGCGGTTTCATGCGGATTATTTATAGTTGGTACAATTGTGTATGGCTTATTACATTACATTGAAATGATCTAAAACTACAAAACTATTTGATTGTAAATTTGCACTGTATAACTACCTCCTTCACAGATCACATACCACCAAACCCTCCACCATCTGGAGGACCACCTCTTCGTGACTTTTCTATTTCAATTGCTCTCTCCACTTCTTTTTGTTGTTCCGTTTTGTCACGATAGGGAGTGTGAAAATTCTTTTTTTGATTTCGCTTATCTAGATAAATCATGAGGACAATAAACCCAACGATAAACAATCCCCATAAGATGTTTGTTAACATTCTACCCCTCCCCTATTTCTACGACTACTTCTGAGCATATTCTTTCATTTTCCCTCCATTTCTGTGTTTTCTTGTTTACATTGAGAAGCAGACTACTAACCGTTTCATGACCCCCTTTCATAAAAAATTTCAAACATCATAAAGTTGCTTAAAAAACTCCCGTGAAGATTACTAAATTGGATTTTTAGTGTTTTTCTTGATTCTGCACTCCCAGTTTTTATATTAACAATTTCTTCTTCTAATGCTAATAAACTTTCAATACTAGTGACTAAATATTGTCTTTGTTCTTGTGTATAGTCTTCTTTACTTATAAATTCTAGTAAAGTCTTTCTAGCGTTTTTAACCTCGAACAAAATATCATCTAAGTCTTCTTTACTCATCTTTACAGGTTCCTTACTGACTAACCAATCCTGTTCAAAAAAAGGAAGCAAATACTGCGTACGGTCTACTGTTAAATCATAATTACCTTCCTTTGTTGATTTGTCTAAATCTTTTTCATAAGAACTTTTAAACTTATTTAGATCTTTAATATAGTGATCTACAACAACTGGATCAGGTGTGAATGAATAACTTTTTATAAAAGCTGATAGAAGAATACGGGAAAAACCAGGTAATTATCAGAACAAAACACACAAATAATCCAACTACACTTATCACGACTTTTTTCATTTTATTAGTCACTATTCTCCACCTCTACTTTCCAATAACATTAGTTTAACATTATTTCCCTTCTGTTTTGATGCATACATAGAAAAAAACGTTTCTTCGTTATGAAAGAAACGCTCTTGGCATCAATAGACACAATTTACTGGAAATTATCATCCCCATTTTATATTAAATTCAGCCTCTAATAGCAAGAGATATGTTAATCGTTATCCTGATAATATTCAATGAAGGTGGATAACAAAAAGCCAAAATATACAGTCTAATGAATAAAGTATTGTATGTTTTGCTCTTCTAGATATAGGAGTTACTGAACATAAGCATACCGTTTGTTTAAGTACAACAGTTCACAAATCATAGCATATTTTACTTTATAAAATAATCACGCCGTAAGCTAGAAGAGAAAGATAAACTGAAACACCAAAGCCCAGTAAAGTTGCCTTCCATATTGCAGCTGGATATTTCACATTTTTCCTTAAACAAATAATTAGGTAAAGCATTAAGAAAATAAATCCCAGAGGAAACCATAGATGAAAATCCCCCTCTTCCGTTGCCTCAGAATATATTGGAACAATAGATGCACTTATAAGAAAGTAAAGATAAGCTTTGTAACGTTTTTTTAAACCTCTACTCCAACTGGTTAGTAAATAAAAAAGTGCAATCGCAATTAAAAAATGTATTATAAATAAGGTGTTCATTAAATTCCTCCTCCATAAAATCATTGATAAGCACCCTGTTCTTACGTAGATAATTATGTTGAATCAACTAGCTCTACTGCACTAACGCATCCCGTTAGCACAACAAGATATTTTATCTTTCAAAAATAACTGAAAAAATTTTTTCTACTTGTCTTGATGATGACGTACAATCATTTAGGGTATATATTATTTTATTTTTTTCTTCCTTCTTTTCAAGTTCAGAGCATATGTCATGTGTTTTTTTTGTATAATCTTCAGAACTTTGAGTTGCATGTGTAGTATCTATTAGCACATGGATTTTACCACCTTTGTAAATTAAATCGGTAAAAAGTGGGATACCCTCGCTATAATGTGTACGCCTTACTCTATCCTCTTTTCCATTTTGAACATTATTAAAGAACTCAATGAAGCTTTCTTTGTTCTTATAGCCTTCCCCTCTCGCTGTTGATACTAAATCTCCTCTTTTTAGTGCTTCCGCTTTGTCATAAGCTTCTGAAGGTTCCAACTCTAAAGGGTCCAAAGTTTCCTGGTCACAAGCTGATAAAATAATCATTAAAAATAACACCAAAACTAAATATCTGACCACCTACTTAATACCTCCTTTTGATTTAGTATATGGATTGTGATTGTGCTCCTAATTCAACTAAGCGTGCTTTAACACAATAAGACTGCCGCAACGACAACCCCTTATTCAACATTCGCACCCGTCAGTTGAAGACTAATAACTTGTTTGAGTTTTCTCAATTACATCACCTTCAAAAGAAAGTCCTGTTACGGTAGCATCCAGTAGTTCTCCATTTGCAATTACAAACCAAAACCTATCATCATTATGGTATTCTACCACTCTGGCTTGATACTCTTTTCCGTCCTTCGTGATAATATGTACTTTCTCGATTTCAGGGTCAGTTATTTTCCCTCTAAGTAAATCTGTATAATTAGTTAAATAATCGCCTAACTCTAAATGCCCCCAATTCAACTTAGAGTCCTCTAACAGATGCAAACTCCCCCCACGAACAACTTCCCACCCTAAGAAGTTTTTCTCCAAGATTACATTCCCAAACGATAAATCTTCACCATGACCCCACTCGTAAAAGGCGATAGCTTTGTTTCTTTTAATTATTTCAATATGAGCTACCTTTATGTCATAATACTGCTCCAATGCCATAACAGCCTTTTGAATTTCCTTTATATCGTCTTTGGGTTCTAAATTTAAAAGGTAAAAACCAATAACAATAAAAGCAATTATAAACATACAAATAAGAACTTTTTTTCCCATTCCAATCTCCTTTAGCTTTTAAACATTAAGCATCCTTTACTATAATAAGCAATGAGCTACTATTAGCTGTTTTGCTTAAAAAGTGGATACATCATTACCATCTGCATTAACTCCACGAAATACAAAGTTTATACTCTCAGAATGTAGTAATGAGGTATATTGTGCTGCAACCCCGTCTTTAACATCCATCTCTACAAATAAAGATGATTGTTCTTTTACTTCTTTAAATGATAAATTTTCCCCCTCTAAATTTGCTTCATTACTAACAATAACTTTTACAATGTCTTCATCAAGAATTTCTGCTGCAAAGAGTGCATCCTTCCCTTGACTAACTAACCAAGTAGTTTTCATCTTTTCATCTGATGTTTCACCATCTATCCCACTTACCGAGGTAGAACGATACAGAAACCAAAAATTATTTTCTATAAGTCTGACATATTTAATTTGACCTGTATCCCAAACAACAACCTTTTTGTTTTTAAATTCCTTTTCAAAGATTACTTTCCCTGCTGGAATCGAATCTACATTTCTTATTGCAGATTTCTCTGTCCAATAATACCCTCCTAAGAAGGTAGGACCGAAATAAAATATTATCAATAGTAATACTAAAATAGCAAACTTGCGTTTCTTAAAAATACTTTTACCCTTCATTCTTTATTCCCCCCAAAAATGCTAATACAAGTAATTAAATGACTATTTAAATTACCGTTATGTACTTCACTTTTCTTCTTAAACTAACCGTTAGTGCAACAAGCGCTACTTCGTTATTATGCAAATTATTAGTATAAATACACTTTTCGTGAGTATCGATAACGAAAAGAAAAAAAGTGGTTGCATTATCATTAATTTCATCATATACATTCTTACATAAAATAGGGAAGTCCTTTATTCTATCAATCTTTAATTGAGTGTACTGTAGATATGCACTATTAAGTTTTCATTTTCTTACTTTTAAATGCGTAAACAAGTGTTATTGTGGCACCAACCACTATTCCTATTGAAGCCAAATATGAAAAACCTATTATAGGACCTAGACCATATTCAGGACGGATAATATTTACATCAACTAGTAATGATAACACTACAATTATAAGTCCCAACCATTGCATCAATTTAAAACCATTTTGCTTTTGTTGACTCATACTCACATCGTCCTTTCCTTACTAAAGATTTCTGCTTTGTTACTTTTAGATCATTGATTCACTTTTTATTTTAACATAAAATTCCAAAAATTCTTAAAACCACTCCAACAGAAAAGGATCACCGATAATAAATGGCGATCCTTTTGTTGGACTATGGCTACGTTATTGAAATAAGAAGCTGCTAGAAGATTTCTCTTTTCAACTCATCATCTTCAGACATTATTATAACCTTTAGCGCTTAGTGCATTAAATATCATACTTTCAGATCCTCTATAATCTTTTACTTAGTAACAATGGAATTGATACTTAATACTCCGGATACTTTAGGTGCAAAACTCACAAACTTTTTATCAGTCATTATAAAATGGAGAACTTTGCAGCGTACCAAAGTCCTCCATTTATGATTTTTTACTGCTCCATATTTCTTATAAATAACATCTTATTTTTTTGAACAATTATACTTACTATTGCAAGCAACACTCCTGAAATAAGGAAGACGATTCTAATACCCATTAAATCTGCTAGAAGCCCCATAACAAGAGAACCTATCCCAAAAAGGCCAGTTCCGATAGCACCTAATGAAGTATAAACCGTTGACAACTGTTCTTTTGAAACGCTCGTTTGTATAACTGATTGTTGAGGTATATTTTTTATTTGCCCAAACAGTCCCACGCAGAGTGATAAAAGTAAGGCAATAATTGGAATGGTGGTTAGGCTAAATAGTATTGTGATTATAAAGCTAAGGGATGAACCTACAAAAATAAAGGTTCCCAATTTCTTTTCAATATATGAAGAATATTTAATACAATAAACACTTCCTAAAATTAAACCTAGAAAGAAAGCTCCATTGATAAATCCCCACCATTTTTCACCAACGTGTAGAGCATCATTGACAAACACAAGTAATATAGCAGCTATCCAAACCGTTCCTGCAATTGTTTCGAAACAATCAATCCAAGCAATCCTTCTTAATACTGGAGTGTTAGATATAGTTAACCATCCCTCTTTAATCTGATCGAGTTTCCCTTTCGGCTCCGTTCTTTTATCATTCACACTCTCTAAAAGACAAAGTAAAATGCTTGCTACTACAAACAAACCTCCTACTAACCAAACGAGTTGTTGAGCACTCATAATAATTAGAAATAAACTTCCTATAAACCACATAACTGCTTGTATAACCTGTGAAACAGTTTCTGCAATTCCGTTAGCTTGAATTAAATATTTACGATCAACATAGTGTGGAATCAATGTCTGTCTTATAGGATTTGCACATCCATCAAGAAAAGCAATCAATCCTATTAATAAGAAAATGAAATAATAATTTGATGCTGTAATTTTAATTAACATAAACCCCAGAATAAAAAGCAATATAGTTTTTCCAATTTGCGATCCTGCCATTAACCATTTAAGATTTACTTTCCCTATTAAAAGAGGTGTTAACAGGCTGGATATAAACATGGAAGAAGTAATCGTAAATGGCACAAACGATGATGCAGTTGCAGAACCTGTTAAAATAAAAATCGCACTTATTACACTGACCATATATAATACATCGCCAATATTAGCGAGTGATTGACCCAATAGTAATAACGAAAAGTTTTTATTCAATTTCATTTTGTATCCCCCATCTAAATTGAATGTTTCGTATCTAGGGGAATTTTAAATTGGACTGTTCATTGACTGTTTACTCCTTCCAATAAGGATAAATCTGGGGGATTAGATTTATCACAAGTTTAGATCGTTCTTTAATGTATATATGAATTTTAACATTTTTTTAAAATTGTTGAGTAATTTAACGAATAGTCAAGAAGCGTATTTACTTTGAAAATACGTTAGCAATAGGTAAACTGATTACCTTTATTCATCAGAATCTTGCCGTTTAGTTCGCAAATAAAAAATATATATAACTGGAATAAGACCACAAACAAACATGATACTGCCTATCAATACTCCGTTAATAAAAGTAAATCCCTCACTTAATGATGTTAGAATACCAATAACTATTGAAACCAGGGACACTATAATCAATGACAAAAAGAATCCTTTTCTTGGTGATTTTTCATTGTTTTCATGGTCAACACTAACATTCATTGATAGATAAGCAGAAACGACAATAGATAGCACGAAAACAATCCATAACGGATTTTCTCTCATTCCATCTAATCCTTTTGTAACTAAGTCATA
The DNA here is from genome assembly GCF_025154055.1 of Aquibacillus koreensis. Lineage (GTDB taxonomy): Bacteria > Bacillota > Bacilli > Bacillales > Amphibacillaceae > Aquibacillus_C > Aquibacillus_C koreensis. The sequence continues at coordinate 215,910 of NZ_JAOALK010000012.1, forward strand.
TCCCAATATACCAATAATACCAACTGTTTGAATAACATACGTAATACGGATGTTTTTTAGATTCACCAAGATTAAACGTTCATCTTGTATTTTTTTCATTGTTCATCACTCTCCCTTTCTTTTCCAAAACACTTCATCCAAACTTTTATATACTGTATAGCACATTTCCAGACATAACTTTAAGGTTGGATTATAGTTTCCTTTTTCAATTAAACTAATTGTTTGTCGAGTTTCTTATTTTGAAAATGATTAAAAAACATTAATAAATATTTTCAAAACGCCTTAATTATAGCAATTCTTTATTTTTTTTATAGGAACGCTTTAAAGAAATGTAGCTCGTGATAAACCAAACCAAGCCAACACATACTAATAATCCGATTATATCAATCCATTCATTTTTATGGCTGGGTACACCTGTAAATATTAGATATACCAAAATGTAAATACTTACAAAACTACCTGTTCTGATAAAAATGTGCTTTAACTCTTTTCTATAAGACCTCTCTGTTGAAACATCTGTATATTCAATACCAGACATTGTATATCTTACTGAGACATAAAAGAGGAATACCGCAATAGATAGTAATAAATAAGTTTCAGCATCTAACTTAAGGTAGTTGTTCATAATAATCATTCCTATAAGGGTAAGCATAAGGATTATTGCCCCTTCTGAGAGAAAATACAACATCCTTTTTTCCTTATACTCATCATTCGGTAATAAAAAAGTTATCCAAGATTTCATTACAACTCGACCTCCCAAAATAAATCATCTAATGTTTTACTTAATTCTTTGGCAATAGCGATACATAAGTTCAAACTGGGATTGTACTCTCCTTTTTCAATCAATCCGATAGTTTGTCTTGTAGCATTCACTCGTCTTGCAAGCTGTTCTTGAGTTAAACCTTTTTCAATCCTAGCTAGTTTCATTTTGCTTACCATATTCTCACCTACGCAATGAAATATATATGTAACAGTATGTTAGATTTATGTTACATTACTCGCAAGTGAAATGCAATATAAATCTAACATTTAAAATAAGAGAGCCGACTTCTTATAAAAGAAATCAGCTCTCTTATTTACTTATAACAACCTGTCAACAATATGTCCTGATAGTGATTTAATGAAAAGTTTATTCAACTAAACTCCCGATATTGCAACAAGCACTACTTTTTTAATGTGAATACTTATTAGTACACATACATGTTCTGTACTTTCAGATCCTCTATATTTTTACTATACTTTTTCACCAAACAACCTATGGTAAAGAGACATTATAATCCATATAACTGTTGGAAGTATGACTGCTCCTATGATCATATATGCAAGGGTAAGAAATGCATTGCTTGAGTCATCAATCACTAACAAAATGATAATAGCAATACCTAAGAATAGAAATGGCAGTAATTTTATTAATTTAGATAAACCTTTTTTTCCTTCTACCCTCCATTTATTATTATATATCGTTAGTACAGTCCAAAGAGTTGGAACTGCAATTACACTAAGAATAACAGCCGCTATATTGAGTATCGTTTGTAATAAGCCTGTGCTTATGAATGTTCCAAGCCATACAAGTGCTGTTATAAAAAGCAATGAAAGGGTGAACCATTTCATTGAACTTCCTAAGTTATCATGTTTTTCAACAACTGTTTCACGATCACTATAAATGGGCCTTATACCTGGTAATGCACGAAATAAGTGAATATTCCCCTCTGAAGTAACATGGCTCCATCCAGCGGAATTAAAAAAGTCAAAATACTCCTCTGCTTCATTCTCTTCTAATGAACGATAATCAACACTATAAATGTAATCTGTGCTTATTCCCTTTTCAAGTTTATACCCCATTAATGTAAAGTCACGGACATGCCAACCTTTTAAAGAAAATCTTCGTAATTTGTCCATATCCTTACCCTCAGAAAAAGCTAAACCACCTGACATTACATACTTTGTATTTCTCATTCTTCGGCCTCCTTAAGTCCCATTTCTGCTAAATCAATCATTAATTTTCTCAGTTTCACATCTGCTTCTAAAACTTCTTTACCTTTCTGGGTAAGCAGATACGTTTTCCGCCTTGGATCTGATCCATCATAAAGATATATCCAATCTTGTTTTAATAATTTCTTGATGATCGTGTACATTGAAGCAGGTCCTATCGTTATTGCTCCTTTTGTTCTTTCTTCAATTAGGTTCATGATCGCGTAACCATGCCTTGGTTTTGTTAATGCCGCCATAATATAAAACATTGAATCCGTTAATTGTTCAGTCGTTTTCAACTAATCACCTTCTATATCTTCTTATGATATATCATTTTGTGATATATCTGCTTATTTTTAATGTATCACTTTATGATATATTTGTCTATAGATATATCATAAAGTGATACATTAAATTATGAGATGTACTATGTTAAGAATTCCTTTTCATTATCCAGCTCCCTAAAAAGCGTTTCCTGAAGTTGTGGATAACTGATAAGTGAATTTTTTAAACAAGCAAAAACACAATACCACAGCCCAAAAATGGAATAGAATACAAACGTGGCAATTCCTTAGAGTTCAAAAAGAAAATGACTAGAGCTATAATGATAAGAGCAAATCCGACAATCTTCATTTTTCTCACATCCTAACTAAGAATTTTTATTTTGAAAAACGGTAGAATCTAACCAAACTTCAACGACAACTAAGCTTTCAAATCTTTTAATAACATTGTTAATTCATCAAGGCTATGTATTACTGCTACATCAGTATGCGTGATGTTATTTTTTCGATTTAACCATATTCCCGTCATCCCTGCTTTTTCACTACCTATTGCATCGGTTTCCAGTCGATCACCTATATAATAACTTTCATGCACTTGAACGTACGCTTTACCACATGCTTTTTGAAAGATAGTAGGATTAGGTTTAGCTACTCCCATTTCACTTGAAGTAACAATACAATCAAAAAAATGATGTATCTTTATTAAACCTAGCTTTTCTAATTGTTGGTTATAATCACCATTACTTATAATTCCAAGGCGAAATTCCTGTTTCTTCAGTTGCTGTAAGCAAGGAATCACATCTTCAAAAGTTAACCAATTACTTTTATATAAACTCAAGTAATGATTGAATTTACGATCTGCTTGTTCGTCGTTTAAATGATGGCCAAACAAATCTTTGATTCGCATTCTTCTTTGATCTTGAAAAGATAATTCGTTGGCTAGAAACTTTTCAAAGTACTTTTCAGATAAGCTATTCCATCGTTCGATAAATTCGTTTTCACTATACTCCATATCACTTTTAAAAGTTCTATGAAAATCGATCGCTCCCATTTGTTCTGCTCGCTCATGGTCAAGTAATGTTGCATCTATGTCAAAAAATATCACGACTCTATCCTCCCTCTATTTTTTCTTCTTGTCTATTTGCACCCGTTAGCACAATTCATTCTTCAAATACAATCGAAAATAATTTTTCTACTTGTCTTGATGATGAAGTACAATCATCTAGAGTATAAGTTATCTTATTATTTTCTTCTTGCTTTTCGAGTTCAGAACAGGTGTCATGCGTTTTTTTTACGTAATCTTCGGAACTTAACGTTGCATGTGTAGTATCTATTAGTACATGGATTTTTCCACCTTTATATATTAAATCAATGAAAAGTGGAACACCTTCGCTATAATGCGTACGCCTTACTCTATCTTCTTTACCATTTTTAACATTATTAAAAAACGCTATGAAGCTTTCTTTGTTCTTATAGCCTTCATCTCTCATTGTTGAGACCAAATCTCCTCTTTTTATTGCTTCTTCCATATCATAAGCCTCTGAAGGTTCCAATTCTACAGGGTCCAAAGTTTCATGCTGATAAGAGAATTACTAGAAACATTCCAATGGCAATATATCTGAGCATCTAATTGAAACCTCCCTTTGATTTAGTACTTCTAACTTAACTAAGTTCCCTATAGTTGAATTAGCTTTATGAAACATTCATTCAAAATCCTCGAAAGCACTATCAAGTTTTGTTACTAAACGATCGTTACCTTGCATATAAAAGATCAACACTTTATGCAATCCATAGGTTGCAGTTGGAGTTGCAAACATAGCTGTTGGATATGGGTCTGCTTGAACCTCTTTTCTATCTTCATCTGATGAAAAAAGATGGACACGAAGTCTACCCTCACTTAATTCATAGGAATAATTTTCCTTAGTACTTCTTAGTTCTGGAATCTGCGACATCTCATTATATTCTATTCCTTCATTATCGAGAGCTAACAGGATATCTTCTATTGTCAATTCTTGTTTCTCGGAACATCCCGAAACAAAAAGTACGAATAGTAATAAAGTTAAAGCTATACTTTTTTCCAAAATTCATTCCCCCGCTTCCACATATTTCTTGTTAAACATTCCGACCTTTATTGCAATAGTTCTTTGTTAAAATTTTAACATAATATCCCAACGAACTTTTTTAAATTCAAAAGAAAAAAACCGCCACGATTCGTGACGATCCACTTGTCATATATTTGCTCTCGTTAATGAAAAAGGTAGACTTTACTGTTCATCTATTTTATACCACCTTATATCTTCATTTAGATTAATATGTGTTGCATGTTCAGGATAACCAAAATAATAAAGCTCATCACCCTCTTTATTGGTTGCAACTGCATTAAGGTGGTCCATTTGTTTTCTATTTGAAAATAAGAAAGTAATGGGTTCTCCCATCTTTATAACCTTTTTCTTCGTGTATGGCTCTACACCAGCTTCAATATATGCAACTTCTTCATCGTAGGATATTATACTCAGCATAGAGGCCACTCCCTCTTTTGTTGAATAATTAATACCGCCAATTGTTTGAATTTTATCAGACCTAAAAGGAGTAAAGGTTGATACACCACTATGATAGAAAAAACCTTTCTTTATAGATACTACTGTATGATACATTTTCTCTTTATCACTCTTAAATAAGAAAATACCAGTTGAACCTATATCATGTTGTTCCACCAACTCTGCATCTACTGGAAGGAATTCATGACTTTTAGCAGCACTTAGAGCATTAAACCTATATCCACTTAAAAATAAAATAAAGAATAGTATAATAATCAATGGTAATATGAATAGCCATTTTTTACGCATAAACTCCCCCTAAAATTCAACAGCTTCCTTATACAACATTACTACTTTAGTTGAAAGAGAATTCTATATACTTTCTAAAATCTCTTTTGCTAACAAATCAACTTCTTCTAATTTTTCATTATCCGAAGGGCTCTCTGCCAATCGAATAAATTTTAATTGTAATTATTCACAATATTTATGCTTATTGATGATTATTCATTATCAACTATTGTAATTTAGTCGTTTTGACATTAGAAGAACTGCATAGGCATTTATTAAGGTAAATATAACTACTACAAACAAAAGAAATATAGGAAATGAATGAGAGAATAACGCCCATATAACTGCTCCGATTGTATACAAAGTGTAGAATGCCACACAAATAATTCCTAACCATAAAAAAGATTTATTATCTTTATTGGAACCGATTGCAGATAGAAAAAATAATAGTGAAAATACTCCCCCTACTATTGCCCAAGCGATTTGATCATTGAAAAATCCTACTGAATTCCATACCAAAGCTACACACATAAATGCTAAATATAATGATACAATTTTTTTATTATTCACATACATTCTCCTATCTTTTTATAACAACAACGACATTCTATTAAAAAGTTACAAAGTATGTTGCGAATCAGGCTTGATATTTTTTCTTCCACATTCCTGCCATTTAATTTAAGATGACAGATTCACATTTATTTTAACATAAAATTCCAATAATTCTCAAAACTGATCCAAGATATATCACACCAGCTAGGAGTCTAACCCAAAATCATGCTATCATTGTAAAAGATTGGAGGGGTTATATGAAAAAAACTGTGAAAGTAGTTGCGGCTATTATCGAAAATGAAAACGAAGAAATATTATGTGCGCTAAGATCTCCTGAGATGGTTATTCCAAATATGTGGGAGTTTCCTGGTGGTAAAGTGGAAGAAGAGGAAGACATACATAGCGCCTTGATTAGAGAAATCCAAGAAGAGCTAGATTGCACAATCGAAACAATTGAATTGTTTCATGATCATACGCATGAATACGACGCCTTCATTATCAATCTTATAGCTATAAAAAGTAAAATCGTTAAAGGCACACCTAAGAAAAGCGAACATTCCAAGCTTATATGGTTAAACAGAAAGAACCTGACCTCCCTCCAATGGGCTCCCGCTGACATTCCAGCCGTCGAACAGCTAATTCAAGAATGATGGAAACAGGGGGACGGTTCTTTCGTTTACACTTTTACCACTTTATTACAGTTATGTACACGAGAACCGTCCCCATGTTTCCATTTAAAAATGGAAGAATTTCACATGGGGGTATAATACTTTGGATGGTAGTGCAATTGTAAGTATTCGACTTAGAAAACTTTTAGATTGTGAGCCCAACGTACTATTTGTATGGTTTTTATTCATTTTTGATGTTTGAATGATGTAAGTAAAAAGAGATAACATATATAAGTAGCTTTTATTTGGTCTTCATAGATTTATCGATTTGATAAATGATAGAGGATAAAGATAAAGGTTAATAGACATTTGCTACATAAATATAAATACAATAGTAGCAATTAGTAGAATTAGGGGGATTTTATTCAACATGGTTAAATCAAAATGGAAAAAAATAGGTCTAACTGCTAGCTTATCTTTAGCCCTTTTTGCCGCTGGGTGTGGGTCAAATGACGGTGGAAATGAGCAAGCTGAGGAGACTACATCAAGCGTTAGTGAAGAATTAGAATATACAATTACTGGTATCGAACCTGGTGCTGGACAAACGCAAACAAATGATCAAGCTATAGCTGAGTATGAAAGTCTTGCTGGTTGGGAACAAGAAACTTCTTCAGCAGGGGCCATGCTAACCGCATTAGGTGAAGCTATTGATAACGAAGAACCGATTATTGTTGCAGCATGGTCACCTCACTATATGTTTGCACAATATGATATAAAATACTTGGAAGACCCTAAACTTATCTTTGGTGAAGAAGAGCATATTACAACCATTGTTAGAAACGGCTTAAAAGACGATATGCCAAATGCTTATACGATTCTTGATAGTATTTACTTCGAACTACCAGTATTGGAAGAAGCTTTACTCGCAGCAAAAGAAATTGATTTTGATTTCGAAACAATAGCACAACAGTGGGTGGATGAAAATGCAGAAAAAGTTGCAGAATGGACAGAAGGGGTAGAGCCTGCTGATGGTGCTTCCATAGACTTGGTTTTAACACCTTGGGATGCAGAAGCTTTTACAACGAATGTGACTAAACTTGTATTAGAACAACAAGGGTTTGATGTTACGCTAACACCAGTTGATCCATCTATTATGTTTGAAGCAATAGCATCAGGAGATTCAGATGCTACGCTATCACCATGGATGCCTGCAACTCACGGTGCATACTACGAGAAGTACGAAGGTCAATTTGAAGACTTAGGCGCGAACGTAGAAGGGGCTCGAATCGGTTTAGCTGTACCAAGCTATATGGAAATTGATTCTATTGAAGACCTCGAACCTGCAGAGTAAGCAAACTGAATACTAAATATAAATGCTCCTCTTTCAGTAATAGACTACTAAAGGGGAGCATTTTATTCATATACATTCTTTTCATAAAAAAATCAATCTAGAAGATGAATTTCATCATTAACATGTATGTCGCCAGTTTTTATCACTGATGCATAAACACCAAAATTATTGTTATTTTCTCTTATAACTGTTTTATGTAAACTTGCATCTCGCTCAGCACTATCAGGATTAACAGTAATAATCATGCACCTTTCACAATGTCCTACGAACTCCATTTCTACATCACTTCCTATTTTTATCCGTCGGCCAATCCATTCTTCTTCAATAAAAGGTTTCTTTTCCTTTAAGGAAATAATTACATTTGGACGAAAGCGTCTTGCATCTACTCTACCTTGTCCCCATAACTCTTCTAACTTATCTAATGAAGCATCTGTTGCAAGCAGAACGTGTTCTACTGCAATAGGTCCAATAGGCACATGTGATGGCGTATAATTCCTTGTGGGAATTTTTCGTTTGGATTTGTTTTCTAATTCTTCAATTAACGCTTCATCAACCCAATCAAAAACTTTACCCTCTGGGGTGATTACTTCAACCTTAGGATACTTGTCCATGGATTCTTCTCCAACAAATCTCGCTTGATATCGAACCATTTCTTGAAATTGTGATATGGTTAAAAAATCTCCTTTTTTTGTATCGTCTACATAAGTATGGCTACGATCTCCGTACAAACCATAGTCCATAATTTTTGTTTTTTCTATACTTTCTCCACGGAAAGATTTCACTGGATGACGAACAATTTCTTTAATATGACCGATTAACAATTCATTCACTCCAATTTTAGTTTATCCTAAAATGAGTGTAACAGAGTGCATTTCCTAACTCTACAAACTAGCATTAGGAAACATGGGGACGGTTCTTGCGTTCACGTTTTTACCACTATATTACATTCGTGCACACAAGAACCGTCCCCATGTTTCTGCATTATTTAACTTTAATCACGATTTTGCCTTTTGCATGATGTGTTTCACTTAGTTCATGGGCTTTTTGCAATTGTTCTGCAGAAAAGCCAAACTCATGCCCTACTTGCGGTTTAATGATTTCCTTCTCGAGCAATTCACCTAATTCACCCAACTGCTTACCATTTGGCGTTAACCAATATGAGTTTGCAGTTACTTGATGTTTTTCCGCTAATGCTTGATCGGGTTGTCCTGCAATCGTAACAAGTCTGCCTCCAGGCTTCAGTACTTCAAAGCCTTTATTTAATATGTCACCACCCATGGTGTCAATAACCACATCATAATCGCTAAGTTCTTCTTCAAAATTCTGTGTGCGATAGTTAATAAACTTGTCTGCACCAAGCTGTTTTACATATGCTTCATTTGTTTCACTCGCTGTTGTTGCAACATATGCACCCAAGTGCTTAGCCATTTGAATTGCTAGACTACCTACACCACCAGCCCCAGCATGGATCAGCACTTTGTCTCCCTCTTTTACCTTTGTCGTATCAACAAGACACTGCCAAGCGGTTAAACCAGCCAAAGGGATCGAAGCAGCTTCCTCAAAACTCAGGTTACTCGGTTTTTTGGCTAACAATTCCTCATCCACCGTCGTGAATTCAGCGTAAGTACCTTCCGGGGTCGTATCCGGACGCGCAAATACTTCATCCCCTACCTGATAAGCCTTCACTTCACTTCCAACTTCCACAATCTTACCAGCAACATCCCAACCAAGTATGATCGGAAAGGACCAATCTAACATCTGCTTCAAGTAACCCGCACGAAGCTTCCAATCAATCGGATTAATAGAAGTTGCATACACTTCTACAAGTACTTGGTTTGCTTTTATTTCGGGTTTCGGTAGTTCCTGTTCGACTAACACATCTTTACTACCATATTCGTTGATGACAACTGCACGCATCTATAACACTCCTTTTAATAATTCACACTTTTCAAGCTAATAGTCTGAGCTCACTTAGATTATGTTCCCTAATTAAAGCTTACTTTAGTCTGTATTTCCCAAAAAAAACATCATAAAACTTTTTCTTTGGAAACATGGGGACGGTTCTCCCGTTCACAACGTGAACGGGAGAACCGTCCCCATGTTTCCAGTGCCCTGCATATTCTCTCTGTCAACACCAAACTCCAACTTTCACTGATATGTCATAACTTTGTTTCTTAATTGTGAAGTGTTACACAAACTTATTTTCTATACTTTTTATACGTGTTAATATAAAAACATAGAAAGACACAAACAAGAATTCTTGAAAAACCAAAATGTGAAATGATGAACATAATAAAATATTAGGAGTGATTAACATGATTGAATTATTAAGAAAAAATAACGTTGTAGCTGGTGTGTTGGCAATCATAAGAATATATCTTGGCTATATGTGGTTTACAGCAGGTTTAGGAAAAGTTACTGGTGGCTTTGATGCAACGGGGTTTTTACAAGGCGCAGTGGCTAACCCAGTCGCAGGTCCAGATGGTGTGGTTTATGGATGGTATGTTGATTTCTTACAAGTTTTCGCAATTCCAAATGCGGATCTTTTCAACATCCTTGTTCCATGGGGCGAAGTGTTAGTAGGACTTGGTTTAATGCTTGGCTGTTTCACAACAGCAGCTGCCTTCTTCGGAATGGTGATGAACTTCTCTTTCTTACTAGCTGGTACAGTATCTCACAACCCAACAGACATTTTAATCGGGACAGTCATCCTTGTTGCTGGAGCGAACGCTGGTAAATTCGGTTTAGACAGATATGTATTACCTTACCTAAGAACAGTTATTGCAAGAAGAAGAGAACAAAAAGAAGGGAAAGAAACGGTAGAAGTTTAATAGAAAGAAAGCGTGCAGCCAAATGTTAACGAGTTCCGTTTTCTATTGCAAAACACACTTTTGTATATCAATATGTAAGTAAAAATGTATATAAAATTGCGCTGTATATTGCAGCGCTTTTTGTATGCGAAAAATAACTATACTAGCATCAATGACTTCCCTTTAGAATTTTTTTAAGTTTAGGTAATTTAAAGAATAGAGTAAGCGTTAATAATATAATTACAGCTAAGGAGCCTAAAACCCTATATTCAAAGTTAATCAATTCAAACCAAAACAGACTTAATAGAAACATTATAATAAGCATTACTAAATAAGGGAAAAACATCACATAATACAAGCCTTTCCCTCTTTTATATTTAAAAAGTGTGGTCCACTTATCTTCATTCATATTAAAAATCTTTTTTAAGGTCGTAAAAAACAATAGCAATAATCCAACATAAGATAAGGAACCAATTGTACTTAACAGAATATAGGAAATAATAAATAGAAATATTGTCAAAACCAATCAGCCTCTCCATTTAAAAATACCCCTAATAAAAAAGGAAGCTAATTTTTATTCCGTTCTTAATGCCCTTTAATTGATAGTACGAGTATATTATCCATCAAAATTTGAACCCAATCAATACTTTTGCAATCACGGAACCCGTTAGCCAAATGTTGTACGCTTTTTTAATTACAAAAAAAATAAATGAGGAATAAGCACCATACTCTTATTCCTCCTTCCACTCACCTATTAACGTGATCCAAGCACAACACACTTATAATATTTGCTTTAGTTTATCCTGATTTTTCATTTGATACATGCTCACATCCGAAATATGGAGCAGTTCATTGATCTCACTCGCAGTATAATTATTGGAAGCTACTTTACCAATAGAATAGGTGAGTTTATGATCAGATAGAAACGCATCTTTCAGCACTTCCGTATTAATCTGATTCTCAAGGTCATGCGGAATCCGTTCTTCTTCTGCTATAATGATAAATTCATCGCCACCCAATCTACCAACTAGTCCACTATTTCCTACAACATTCCTTAATGAGTCCGCAAATGCGATCAGTACTTCATTTCCTTTCACATGCCCAAAACGGTCATTAATCATCTTGAAATCATTCAAATCTATCACAAAAACAACGATACTTTTCCCATCATCTAGCAACGCTTGCCCTTTTTCAATCATATATTTAAAACTGTACACACTTGTCAACGGGTCGGTGATGCTTGCCAAATAATACTTGTTTCTTTCGTGGTAGATTCTTCTTACGAGATAATTAGTAATACCAAGGTATGTTCCCATAAAGGCGCTTCCTATTGCCATAGAAATATGGTTTAAGTTATTTGGATCACTTATATAAAAATTGATCGCTAGCGTGAAACCATACAGACAAGGAATAAGCGCTCTTTTTTGCATAAAACAAATGGCAACGATCGTGTTAAATACAATATGCGAAACTTCAGCTGTATTCAGATCACTACTATGTATAACGTATAATATAAGTAACAAAATTAATGTGGATAGAGCATAGGACATAAATGTTTTTGAACTGAAAAAAATAGTCATCACAAATAATACAATAATGATTATTAAAATTGCGTTTATCTCCAACGACTGGGAAGAGAAAATCCAAAATCGATATGTTCCAAACAACAAAAACGCAAAGCCCAGTAAGCTTAATAATACTCTGGCCTTATTTGTCCCAAGTATTTCTTCCATTCTCTTCATCATTGGTCCCCCTAAGTTTTTCTAAACAATGTAAGGGAAACCAAAGGAAAAACACTACTTGGTAACCCAGCCGTCATTGTCATGTATAACGTTAGACCTGTGGTTTTGCGTCTCTATTTTTCAATAGATTTGCCTTTATCATATAGTTTTGCTTCTCTATTCTACGAAAAAAAGGCGTGCAATATGCACACCATTTAAATTAATGAACATAGTTCCGTAGTTGCAAAAAGATTTTCATATACCTCTACCTACAAGTAAAGATAAAGCACTCTTTAATTCTACTACTTGCTTTGAAGTCTTTTCGTACCCTATATTATCTTGCAATAGAAATAACGCATACAAAAACTTTTTACCTAGTATGATAGTATCACAAAATTGTAATAATTTGAATATATTTGTAATTTTTTTGCTTTTGCAATAAGGTAATGCCTGTGACTTCCCGTAGAATTGTGAAGTTGACAAAATACAGGTAACATCACAGGCACTTGTTCACCGGACTGGTTTTCAAAAACCAGTCCAGCTATTCGCTATTTAAGGTTTATCTCTCTAAACGTATCTCGTAATATACCATACGATTTCTTTAACCGTTCATGGTACGTTGGTTCTTGCCAGTTACTCCAACTATACTCAATCCATTCCCCATCCGTAGCAGGGACTTTCTGCATCACTTTGTTGTTAGCATTGGTCGTGATGATTTTGGCAGCAATTTGGTCCACAGTCACAGAGCTATCAAGGCCATGCCGTCCCCAAATATCTCCCATTAGTTGTTTTTGGCTCGGATCTTTTACATTTAAGAGTAGCCAAGGTAAACGAATTTCAAGTGTACCATCCTTCAAGAAAAAGTCCGCCAACGTGTTAGAATCTGGATCAGCTGGATTTCCGTTTCCGTATAGAAGCTCACCCGTTTCATAGGCTGAGAAAGGGATTATCTCTGCGCCATCTGGCCTTTCAATCGTTAACTCTTTATTTAAAGCCAAACGAATCGGATGATAGACCCCATTGTTTCTCTCACTTGCGTAGTCCTTTTGCGGTATCATATTTAATACGTGACCATAGTGATAATAGAACGTATCGTAATAGCTATCGATCAACACGTTTGCGTTTTCTTGTCCGTTTAGATCAACAAGAAAATCAATGCCTTGCTCGTTCAAATTAACTACGTTTGGCATACTAGATTGTCCTTGGTCTGGGATCGTATTTAAAAGAATCGATGTGTTAACATCCGCAAGCGATACATTTTCATCCTCAAAATCAATACGGAAATACAACGCTCGTTCATCACTAGCCATGTACACATTTTTTATTGGACCATTAGAGGCTTCTATCATTGGCTTTGCATCATTTGCACGCCAATCGGATGTATCCCCATCCACGAGATATTGTTTCTCTTTCGTTCCTGGCTCAAAGCTTAACAAGCCAAAATGCTGCTCGTTCGTCTGGATGTTATCCCAGAAAGGTCGGCGGTCTGGATTATCATAGTCCATCGTATTCCATGTTCGTTTAAACCACTCATCCTGCCACGTAAAGACAAGACCACCAGCTACATCTTCTTCCACAATATCTTCAAACAATCGACTTAAAAACTGTCCCTGTTCTTGTTCCGAATGATGCCCTTGGTCAAGACCATACACATTTTCATGTGTCAGTCCCCGTGATGCAGGAATACCAAACTCCGCAACGAGCAAAGGCATGTTATGGTGTTGTTTCATATCATTTAGATAACCCGCATAGTTGTTTTTCTCGCCGCGATGATCGAGATACTCCACATACTTCTTTTCATAGTTTAAAAAGTCTGGATAATACGGATAAATATGATACGAAGCAAATTGGCCTGGATAGAAGGCATCCTTTGCCTTTATTTTGTTCGGGTCAACCGAAACCATGTCTTCTTCCTCACTCGGCTCAGCAGGGTGGGTTAATAAATCGGTTGTCACCCAGTTGGTAAAGCTCATTGGATGCTGCCACTGGTAATTCTCGGCCTCATATGTAGCCGTGAAATCCATCATCTCCGCTAGCCAATTCTCAAACGGAGAAGCATTGTCTGTCGTAAAATAATTCCCATCAAAAGCTGCCTTGTTCGGATTTTTATCATTGGTTGCGACCACGACGTTTGGATCCCACTCGATACCAATTACCCATCCCAATAGGTAAGGGGAAAGATCGTGCACATATTCTCCACTTGCATGACCAGGTCTAGCCTCTATGCTTGCATTGCCATTTACAATGTCAATGATTCGTTTAATCTCTGCTTTAAACTCTTCCGTTACTTCTGGGTCATATGCATTTTGTTTTTCAACTAAAATCTCTTCGTTCACCCATACCCCGTGGAACAGGTACAACGGATTCTCACTATTTTGATTATGTTCATAAAGTGCTTGATAAAAGCCTGGTGGATGAATCGTGTACACTCGGATTGCGTTTGCATTCATCTCACTTATTTGCTCAAACCATCTTGCATATTCGGCTCTCGTTATTTTCGTTTCACCAGGAAAGGCACCTGGTTTGGCAATCCCCATGTTGACACCTTTGACTAATATATCTTGCCATTCCCCATTTTTATATACTTGCAAGTAGTTTTCGCCAGATTGACCGGTGTACTTCATATCATCTTGTACTTTTATATCTGGTGTCGATACTGCTTCTTCCTTTCTTTCGTTTTCCAAATTCAATACGATCTCCTTCATCACCGGCACATACGCTTTCCAGTAAAATAAGTCTGTTCTGCCTGCTTTATCAAACGCAAATTGCTTTTGTAACCAAGCAATTCCACTCAGGCCGTGCATACTAGGCACCTGCTCTTGGTCTGCAAAATCACCAGCAAAATAATAGCTATCGTACGATTGATTTTCATGATGGATCACTGCAGGAAAAGTTAATGGTATCTCATTTTCCGTCAGTTGCTTTTCTGCCGATTTCGATAAATGCAGGTTGAAATCGGCTTGTACTTCTTCCTGATCACCTGCCTCAACAATATCGAACCAATAATTATAAGCAATTTCTTTATCGATATCATAAAGATCTAGAGCTTCCTCAGTTGGTTCGAAAGTTACCGCATCATCGCCAGACAGTTCATCGTCGGTGATGACCACTACCTGATCATTTTCATGCACAAATACAAGTCCGCTTCCTTCAAAATCATAGGACTCCCCGTATTGCTTTTCAAAATTTTGCTTAAGCCAGATTGGCACCTCATTATTTTGCAAATCAACAAAATAACGCCCCATCCATCCCGACCATCTTACATTTAGTAGATCATAGAATCCTTCCCTCACATGTTGCTCTGTTGGAGAACCAAATGTATTAAACTCCGCAATTAATGTTTGGTGATTCTCGATTAAAGATGACCGTATCCGGGTCACCTCATCTGCTGTCATGCCACCATATAATAGTTCAGAACGCGCACCATTCTGATTGTTGCCCGTGTATTCATCTTGATAAACCCCGTAGCCATCTGCAACATACAAAAGGTCATAGGCGGATAAATCATCAGGAAGCTCTCTTACCTCGAACTCGGGAGGCTGATCTGTTGGAACAAAGCCAACATAATCTTCTTGCACATCATAAGCCTTTCCCACGGCCTGTTTTACCTTCAAATGATTTAACAACCAAACTAAACCTTTATGTTCACGGTAGGTTTGATCTGGAACAGTTTTATCTACAATTAATACATTTACCTCTTCTGATCCTTTTAGTTGCCATAACCAAACCGGTGAGGAAAATAAAAGCACCAGTAGAAACACCCCTATAAATAACCCTTTTTTGTTAGTCATTTGATACACCTTTTCTTACCATTTCTCCCCAACCTTTTTTACCAAATAACATCTCGACCATTCCTTCAACACGCCAAAGCACAGTCATTGGTCGGTACCATAATGTTTCTGTAAGGGAAACAAAAAATAACGCGACGAAATGACGAACTTTTGTATATCTTTCCATACTCCACTCTTCTAAAAGGACGGATGCCATCGAATAAATCGACCCATAAATAAGGGACAATAGGAAAAAGATGATCGCGTATTCGATATAAATACTTCCAGTTATCACCGATACGCCAAGTAAAATATAACCAATTAGTTCAATTAACGGTCCTAAAAATTCAATAAAAAAGAAGTATGGCATCGATACGAGACCAATTGAACCGTATTTTGGATTAAACATTAATTTTCGATGCTTCCAAAGACTGTCAAACAAGCCTCGATGCCATCTTTTCCGCTGTCGACGTAAAAATTTGATCGATTCTGGCGCTTCCGTCCAACAAACTGGATCCGGCACGTAGACAATTTTTTTGTTTACCTTTTTTTCCTTAATGAGTCGATGTAGCCTAACGACAAGCTCCATATCCTCTCCAACTGTGTGGGCATAACCACCAGCTTCTACGACCCATTTTTTTGAAAATACACCGAATGCACCGGATACAATCAGTAAAAGGTTGTTATGACTGAGTCCAACTCTTCCCGTTAAAAACGCACGCAAATATTCAACTACTTGCATTATGACTAAAGGTTTCTTGGATAACCCCGTCTCGACAATCTCACCGTTTTCAATTTTACAGCCGTTCGCGATCCGAATACTTCCGCCAGACGCAATGACTTCATCGTCCGATTCAATAATCGGTTTCAACACCTTCAGAAATGCACTTCGCTCAATAATGGAATCCCCATCAAGGGAGCAGAAATATGGATAACTAGAGCAATTAATGCCGGCATTTAACGCATCTGCTTTGCCGCCGTTTTCCTTATCTATGACGACTAAGTTTGTATATATGGTAGATCGGTAGACTGCTTTTACTTGTTTCGTAACAATTTGTTTTCGAATCACACGATTGATTTTCTGACATTTAAATTTCTCTATAAGCTTTTCAAGCGTGTCATCCTTCGAGCCATCATTAATGATAATAATCTCGTATTCAGGGTATTCAATACTTAACAACGACCTGATACTGCTATTAATCCCGACCGACTCATTATAAGCTGGGACGAGAATAGACACCGGCTTTGTTTCTTCGGAATGCAACAAATCCTCATACGGTTCATAATCATCTAGTTGATAGCTTTTTCGAATCTGAAAAAGAGAAAGCAGTAACATCGCGCCATAGACTAAAATAATGAGAACCATGTAAATTAAAATAAACCAACTACCCACAACTAATACATTGGACCAATTAATAGAAAACGCTCTCCTTTTCAAGCCACTCTGTGGCCATATCTTTTGCAAATGGATCACTAGATTCGGTTACAACCCTTTGCAACACTTTGGCGCCACCTTTATACGTTAAAATTGCCTTTGCAGCCTCCGCACGCACAGCGTATTCGCTGTCACTTAGAAGTGAGATTAATTTATCCTTGAAAACCTCCAAACGGTGAACCCCAGCTAACCGTGCGGCCATCATTCGAAGTTGCCAGTGTTCTGATTCCAAAGCTTCCTCTATGATGTCGCTATCTAGTTTCATACCCAAAAGCACCATCGCCTTAAACGCTCTGATCTTAAGCTCGATTTCTTCCTTGCTTTCGATGATAAGGTTACGAAGCAGTGGATGATATTCGATCAACTGTTTTTTTCCAATGACCTCTACAACGATGTACTTAAAACGCATTGGAAGGTCATTCATTCCATCGGCAAGCTGCTCAACACGCGCTTCCGTCATCACGGACAAAATATCCATCAGTGCGAATTCAGATAAATCATCTGTATTATTTTTTAAGTAATCCATGATCTCGGCATGATCAAATAAGGCAAATAGCTTTAAAAGTTGCGTTTTTTCCAATACACCTAACTTTCTTTTGTTATACAGTCTAGATAATTCATTGGTTAGATGCGCCATCTCAAATTCTTCTACTAAATATAAGGCATTCATCCTTAAGCTCCACCGTCTACGTTTCAGTTCTTTCTGGATATACGACGTCAAATAATCCTTAGCGAAGTCGTTGATTCTCTCTTTCATATCTTCGCTAGCAATGACATTCGCATATTCTTGCAGTAACTCCTTACAAGCGATAAACTTTTCCTGATCGTCTTGAAAATTGCCAAAAGATACAGCTTTTCCTGCTTGCAAAAATTGAAACATATCCAAGCGATACGCCTCTTTGTACTGATTAATCTTCGCTCTCGTTTGATTGTTTGCTACCTTTTTCGTAAGAAGGTAAAGAAAAATACTTATTAATATAAAAAGCATCACAACGAATACCATAAAAAGAGATAAAAAAGTTACTTCCATCGCTATTTCATCCTCTTGATCAGATGACCTATTCTCGTTTCTAACTCGAGCAATTTAAAAGGTTTCGTAATGTAGTCATCGGCTCCTAATGTCAACGCACGTGCGATATCACGATCACTTTTTCTCGACGTTAGCATAATAACCGTATATTTATCTTGATCACGATATTCTCTTACATTTTGCAAGACCTCGATACCATCCATTCTCGGCATCATTCCATCCAACACAATTAAGTAAGGATCTTCTGAACGCTTGTGCCATTCAGACTCCAGAAATTCCATTCCATTTGTGAATGTTTGGATATCCAAGGAATACCCATCGGTAATCTTACTTTTATGCACTAACTCTTCTAGCATCGTACGGATAATTGGATCATCATCGACAATCCCAATATGAAGATGTTTCGGAAGACTAGGCAACTGTTCACGTTGCACAAGTCTCACTTGTTTTTTCCCATTAGCCTTCGCTTGATGCAAGGCTGCCTCTGCCATCTCGATGTTTTTAATTAGATCTTCGTCATTCTCTTCTACTTCCACTACTCCTGCAGAAAAAGTACAGATGAAGTGGTGTTTTCCATATTCAAATGGAATCGTAGCGAATTCTTCCAATAAAATATCTAGGACTTCTTTTGCTTGATCTGCTGTTGATTCTGGAAGTAGAAAAATAAACACGTCTCCACCATATCGAATGATTACATCATGCACACTTAGCCCTTTTTTCATATGATTGGCAAATGTTTGTAACACATAATCTCCAGTTACATGGCTATTGGTATCATTGATAGCTTTAAAATCGTCGATATTAACCATCGCGATCGAAAAGTTATGACGGCTTTGTTTACGATGATGAATCAATTGACTATATAGGTGATGCAAATAATTTCGGTTGTAAACATTCGTTAAGTTGTCGATCATGATTAACGCATCAAGCTCTTGCTTTCTTTCCAATTGTCGATTAATCCTAATCGTCAATTCATCCATGTCCATCGTTTTATGGATAAAATCGTCAGCACCTAATTGGTAGGCTTTCAGACGTATTTCTTTTGCATTATCCTGACTCATCATGATCGTTGGTATGAATTTCTTTCTCATATTGTCCTTTAATTGGAGATAGTTTTTTATCCCAATCGAATCATTATTCGAGATATTAATCATGACGCAATCTGGGTGAAAGTCATAGTATGATTGGATCGTACGGTCGGGGTTCGCAACAGACATAACTACCCAATTGTTCTTTTCTAACTCTTCCTTCATCATCATTAAAAAGCTCGTATCCTCATCGATCATTAAGATGAGTTTCTGCTCTGTATTTACTGCGTTTTTTAAATCCTCGATGTCTTCATTTACATCTTGATAATAAAAAACGGAAATTAACGGGTATAAGAAATCCTTGAGCTTTGCTTGTGTCCATTCCGGATCTTCTACTGTCTCTAATTGCAGCATCAATGCTTTTGCCGCTTCGCCTGCTTCATCAAAGCCAATCGTTGCTGCAGTTCCAGCTATCGAATGCAGAAACCGATACAAATCCTCTAGTTGAATATTCTCTTGTTGATTAAACCATTCATCAAGCTTTGTTCTTACATTTTTCACTAGTGTTTGTATATATTTATCCATAGCCCACTCCTACTTTCAATCATAACCATCATTTTACTATCCAATGCTACATTTGGAAAATCATATTATCTAAAAATCTCGATACAGAGGGAGGTGGAAACAGGGGGACGGTTCTTCTGTGCACACTTTTGTGTGCACAAGAACCGTCCCCCTGTTTCCACCTGTCAATATTAATTTCCATTCTTCACGCATTTGTCATAACTTTGTTTCTTATTTGTGAAGTATTACACAAACTTATTTTCTATACTTATTATACGTGTTAATATAAAAACATAGAAAGACACAAACAAGAATTCTTGAAAAACTATATGTGAAATGATGAACAATATAAAACTAAAATTAGGAGTGATCGACATGTTTGAATTATTAAGAAAAAATAACGTTGTAGCTGGGGTTTTAACAATCATTCGAATTTATCTAGGCTATATGTGGTTTACAGCAGGTTTAGGAAAAGTTACAGGTGGATTTGATGCAACAGGATTTTTACAAGGCGCAGTGGCAAATCCAGTCGCAGGTCCAGATGGTGTCGTTTATGGATGGTACGTTGATTTCTTACAAGCTTTCGCAATCCCAAATGCGGACCTTTTCAACATCCTTGTTCCATGGGGTGAAGTGTTAGTAGGACTTGGTTTAATGCTTGGATGTTTCACAACAGCAGCTGCCTTCTTCGGAATGGTGATGAACTTCTCTTTCTTACTAGCTGGTACAGTATCTCACAACCCGACAGACATTTTAAT
>NZ_JAOALK010000013.1 GCF_025154055.1 Aquibacillus koreensis
GCGTGATTCTGACTCTGAATGGCTTTTGCTCGCACATGATGTCCGAATCCTAGCGTGATTCTGACTCTGAATGGCTTTTGCTCGCACATGATGTCCGAATCCTAGCGTGATTCTGACTCTCAATGGCTTTTGCTCGCACATGATGTCCGAATCCGTGCGTGATTCAGACTCTCAATGGCTTTTGCTCGCACATGATGTCCGAATCCTAGCGTGATTCTGACTCTGAATGGCTTTTGCTCGCACATGATGTCCGAATCCTAGCGTGATTCTGACTCTGAAAGACTTTCGCACGCACATGATGTCCGAATCCTAGCGTGATTCTGACTCTGAAAGGCTTTCAGTCGCACATGTTGTCCAAATCGAAGTCTGTTCTGATTGGCTACTGCACGTCTTCTCTTGCGAATTGACGATGAAATCAATAATTAAATTACTATACAGTTTATAGATAATCCGTTCTAATACAAAATTTAGTAATAAAAATTCTCCCTAAATATTTACAGGGGTAAAGTAAGCTTCATCCACACACCATAAGAAATGAACAGTTATCTTCTGTTCACTTATCCCACAAGGAGTGATTGCGAATGGCTTCTAATAAATTGTTAGTTCCAGGTGCAGAAAATGCGTTGAACAACATGAAAGAAGAAATCGCAAGCGAGTTTGGCGTTGAATTAGGCGCTGATACTACTGCGCGAGCAAACGGTTCCGTGGGTGGCGAGATGGTTAAAAGAATGATCCAGATCGCCGAACAAAGTCTAGAAAATAAATAAATTTTAAATTTTCTAGAAAAAGAAGGGGGACTCGGATTACGAGTTCCCCTTTGGTTCATCTTTCATTCTTTTCCTAACGATACGATAAACAATGATGCCAAGGATTCCTAAAAGGATTAAAGAAGGGAGATTTCCTACAAAAAATACAACCAATCCCGAAAACGCCGCTAGTAAAAAGTTGATACTATTCATAAATTGTTCTTTCGTTTTATCCCAAGTATTCAATTCTTCTTGATTTACAGAAGGAATGTTCACTCGGTTTTCATACATATGAATCGTAACGGTTGCGAGGTCTGATTGGTTTTTTAAGTAATTCATTTTACCAGTTAACTGCTCTATCTCTTCTTGAACCTTAGCTAAGTCTGATGATATTTTTAAGAGATCTTCCGTTTTTTCTGCTTGTTCCATAAAAGAAAGTAAACGTTCTTCTACTACTCTTTTTGACTTCAATCGTGACTCTAAATCTACGTACTGTTCGGTTACATCTTCACCAGATACATTCTTTTCAACAACCTTCACACTACCTTGCTCGATAAGTTGAATGAAGGATTGAAACTTTTCTTGCGGAATACGTACTTTAATCATTCCCTCAGAAAGGTCTTCCTCCGAACCGCCGTAGGTGTTTGATTCTACAATATAACCGCCCTGGTCTGTAACTTGCTTTTGCAGTTCATTCATTGCGTTTGTATAGTTTTTTACTTCAACGGTAAGGTTTGCGTTATAAATAATCATCCTGTTTACTTGTGGTGTAGAACCGTTAGTGGCTTCATCTGCTACGACATCTTCCTGAGGTGATTCGGCCTGATTCTCGTATTCGCCATCGTCACTCATTTTCATTTCCATATCCGCAGATTCTTCCGTGTCCATTCCTGCATCTTCATTTGCGCTTTCCTCTAAAGAGTTTTGATCGTTACTACAAGCAACTAATATAACGCCCAGCAGTATAAACATGATGTACAGTACACGCTTTTTCATATTAACCCACCTTTTTTCTTTATTAAATAGACGGAATAGAATGAAATAGGTTACAAAGATGCTTTTATGCATAAAAATGTAATGTTTATGCATAATTTAGCTTGTTATATATAGTCTATGTTGGAAAAAGTAATCGTTGGGTCTATACCATTGGAAAATGAAGTTAGCTCATGACAGTAATCTTAATAAACGAAGCTATCATGGAAGGTAGGTAGACAAATATTAATTATTTAAAACCCTTGTAACGAATATACACCTACCGCATACATTAACGGGGACATTATTCTTAGTAATGTCCCCTAAAAATTGCCGTCATTGAGTTGTTTTAAGCACTTGAATTAACACTATTATTCTGTAATTATATTTTTTGAAAAAATAATAAAAAAAATATCGATTAACGGTTGAATTAATATACTTAATAGTGCATAATAATTCATACACAATAAATTAAAATAATGTATCTATTGAAATATAAACACAAATGTTAGGGGAGATACCAAATGGGTAAAGAAAAAATCGTATTAGCGTATTCTGGAGGATTAGATACTTCCGTTGCAATTAAATGGTTACAAGATAAGTACAATTATGATGTTATTGCAGTTGGATTAGATGTTGGGGAAGGTAAAGATTTAGAGTTTGTTAAAAATAAAGCGCTAGATGTTGGTGCGATTAAGTCTTATTCTGTAGATGCAAAAGCGCTTTATGCAGAAGATTTTGTCCTACCAGCCTTAAAAGCCAATCTTCTTTATGAAGGAATATATCCGTTAGTATCAGCATTATCACGTCCGTTAATTGCAAAAGTACTTGTAGATATTGCTGAAAAAGAAGGCGCGGTAGCTGTTGCGCATGGTTGTACAGGAAAAGGAAATGACCAAGTAAGATTTGATGTGGCATTTACTGCTCTAAATCCAAACTTGAAGATCGTTGCTCCTGTACGTGAGTGGAAAATGACGAGAGATGAAGAAATAAAATATGCACAAGACAATGGTATTCCAATTCCAATCGATTTAGATAACCCATACAGTGTAGACCAAAACTTATGGGGACGTAGTAATGAGTGTGGCATATTGGAAGATCCTTGGGCAGAGGCGCCAGAGGGTGCGTTTGAATTAACAACAAATCCAGAGGATGCACCAGATAAGCCACAAGTGGTTGAAATTACTTTTGAACAAGGTAAACCAGTTTCACTTGATGGAAAATCAATGCCATTACATGAACTTATTCTTGAACTTAATAGCATAGCTGGAAAACACGGGGTAGGACGTATTGATCACGTAGAAAACCGTCTTGTTGGTATTAAGTCTCGTGAAGTATATGAGTGTCCTGGGGCAATTACTTTGATTACCGCACATAAGGAACTTGAAGCTTTAACACTTCCAAGAGAAGTTGCTTCATTTAAGCCAATGATTGAGCACAAATTATCTGAAACTGTGTATAACGGTCTATGGTTCTCTCAATTAACAGATGGTTTAAAAGCATTTATCGAAACAACACAAACGTATGTGTCTGGTACAGTGAAAGTGAAGCTTTATAAAGGTCACGCGCACGTACTTGGCCGTGAGTCTAAGCATTCTCTATATGATTTAGATCTTGCTACGTATAACAAAGGTGATGCATTCGATCACGATGCTGCACTAGGATTTATTAAGCTTTGGGGGTTACCAACACAAGTACACTCTCAAGTGAACAAAGTGCATGAAAATAAAGATGCTGCATCTATTGAAAAAGCAGTCGTTAGTGTAAAGGAAGCAGTGAAACAATGAAGCTATGGGGCGGACGTTTTACAAAACCAACAAACGAATTAGTGGATGAATATACGGCATCGATCCGTTTCGACCAAAAATTAGCACAGTTTGATATCCAAGGAAGTCTTGCCCACGTAGAAATGCTAGCAAAGTGCAACATCATCTCTGATGAAGATGCTGCTACGATTTCAAAAGGATTGAAAGTTGTTGCACAGAAAATAAATGCTGGCGAAGCAGAGTTAACAGAAGATAACGAAGACATTCATATGAATGTGGAAAAATTATTAATAGATGAAGTTGGCCCTGTCGGTGGTAAATTACACACCGGCAGAAGCCGTAATGACCAAGTAGCGCTTGATATGCGTTTATATTTACGTGATGCACTGATTACACTTAATCAACTACTCTTAAATGTGCAACAGTCACTATATACGCAAGCCAAAGATAACTTGGATACAGTTTTACCAGGATACACGCACTTACAGCGTGCACAACCGGTATTATTCGGACACCATATGATGGCTTATGTGTTTATGTTCCAAAGAGATATGGAACGCTTGCAGGATAGCTGGAAGCGTGTCAATCAATCACCACTTGGAGCAGGGGCACTTGCTGGGACATCTTTCCCGATCGACCGTCATTTTGTAGCAGAAAAGTTAAACTTTGATGGTATTTGTGATAACAGTTTAGACGCGGTTAGTGATCGGGATTTTGTTGTGGAGTTTTTATCCAACGCATCGCTAATATCTGTGCACCTTTCACGTCTCTGTGAAGAGCTTGTCCAATGGTCAAGTGCTGAATTCAATTTTGTGGAATTAGATGATGCATTCTGTACAGGAAGTAGTATGATGCCACAGAAGAAGAATCCAGATGTTGCAGAGTTAGTGCGTGGTAAAACAGGAAGAGTAGTTGGAAACCTTATCGGGATGTTAACGACATTAAAAGGTTTACCATTAGCTTATAACAAAGACATGCAAGAAGATAAAGAAGGTATGTTTGATACAGTCGAAACATTAAAAGGTGCCTTAGCTTTATTTGCACCAATGATTGAGACAATGGATGTGAAGAAAGAAAATATGTATGAAGCGGTGGCGAAGGATTACTCTAATGCCACGGATCTTGCTGATTATCTTGTAGGTAAAGACCTTCCATTTAGAGAAGCCCATGCAGTTGTGGGGCAAGTCGTATTACATTGTATCAACGAAAATAAGTATCTGCTTGATCTTAAATTGGAAGAATTTCAGGAATTTTCTTCTTTAATTGAAGGAGATATCTATGATGTCCTTTCACCAAAAGCGGTAGTAAATGCACGTAACGTGGCTGGTGGTACTGCTAGAAACCGTGTGGAAGAACAAATAGAAAAAGCGGAAAAGTTATTCGAAGCAAGTGACGAGTGGATTGAAAAGCATGCGAAACAAATTAGTGTGCTAATAGCTGAATAACAAACAAACACGGAACTAAGTCTCTGCCTCATTAGAGAGGCTTAGTTCTTGTTATATAAGTGGGGAGTATAGTAAAGGTGATTCTTAGTTTGCCAATATGAATGGGAGGCTAAGCCTTTATTTTGCCAAGGCTTGTATAATTATAAATAATTAAGTATAAATATTAGGTTGGTCAGGAGCGGTTTTCTACCAATTTATTATACGAACCTAGTTTTGGGAGGGAGCATCTATGGAGGAAAAAGTAGGTTATCTTACATTAAGCACAGGGGACGTTCTAGAAGGGGTATGGTTAGGCTCTAGTGTAACAGCAGAAGGAGAAATGGTGTTTAATACCGCGATGACTGGTTACCAAGAGGTAATGACAGATCCATCTTATGCAGGGCAAATTGTTACAATGACATATCCTTTGATCGGTAACTATGGGTTCAACGATATTGATTCAGAAAGTATCAAACCATCTTTATCTGGATTAATTATCTCCAATCCATGTTATACACCGGACCACTATCAATCTAATTATTCCATCGTTGAGATGATTGAAAAATATAATATACCAACACTGTACGGAGTGGATACGAGAGCACTTACCCGTATTATCCGAGAACAAGGTGAAGTATACGGGAAAATTACTGAAAATAAAGAAAACTTCCCGGAGAAAGACACTGTAGCAACTAATGTAGTGCAACGAGTATCCGTGACGGAAATTAAAAGCTTTAAAACTAAAAAACAAGCTTTTTCGGCCCCTCATGTGGTGGTGATGGATTTTGGATTTAAACATTCGATTATGCATTCTCTTTTAGATCTCGGTTGTGACGTATCGGTTGTTCCTTTTGATACTACATTTGAGCAAATCCAAGCATTGGATCCGGATGGGATTTTGCTTTCCAATGGACCAGGTAATCCGAAAAGCCTTAGTCACTTAGCCTCCAACATTAAGCAGATTGCTGATCATTATCCAACGCTAGGTATTTGTCTAGGTCATCAGCTTGTAGCTTTAGCTTATGGTGCGACGACTAAACGTTTACCATATGGACATAGAGGAAGTAATCACCCAGTAAAAGACTTAATCACTGGTAATGTACTCATCACTTCTCAAAATCATGGCTATGTAGTCGATATGGATTCAGTGGAAGAGAAAGACTGGCAAGTATCGCACATTAACGTAAATGACAAGTCTGTGGAGGGATTAATTCACCGCACGAAGAATGTGATGACCGTTCAATTCCACCCTGAAGCACACCCAGGCCCAATTGACACACACAACATTTTCGTAAACTTTACTAAACAACTAGTAGCAAAGGGAGAGAAACAGCATGCCTAAGTTCGAGCATATCAAGAAAGTACTAGTCATAGGTTCAGGCCCAATTGTGATCGGGCAAGCAGCTGAATTTGACTATGCTGGTACCCAGGCTTGCTTAGCGTTAAAAGAAGAAGGCGTTGAAGTAATCCTTGTTAATAATAATCCTGCAACGATCATGACCGATGAAAATATTGCAGATAAAGTATATTTAGAACCGTTAACTTTAGAATCCATTACTAAAATAATTGAGAAAGAACAACCAGATGGATTACTGCCTACATTGGGTGGTCAAACAGGGCTAAACATGGCGATTCTTCTCACAAATGCTGGGGTTTTGGAAAAGCATAAAGTAGAGTTGTTGGGCACACCGCTTGATACGATTCAAAAAGGTGAGGATCGTGAAATCTTTAAATCGATGATGAAATCCATTGATGAGCCTGTTGCAGAAAGTAAATCCACGACCTCGGTTGAAGAAGCCGTTACATTTGCAAAAACAGTAGGTTATCCACTTATCGTAAGACCAGCTTACACACTAGGTGGTGCTGGTGGTGGTATTGCGAAAGATGAGCAACATCTTCGGACAATTGTTAAAAATGGCCTTTATGCAAGTCCAATCAACCAAGTGTTGATTGAACAAAGCGTTAAAGGATGGAAAGAAATTGAATATGAAGTCATGCGTGATGCAAATGATACATGTATTATCGTGTGTAATATGGAAAACTTTGATCCTGTAGGTGTACATACTGGAGACAGTATCGTTGTTGCACCATCACAAACGTTAAATGACAGGCAGTACCAAATGCTACGTACATCTTCATGTCGTGTAATCCGTGAATTAGGAGTAATTGGCGGATGTAATATTCAATTTGCACTTAATCCAGAAAGCAATGAATATATCATTATTGAAGTAAATCCACGAGTTAGTCGTTCGAGTGCTTTGGCATCAAAGGCTACTGGTTATCCAATTGCTAGAATTGCTGCGAAAGTCGCGCTTGGCTATCACTTGGATGAAGTAATAAACCCAATCACTGGTGATACGTATGCTAGCTTTGAACCAGCGATTGACTATATTGCACTGAAGATTCCACGTTGGCCTTTTGACAAGTTTACGAAGGCTGACAGATTACTTGGTACGCAAATGAAAGCAACAGGGGAAGTAATGGCGTTGGCAAGAAATTTCCCAGCTGCTTTAAATAAAGCGGTGCGTTCATTGGAAATAGGATTGGACTATGTACACTTGCCAAGTCTAGAAAAATTAACAGATGCACAGATTAACCATGAGTTAGACGAAGCGACGGATGACCGTTTGTTTGTTGTGGCTGAAGCATTGCGACGAGGTTATACAGTCGATGCTATTCATGACATAACGGCGATTAATAAGTACTTCTTACATGAATTGTCCATCTTGATTCATACTGAAAAAGATCTAAAGCAGAAGCAGTGGGCGGATCTTAGTGATCAAACCTTGAAAAAGGCAAAATTATTAGGTTTTACAGACCAAACACTGGCAACACTACTAAATGTCCAAACAGAAGACGTAAGAAAACGATTAGAAACATCTAATCTAGCACCCTCTTATAAAATGGTAGATACATGTGCAGCTGAGTTTTCTGCGGAAACACCATATTTCTACAGTTCATGGAATGAGATCGATGAAGTTGAGCCATTAACTGGTTCCAAACGTATGGTGGTACTTGGATCTGGACCGATACGAATTGGTCAGGGTGTAGAATTTGACTATTGCTCTGTTCACGCGGCGATGTCTTTAAGAGAACAAAAAATTGACGCGATTGTTATTAACAATAATCCGGAAACTGTAAGTACGGATTTCAATACGGCAGACCATCTTTATTTTGAACCACTAACAGAAGAAGACGTATTGCATGTAGTGAAGAAAGAAAATGCAGATGGTGTTCTAGTACAATTCGGCGGTCAAACAGCTATCAATCTAGCGAATGGGCTAGAGAAAGCAGGCGTAAAAATCGTTGGAACAGATTTGAAGGCGATTGAGGCGGTAGAAGATCGTGATCAGTTCTATCAATTGTTGCAAAAACTAGACATTCCTCATATCCCAGGGGAATCTGTCATGAACTTTGATGATGCAAAAGAAGTGGCTACAAAGATTGGGTATCCTATTCTTATTCGTCCATCGTATGTTATTGGTGGAAGAGGAATGGTTGTCGTTCGTAATGAAAACCAATTAATGAACTATCTTGAAAATATAAAAGAAACGTCACCAGGTTCTCGTATCTTCCCATTATTGATCGATCGATTTATTACTGGATCTGAAGTAGAGATCGATGCGGTATGTGACGGAGAAGATATATTAATTCCAGGAATTTTTGAACATGTGGAACGTGCAGGTGTACACTCTGGAGATAGTATTGCTATTTTCCCTGCGCCTAGCTTAAATGATGCCCAAAAGAAACTCATTGAATCTTACGCACAGAAGATCTCTAAGGAACTTGATGTAAAAGGAATTATGAATATCCAGTTTGTAATCAGTGAGGACAAAAAGACCATCTATGTGTTGGAAGTAAACCCACGTGCTTCAAGAACTGTACCCATTTCTAGTAAGATTACTGGGGTACCAATGGTTGATTTAGCGACTCGCGTGCAAATGGGTGAAGCGTTAGAAGACCAAGAGTGGAAGTTAGGGTTGCATCAGGATGTTCCATTTTATGCTGTGAAAATGCCTGTATTTTCAACAAACAAATTACCTGGGGTTGATTCCTTCTTAGGACCAGAAATGAAATCAACAGGGGAAGCGATTGGTCTAGGTTCTACAGTTGAAACGGCGATGGCCAAAGCATTCGGCTGGAAGGAAAAAAGTCTGAAGCCATTAACAAAAGAGGATACGATTTTCTTATCGATGGATGTTGTATATGACAATGTGATAGAGTCTCTATCAGGCTTATCTGCTAAAATAGCTGCGGATGAAGCAACTGCAAAACTACTAGACGTTAACGGAATAAAGGTTGACCAACAAATAACTATTTCAGAAGCACAAGAGATTTGTCTAGACAATGGTTTCCAATTGATGTGTAGCACCAATCATAATGGAGAGTATGATGAACACGTGAAGCTAAGAGAAGATGCCTTAAAGTCGGATACCATGTGTGTTACATCGAACGAAACCTTGTTTGTATATATACAAGCGGCGGGGCAAGTCCAAGAAGAACCGGTTGCTATTAATTCGTACACGAAAGAACGTAATCAAATCAACAAAAAGGAGCGTGTGTTGCGGTGACAGTAGGTGTAACCTCCCAAGATATAAAAGAACAATTAAAAGGTCGCGACATGTTAACGTTGGCTGACTATTCACCAGAAGAGATCGACTATCTACTGGAGCTAGCGGAAGAGATAAAGACAAAGCATAAAAATGGAGAAATCGTTCAACCGCTAAAAGGCAAGATCTTAGGAATGATTTTTGAAAAATCATCCACACGTACACGCGTATCCTTTGAATCTGGTATTTATCAATTAGGTGGAACAGGACTTTTTCTTAGTTCAAAAGATATCCAGTTAGGTAGAGGGGAACCGATCTCGGATACAGCAAAAGTATTGTCAGGTTATTTAGATGGTATTATGATTCGAACTTTTTCGCAGGCAGATGTGGAAGAGTTAGCAGAGAATGCAAGTATTCCTGTAATCAATGGTCTTACAGATGACTATCACCCATGCCAGGTGCTTGCAGACTTACAAACGATCAAAGAAGTAAAAGGTAGTTTGAAGGGCAAAAAGATCGCCTATATTGGTGATGGCAATAACATGGCCAATTCACTTATGATTGGTGCGGCTAAAATGGGACTCGATGTTGCGATTGCAGCTCCGGAAGGTTACCAGCCAAGTCCTGCTATCACGGAGAAAGCGAAAGGCTTTGCTGTTGGTACAGAAGTGTTGGTTACATCAGACCCAGTTGAAGCTGTCAAAGATGCAGATGTAATCTACACAGATGTCTGGGCAAGCATGGGGCAAGAAAGTGAGCAATTAGAGCGCGAGAAACACTTTGCGAACTTCCAGGTTAATGATGAGCTGTTTAGCTATGCGAAGACGGACGCCATTTTTATGCATTGCCTACCTGCGCATAGAGGTGAAGAAGTGTCGGCAGAAGTTATTGATGGAAAACAATCTGTTGTGTTCCAACAAGCAGAAAATAGATTACATGCACAGAAAGCGCTAATGGTAGCTTTAATGGGCTAACAAGGAAAGTCTAGACGATGTCTAGGCTTTTTTATTTTTTTGAGAGATAGATTGGGCGGCCATTTTTTCCGTTATTTTCATGAAAACTACCAATTCCAAGTTGCAAGAGGACATTTTTTCCGCTATTCACTCCAAATAATAGAAATAAGACTACTAGTTAGTAAAATAGCGGAAAAAATGTCCGCGAACTTACCAAAATCATTAATTTAACTATAAATAGCGGAAAAAATGTCCGCCTAGGCTACCCAGCACTCTTTCTCATAACAAAATAGAATAGAGGAAAGGTTTCCGATCAGTGACCGTAGAATTAGTTAATGTAGAGTGAAAACAGAAGGAGAGAGGATCATGATTAAACGAGCATTAATCAACATTGACTATACATATGACTTTGTCGCAGATGATGGAAAACTAACTTGTGGGGAAGCGGGCCAAGCGATTGAGAATGAAGTTGTTGCAATTACCAAACAATTTGTTGATGCGGAAGACTTTGTTGTATTTGCGATTGATGGGCATGACGAAGGGGATACGTTCCACCCAGAAACGTCCCTATTTCCACCACATAATATAAAAGGTACAAAAGGACGTACGCTATACGGTGAATTACAGGGGTTGTATGAGAAGATAAAATATCTTCCCCAAGTGAACTATATGGATAAGACACGATATAGTGCATTTGCTGGAACAGATTTGGAAATGAAGTTGAGAGAACGCGGCATAAACGAGATATATCTAGTTGGCGTATGCACGGATATTTGTGTTCTCCACACAGCCATAGATGCTTATAATAAAGGCTTTGATCTCTACATTTATCAAAATGCAGTTGCCAGTTTTAATCAAGCCGGCCATGACTGGGCACTTGGACATTTTGCGAATACACTCGGTGCAAAAGTACTATAGCATTCTCACTCACAATGCTCCATGATCTTTCATATGTATAAACTAGAGCCTAATTGTTGTTGATGTATAGCTTGTGTAACTGCTATAATTTAAAAAGTGTATGTATTAATTGTCGGTTGATAAACGGCATGAAAAAGGATGATACAAGTGGTTAAATACCATCATATATATGAACAGTTACTTACCATTACAGCCAAAGAAAATGTGATGGTAGATGAGCAATTAAGAAATCATACCTATACAAAACTAGGTGGAAAAGCGGATTTATTTGTTACACCAGCAAGTATAGAAGAGGTACAGCAAATTGTGAAGTTAGCAAATAAGGAAGAAGTTCCTTTTACATTACTCGGTAACGGATCAAACCTCATTGTACGTGATGGTGGGATTCGAGGTATTGTGATGAGTCCGAAGCGCTTCACAACGATCAAGCGTGAAGGGGATAGCATCATTGCAGAAAGTGGAGCTAGAATCATCGATGCTTCAAGAAAAGCTTTAGAAGAAGAGCTATCGGGATTAGAATTTGCGTGTGGGATTCCTGGAACAGTAGGTGGTGCATTGTACATGAATGCAGGTGCTTACGGCGGGGAAGTGAAGGATTGCTTACACTATACTGTAGTTGTGACGAAAGAGGGAGAACTACTTACGTTGAAAGCGGAAGACCTTGACTTGGATTATCGAACAAGTAATATCCCGGATAAAGGCTATATCGTACTAGAGGCACGTTTTGATTTAAAACCTGGAAAATATGATGAAATAAAAGCGATTATGGATGACCTAACTTACAAAAGAGAGTCCAAACAACCTCTTGAATATCCTTCTTGTGGCAGCGTGTTTAAAAGGCCACCGGGCTATTTTGCTGGTAAGTTAATTCAAGATAGTGAGTTGCAAGGAAAAGGCGTAGGTGGGGCAGAGGTTTCAACCAAACATGCAGGTTTTATTGTCAATAAAGACAATGCAACTGCAACAGATTATATCGCTGTGATTGAAATGGTTCAAAAAACGGTGAAAGATAAATTTGGGGTAGAGTTAGAAAGAGAAGTTAGGATATTAGGAGAAGACTGAGTTCGCCATGCGCCTACTTAGGAAATCAAATCAAATTACATGATCAAATGGTAAAGAATCGCTCAGAGTCTAAGAAAACTCTGAGCGATTCTTTTTGTTAAGGATTTATGGGTGTGAAAAATGCGATTTGTTCGGTACTTTACTTAGTTCAACCCTTCAAATAATTCGAGACCATCCATCCTTCGAATCAAGGAAATCTTCCCATTTTCATTCAAGTTAATAACCCCAGTAACGGTTGCTGTATTAGCTTCATTATTTTTACTATATTCTACTTCTACTTCGTAATTATAGACATCATTTTTCGTATCCTCTATCTGTTGTATGTTGATATCTTTTGGTTGTAATTGATACCCTTCTGTATGGGCAGCTCTTAGAAATGATAATACATAATTCCTGTTAATCATCTGCTCTAAGTCTGCTACCAAATCATCATAATTTTCTTCTAGATACCTTTCTAATTCAACGGAGTATAACCCCTGATCAAGAATATCGCTTAGTTCTTGACCTGGCCCTGTGAATTCCTTCTCCAAATAAGTGTGGATTGTTCTCACATTGTTATCATTTATTTGCTCAAGCGGTATATTAGCTTCATTAAGATTCTTTTGATCTGTCGTTACATAGATTGTAAGGAAAAAAGCACATAATGCCGCAACTAGTAATCCTGCATGCAACAACCTCTTAACATAGGTGTTTTTGCTACTGGGCTCTTTAATAGAGTTGATTCTGGAATAAATGTTTCTTTTGTCCTTATCCGTAAACAATTTTTCTTCTCCGATAAAATCCTCCAAATTGTCTCGAATCCTATTACTCAAGGTATACACCTCCTAGCTTTTTCTTTAACAGGTTTCTAGCCCTTGAAATTCTCGTTTTCACTGTAGATTCATTCACTTGCAAAATATTGCTTATCTCCTTCATTTTCAGCTCGTTATAATAGAATAAAATAATTATTTCACGATATTTTATGGGCAAAGATAGGATTGCTTGTGTAAGCAGTGACTTTTCATCTTCTCTTATTAAAATTTGTTCGGGGGTATTATCGTTTGTTTTTTCAATGAAAGGATTAAAAATGATCTTTCTATAAGTCCAACTTCGAAAATAATCCTTACACTGATTGATGGCAATCCTATAAATCCATGTCTTATAAGAAGAGTTGTGTTCAAAAGTATTCATATGACTGAATACTTTTATAAAAACCTCCTGCGTTAAATCATCAGTGATGGCTTTGTCTCTCACATATAAAAAGATTAATCGTTTCACAGATTCCCCGTATTCCTCTAATAACGAGTCGAAAACATCCTCATCTCTCAATAGAATCACCTACTTTCATGTATTAGACGGAACAAGCAGAAAAAGGTCCCAATTTTTTAAAATAAATATATAGGAAGCGACATTAAATACGGGGTCGCCAGTGTGTTGACGACCCCGATATGCAATTAAGTGCTAGTTTATCTAGTAAACTAATTTTAACATAATTATCCATTATACTTTTATATTTGAAAACCTAACTGCTTGAGTTTGCATGATTTGTTCATAAATTCACAATATCGTCAAGTTTCACAACGTGCACGGCTCATCATTTAATGGTATATTATACGTAATCGAATAAGGATTCCTTTGGGGCAGGGTGTAAATCCCGACCGACGGTGAAGGATGTGCTCGCATCCTAAGTCCGTGACCCGGCGCATGTATATGCAATGGTTGATTTGGTGTAATTCCAAAACCGACAGTTAAAGTCTGGATGGGAAAAGGAAAAGAAACGTACAGTTGTATGTTTATTTAGACGTAGTAAAAGCTCCAAGTATAGTTCTTGGGGCTTTCTTGCTTCTCTTTCCAAAAAAGGAAAGGGTGTGGTAAAGATGACAAAGGAAGAATATATGGCACTGGCCTTATCTGTTGCGGAAAGTACGATTGGTCAAACGAGTCCTAATCCATCTGTTGGAGCAGTAGTTGTAAAAGGTGGGAGAATTATTGGGATAGGGAGTCATCTTCAAGCAGGTAAGGAACATGCAGAAGTCCATGCGTTAGCGCAAGCTGGTGAGGGAGCAGAAGGCGGAGAAATATATGTAACATTAGAACCGTGTGTTCACTTTGGTAAAACACCACCATGTGCGGATCTGATCATCAAACACAAATTAAAAAAAGTATATATTGCTTGCCTAGATCCAAATCCAGCAGTAGCTGGAAAAGGAGTAGCAAAGTTAGAACAAGCAGGTATAGAGGTTGAAATTGGCCTCGGAGAAGCAAGAGCATTAGAGCTTAATCGTAAATTTTTCTATTTTATGAAAACCCGAAGACCGTATGTTACGTTAAAAGCAGCGATGACGCTTGATGGCAAAACGGCTACTTCCTCTGGAGATAGCAAGTGGATCACATCAGAAGAAGCGAGGCTTGACGTTCATAAAGAGCGAGACATACATGATGCCATTTTAGTTGGTAGTCAAACGGTCATAAAAGATAACCCTCAACTAACCACTAGGTTGCCCCAAGGTGGTAAAAATCCCATTCGAATTATTTTAGATACGAATTTATCCATACATGATGATGCTCGAATTTTGGATCAGGTAGCGTCGACATGGATAATATGTGGAAACAAAGCAGATGTAGAGACTTTTTCGTCAAACCATCCACATATTGAAGTGATGCAGTTACCAGCCGATAAGATTCGAATTTCGGATGTGTTAGACGTGCTTGGAGAAAAAGGTGTGCAGTCGCTATATGTAGAAGGTGGAAGCACGATCCATGGAGCTTTTGTTAGAGAGCAGTTGTTTCAAGAATGTCATTGGTACATTGCACCGAAACTACTTGGAGGAGCTAACGCCATCACAGCGGTTGGTGGAGAGTCACCGTTGTTCATGAACGATGCTTCCTCGTTAACCTTTACATCCGTTGAGCAAATTGGACCGGATATAAAAGTAGTTGCAAGACCAAAGGAGGCTCGCTAACATGTTTACTGGAATTGTAGAAGAAAAAGGGAAGATTAAAAGTATTGAAAAGAATCAAAGTTCACTAACGCTAAAAATAGATGGACAAACTGTTACATCAGATGTATCAATTGGGGATAGTATAGCAGTAAATGGTGTTTGTCTAACTGTTACATCCTTTGGTGCCGGTTGGTTTACGGTAGACGTTATTCCGGAAACATTTAGAGGGACGTCACTAGCAACAACCAATGCAGGTTCTGAAGTGAATTTAGAGCGTGCAATGAGTGCAGGTGGCAGATTTGGTGGTCATTTTGTATCAGGTCATGTGGACACGGTAGGAAAAATAAAAAAGATATGGACAGAAGACAATGCCCAATATGTTCATATCACCATTGACCAAGATGGATTACCTTATATAGCTTTAAAAGGCTCGATCACAGTAGATGGTACATCGCTCACCATTTTTGGTGTGAAAGAGGATGGTTTTGTCATTTCACTCATACCAGAAACAAGAAGAGCGACAGTATTAGGGGCTAAAAGGCAAGGGGACATCGTCAATGTGGAATATGATGTACTCGCAAAATATATGGAACGAATGTTAGGTTTTCGAAATAAAGCTACAGACTCGCATGATGGTGGATTAACATCTGATAAATTACAACAATATGGTTTTATAGACTAGGAGGTAGACGCTCATGTTTCAAACAATTGAAAAGGCCATTCAGGATCTACAAGCTGGAAAAATGATTATCGTTGTGGATGATGAAGATAGAGAAAATGAGGGTGACTTTGTCCTTTTAGCAGAGCATGCTACTCCAGAAAACATTAATTTTATGGCGCAAGAGGGAAGAGGCCTGATTTGTACACCGATGGATCTAGCGTTTGCGAAAAAGTTTGAGCTAAACGCAATGGTCTCTAATAATACAGACGCACACGGTACAGCATTTACGGTTAGTGTCGATCACAAGGATACAACGACAGGAATTAGTGCATATGAAAGAGCGCTTACGATACAAAAGTTTATTGACCCTGAGACGGTTGCTTCTGACTTTAAACGACCAGGCCATGTCTTTCCTTTAATGGCAAAGGATGCGGGTGTATTAGAAAGGCCTGGGCATACCGAAGCGGCAGTCGATTTTGCGAGACTAGCAGGTTCATCACCAGTTGGTGTCATCTGTGAAATTATGAACCCCGACGGTACGATGGCACGGTTACCTGAGCTAGAGAAATTAGCAGAAGAGCATGATATGGCTTTGATTACGATTCAAGCGTTGATTGATTACCGAAAGAAAAAAGATAAGTTGATTAACAAAGAGATAGAAATAAACTTGCCAACTGAATATGGTCAGTTTAAGTTAGCTGCCTATACCGAAACATTTACAGGTAAAGAGCATTTAGCTTTATATAAAGGTGATCTTTCAGAAAATGAACCTACCTTAGTGCGCATTCACTCGGAGTGTTTAACTGGAGATGTGTTAGGATCACATCGTTGTGATTGCGGTCCTCAATTGGAAAAAGCACTCTTGCAGATTGAAGAAGCAGGAAAAGGTGTGCTTGTGTACATGCGGCAGGAAGGTCGAGGCATCGGTTTATTAAACAAGTTAAAAGCTTACAAACTACAAGAAAAAGGCTTCGATACAGTAGAAGCGAATCACCAACTTGGCTTCCCGGATGACTTAAGGGATTATGCTGTGAGTGCACAAATTTTGAAAGACTTAGGTGTAAAAAAGATACGTCTGTTAACGAATAATCCACGGAAAATCTCAAGCATGGGTGATTATGGCTTAGAAGTGGTGGAAAGAGAAGCAATTCAAATTCCAACAAATAAAGATAATGAAAACTATTTAAAAACAAAAGTAGCAAAATTAGACCATTTACTTAAATTTTAGGAGGACAAAGACATGAGTAACATTTTTGAGGGGAATTTAGTAGGTACAGATTTAAAAGTAGGTATCGTAGTAGCGAGATTTAACGAATTTATAACAAGCAAACTATTAGGTGGTGCTGAAGACACGTTACGCCGCCATGGTGTGAAAGAGGAAGACATCTCTGTAGCGTGGGTACCAGGAGCATTTGAAATTCCGTTAGTGGCGAAAAAGATGGCTGCATCAGGGAAATATGATGCTGTTATTACACTAGGGACAGTTATCAGAGGATCAACGCCACACTTTGATTATGTTTGTAGTGAAGTAGCAAAAGGTGTATCAAATATAGCAATGCAAGAAAACTTACCGGTTATTTTTGGCGTCTTGACTACTGAAAATATCGAGCAAGCAATTGAACGTGCTGGAACAAAAGCAGGAAACAAAGGTGCGGAAGCTGCAGTATCTGCAGTGGAAATGGCAAATTTATTAAGAAGCTTGGCGTAATTAGTTAACATATTTTAATAGAAAACACGTGGACTCTGAAAAGGGATCGCGTGTTTTTTATTTTGTGAATTGCGATTCTAATCAAAACGATTTTTTCTGAATAGACTTGACAGGTATATCATTCTTCCCATATAGTATGAAATAATTTCATATAGCTAAAAGCAATGATTAGGATTAGTACGAGTGGTTCGTCTTTTTACAGAGAGGAATGTTTGCTGGAAAATTCCATTAGACCCATTTGGAACCTACCTAGGAGCGTGTATCGATAAAGATATAAGCGGAGTGATTCCGTTATCAATAGAAAGTGTGCAGTGAATAGTACTGTAAACAAGGGTGGTACCACCATGACTCGGTCCCTTATTGGGGATGGGGTCTTTTTGTACGTTAAAAAAGTATAAATTTTTAGCTAAGAAGTGTGATCGACGTAGTGGAAAATTTAATGTACCAAGTATAAGATCAACTAACACATTCGCAAAAGGACGAGCGAATGCGAGTTTTTCTAACGTTCATTATTTTATTATCTTACAAGAGAAAGTGAGTGTGTATTTATGGGTAAAAAGAATAAACAATTTGTGGAAAAAGTAACGGCGATGGAAGATGATTTTGCTAAATGGTACACCGATGTGGTAAAACAAGCAGATCTTGTTGACTATGGCTCTGTTAGAGGAACGATGATCATTCGTCCTTATGGTTATGCAATCTGGGAAAATATTCGTGATGTATTAGATAGAAAAATTAAAGAGACAGGCCATCAAAATATGTACTTCCCTTTATTTATACCTGAGAGCCTTCTGCAAAAAGAAAAAGATCATATTGAGGGGTTTGCTCCTGAAGTGGCTTGGGTGACGCATGGCGGAGATGAGGAATTACAAGAGCGCTTAGTTGTTCGCCCTACTTCTGAAGTGTTATTTGCAGAGCATTATTCCAAAATAATTCATTCGTATCGTGACCTGCCAAAGTTGTATAACCAGTGGAGTAACGTAGTGCGTTGGGAAAAAACAACACGACCATTCCTTCGTTCTTTAGAATTTTTATGGCAAGAGGGACACACATGTCATGCCACAGATGAAGATGCAGCCGAAGAGACAAATAAGATGTTAGAAGTGTATGCAAGTGTGTGTGAAGATTATCTAGCAATCCCTGTCCTCAAGGGGAGAAAAACAGAAAAAGAGAAGTTTGCCGGTGCTAAATATACGCTAACGATCGAAAGCTTAATGCATGATGGAAAAGCATTGCAGTCTGGAACGTCTCACCATTTGGGCACAGGTTTTGCAGAATCATTTGATATTAGATTTTTAGATGAAGAAGGAAAACAACAACCGGTCCATCAAACATCATGGGGAATTACGACCCGTTTAATTGGTGCACTAATTATGGTTCATGGTGATAACCGCGGTTTAGTCATTCCACCAAAAATTGCCCCAACCCAAGTGATGGTCGTTCCAATTGCGCAGCATAAAGAAGGGGTACTGGATAAAGCTTACGAACTAAAAGAAAAAGTTGCAAAAGTAGCGCGAGCAGATATTGATGCCAGTGACAAAATGCCAGGATGGAAATTTAATGAATATGAGATGAAGGGCATTCCATTACGTCTTGAGGTTGGACCTAAGGATATTGAAAAAGAACAAGTAGTCCTTGTGCGAAGGGATACAGGCGAAAAAGTATTTGTAGCAATGAGTGAGCTAGAGGCAACAGTTGAAAAACTTCTTGCAGAAATGCAGCATAACTTACTAGAAAGAGCACGTACACATCGAGATGAGAAGACAAGTGTAGCGCATGACTTTCATCAATTCAAGGAGCTTCTCGAGTCGAAGCTAGGGTTTATCAAGGCAATGTGGTGTGGAGATCAAGCTTGTGAGGACAAAATAAAAGAAGAAACAGGCGCGACGTCTAGATGCATTCCATTTGAACAGGAGCAGCTAGCTGATACATGTGTTTGTTGTGGTGAAAAAGCAGAAACATTTGTTTATTGGGCGAAAGCTTATTAAATAAAAAGCGCAATGTCTAGGTAGTTCTAGATTATTGCGCTTTTTTGGTATTTCCGACTAATAGGATGGTAGGAAAAAGACCAGAGTCCATCGATAATCAGTATGCAAGTCCAAACGATAAACACAGTTGGAGGACATTGGATGACCAGTAGATAGACCTGCATGACGAACCATAAACAACCATGCACAACAAATTTACGCTTTAACACAGTTGAATAGGTACGGAAATAATCTGTTTGAGCGCTTGCTCTCACCATGGACGATCCGCGATAAGGTGCTTTATTTTTCCACCTAGAAGTATAGAGTTTTATCAGCTTGTCTAACTCCAACATGTGCTTTGGCCCTCTAAATATTGCATACATATAGATGCAAACAATGATGATGTGGAAGAGTGTAATGCGCCTAAAGTGTATATAATCGATGGCACCTAATGGTAAATTGACAAATTGATTTAGTATGGAAAACCAAAGGAAAAAGACCTGTCCTTTAGCCTCGTACCAATAACGTAACAGTAAAAAAATAATGAAGGATAACCAAAATAATATTTCTGAACCTACTAAAATTATCCATTTGTATTCTAAAATATATTGAATCATCGCATCACCTATTAGAAA
This sequence comes from Aquibacillus koreensis, assembly GCF_025154055.1. Taxonomy (GTDB): domain Bacteria; phylum Bacillota; class Bacilli; order Bacillales; family Amphibacillaceae; genus Aquibacillus_C; species Aquibacillus_C koreensis. The sequence continues at coordinate 20,284 of NZ_JAOALK010000013.1, forward strand.
GAATGCTTTCTAATAAGATATATTTCTGATTTGAGAAAAAATAACAAAAAAAGGTAGAAAGTATAAGACGGATTATTTAAAAGTAGTTGAAGACATGTTAGATAATGGACACCATCTTATTGAAAAGAGGACAAAAATAAAAATCGCTACAAAGTAAGCGATTTTCAAGTTAAGTCATATTTACTTATTCAAGATAGCTTCGATATCCTTCTCAATATCTTTTGGCTCATCCTTAGGTGCATATCTTTTTACGACATTCCCATCTTTATCAATTAAGAATTTCGTGAAATTCCATTTTACTTGGTCCGTAATAAAACCAGGGGCTTGTTTCACAAGGTATTTAAATAATGGATGTGCAGTCTTTCCTCTAACATCAATTTTGCTGAACATTGGAAATGTAACACCATAATTAAGCTGACAAAACGCTTGGATGTCATCATTGGATCCGGGTTCTTGATTCATGAATTGATTACTAGGAAATCCAAGAATCTCTAGACCTTGTTCCTTATACTTATCGTACAATGCTTGTAGTCCTTCTAATTGGGGAGTGAAACCACATTTACTAGCCGTATTAACAATTAATACTGCCTTGCCTTCATAATCAGATAAGCTTTTTTCTTCACCTTTAATGGTTTCTACCTCAAAGTCATAAATACCCATTGCCAAAACCTCCCTTTATTTAATTGAAACATACCAACGGAAAGCAACAATGTCAAAAATAATGTATTACCGCCACAAAGCAAAAAAGACGACCAAAAAATGGTCGTCTTCTGTATAATTTAAGCTTGTACGCCGTCTTCCTGCTCAATTCTTTCTAATCTGGCGTTAATCTCTTCTTGTGATAAGTTTTGTTCTTCTACATATAAGCTGCGTGGAGAAGTGCGGCACTCGTGTGAACATCCGCGCATGTATTTATGCTCATTTTCCTCTGAGCAAAGCATTTGTCTGTTACACTCAGGGTTTGCACAATTTACATAGCGTTCACATGGTTCACCGTCAAAGTAATCTTTACCAACAACCACATGTTCTTTATGGTTAACTGGTACTGCAATACGTTCATCAAAGACGTATAACTGACCATCCCATAGTTCACCACGAACTTCCGGGTCTTTTCCGTAAGTCACAATTCCTCCGTGTAGTTGCCCTACATCTTCAAAGCCCTCTTTGACAAGCCAACCAGAGAATTTTTCACAACGGATTCCACCTGTGCAATACGTTAATACTTTTTTGCCTTCTAATTTATCTTTGTTATCTCTAACCCAATTTGGTAGGTCGCGGAATGTTTCAATATCTGGACGAATAGCACCACGGAAATGTCCAAGGTCATATTCGTAATCATTTCTTGCATCTAAAACAATTGTATCTTCATCTTGCATCGCTTCAAAAAATTCTTTTGGACTCAAGTATTTTCCAGTTGTTTCTTTTGGATTAACATCATCTTCTAAGCGAAGTGTTACCAATTCAGGGCGAGGACGTACGTGCATTTTCTTAAATGCGTGTCCATCTGCTGGATCCACTTTGAAAACCATATCTGCAAAAAGCGGGTCGTTATGCATGGCTTCCATATACTTATTAGTTTGTTCAACTGTCCCAGAAACGGTACCGTTAATACCTTCTTTTGCGACAAGGATACGACCTTTAAGTTCTAATTCCTTACAGAACTTTAAATGCTCCGCAGCAAATGTCTCTGGATCCTCAATCGTAACATAGTTGTAGTACAATAAAACCTGATAATCGTGTTTCGTTTCCATGTTATTACCACCTATCATTCATATTTGCAAGATATAAATGTGTGTAGGTTGGATATTCAATTTTACATCGTCTCTTGCAAGAAACTATTTTAACAAAAAAGTATATAAAAGATCAATCTCCTTTAATAAAAATGAAAAAAATTCCTGAAACTTGCTTTTTGCTTCTAAAAAGAGTAAAGTAAAAATCACAAAAGGCAATTGATTTTGAATATTTCTTTACGATCTTCTAACAATAAGGATGTAAAGGTAATATCGAGATTCAATTACTTTGTATTTAAGTGTTAGGAGGTCATGGATTATGACAGGAAAAGTAAAATGGTTTAATGCAGAAAAAGGTTTTGGATTTATCGAGCGCGAAGGTGGAGACGATGTATTCGTACACTTCTCAGCTATCCAATCAGAAGGTTTCAAATCTCTTGAAGAAGGTCAAGAAGTTGAATTTGAAATCGTTGATGGCGACCGTGGTCCACAAGCTGCTAACGTAACTAAATTATAATAAAAAGAATGGGCGTATCTCTACGGGGATACGTCCTTTTACATAAGTAAGGGGATAGTTATGGATAATAAAGAGCTAGAAAAGAAAATTATTGATCAATACCAGCAAGATGAGAATATGATGATATTGGTTTTTGCGCAGTGGTGTGTAAATAATGACCTGGATCCAGAGCAGCTCTATCTGGAAGCATATCCAAAGCAAAGAGGTAACCTGGCTCTGCAGAAAACGTTGGAATTAACGGTATCTAAGGAAGAAGCTGATGAAATTCCGACTGAATCCGTATTAGGTGTGTTACAGTTGTTCGGCAATGATGATTTAGCTTTTATCGTTCATAAATATTTGGAAAAAAAGTAATGGAGATTTCTAACCAGAAATCTCCATTGTTTTATTAAACTGTAACTTGTAGGTATGCGTGAGTGATAGTCCACAAGCAATGATAACAGGGAGTAAAAGAGATAAATAAACGGCTTCTGCACCAAAGTTTGATGCGATGATGCCAACGATCGGTCCACTGATGACGACAGAGCCTTGATTACACAACATCCGGTAACTTGCCATTCTGCCGTGATATGCTTTTGCTGTAGCAATCTGTTGGATGGATTGTAACAAAACGCGAATCCATGTTGTTCCTAGGCCAACTAAAAACACACCGATAAATGATACAAGTGCTATTGGAGCTAACCCTAAGGCCAACAAGCCAATAAAGATAATCACTAGCGCATTTGCCGCTAAACGGTTTTGGTTTACTTTTAGCCACCAAGTTCCGAATATTCCTGCTACAACACCACCAACGGATAGGCTTGCATCTAACATGCCATAAACAAAAGCAGTTTGGTTGAGAAATTCGATCGTGTACACAGATAGAAAGCCTATGGAAGTGTGAAAAACAAGTTGACCGGTAAACATGATCCCGAACAAACGAAATAAAAAAGGGTGCATACGTAAATAAGCAAAGCCTTCTTTTAGATCATGACCAATGGAGTGTTTGACTTGAGACCTTGCGACAGGCTTATACGATATTTTAGCTAATAATAAAAAGCTCGCCGCATAACTTATGGTAATAATAAGCAAAGCAACCGATGCTGTAGCTACCCCAATAATTATCCCTCCAATGCTTGCTCCGATTAAGCTACCGGTAATTCCTGATGCACTAGACTGGGAAAAGATCTTAGGTAAATCTCTTTTGTTAAACACTTCTGCAGTAAGTGCTTGAATAGATGGTCTAAAAACAGATCCCATTAACTGAATAATCATATGGACAATAAGAATCATCCATGCTTCCAACAGGTCTACTAACATAATCGAAAATAAAGCGAACATCGTTATCGTATTAATAAGTATGGATAAGATGGATAGTACTTTTCGGTTTATGCGGTCTACAATTACTCCGATAAAAAGGTTAAGAATAACCCCTGGAATAAATCCTAGACTTACCATAAGGCCTGTATATAATGCATCTTCGGTCATTTGATATAACATCCATGTAATCACAACAAAATACATGGATCGAGCGAATTCTCCTAGAAAAAAGGAACCAACAATAGCGAAGTGATTTTTTTTCATTTTTTAACCGCCTTCCACATTGTCCAGCAATCTTGTTCAAGCACCGGTTCATTATTAGGCAGTCTTACATCCAGATAATCAATCAGTTCCTCGATTTCGTGATCGGATAGGGCATGTAATATAGACCGACCAGTCCTCTGTTTGATTTCGGATAATAAAGATTCCTTCGATTGATGCGCTTTCCTTACTTCCCATAATTTAATTTCTTCTATATCAATAAATCCCTGCTTTTCTAATGCATCTATCACTTTTTCTCCTGCGTATCTCCGTTCTTTTTCTAACTTAATTAACCGTGGAAACTGTTCGAAAAAGTAGCCGCGAATGTTTGTGTTGCTTGGTTCGGTTAAACAATCGGCAAAGTCACGATCTTGAATAACGAAGACCCCACCTCTTTTTAAAATACGATGTGCTTCTTTTATAAAAGGGTTGATCGTAGGTAAATGATGAATGAGAGCTCTTGCTAACACCAAATGATATGTGCTTCGTTCTAATCCTGTTTCCTCAGCCGTTCCATATGCTAGCTTAATTCTAGATTCGCCATGACAATTTTCTCTTGCGCCTTCTAAGATGCTATAGGATGAGTCAATACCAATGACTTCCTGGACACCGCAGTCAAGTAGGGCCTTGCTATAGATCCCTCCACCACAGCCTAGATCAACGGCATGATGCACGTCTTTATTTGTAAGTATATCTTTTATTGCTTGTTTCCATGAAAAACTTGCCACGCGTGATGCATAACTATGTTTCATACTTTTACCATCAAAGTTGATCACCATTGGTTTTTCCTCCTATATTGCTATTACTAATAGTATAAATGTTGGAACTTGATAAAAATAATATGAATAGTTAATTGATAAATATAAGAAAAACTTATAGATTTATCATAGAAGCATTCGTGAAGTGGAAGGGGGAAACGCGGTGAAAGTAGATGATTACCGTTTACTATTAATGCTACAAAAAGAAAAGACAATTAGAGGGGCCGCGGAACGGTTATTTATCTCGCAACCTGCAGTCAGTCAACGGTTAAAAACAATCGAAGACCAGTGGGGCGATGCATTATTTATTCGAACGCATAAGCATCTAATCCTAACACCAGTTGGCGAGAAGATACTATCCTTTGCAAAAGAAGTAGTAAAACAAGAAGAAGCTTTACATGATTCTATTTCTTCGTTATCGGAAGAAGTGACCGGCACTTTATCCTTAGGTGTATCCTCCATGGTTGGCCAATATCTATTGCCGAGCATCCTACAAAAGTATGTGGAGGAATACCCAGATGTAACGATTGAACTGGAGACCGGGCTAAGTAATGTACTTGTAAAAGGGGATTATCACGTCACCATTATACGAGGAGAAGGCATTCATGATAAAGTATGTGAATCCCTTCTTGCAGATGGTTTATATTTAATTGATAAGAAAATGAAGGAGATTCGAACGCCAAGAACGTTAATCGAGTTTCAAACAGATCAAAAGTATCAATCTACCGTTAATGATTGGTTCATAAGCCAAGGTGCTGCCAAACCCTCCCAAGTTATCAAAGTGGATCAAATTGAAACGTGTAAACAGTTAATGCTGCACGGGATCGGTATGGCTGTTTTACCAGAGAGCTCTATTAAAGATGTTGATGACAGGCTTTATGAAAAAGTGCCACTAATTATTGATGGAAAGCTACTAGTCCGACAAACGTGGCTTTGCTATGCGGAAGCAGCCAAACAATTGCCACAAGTGCAGGCCTTTATATCTATGGTGCAGCAGCATCTGTTAACGCGGTAACATTTGGGGGCACGCAACTGAATAATTCGGTGAACCCGACACGTAATTCGGTGAACCCGACATGTAATTCAGTGAACGCGACACGTAATTCAGTGAAAGCGACATATAATTCAGTGAACCCGACACGTAATTCAGTAAGTTCACCTATAGTCAATAAAAAAAGACATCCACACAAAAGTGGATGTCCCCCATTACTTTTTACTTAACAATTTAATCAACGCCTGTGTACCGCTATCCTCTTCGCCTAACTCAGCTAATTCTTTATAGAGAGATAGTGATAACTCAAGCCCTGGTGTTGTTAGGTTCATTTCCTTTGCAGATTCTAAAGCGATGGTCATGTCCTTAATAAAATGCTTCACATAAAATCCTGGTGCATAATCTCCAGCAATCATGCGAGGGGCTAGATTCGATAATGACCAACTACCTGCTGCACCGGTCGTAATGCTCTCTAATACACGCGCAGGATCTAAGCCAGCTTTTTTAGCATACATAATCGACTCGCATACTCCAATCATGGTAGAGGCGATCGTAATTTGATTACACATTTTGGTGTGTTGACCAGCACCAGCTTCTCCTTGCAGTACAATGTTTGCCCCCATTACATTAAAAATTGGCAGTACAGCATCAAATGCTTGTTGCTCTCCTCCAACCATAATAGCAAGCGTCCCGTTTCTTGCACCAATATCACCACCAGAAACAGGCGCATCCAACGCGTGGATTTTTTTATCTTTTGCCTTGTTAAAAATAGATTGTGCTAGCATTGGACTTGAGGTTGTCATATCAATAACATATGTACCTGCTTTTGCATGGTTTAGTATGCCGTTTTCGTTAAGATAAACTTCCTCTACATCACTAGGGTAGCCAACGATCGTAATAATTACATCTGAATCTGCTGCTAAGTCTGCTACAGTATCTTTCCATGTCGCTCCTTGTTCAATCAACTCACTTGCTTTTTCTTTTGTTCTAGTAAAAATATTTAATGGATAACCGGCTTGTAGTAAATTTTTAGCCATGCTCTTTCCCATTACACCTGTACCAACAAATCCAATTTTTACATTTGCCATTTTCGCCACGCCTTTCTTGCTTTCTTTGAATTTTATTTAGAGGTTAATCCTAATTATCCATCAGAAAGGATGGAATAACAAATTAATATATTATGTTTTTTAGGAAAAATTATGCATTGCAAGAATAAAATATCTGTGATAGATTCTATATATAGTAATAATATTAAAACTGAATACTATATCTTGTTTATATCAAGTGTAGGTGACAATTTGTCTTAAAAAGGGAACTTGGTGAAAGTCCAAGACTGTCCCCGCAACTGTAATTGCGAACGAACGAGCAAAACCACTGAGTGATTTATTCATTTGGGAAGGAGCTTTAGTAGGTTGATGCAAAAGTCAGTAGACCTGCCTATACTTGACGATGTTTCTTTTCTTCGGGGGTTGAGATACGGAAACGATAGAATAATTTGTTTAAAAAAGATTCGCTATACTTGTGTAGTGAATATTATTTTATGCACTTTCTGTCGTTTTTTGTACGCTCATGTCGCTCATGGGCGTTTTTTTAATGGAGAAAAAAGCAGAAACTTGATAGAGGAGAGGGAGGAAGTTTCCATGATCGAAACAAAAACATCCGAATGGGCTGGATATGTAACATCTGTATTAACTGAAAATTTTAACAATATTGATGTGGATCAATTAATTGCTTTTGGTGAAAAGTTGATTGAACAAAAGCCATGGATTGAAGAGAAAGAATATGTGCATCAATTAATCTTAGAAGCACTTTCCTACATGGATGAAAAAGAACCAGATTGGACATATATAGCCGCAAATCTTTACCTTGAAATGCTTTATTATGACGCATCTCAAAATAGAGGCTATGCCTATCAAGATAAATATGGATCCTTTTATAACCTGATTACAGAGCTAACGGAGATTGGCATTTATAATCGTTCTATTTTAAATTCCTATAATCGCTCTGAAATTATTGAACTACAAAGTTACATCGATCCAACGAAAGACAAACTATTTACATATATTGGATTAAGAACATTAGCTGATCGCTATATAACAAAGGATTATAAAAAACGTGTGTTTGAGTTGCCACAAGAGCGTTTCATGATCATTGCTATGACATTATTGATGAATGAAACTGGAGGCAATCGATTAGAGCTTGTAAAAGAAGCGTACTGGGCATTGAGCAATTTGTATATGACAGTAGCTACACCAACCTTATCAAATGCTGGTAAAAGCTATGGCCAGCTTTCAAGCTGCTTTATCGACACGATTGATGATAGTTTGCAAAGTATTTTTGATAGTAATACCGATATTGCTAACCTTTCCAAAAATGGTGGTGGAATCGGTGTATACCTCGGAAAAATTAGAAGTAGAGGTAGTGCGATCAAAGGCTTTAAAGGGGCATCCTCAGGTGTGCTACCTTGGATGAAGCAATTAAATAATACTGCAGTTAGTGTAGATCAGCTGGGTCAACGCAAAGGTGCCATTTGTGTATATCTTGATATTTGGCATAATGATATCTTCTCTTTCTTGGATGCGAAATTAAACAATGGAGATGAGCGCTACCGTACGCATGATCTATTTACGGGCATTTGTCTTCCTGACTTGTTTATGGAGCAAGTAGAAGCAAGGGCAAATTGGTACTTATTTGATCCACATGAAGTTCGGTCAGTCATGGGATACTCCTTAGAAGATTATTTTGATGAGCATAAAGGGGATGGAGCTTTTCGAGAAAAATATTGGGAGTGTGTCCATCACCCGGATTTAACAAAAGAAGAAGTGCCAGCTATTGATATTATGAAGCGGGTGCTTAAAAGCCAATTAGAGACTGGTGGACCTTTCATGTTTTACCGAGACGAGGTAAATAGACAAAACCCAAATAGTCATCTTGGGATGGTTTATTCCAGTAATTTATGTACCGAGATAACGCAAAACCAGAGTCCTACCATTGTGACAGAGCAAGTGACTGTCGATGGGAAGATTGTCATTCAAAAGCAACCAGGTGATTTTGTTGTTTGTAATTTGTCATCCATTAATCTTGGGCGAGCAGTACCAGAAAATGTATTGGAGCGACTTATCCCGATTCAGGTTAGAATGCTCGACAATGTGATTGAACTGAATACAATTCCGGTATTACAAGCACAGATCACAAATCAAAAGTATCGTGCAGTTGGTTTAGGTACGTTTGGTTGGCACCATCTACTTGCGTCTAAAAGAATCAAATGGGAAAGCGATGAAGCAGTAGCCTATGCAGATGAGCTCTACGAAAAAATAGCATTCTTAACGATTAAATCCAGTATGGAGTTAGCGAAAGAAAAAGGTCCTTGCGCAGTTTTTGAAGGTTCAGATTGGGAGAGCGGAAAGTATTTTGATCAAAAAGGGTACACAACTGGCAGTTCAGATTTAGCATGGGGAGAATTGAAGCGAGATGTAAGAGAAAATGGGATCCGTAATAGTTACTTAATGGCGGTTGCCCCCAACTCGTCCACTTCTCTTATTGCAGGAAGTACAGCTAGTATCGATCCAATTTTTCAAAAATTTTATTCCGAGGAGAAAAAAGACTATAAAATTCCTGTCACTGCACCGAATCTAAATGCAGAGACAACTTGGTATTATAAATCAGCTTATTTAATCGACCAGCATTGGAGTATTAAACAAAATGCAGCTCGTCAAAAACACATTGATCAAAGTATCTCTTTTAATATGTACGTTGCCAATACAGTACAAGCTAAAGAATTATTAAATCTTCATATAGATGCTTGGAAATCTGGATTAAAAACAACGTATTATCTACGATCAACGTCATCTGATGTGATTGAATGTGAATCGTGTTCTAGTTAAGGGGAGGAATTTTAATGTCAACACCGATAAAAAAGAGAAGCCTAATGGACAAAAACGCTCCAAACCGATCAACAGGAATTATAAACGGTGAGAGCTCTAATATCCTAAACTGGGATGATGTTCGATTTGCTTGGGCATATCCAAAATATAAGAAGATGCTAGCGAACTTTTGGACGCCATTTGAAATTAATATGTCTCAAGATATGAGGCAGTTCCCGGAGTTATCTGAGGATGAGAAAGATGCCTTTTTAAAGATCATTGGCTTATTAGCACTACTTGATAGTATCCAGACAGATTACGCTGGGAAAGTAGCCGATTATCTTACCGATTCCAGTTTGAATGCACTAATGATTATTCTGGCTCAACAAGAGGTTATTCATAATCATTCTTACTCGTATATCTTGTCCACGCTTGTATCCAAGCAAAAACAAGATGAGGTGTTTGACTTTTGGCGTACGGAACCAATTCTACAAAAGAGAAATGACTTTGTAACCGATGGATACCGTGCGTTTGCGGAAGATGCTACAGTCGAAAATTTGCTAAAGTCCATTGTGTATGATGTTATATTAGAAGGGCTATTTTTCTACTCGGGATTTGCGTTTTTCTATCACTTGGCACGAAACCAAAAAATGGTTGGCACATCAACCATGATCAACTATATAAACCGAGATGAACAAATCCATGTTGATTTATTTGTTCGAATTTATAAAGAGGTTTTGAATGAAAATCCGGAATACAATACAAAGGAATTAGAAACGTTTGTGTACGATACATTTAAAAAAGCCTGTGAACTAGAAATTGATTGGGCAAGGCATATCATCGGAAATAAAATTGATGGTGTTCTGCTCGAAGATGTGGAAAACTATATATTATTTACTGCTAATACGCGTTGTAAGCAACTTGGCCTTGAAAAACCTTATCCAGAAATTGATAAAAATCCATTGCGTTGGATTAAAGCTTATGAAGAAATTGACCTTGGTAAGTCAGATTTTTTTGAACAAAAATCAAGGCAATATACAAAGGTGAATGTAGTGGATAATGGGTTTGATGATTTATAATGAGAAAGCTCCTAGTTAGGAGCTTTTTTCGTTTTTAACTACAACAAACACTTTTTCTTCACCTAATGCCTTGTGAAATCTTCCGTTTTTCACAACAAGACAGGCATGATCATCAATGCCATAACCCGTGGATATTCTTGTGTTAGCTAAAGATCCTTTTAAATGTTCTGCATCGTTCCATTTAGAATAATGCACACTAATTAATATGTCTTGAACGAATCCTAATCCATGTAAGTGAATGGTTTCACCGCTATCTGTATCAATGGAAGATAATACAACTTGATCAGTTAGTAGAAGCGCACCAGCAGAATTGCCGGCAATAGGTGTACCTGCATAATATTTTTCTTGCATGATACTCTTATAGGGCTCTTTTACATAAGTGGCATGATATGTTTCTGTATGGCCACCTCCAATGTAAATACCGGTAGCTTCCTGTAAGGTATGGATTGTCTGGTCCACATTCAGTTCACCATGTTGATTTGGGATAATAACATCAATGTTTTGGGGTTGAACTCCCGCACGAATCCAAGGATCGGTGTATCTCGGTAGGTATTCTTCCCAGCCTTGACGGTAGATAATGAGTAATGCGATCTTTGCGTGTTTTCCACCAGCCTTTTTGGCGAAATCTAGAGATGCTTCGGATTGATTAGGATTTCCACCGAAAAAATACAAATAGTTGTCTTGTACCATCGAACAAAACCTCCAACGATATTTGTATATAGCATACCATCTGTTGAAACAGACAAAGCAAAATAATTCTATAATTTAAATCATTTCGAGTATGATAATAGTAATTTGAAATAGGTAAAGGGGACAGAGAGATGGAGTGGCAATTAAAGAAATTTCATGAACTAACTACAGATGAATTATATAAAATATTAAAAGCAAGAGTAGATGTTTTTGTCGTCGAGCAAAATTGCCCTTACGAGGAAGTCGACAACCATGACCAGGCATCTTTTCATCTTTTTTCAGAAGAAAATGGACAAATTATCGCATATTCAAGGCTAATACCAAAAGGCAATATTTATAAAGAAGCATCAATAGGCAGGGTATTAGTACATAAAGATTACCGCGGAAAAGGATATGCGAAAGCCCTTATGGAAAAATCGATTGATATAGTAACGAACGAATGGAATGAAAAGGAAATTAAAATTCATGGCCAAGAATATTTGCGCCATTTTTATGGTTCTTTAGGTTTTAAGGAAATTAGTGAGGTTTATTTAGAGGATGACATTCCTCATGTTGATATGATCTTACAAGTAACGTGAACCGTTTTAATTTTCCACTACTACCAACAACAAATATAGTTGTTATAGCTATAACGGATACACTAATAATGCCCCATGAAGACAAATTTGTCAGGAGGCGATGATTAGTGATATCTAATGAACAACTTCATGCCTGCAAACAAGTATTAGAACAAGAAAAACAAGAAGTAATGTCTCATTTACAGGATCACTACGGGTTAGAGCAGGAGCTGATTAAAGAATCAGTTGGTGAACTATCCAATTACGATAACCACCCTGGTGATCATGGTACAGAGCTTTATGAGCGTGAAAAAGACATTGCATTAAATGAGCATGCGGAACAAGAATTAAAAGATATAAATCGTGCTTTACAAGCAATAGAACAAGGATCTTATGGTACATGTGAAGTTTGTGGAAAAGAAATCCCTTCTGAGAGGTTAGAAGCCATGCCTACTACACAGCGTTGTATAGAGCATGCACCGAAAAATGTAGCGGTAACAAGACCGGTCGAAGAGGATGTCATTCATTCGAGTGTCAATGAAATGGAATCATCAGTCGATGAAGAAGAATCTACAGTATTTGATGCTGAAGATGCATGGCAACACGTAGAAGTGTACGGATCATCTGATGGTCCATCCGATTTTTATGATACGGAAAAAGACTACCAGGATATGTACTTTAACTCAGGAGAGCTAGTTGGTAGTGCAGAAGAAATCGAAGGGTTCCTATTAACAGATATGGAAGGGAACTATATTGGAGTTAACGGAAACCATGAGGATTACGAAGCATATTTGGATGAAAACCATGTTGGTTCTATTTTATACGAATAGGTAAAGGGGGTGGCAATTTTGTCACCCTCTATTTCTTTTGAAACCTGATTGCTTTGTTTTCGTACATAATAATAAAAGGAGGAATGACGTTATGAGTGATGCAAAAGGTTGTATTAAATGTGGAAGTACGGACGCTGCACAGAAAGAAGTTGCGATGACAGGTACTGGATTATCTAAGATGTTTGATGTGCAAAATAATCAATTCATTGTTGTGTACTGTAAAAACTGTGGGTACTCTGAGTTTTATAATAAAAATAGTTCGGCTGGAAGCAATATTATTGATTTCTTTTTTGGATAAAACCCTAGATACTGAATTAGTGGGTGCAGTCACTGAATTAGATGGTAAAGTTACTGAATTATGCGTGATTTTCACTGAATAATATGGCTTACACACTGAATCAGCACAAATTCTAACTGAAATAAGCAAAAAATAACCACCACCTTCATGAAGGTGGTGGTTTCATCTATATAAGATCTCAACAAAAGGGGAGGAAAGTTGAGAATGGATTAGCTTGGCTGATTAGCCTCATCCTGGTTTGTTAATGTTAAGGTTGTTGTTTGCTTTTGGCCATCACGATAGAATGTGATCGTTACTTCATCTCCAATATAAGTTTCTGCATAAAGATATTGTTTAAGGTCTAGCATAGAGGAGATCTCTTTATCATTAATTTGAGTAATAACGTCATATTGCTCCAGTCCTGCTTCGGCAGCAGGGGAACCATTTTGTGCATCTGCAACAACAACACCATCTGTTACACTGTCATCAAGGTTTAATGTACGCTCCTTATGAGCATCTGGAACTTCAGAAAGGGAGATAGCACTAATTCCGATAAATGGTCTTGCAACAGAACCACTTGTTTCTAGTTGATCAATAACTGGTTTTGCAGAGTCAATCGGAATGGCAAATCCAATTCCTTCGACGGCTTCTTGCGCAATTTTCATCGAATTAATACCGATAAGCTCGCCTTGACTATTAATTAGAGCTCCACCACTATTACCAGGGTTAATCGCTGCATCTGTTTGGATAACTTCTGTTGTCCAATCTGGTTGACGATCGCCGTTTAAATCCATCTCAACAGATCTTTCAAGTCCACTAATGATTCCTTTTGTAACAGAACCAGCAAATTCTGTGCCTAGTGGCGTTCCGATTGCGATGGCTGTTTCACCCACGGTTAGATCCCCTGATGATCCAATCGTAGCAACTTGTTCTACTTGGCTGCTATCAATTCTTAAAACGGCTAAGTCTGTTAGTTGATCCACACCTAAAACTTCAGCTTCTATATGTTCTCCATTTGTTAGTATAACTTCCACGTCTCTTGCACCTTCTACAACATGGTTATTTGTTACTACAAAAGCATGCTCACCGTCTTTTTTATAGATGACGCCTGAACCAGTACCAGCAGGTTGGGATTGTGACCACAAATCAATTTGTTGAATATTTGATACACCAACTACAGCATCAGAGATATTTGATATAGCTGCACTTAGATCCCCATCTGAAGGATCAACAGCGGTAGGAATTACATTTGTTGAAGCATCATTATTATCTGCGGTAGAGCTTGTTTCTTGCGCAATACTTTCTTGCGGTTCATTTGTATTAGGCTGTTCTATTATTCCCGTCGATAGAAGTGTTGCACCTGTAACAGCAACAACTAAGCCTCCAGCAATACCGCTTGCAAACATAGACCAAAGTCCTTTTGATCTTGGCTCTTTGGCTCTTTTTTGTTGCTCTTTGCTAACAGAACTTGCTAAATAAGTCTTGTTTTGCTCAATGGAATTGTATTGGTCGTGTTGTTCTGACTCTAAATCATGTTGCTCTTCTATGTTGTCGTTCATTTGTTCTGACTGATCTTGAAGCGTATGCTCTTCTTGTTGCTTTCCTTCATCTTCAAATCGATTATAATTATGGTGATCATTATGACTTGTCATATGTTTCACACCTTTCTAAGTATTTTCTTTTACATTTTTTATTCTAAACAGTGGATTTGGCAAGTCTTCGGTATAATTGTGTAAAAAGTGTGGAATGGAACAATATAAAGTGCAATTTTTGTAAAATATGCGAAAATGGTGCTAGGAGGAGGCATAGAGATGAAAAACAAAATCTTTGTCGTAGAAGATGATCCGAATATTCGCGATATTGTTGTAGCTTACTTAAAGAAGGACGGTTACGAAGTTTCCATGGCTGATAATGCAGAGGATGCTTGGGAGATGGCTTACCGTGATCAACCAGATATGTGGATTTTAGACATTATGCTTCCGGGAATGGACGGTTATGAATTGTGTAAAAAGATCAGACAGGATAGTGAAGTACCTATCATCATCATTTCGGCAAAAGATGATGAAGTAGATAAAATACTTGGCCTTGAACTAGGCAGTGATGATTATTTAACAAAGCCGTTTAGTCCTAGGGAATTGGTTGCGAGAGTGAAACGTATATTTAAGCGTGTAAACATTGCACCGGTAAAGAAAGAAAAAGAAGTAACAAAGACAATCCAACTTGGGGACCTCGAGATTCATATAGAGGAACGAAGAGTATTTTGGATAGGAGAAGAAGTAGAGGTTACTGCGAAGGAATTTGACATGTTAACGATCTTGATTCGAAATCAAAATCGAGCTTTTGCCAGAGAAGAGTTGCTTTCTTTGGTGTGGGGTGATGATTATTTTGGCTCTGATCGTGCAGTTGATGATTTGATTAAGCGTTTAAGAAGAAAGTTAGACGGACTGCCAATTGAGACGGTCTGGGGATATGGTTATCGCATGCGCAGTGACGAAGAGGGTAGTCAATGAAATTACAATATCAATTAACAGCTGCTTTTACAGGACTACTCATTGTCATCATGTCAATCGCTGCCATTACAATCTACTCCCTTATACTTAATTTGTTAGTGCAAGATGAACAGTTAGAACTAGAAGCTAAAGGAAATTTATTGGTGAGTTTGTTGAGTGATATTAGTTATGAGAATATCAATCGTATAAATCAGTTGATCCAAGGCCAAGAGATACAGTTGTTTTTATATGATCGAAACACCGACCAAATTGTGTTAACAAACCTCCCCCGCCCGTTAGTAGAATTTTGGATCGATAATTATGATATATCTACTAATAGAGAACAAATTTGGAAAGGCGCCAATGAAAGTTTTGTGGTATCACGAGTAGAGTCTTATTCAGAACTATCGAATCGTGAATTGATTTTGGTGACACCGCTAGAGGATTTACAAGCAGTTCAACAGACCTTTTTTAATCGGTTATTAATTGTATTTGTAATCGGAATTATGGTTGCTGTATTGCTTAGCTACTTATTAACGAAACGATTAGTCACGCCGCTAACTAATTTAAAATACCAATTGAAAAAAATAGAAAGGCGTAAATTTGATGAAGTAGAAGAGATAAAGGCCACTGGTGAAATTAAAGAAGTCGAACAAAGTGTTTTAGAGATGGCGAATGAGCTTAGCAGATATATTCAATCACAACGTCAGTTTTTCCAAAATGCGAGTCATGAGCTAAAAACACCATTAATGACTATTCAAGGTTATGCGGAAGGAATACGTGATGGTGTTTTTGAAAAAGAAGAATCAGATCGTGGATTAGATGTCATTGTTGCTGAAATTGTACGTTTAAAAAAGATTATTAATGAGATGATATTATTAGCTAAATTGGACAGTGAAGAAAACATTTATCAAGAAGAACTAATAAAAGTTGATGAATTAATTAAACTAACAGTAGACCGAGCATTACCTTTAGCTAATGAAAAACAGATCTCACTTCAGTATGAGGTGGCTGATGATTTATTTTTTTATGTAGATAATGAAAAAATGTTACGCGCAATGATGAACATTGTAACCAACGCGATACGCCATGCATCATCTATCGTATTTATCTCCGTAAAAGAAATAAACGGAACGATTAACATTGCGATAGAGGATGATGGAAATGGTGTCCCAGTAAGCTTGATGCCACATTTGTTCCATCGGTTTGTCAAAGGCGATGGTGGAGAAACTGGCTTAGGTTTAGCGATATCGCGAGCCATCGTTGAAAGGTCAGGTGGTACCATATCGGTAGGTGAGTCCGCCTATGGTGGTGCATTATTTACAATAAAGATATAAATGATTAACTATACTTTTACGTATAGTATGATATAATAGGCTAGTTGTAATCGGACTGAACGCTTTACAAAGAGGAGAGAATGTACATTATGCAATTAAGAGAAGACATTCGCAACATCGCAATTATTGCCCACGTTGACCATGGTAAAACAACACTTGTTGACCAACTATTAAAATACTCAGGAACTTTCCGAGATAATGAACATGTTGATGAACGTGCCATGGACTCTAACGACTTAGAAAAAGAACGTGGAATTACTATCCTAGCAAAAAACACAGCCATTAACTATAAAGATAATCATATAAATATCTTAGACACACCAGGACACGCAGACTTTGGCGGAGAAGTAGAACGGATCATGAAAATGGTAGACGGTGTTCTACTTGTAGTAGACGCATACGAAGGTTGTATGCCACAAACACGTTTCGTGTTGAAAAAAGCACTAGAGCAAAAGTTAAACCCAGTTGTAGTCTTGAACAAAATTGATCGTCCAAGTGCTCGTCCAAACGAAGTAATTGATGAAGTTCTTGACCTATTTATCGAATTAGGTGCGGATGAAGACCAATTAGAATTCCCTGTTGTGTATGCATCGGCATTAAATGGTACTTCAGGACACGAACCAGAAGAACAAGAAGAATCGATGGAAGCGGTATTTGAAACAATTATTGAGCATGTACCAGCACCAGAGGATAATTCAACTGACCCATTACAATTCCAAGTAACATTACTTGATTATAATGACTACCTTGGTCGTGTTGGTATTGGTCGTGTATTCCGCGGAACGATTAAAGTTGGACAACAAGTATCTTTAATGAAAAAAGATGGTAAGATTAAAAATTTCCGTGTAACCAAGTTATTCGGTTTTATCGGACTGAAGAGAATCGAAATCCAAGAAGCAAAAGCGGGAGATATTATCGCCGTAGCTGGTATGGAAGACATTAACGTTGGAGAAACAGTATGTCCAACAGACCATCAAGAAGCTTTACCAATTCTTAGAATTGATGAGCCAACACTTCAAATGACGTTTGTTGTTAACAACAGTCCATTTGCGGGTAAAGAAGGTAAGTATATTACTTCTCGTAAAATTGAAGAGCGTTTGTTAACCCAATTAGAAACAGATGTTAGTTTACGTGTTGATCCAACTGAATCTCCGGATGCATGGATCGTTTCAGGGCGTGGAGAGTTACACTTATCTATTTTAGTGGAGAACATGCGTCGTGAAGGATATGAAATTCAATTATCTAAACCACAAGTAATCATCAAAGAAATTGATGGTGTTAAATGTGAACCGTATGAGCGTGTACAAGTAGATGTACCAGAAGAGCATACTGGTGCAGTTATGGAATCTTTAGGTGCACGTAAAGGCGAAATGTTAGATATGGTTAACCATGGTACAGGACAAGTTCGTTTAGAATTTAAAGTACCTTCTCGTGGTTTAATTGGGTATTCTACCGAGTTTATGACACAAACAAGAGGCTTTGGTATTATCAATCACACGTTTGATAAATATGAGCCAGTTACACCTGGACAAGTAGGTGGAAGACAACGTGGAGTGTTAGTTGCGTTAGAAAACGGTAAAGCATCGACATACGGTATTATGGGCTTAGAAGATAGAGGTATTATCTTTGTTGATCCAGGTACGGAAGTATATGCAGGAATGATCGTTGGAGAGCACAACCGTGAGAACGACTTAACAGTTAACATCACAAAAGAAAAACACCTTACTAACGTACGTTCAGCAAACAAAGACCAAACATCTACCATTCGTAAGACGCGTAAAATGTCTTTAGAAGAAGCAATTGAATATCTAAATGACGATGAGTACTGTGAGGTAACTCCAGAGTCTATTCGTCTTCGTAAGAAAATCTTAAATAAAAACGAACGCGAAAAAGCATCGAAGAAGAAAAGCGTTTAATTAAATAAAGAAGAGATTAGTGAAACATTCACTAATCTCTTTTTTTCTGTTCTGATGAATATAGGTGAAGCTTGTTTCCTGGTTGATAATAGGAAATAACAGATAGCGGATTTACCTGTTGCTTTCTCGAATAAAGCAACAGATATTTAGTGCATGAGTGGAGTTACCTGTTGTTTTCTCGGATAAAGCAACGGATATTTAGTGCATGAGTGGATTTACCTGTTGCTTTCTCGAATAAAGCAACAGATATTTAGTGCACGAGTGAATTTACCTGTTGCTTTTTCGGATAAAGCAACAGGTATTTAGTGCACGAGTGGAGTTACCTGTTGTTTTCTCAGATAAACCAACAGATATTTAGTGTATGAGTGGATTTATCTGTTGCTTTCTCGAATAAAGCAACAGATATTTAGTGCATGAGTGGATTTACCTGTTGTTTTCTCGGATAAAGCAACAGATATTTAGTGCACGAGTGGATTTACCTGTTGCTTTCTCGGATAAAGCAACAGATATTTAGTGCATGAGTGGATTTACCTGTTGCTTTTTCGAATAAAGCAACAGATGTCTCGCACCTCTTTCCGGTTATATTGCAATCTTTTACGGATCCTATTACTTTTTAATTAAATATAAAAGGGTATCTGTATAGTAAATCGAATAAATAGAAGAAGCGTATAAGGATGAGGAGGTATGCCTTGTGCATAAGTGGTTAACTATTTGTGCAATCTTTTTGATGATAGGTTGTACTAATTCAGAAAACGAAGAGCAATCAATCGGATCAGAGAATTCAACTGATAAAAACAACAGTGTCCAAACCCTTGCTGAAAACTTACAGGAACCATGGGAAATTGTAGAGTGGGACGAACGAATATATATAAGTGAACGTAATGGGGCTATCGTTGAAGTCAATGATGGTGAAAAGAAGCGAAAACCGGTTAGCTTGGAAAAATCGTTAGCAGATCGACCAGAAGCGGGTTTGTTAGGTTTAGCATTTCCAGAAACATTTGAAGATGACCAGCAAGTATTTGCTTATTATTCTTATGTTGAAGGACAAGAAGTATTTCAACGAATTGTCATATTGGAAGAGCAAGAAAATGAATGGGTAGAGAATAAAGTAGTATTGGATCAAATACCTGGAGGTCAATACCACCAGGGAGGAAGAATTGAAATAGGACCAGATGATAAGCTCTTTGCTACAACAGGAGATGCAACAATTCCGGAGCTTGCCCAAAACAAAGACAGTCTGGCCGGTAAAATTTTGAGGATCAATTTTGATGGAAGTGTACCTGAGGATAATCCTTTTACAGATTCTTATGTCTACTCTTATGGCCATAGAAACCCTCAAGGGTTGGCATGGAACGAGCAAGGAGAATTATATGCCACCGAGCATGGGAATCAAGCCCATGATGAAGTTAATAAAATTGAGTCTGGGCAGAACTATGGCTGGCCTGAAATAGAGGGTGATGAGCAGCAAGAAGGGATGGAAACCCCTCTCATTCATTCCGGTGATAATACGTGGGCTCCATCAGGAATGACTTATTATAACGGGTCGTTTTACTTTGCTAGTCTAAGAGGACAAGCGCTAAGAAAATTTGATCAGACGAGCATAACGCAAGAGATTGTTCTTGATGGTTACGGTCGTATTCGAGATGCTCTGGCAACAGATGGTGGAGTATATGTCATTACGAATAATACAGACGGCAGAGGGAACCCATCTAGTCAAGATGACCAGCTGATATTCCTAAAGCTAGATGATTGATAAAAGAAACTAAAAAGGAGCTTTCACGATGATGAGGTTTTGGCGAAGAATTAAATTTTTATTTAATTTCAGAAAGTCGATTCCATTTTTAAAAGATTTCTTTATCTCTAAAGAAGTGAACCCTAGTACAAAGGTGATTTCTATTCTACTGATTATTGGGTATATTGTATTTCCATTCGATGTAATCCCTGACTTTTTAGTCGCATTAGGTATTGTTGATGATATAGCATTAGCTAGCTTAGTTTTGCAACAAATGATTAAAATGGCACCTGTTTCACTAAAAGTGAAGCATGGATTAATAAAAGAGATCAACGAAGTGCATAGATAATCAATTAGAAAAGGTCGTCAGTGTTTAGACTGACGACCCATCTAGTGATCTCACTTCTTTTAAACTGGAAGCGTACACTATTCTTGATCTAGGCGATTTATTGCTTGTTTTCGATAACCACCTGCGATATCCGCTTGCTTGAAATCCTTATTATAGTGGACTTGTTGAGCTGCTGATAAGTCAACCCCACTTCTTTTTGTTGGTTGATATTGTGCTTTTTTTGCCATACATAACATCCTTTCCATGATAGATTGGGTGAATTAGGCTATAAAATATATGTTACCCTGTCATATGGAATTTCAAACGTGGACCTACGGAAAGATTAGATGAATTGATCTAATAACCGTTTGAATGTATCGAATAGTTTCGGTTGATGTTTTGCTTGAACACCATCCGTTAAGCTAGTATAAACGTTAGTGTAATACCACTGTTGGCTTACTTTATCCCTTTTAAAAGAATCCCAAACCGCGGCCCCCATTTCTTTTTCATTTTCAAGAATAGAGGTTAGGTTATCTACTTTATCTGCACAAACAACTAATTTTGCTTCTATTGGTGCAGTTCTTATCGTTTCGATCGTATGTTTTTTTCTTTCTTCCCAAGAAAGTGATTTATCTGGTTCGGAAGCATATTCAACTAGAGTGGAAACTTTACTGCCAAAAAGCGTTTCAATTTCCTCTAATGTTCCGTCGGTATCCTCTACGACATCATGTAATAACCCAGCAATAACAACATCTTCCTTCACTCCCTCTTGAGATAACAACATCGCTACTCGATAAGGATGTGATATGTATGGGATGTTATCTACTTTTCTGACTTGTCCATTATGTTTCTTTGTTGCAAAAGAAATCGCTTCTAACAGTTTCATATGTTTATCACCTCTCATTTATTATACTCGTAGCTACATATATTAAAAAGGCGGACAATGCCGCCTATATTGATTTTGTTTAGAATCCGACGTAACACTAAGAAAACTTGTAAATGCAATTCCAAACGGCTATGAGAGACCTTATTCTCTTGTATTAGGCTAATTTTGAACTTGAGCGGCTATACAGTACGCTATTTTTAAAGATAGCAAGCAAAATCAGTGAAAACAGGTCAAATAAGGTCTCTGGTAACCGCCAAAATCACATCACCTTCAATTTTAGACAAATAAGGGCGCTCATAGCCGCTAAAATCTATTTAGATTTTTTATCAGCCATGAGCGCTCTTCGTTACCTTATAATCGCAGATTTGCCTCCTGAGAATCTAAAGGTCGTATAAAGAAAGACTTAATTCGGATCTTGTATTCTAGGCTTTGTAGGATCACAATTAGGTGGTGTGGTTTTTGCAGACTCTGCTAACTTCATTAAGTAGTAGCATTCCTCCCTAGCCATATGATCGGCCATTAATGCAGAAAATGTGCCTAATACTTGTTCGTTTAACTCCATTTCTTCTAATTCGTGTAAAAAGGTTTTAAATAAGTTCATTTCCACCTCAACATCTTGATTGAATCTATTTAAAGCGGGAAATGTTTCAATGTTGGAGCGGAGGTAGCCGGTTAATTCAACTGCTTTTAAGTAAAACTGATCAAAATGTTTGGCGAATGTTTTGCTCTTCTTTTTCAACCTTTTCTCCACACCGTCTAATTGGTCATTAATAGCGCCTGCATGGCCAGATGCGTCTAAAAGCCAGACGAGATGGTGGTGGAGTTCATGGAATATAGGAGGAAGCTCTCCTTGTTTTAAGTAATTGATTACAAGTTGATATTCTTCTAGTTCGTTAACCATATGATTCAAGAAAGTAGGAGATAGATGAATGCCTATTTTTCCTTTAAGGTGCCTTCTGATCAAAGATAATTTAAATGTCTTAAGTTTTTCAGCTGCGCTTTCGGCTTTTTTTGTAAATGCGATCGCATTATGCTCGCTTAACGCTTTTGATTGCTCTAAAAGCTCGTCAAAGGTTTCTACAAATTGTTTGGAAATTGCTATATCATCTTTTTCTTTTGGAAATAAGGAATCTCTAATAAAGCGAGAATGGTCACCTAATACTTGTAACCAAAATTGATGTTCAAACATGGATCCTTTAATGAAATCTGCCAAATAATCACTCCTTGTTAGTGTATCGGTCTTTATGTAGATACCGATAGAAGAGTTTATCAGTGAAGTGTATTCAGTAATGAGGTCTTTTATTAATAAAATATGTATGATTACAAATACTTTAGCTGACCTACAAGTTAAATGAAACGTAACTTGAAATAATATCGTCTATAATTATGAATTGTTTGTGTAATTGCTTGTCGTTTATTGTAAGATGGGGGATAGAGTTTAATTTAGAAAAGAAGGGAAGAAACATATTGAAAAGTAAAGGCTTGAAGTTATTGTTAATTATTGTTGCCATTTTAATCATAAATGCTTGTGGGATAATACAAGATGAAGCGGAAGATCCAGTAGAAAACGAAAATGAACCACAAACAGATGAGGTAGTAGAGGAGAATGAGGTAGAAGAACCAGAACCTACGGAGGAAACGGCACCTCCTGAACCGGAGCCAGATCCAGAACCAGTAGTAAAAGAGATTAGTGTGGCCGCAATTGGGGATATGCTTATCCATAACTCGGTGTATGAAGATGCACAAATAGCAAACGGAAGCTATGATTTCGTTCCGATGTTAGAACAAGTGGAACCGTATTTAAGTAATTCTACTATTACGATTGCAAACCAAGAGACCATGATTGGTGGTGTTGAACTTGGGTTATCGTCTTATCCAACATTCAATAGTCCTGTTGAGGTTGGAAATGCACTTCGTGATGTAGGGGTGGATGTAGTAACATTAGCCAATAATCACACACTAGATCGTGGAGAAGAAGTAATCCAACGTGCAATTGAACATTGGGAAACAATTGATATGATGTACACAGGTTCATACAAAGATGAACAGGACAGACAACAGATTAGAGTAATGGAAACAGACGAAGGTATTGATGTAAGCTTTTTAGGCTATACATACGGTACAAATGGTATTCCAGTTCCTGAAGGGAAAGATTATCTAGTTAATCTAATTGATAAAGACATTATGAAAGCTGATATCGAACGAGCGAAGGAAATGTCTGATGTTATTATCCTAAACCTACATTTCGGCAATGAATATGAAAGAATGCCGAACGAACAGCAAAAAGACTTAGTTCAATTTGCCGCAGATCTAGGAGTTGACGTTGTAATCGGGCACCATCCGCACGTACTCCAACCAGTGGACTGGGTAGAAGGGAAAGATGGGAATAAGACTTTTGTTGCTTACTCTTTAGGTAATTTCCTATCAGCACAAGATGAATTCTATCGCAGAATAGGTGGGGTTGTAGGATTCACAATTGAACAGACAATTGATGGTGATCAAGAAGAAATCGTTATAAAAGAACCAACCTTTTTGCCAACCTTTGTACAATTTAACTTAAATACATGGAGTGGTTATAAAGTTATTCCAATGTATGAATTAACAGAAAGTCAGTTATCAAACGCTTCTGGTCATTATGAAGAAATTAAAACGCATATGTCTCAATGGGTACCTGATCTAGAATTCATTGAAAATAAATAACAATTCCGATGTTGCAAACAGCCTAAGTCATAATCTGATTTAGGCTGTTTTTTTAATCTGTCCAAAAAGAAATTGGTGCTATTTCGTGATTCTATATCTTTTATTTAAAATGATGGAAATTAGATATAATATTGCTCCAATAACGGCAAATGTAATAATAGGAATATCGAGGGTAAGACCGAAATCAGGCATGAAATAACCTATTAGAACCATTGATCCAATAAAGGTGGTACTAATAAGCCAAATTTGAAAAAATTCCAAGGACTTTTTTGGTTTTTTGGTTTTAAACGCTGACCCCTGTATCCATTTTAGTACAACTTTTACAAATAAATATAATATAAGGAGGTCAATAATAATAATGGTAAATCCTTTACCTAGAGAGAGTTGGAAGATGTCAGAACCTAGTTCAAAAAAGTAGTGCAAAGCAAAACCAAGTGCTCCATGAACAAAGCTAATAATCGCTATAAATTGTATAATTATGAAGCCTAAGAAGAGAGCGATTGTAGAAGATTTTTCACCAGGTATTTCTTTAATTAACTCATCACAATATCCTTTATAATCCTCTCCAAAAATATCACTTGCCTTTTTCCCTTCAGCTTGGGCCTCTAACATATGATCTAATAACTCTAGAAGAACTTCTTCTGTTTGTTGTTCTGATTTGTTTGACTTTAATCGAATATATATGAGCATATCCTCATATATCTGCAGGTTCTCTTCACTTAATTTTTCTCTTTGTTCATTGTTTAATTGAATAATATCCTTCGCATTCATAAATATTTCCCTCCTTTTTCCATAATCTTATCAACAGGTGGCTTTATGGAATTCCAATGAAGCTTAAATTCCTGTAATGCTTTTTTGCCTTCGGACGTAAGGTGATAATACTTCCGCTTGGGTCCTGCCTCTGACTTTTGCAGGGTTCCTTGGATGAGATCTTCTTTTTGCAAACGAAGTAGTATGGGATAAATAGACCCCTCACTAACATCCGTTAAACCGAATCCTTGTAATTTAACGGATAGTTCATATCCGTAAGTCGGTTGTTGATCGATGATTGCAAGAATACATCCTTCTAATATTCCTTTTAATAATTGGCTCCTTAATGTCATCTTTCCACCTCTATCTTGTATTGCAAGGTACTGGGATTAAGTTAAGCTAACTTGTATAACAAGATAGCTTGATATTAGTATATAATGAAAATATGTTAAATACAACCATATTTTGTTATACTAAATTCGTCGTTACATAATAATGAAGGCAAAATCGACTCACAAGAAGGAGATAGCTAGATGGAATGGAAAAATATTTACCGGGGTTTATTAATGGGTGCTAGCGATGTTGTACCGGGTGTTAGTGGTGGTACGATTGCTGTTGTACTTGGTATTTACGATCGGTTAATTGAAGCGATTAACGGTTTTTTTAGTAAGGATTGGAAGAAACATTTAGGTTTTCTGTTACCATTAGGTATCGGGGTAATCACTGCTGTATTTCTATTAGCTAGTTTAATTGAATGGTTATTTGAGCATTATCCTGGACCAACCCAGTTTACTTTCTTAGGGTTAATTGTTGGAGTACTACCATTTTTATTTCACAAATCTGAGGCGAAAAAAACGTTTAAGGCTCAACATATTTTATTGTTATTAGTAGGAGCGGCTCTTGTGGCATCGATGTTATTTTTCCGATCTGGCGAAACAGATCCAATTGAAAATCTTACATTAGGAACGTATGGATTTCTATTTTTGTCTGGATTTTTAGCAAGTGCAGCAATGATCTTACCAGGTGTAAGCGGCTCTTTTTTACTATTAATTCTTGGGTCCTATAGTACAGTTATAAACGCAATAAGTGAGCGTAAGTTTGACATCATTATCGTTGTTGGAATTGGTATTGTGCTTGGGATCGTCGTGATGAGCAAGATCATCCATTTCTTTTTAGAAAATTATACAACAGCTACTTTCGCAGTTGTCATTGGTTTGGTAATTGGCTCGATCTTTGTTATCTTTCCAGGATGGCCTTCTACTTTCACAGAAATGATTGTAAGTGTTGGCACGTTTGGAGTAGGTCTGCTAGTTGCTTTCCTCCTTGGTCGTGTGGAATACAAAGAAGAATAGAAAGCAGATAACTTGATAATAACTTAGAGGAATGATAATTTACTGCTTAAGAGAAAGGGGTTTTAAACGTGAAAGCAATTAAAACAAGAGAAGAATTTAATGAAGTGATTAATTCCGAAAGCCCTGTCATCGTAAAGTTTTATGCAGATTGGTGCCCGGATTGTAAACGAATGGATATGTTCATTGGTGATATTATAGAGCAGTATAATCAACATGAATGGTATGAAGTAAATAGTGATGAAATTGAAGGACTTGCTGCAGAACATGAGGTAATGGGCATTCCTAGTCTTTTAATTTTCCAAAACGGTGAAAAGCTAGCACATCAACATAGTGCTTATACAAAGACTCCAGAAGAAGTATTAGAATTTTTACAACAACAATTAGGCTAGATCGATGAATCTCAACTTTGATATAAAGTTGGGATTTTTTTCTGCATAGAGTGAAGGAGTGAAATGTAATTGTTTATGAGTGAATTTATAAGAGTGCGTCGTAATCGTTCCTAACTTCGTATAACAGCGATTTATGCGGACATTTTTCCCTCTATTTTCACTAAAAACATCATTTTGACTTACCACGCGGACATTTTTTCCGTTATTTGATGATATTGACGTGGTTTCCCTCAGATATCTGAGAAATAGCGGAAAAAATGTCCGCATTAGGGCTGATATACAGGGATTCTAGAAGAATAACGGAAAAAATGTCAGATTCAAATTCGTGCTACTAACGATTCATGGACTGCATGCGTATGTTGTGACGGAGTTTATATAAATTCCGACATTTTAAGAGAATAACTTATTTAACAGTCTAATAATAAGGAGTGTTGTCATGTCAATCTACAAAGGACCCACTGCATATAACAATGAGGATTTCATGAATACTTATCTAAAAAGAAGACACCGGAAAGAGAGTCCCAATAACATCATTGAAAAGCCTGCCTTGATAAAATTACTCGGGGATGTTCGTGGAAAAGAGGTCATGGACCTTGGGTGTGGGGAAAGCGCATTTGGTCTAGAGTTGTTGGAGAGTGGATGTGAATCCTACTTAGGAATAGAAGGCTCAGAGCGGATGTATGAAAAAGCACTGGAGACATTAAAGGGGACATCTGGAAATGTGCAGCACGCGACTCTAGAAAGCTTTGCTTATCCTGAAAATACTTTTGATATTGTATTATCGAGACTGGTGTTTCACTACATAGAAGATCTCAGTCCTATAATTGAAAACATCTATGGGTCATTGAAACAAGGTGGGAGGTTTATTTTCAGTGTGCAGCATCCACTCCTTACTTCTTCCGTGGATAGCAACAGAATAGAAGAGCAAAGAACAGATCGTGTTGTAGATGATTATTTTTATAGTGGCGAACGTATAGAGCAATGGATGGGGGAAAGAGTAGTTAAATACCACCGAACGGTTGAAGATTACTTTAAGCTGTTAAAACGTGCTGGATTTTCGATAGAGGATATACAGGAGCCTAAGCCCAATAAGAAGTATTTCTCAGATTTACAGGAGTACCGAAGACGAATGCGAATTCCGTTATTCTTATTGTTTTCTTGCTCCAAATAAACATGGTGGATTCACCATGTTTTATTTTTGGTAAAATTAATTTAAAAATGAACTTTTCACACCGATCGTTTGTCTTATGAATGAAGGGGGTGGCCAATTGGAATTTTTGCGTTTAGTGAAGAAGGCACAGAAAGGAAATAAAGAAGCGCTTCTTCAATTGATTATGGAGCAACAAAATGAATATTATCGGCTAGCCTACACCTATATGGGAAACCAACATGACGCGTTAGATGCCATGGAAGATATGATTGTAAAACTATACGAAAATATTGATACATTGAAAAAACGAGAATCATTCTATAGCTGGAGCAAGACAATCTTAGTGAATTGTTGTAAAACAATGATCCGGAAAAAACAGAAGATCGTGCTAATAGATGATTGGGATGTTCCGAAGTGTTCCGATCAAGATTATTACGAAAGTACGAAAGATCAGGTTAATCGAGAGCACCAAATGGATATTGAGAACATGCTTAAGCATGTAAACGAAAAACAAGCAGAGGCCATTCAATTAAAATATTTGCATGATTTGGATTATCAATCAATTGCAGAAATGACAAATGTTTCCGTAGGTACCGTTAAATCTAGAGTCTTTCAAGGGTTAAAAAAGATGCAACAGGTGTATGGAGGTGGAAAAATTGAGTGATATCGAGAAAAAGTTACAAGCAGAAAAAGATCGTTTAAATCAAACCACTGCTCCACCAGAGCTTGAACATCGTTTAAGAACTGTGTTAGAGGATAAGAAAAGAACTCGAAAAAAGAAACCATTGTTATGGAAAACACTCATTGCCGCTATCCTATTATTTGGATTAATCAGCTATAACTACAATGGATTGGCTTATTACGGGAAGAAAATACTTGGGTTTGATGAGGTCAATTCCGAAACGTTAAACCAACTGAATGAGGCTGGATATGGACAGATCATTGATAAAGAGTTGGAGTTGAGTAATGGAACGATCTTAACCCTAAATGGTGTTATATCAGATGAAAACAGAATGATTGTGTATTACACATTATCCAATCCGAATGGTAATATAGCTGAAGCTTACAATGATTTGTGGGCATCCAAGATTACTGGTTTTCTGACCAGTTCACAATTTGAAAGCGGAAGTGCAGAGATAAACGAATCTGAAACAGAGCTTAAAGGAATGATGGACTTCGAAGCTCCTAGTCCTTTTGCGAAGAAGCTAACGATGCATTTCGATGAAAAGACTGCTAATGGACAATATGTCGAGAAAGAAATATCATTTGCGTTTGATCCTAATCAGGCACTTCGGACTTCAATCAAACAACCGATTAATCAATCAATGCAAGTGGATGGAGGAACGATTACATTCAAATCAATCATCGCATCCCCAACTATGACAGTGATTAAAGGCTCCATGAATGTAGATCACCTAGACCGTGTAAGGTCGCCTTTTAGTGAAACCTATCTCTTTGCAAATGGCACTCCTATAGCAGATTTGGGGAGTGGAATCTCCACTAATATCACAGGAACAAAGTTTGAATTGGAATTTGACGCACTTCCAAGTCACTTGGATTCCCTGGAACTTCATGTAGATAAGTTTGTTGGTTATCATAAGCTAGATAAAGCTGTTATGTTTACCCCTGAAGAGGAAGTAGAGGCAGATATAGGTTCTAAAAAGTTGACCATAAAACATCTGAAACACACAGATAGAGGGTCAGAATTAACAATTGTTACAGATGAAGATGTTATGTTGGATGAGGTGAGTATGGGGAACGAATCTAGAAGGGTTGAACTGATTACAACGATAGGGCAAACATATGAAGAAGCTGATGGAGAAATGAGAAAGAAAAGAACGTTGTTATTTGATGAGACGAAAGAGGCTGACAGGTTATATATTGGTGGAATGCATTACATGAAAGCGTACAATGAAACTATTAACATTCCTATAAAATGAGGCGGAAAAAGACTTAGTAATCCTAAGTCTTTTTCTAATTCGATAGAGTCAACTGTATCATATGGCAATAAAAAAAAGCACAACCGAACAAATAAATAGGATGAAAAGCCCCCATACTACAATCTTCTTCAACGGTTCACTTTTAAAATATAAATATACAAAAACAACGTACAAGATATAAGCGCAGGTAAAGAAGACGAAACCTGAAACAATATCCTCTTGCTCATATTTACCTGATAAAAATAGATGTAACAATGTATAAATATATGAGATGCCAACAAACAGATAATGGATTTTCTTTACTTCCATAACTACCTCCTACTATTTTCTCGCCACTTAGAATTTTATTTTAACCTAATCTCTCTATTAGAATTTTATCACATGCAGAGCAGGATCTTACCCATAATCACACATTTTGTTTTATCATGAAATATAGAAAAAAGATCAATTGATTCGTGAAGGGGTGCCGTATGACATGCTTAGAAAAGCTATGCAATCAGATATAGATGATATTATGGCAATGGTAAAAAGTTCGACAAATATCATGAATGAAAGAGGAAACTTCCAATGGGATGAGACCTATCCGTTACAATCACACTATCAGTCAGATTTAGATCAAGGTGATTTGTATGTCTATCAACAAGATGGGGAAGTGGTTGGGGCTACTGCGATTAGTGAACAAGAGCATAGTGAATATCCAACTATTTCATGGAGTTTACCTGACCAAGCAATAACAATTAAACGCTTAGTAGTGGACCCAAACGCTCGAGGAAAAGGAATACCGGATGCGTTATTTACCCATGCAGAAGAGGTAGCTCGACAAAAAGGTATCTTTTACATAAAAACAGATACATTTTCAAACAATCCAGCTGCGCAAAAATTATTTAGCAGAATGAATTATCAGTTTGTAGAAAAAAGATATGTGGAGGAGAAAAAGGATTCACTTTTGTATTTTGAGAAAAAACTCCGTACAATGCATGCGTAAATAGAAAAGTCAAAAAGGGCTAAAGCAATGTCCTTTTTGACTTTTATTAGCTTTTATTTCGTGCAAACCGCTATCCCAAGTGGATAATAAACATCTCTGCCCTCAGGTTCAATCAATACGCCATGTTGATAGAAGAATTCCTGGCTAGAGTAATCAACAAATAGTTCTTTGAATTCACTAGGAGCCAACTGATGAACATGGAAAGGAGATCCGCATGGAATTCCTCGCCCCTCTCCAAACGGTGTGGAGACGATCAAGGTACCGCCAGGCTTTAATAAGTGATAGTAGTTGTCTAGCAATTTTTGCTCCTCTTCAATATGCTCGATCGTTTCAAAACTAACGATACTATCAAATTGTCCTAGCTTTTCTGGTAAGCTAGGATCTGTTGCATCGTGTACTTGAAAGGATGATTGTGGATGATAGTAAGCACCCTTTGCGTAGGTGATAATTTCATCATCAATATCGACCCCGATGATCTCTTCAATCACATCTTTTTTTTCTTTTGCGATCATATGTGCCCCATAACCAGATCCACATGACAAATCTAATATTCTCCCTTCTTTTATATAATGAAGGGCAAACTGATATCTAGCTATATGTTCGAGCAAAAGCTTGTTCATGGGTTTCATCATTTCTGGGATAACACGTTCTCCTGTGTCTTTCATTAACGTACACACCACTTTCTTCTTCGGTCCTTCTTATTATCCCATACAAGCAGGGATCGACCAAGCGATTTGTGAGCGCTCCCATTGACAGGAGAAATTAGCTTCTACTATAATACGTTTAATTCTATTCGTAGAAAGAGGGGACGAAATGGAGCAAGACCATAAACAATTGTTCAAACAGAAAAAGCAAGATCCATCATTAAAATTATTTGTGGTATTATCAAAAGCCTATCGTTCCGTCGCTGATCAAGTAGCAGCCGATATTCGTGCAAAAGGACTTAACACAACCGATTTTGGCGTGTTGGAATTGCTCTATCACCAAGGTGAACAACCACTTCAAAAAATCGGTGATAAAATATTGCTAGCAAGTGGTAGTATTACGTATGTCGTAGATAAATTAGAGAAAAAGGGTTATTTAAAACGTGTGCCATGCGCAAGCGATCGTCGCATTACCTATGCATCCATCACAGAACAAGGTGAATCTTTGCTTCATTCTATTTTCCCAGATCATTGGAAACAAATAGAAGCAATTACAGGTGGTTTAGAGCCGGAAGAAAAGCAAGAAGCCATTCGATTATTAAAAAAACTAGGGATGCATGCAGAAGAATTAAAGTAGATTTTATCCGAAGATTTCGTTATAATTAAACTTAATTGATGAAAGAAGGAGGGGAAGATAGATGCTACACGTAGATAAGTACGCTAATGATACACATAATTTGTATTTTTATCGTGCGATTTGTCATGATTTTTTTGCTAACGGGATACGTATGCCCTTTTTTAGCAACTGAATAATGACAAAAGTGTAGGATCATCTCACCCAAAATATAACGATAGGAAGCATAAGTAGATCTACACGATTTTTTTCGTGTAGATTTTTTTGTTAGGGATAGGTTTCTTTTCCCAACTAAAACCGTCTTTATTGCTCGCGCAGTAATAGAGGCATGTGTTTTCAATATCGATATACGATCGCCAGGGGGAGGATACCTCTGGTTTTTTTGTGTTTAATTATAGGACGAAGGAGTTTAAAAAATGTTAGTAACATTAAAAGATATAAAGAAAATAATTGGTGGAAATATATTGTTTGAAAATCTGCAGTTGGATATAAAGCCAAATGAAAAAATAGGTTTAGTTGGGAGAAACGGAAGTGGTAAAACGACCATTTTTAAAATAATTGCAGGCATAGAGCAATACGAGCAGGGAGATCTTTTCCTTAAACGACATACTAAAATAGGATATCTTGAACAAATACCTCATTTTCCAAATGGCACGGTAAGATCCTTCTTAGAAAGAAGTTTTGAAGAACTAAATAACCTGAAGCAAAAAATGAAAGAATTAGAAAGTGAGATGCAACGAACAGAAAAAATAGAGCGTGTTCTAGAAATGTATGGGAAAATACAAACGCAATTTTCAGATCTTGGTGGATATGAAATGGACGCCCAACTAGAAAAAATCGCGGATGGTTTATCTATATCCCATTTGCTACAGAAAAGCTTTGAGCAATTGAGTGGTGGGGAAAAAACAAAAGCAGGACTGGCAAAAATTTTATTACAGCAGCCCGAGCTATTATTGCTAGATGAACCAACTAATCACCTTGATTTATCGGCGATCGAGTGGCTAGAAGAGTATCTGAATCATTATAAAGGTTCTGTATGTATTATTTCACATGATCGTACCTTTTTAGATCATATTGTCGAAAAGATTGCCGATTTAGAAAATGGAGAAGTAGACTACTACAAAGGTAATTATAGTAGTTTTGAAAAACAAAAAGAAGAGAAGCTATTACAGGAATTTGCTGCATTTCAAGAGCAACAGAAAAAAATAAAGAAAATGAAAGAAGCAATTAAGCGATTAAGGCAGTGGGCAAATGAAGCAAACCCGCCGAATGAAGGCTTGCATAAGCGTGCGCGTAATATGGAGCGTGCTTTGGAGCGGATGGAAAAGCTAGACCGACCAGTTATCGATGCGAAGAAAATGGGTCTAGCCTTAACGGCAGATGATCGGAGTGGCAATGACGTAGTAAAGATAAGTGGAGTAACGAAACAGTATCAAGAAAGAGGGATTCTAAAAGGTATAGATCTACATGTTAGATATAAAGAAAGACTTGCAATTGTAGGGGATAATGGGAGTGGAAAATCAACATTAATAAAGATTTTAATGGGCAAAGCGGAACCTTCTACGGGTGAAATAACACTTGGAACCCAAATAAACATTGGATATCTAGCCCAGAACCCTCTAGAAGGAATAGCGGAGGATCAACCAATGATTGAATATTTTAGATCTGAAGTTAGTGTGACAGAAGGGCAGGCTAGACAAATATTAGCTAGGTTTATGTTCTATGGATATGCTGTCTTTCATAAATTAGGGCAATTGAGTGGTGGGGAAAAAATGCGCCTAAAGTTAGCCATCTTCATGCATCAAGGTGTGAATGTTTTATTACTCGATGAGCCAACCAACCATTTAGACGTAGAATCTCAAGAAGTGTTAGAGGATGCGTTAAGCCGATTTGATGGGACTGTTATTGGTATTTCGCATGACCGTTACTTCCTCAACAAATGTTTTAACGAAACTGCATACCTTGTGGATGGAAAGCTTCATCGTTTCCATGGAACATATCATGAAACAAAACATAATTGGGAGCGTTTAAAAGAAGATCAAACTACTTTGAAGAAGGCGCCGTTAGCTAAAAATAACATCGACACTCCCGATCAGATTAATTATGAAATAGAGATCGAACGGTTAGAACAAGAGTTAGATGATTTAACAAACCAATTTAAGAATGGTGAAATTAGTGAACAGCTTTATCAAATAGAGGAAAAGGAACGACAAAGAAAGCTAGACCGTTTTTATGAGGAATGGGCAACAATAGAAGAAAAATAGTTGGATTGTGATAAATGTCACAGAAAAGAAGAATGAGTCGGTGTATAGTATAAATGAGATTGGGATGTCTCTGCTCTATAATATTCGGTATAGATATTTGGGAGCTATCTATACCCATGAAGTGTCTCCTTGTACGGGAGTAGACACTTCAAATAAAGGCGCTTATCCATTGTTGATAAGCGTCTTATTTTTTGATTATAATATTTTTTCTTTTGTCGAAAAAAAGATAAACCATGTTTAAAGAAATATGCTTCGGGTATTAAAAAATAATGGTTAGTGGATATATGATTGCAAAGTTAGGGAGGTACGTCAGCAATGAACAGACATAATGTCATCGTGTATACTAGTAACAGTTGTCAGGAATGCGAAAAAGTACTTTCCTGTTTAGATGAATTAGGAATCACATATACGGAAAAAAATATTTCTGAGGATCATGAGTATCGGAAGGAATTACAAAAAGAAAAAGTGTACGCAACACCAGCAGTGTTTTACGGAAAACAAGTTATATTAGGGTATCAAAAGCAAAAGTTAATAAGAGCACTTGGATGATGCGTTCCTCTTTTCAATTATTCTATGATTAACCTTTTAAAGAAAGGGTGCATATACTAGTAGAAAATGATTGGAAAGAGGTGTTGAATATGAATTATCGGAGAGTCCCTTATTATCCGCAACAAGGGTATGTGAACTACCCAAATCCACAACAAATGGGATTTTACAATCAAAATAATGTGCCCGGTTTCAACTTCAACCAAGATGGACCATCTATGAAGGGGAATAACCCACCGCCTCCGACTACACCTTACGAGCAATTCGCCAAACCTAATCACCCTTCCCAATGGTTTCAGCAAGCCCAACAAACACAGCAAGCCCAAGGTCAACCTTGGGGGCAAACACCTAAAGGGCTTATGGCTTATTTTCAAGATAAAGATGGGCAATTAGACATTGATAAGATGTTAAGCACGGTTGGGCAACTTGGTAATACCTATCAACAAGTTTCTCCGATTGTAAAAGGACTAGGATCGTTTGTGAAGGGGTTTAAATAATAATAACGTGTCCTTGTCGGAACTGGCCGACAAGGATTTTATGCTTCTCGATTCATTTAAAAAGTGAATAATTCTCAGAAGGTACTGTTACAAATTGTTAAACATGATAATCCCAGTTTTGGGGAAGTTATAGATATAAATTTTCATCAAAAGGAGCCCTAACAATGATTGGATGCGTATGTGTACACGGTTTTACCGGTGGTCCATATGAATTGATGCCTTTAGCAAACTACCTGAAAGAAGTTACTGATTGGCATATTGAGGTTCCGTGCCTACCTGGACATGGTGAATCATTGCAATTAGAAACAGCTACTTATAAAGATTGGATAAAAGCCGCTGAAGAAGCACTGGAAAAGGTAAGTGAAAAATGTGACCAAGTCTATGTTATTGGATTTTCCATGGGAGGAATGATTGCATCTTATCTTGCTTCTAAGTATAACGTGGCAAAACTAGTTTTGTTATCGGCATCAAGGAAATATATTAGTTATCGTCAAATGGCGATGGATATTGGAATGTTTGTTAAAGAAGGTTTTAATGGGAGACTTAAGCAAAATAAGTTGTTCCAACATTATATGAACAAGAAAGGTTCCATTCCAATTAAAGCAACTGTAGAGTTTATAAAATGTATGAGATTCACCAAGCCTTACTTACAAGAAGTAACATGTCCGGTACTAATAGCCCAAGGAATTCAGGATGGTATGGTACCATATAAATCGGTTTATTATCTTGATAAGGAAATACCCGCTGATACAGAAGTAATCTATTATCATGATTCTAAACATTTAATTTGTCTTGGGGATGATAAGGACGTACTAAACGAAACTGTCTATTCATTTCTTGTTCGTGAAAAAGGGAAAAAAGCAGCGTTTACGATTGAGCAACCAGTAGCAGAATCTCAATAATAGATTGTAGAAACCAAAAAAGTTGATCCAAGTTTCAGGATCAACTTTTTTATAACTCTTTATATAACATTATTTGTCTTTAAAGAATGCTATAACAAGCCCACCTTCACCAGCATGTGTAGATATTGCTGGCCCCATCTCTGTAACAATTGACTTCTTAAAAGGATAGGACTCTTTTATTTTATTCAAAACGTGTTGTGCCCTTTCTTGAGCGTTGCAGTGAGTCATGACAAGTACTTTTTCTTCAAAGTTGGAAGTGTACTCGCCAATTTGCTCAACAAATCTACGAAGTGCCTTCTTGTCACCGCGTACTTTCTCGCTCACTTCGACTTTTCCTTCATCACTCGCACGCATGAGTAATTTGATGTTTAAGGATTTAACAACAGCACCTCTTACCCTATCTAATCGTCCACCGCGGACGAGGTTATCAATTGTTTTCAGAATAAATAATGTCGTTGTTTGTTCTGCGCGCTCTTGTAAATGTGGGACTAGTTCATCAAAACTATACCCTTCATTTATTTTTTGATGGGCTTCATGCAATAATAATAGTTGTCCCGGAGAAGCTGATGTACTGTTAATAACTGCGATTCTCCGATTTGGTTCTTCTTCTAAAAGTAAGTTCATTCCCATAACAGCATGGTTGTAAGTACTACTTATTCCTTTTGACAGACTAATTACAATAATTGGCTTTTCAGGATCAATCTTTTTGTACGCCTCATAAAATTCATTAGGTCCAGGTGCTGACGAAAGTGGAAAAACTGATCCGTGTTTCAATTTTTCATTAAACGTGGCAGTATCAATTGTTATTCCGCTTTGGTATTCTTCATCACCGAAATGTATGTATAAAGGCACGACATTTACTTGAAACGCTTTTAAAAGTTCCTCAGAAAGATCCGAACCGCTATCAGTCATTAATTGGATATTCATCCCTCTCACCTTTCCCCTGTTTTTATATAGTTATGTTAATTATACCTCATTTTTGCGCTTTTTTTTTGTTGGTAGTAACTATAAATAAGAAAAGTCCTACTATAACAATTGTACCACCAAGCCATTGTGACCAGGTAATATTTTCTCCCAGAATGAGGTAAGCTAATAGAGATGCTCCTACTGGTTCAAATACAATGCTCATAGAGATTACAGAGGTACTAACCCATTTTAATGCCCAATTAAATAATGTATGACCAAAAAAAGTAGGAATAATAGCTAGTGCTAAAAAAATAAGCCAATTGCTTGTAGAATAACCGTAAAAATCATGTTGTAATAGAACGTTATACACAATTAATGTGATAGAGCTTGTACCATATACAATAAAGGTGTACGTCATAAGGGAGAGGCGCCTACGAACACTTTGCCCAACTAAAAAGTAGACGGTAATCATTACTGCTCCGATTAAAGCGAGTAGATCTCCCCATAATGCTGCTCCGCTAATTTTAAAGTCACCATAGCTAATAATGATACTGCCTGTAATGGCGATGATCATACTCGTAACAGCACCGAAAGAAAAGCGTTCCTTAAAAATTAAAAATGTACCAAGAAAAGCAAAGATCGGTTGAAGTGTCACTAATACAACAGAGCTTGCGACAGATGTATAATTTAGTGATTCAAACCAAAAGATAAAATGAAATGCTAAGAAAATACCAGCAAGCGCAGAAAAGAACCAATCTTTCTTCGATACCATCTTAAATTCTTGTTTATGTTTAACTAATACGAAGGGCGCCATAATCAGCACTGCAAAAAGCAACCGATAATTAGCAATAATAGAGGCCGGAGTACCATCGGCAAGTTTGACAAATATAGCTGCCGTTGACACTGAGATTACTCCAATTATAATAGCGATAAATGGATGAAAGGGAGGCTTTTCCATCTGAATCCTCCTAACTGTTTGAAGACAATTTATCTTATTCTAACACTCAATTGTTTGAAAATCATTTCTAATACAGGTAGAATTAGTAAAGAGAGTGTGTTAAGATGTATTAATCCATTGAGTGCTCGCTTATAAGGCCTCTTCCGCGGTGTGGAGGGAGGCTTTTTTCACGTTAAAATAGCCAAAGTTCGATTGTTTCGAACATAAAAATAAAGGGAAACTGTAATACATCTTGGTCGGTAATCTCATTAAACCAACTTTTTAACGTGTTTTTAAACGCGCTGACTATGAGATTTTTAAGAAAAAGGAGAAAAAAATAGTGACAACATTTAATGAATTAGGTATTTCTAAACCAATAATGAAGGCTCTTGAGAAAATGGGCTTTGAAGAAGCTACTCCAATTCAAGAGCAAACAATCCCTCTGGGTATGCAAGGGAAAGACGTTATTGGACAGGCCCAAACAGGTACGGGTAAAACAGCTGCTTTTGGGATTCCAATGATCGAAAAGATTGATAAAGATGCAAAAAAAATCCAAGGATTAGTTGTTGCTCCAACTAGAGAGCTAGCTATTCAGGTATCCGAAGAAATTCACAGACTTGGGAAGTTTAAGGGAGTTCGTACACTTCCAGTTTATGGTGGACAACATATGGATCGTCAAATTAGAGCGCTTAAAGAAGGTCCACATATTGTTGTAGCAACTCCAGGACGTTTGCTGGATCACATCAGAAGAAAAACAATTAAAATTGACAATGTGCATACTGCTGTTTTAGATGAAGCAGATGAAATGCTTAACATGGGTTTCATTGATGACATTCGAGATATCTTGAAAATGATTCCAGAGGAAAGACAAACATTACTTTTCTCTGCAACAATGCCAAGAGAAATTAGAGAAATTGCATCGACGTTAATGAAAAATCCAGAAGAAGTAAAAGTAAAGTCAAAAGAAATGACTGTATCTAACATTGATCAATCTTTCCTTGAAGTGCTAGAAAAACAAAAATTTGATACATTGACGAACCTGTTAGATATCCAAGCACCAGAACTTGCAATCGTATTTGGTCGTACGAAAAAAAGAGTGGATGAAGTAACAGAAGGTTTACATGCACGTGGTTTCCGAGCTGAAGGGATCCATGGTGACTTAACACAAGGTAAGCGTATGTCTGTGTTAAATAAATTCAAAAGTGGTCGTATCGAAATCCTAGTTGCTACAGACGTAGCGGCACGTGGACTTGATATTTCAGGTGTTACACACGTGTATAACTTTGATGTACCACAAGACCCAGAAAGCTATGTGCACCGAATCGGTCGTACAGGTAGAGCTGGTAAAACTGGTGAAGCAATTTCTTTCATTACGCCAAGAGAAATGCCACACCTTCACTTAATTGAAAAAGTAACGAAGAGTAAAGTAAAGCGTATGGATGCTCCATCGTTTGACGAGGCTCGTCGTGGACAGCAACAATTAACAGTGGAGAAGTTGACTTCTACTATCGAAGGACAAGATTTAAAGGATTATCGTGAAACAGCTGCTGAGTTGTTAGATCAACACGATTCAGTAACGGTTGTTGCAGCTGCGCTTAAATTGATGACAAAAGAGCGTCGTAATGCCCC
Organism: Aquibacillus koreensis; assembly: GCF_025154055.1. Classification (GTDB taxonomy): domain Bacteria; phylum Bacillota; class Bacilli; order Bacillales; family Amphibacillaceae; genus Aquibacillus_C; species Aquibacillus_C koreensis. The sequence goes on from NZ_JAOALK010000013.1 coordinate 60,049, forward strand.
TGTAACGTTGAGCTCTGTTCAACCTGTTAGTGTAAAAGGTGGACAAAAAGGCAAGAAGAAGTTCAGAGGTGGCGGCGATAATAAACGCAATAACTTCTCTCGTAAAGGTGGAAAACCTAGCGGTAGAAACCGTAAGTTCCAAAATAAACGCGGTTCAAATAGCAACAGTAGCGGCGGTAACCGTAATCAGAATTTTAAATAATAAAAGATATAGCATAACCAGTCCTCCTAACTGGCTATGCTATTTTTTTGTTCCTTTGAGTAGCATTGTGCTTTCAACACTGAAAATAAGGTCTCTCACAGCCGCTAAGAAATTTTAAGTGATTTCTGCGGCTATGAGAGACCTTATTTGATCAAAAATAAAGATTATACGGTCTTAGCGGCTACCAGATCCCTTATTTACTCTGTTTTCATCAATTTAGTGGGCAATTTATTAAAATAGCGAACTGTAGAGCCGTTCAGGCTAAAAATAAGGCTAAAACAATAAAATAAGGTCTCTCACAGCCGCTTACATTCTCACGCCAGTGTTACGACCTACATTATTTAAAGTGCGAAATTGGTAAGAGCTATACCTAAGGTTAATTAAAATTTCGTTTATCCTGCTTAAAGAACCAACTGCTAAGTAGACCTACAAGTAAGATTGCGCCTCCATAGCCAACTATTGGATAAATATGATGGATAATGGTTGAGAAGCCCAATTGTCCTATGAGAAGCGCAACAAGAGCAGTGAGGAGCACTAAGCCTTTTCGATAGGAGGATTTCACAAAATGAAAGCGGGAAACGAATCCAAATAGATTGCTTACGGCTGTCGTATAAATTTGGGCAAAAAGGACAAATGTAAAGATTAGTTGAAGCCATGGCGAAATATAGCTGGATACAGAAAGCATCGGGACTTCCGCTAATGAAGAGTCTTCAATCGTTGTTAAAATACTGAAATTAATTGCTAGAATACACAAACGAAGACCAATCCCGCCTAGAAGAGGGGCAATATCATATAACCGAAAAAATAGAACAAACCAGCAGAAAGAATAATTCCCCAAATGCCTTGAATGCCATAGCTAGTAAAGAATTGAAAGACTTCTTGCCCGGTAGCAAACCCAGCTCCCACTATGGTCCCAATATATGCAGCCGCAATTTTGAGCGTATTGGATTTCTGTTTCATTAACGTATTCATTAAGAATCCCCATCCTAATTATGCTCGATTTTATCACTCATATAAAAGTGAATGATATGTCTAATATGAACAATATGGTTTGGAGTGCTGATCATTGAATTTTTGTTGTAAAATCATGAGGGTCAGAGAAATGTTGTCTATGTAGTTTGTGGTAGGACTATACATACATCATATGTTAATAATGCAAAAAAAGTGGGGTATATACAAAAACCGTTCCAAAAATATGCGGATGCATCTCAGGGGACGGTTTTTGCATTGTGTTTCTCAGTTAAATGTAAAGAGCAATCAACGATATAATTGGTATAGCTAAAATTGTTCCAAAACCTAAAAATAATAATGTATGGATATATGCTTTGTGTTCATTTGAGGTAACTCTTAGTAATTCATTTCTTGCTAAGAATACGTGTACTACCGTTAAAATAATTAACCCGATAATGATTAGCGCAGCAATCGTTGTACTAATGGTCGATACTTCTTCACTTCCTATTTGCATAAATCCAATAATAATAAGAAGGATTGGTACGGCTTCAATTATTGCTACTTTAAGAAAGTAACGTGACTGCTCTTTTTGGATTGTTTCAGATGTTAATTGATTGTTTTCCAGTTTGTATTGGATACTAGCAACCATTTTTTTAAAAGCTAAAAGAATCCCGAACACTGCGATGATGGAAGCAAGGGAAAACAACCAAGCAGGACTAATCATGATATTGAAAACCTCCATTTTTTATATAAAGTATTATTTCAAATCTAGAAAAACAACTAAAATAGTTGGGCTACTAATCCGAGTATAACCAGAATAGCGATAGCGCCGATTATGACTGGACGAATAATATGTTTGTAACGGTATCTCTTTTTATTCCATCGGTTTGGGTCAAACTGAACAGAACCATCATTTCTAGGTTTTCTTCGATTTCTCGATAGGGAAAAAGGTCTGACATTGATTAGCGCCAATGGTCCTAATGCTAACCCACCAATAAAACCAAAAAGGTGAGCATATATATTAATATCAGTACTTAAAAAAGTCATTACTAAGCCAATGATCGTTATCGTAGACACTAATTTTGCGTTTGCTTGATCAATCAGATCTTTGCGTAGAAATACCATATAGATGTAAAGACCAAATAGCCCGTAGATTGCTCCAGACGCACCTACATGAATATAGTAAGGATCTGGTTCCAAATAATAAGTGAACAAGTTACCAATTATACCGGATATAAAATACACAAGTAAGAACTTAATTTTACCTAGCATTTGTTCTAGCGCTGGGCCGAATAACACAAGCGAAAAAGAGTTAAATAACACATGCATGATCCCAGCAGGGCTGTGGATGAAGATTGGTGTCACATGTCGCCAATACTCCCCTTGGTCAATCATTAGATTAAATCCCCTGCCCCAGTAATAGATATATCCACCAAAAGGTAAGTCAAGATACATCATGAGCCATATAACCACTTGAATGGCAATGATGGTGCTAACAACAGGGTAAAATCGAATGAAATCTTTAAAGCTTTCGGTTCGAATAAACATATAGGTTCTCCTTTGCAATGTTTCTATTTATATATAATACTTTACATAGAAGGTTATTCACAAACAAAACCAATCCCTTATATTGGATAACATAGTAGTTGCGGGCAAATATATATACTATAAAGACGAAGGTAGTTGGTGTACATGATAAAAGGAATTGGAATTGATATTGTAGAATTAAAGCGAATAGAAGCAAGTATGAAAAAGAGCGACCGTTTTGCTTTGCGAATACTTACAAAGGTTGAATGGCAAGTATATGAAGATTTAAACGCAGAAAGAAGAAAAGTAGAATACCTGGCAGGAAGATTCGCAGCAAAGGAAGCGTGTTCGAAAGCGTTTGGTACGGGAATAGGTAGTAAACTTAGTTTTCAGGACATAGAGATCACTACGGAAAAAAGCGGTGCCCCAAAGTTAGAGGTGATAGGAATGAAAAAAAGTAAGTTATTTGTTTCTATTTCCCATAGTGAAACGTATGCCGTTGCACAAGTAATTATAGAAGAATAGTAACAGCTTTTTTGGGGCGAGATATAAAGGGAATTACATAGATAAAGTAAGCTATTTTCTATTCTTTTTTTTGGACATGTTAGGCTAGTCTGCATAATCGTCTAGTTTGTCTCATATATTTTAGTGCGGGTAGGAGGGAACATTGTGCAAATCGTGACCGCAAAAGAAATGTACGAAATAGACCGCCTTACGATAGAAAAGGGAGGGGTAGATGGAAAGCTCCTGATGGAAAATGCCGGAAGATCCATTGTAAATCACATGCTTCCAATTATTGATCGTACCAAATCGATACTAGTTTTAGTTGGAGGTGGTAATAACGGAGGAGATGGCTTCGTTATTGCTAGGACTCTTTTAACTGATGGTTATGATGTACTTGTCGTTCAGCTTGTTCCAGATTATAAGATAAAAGGGGAAGCGGCATATCATAAGCAGTTGTGGTTGAATTTTGGTGGAATCGTTCATGTCTTTCAAGATACTAGCATGATAAGACGTTATCTGTTGGATGCAGATATTGTGGTCGACGCTATGTTGGGGATAGGTATTTCTGGAGAAGTCAGACAACCCTTAAAAGATGTGATTGGGCTGGTTAACCAAGTAGAAGCATTGACAATCTCTGTGGACATTCCTAGTGGTTTACCTGCTGATGAAGGGGAATCCCACTTTGAAGCAGTTGTTGCTGATTATACCTTTATAGTTGAGCATCCTAAAATGAGTTTATTTTTAGAAAGCTGCAGCCCTTTTTACGGGAAATGGGAAGTTGTCAAAATTGGTTTATTCCACTCAAATCTTTCATCTGGCTCTCGGATTGCTTGGAGAGAACGAGACGTGAAACGAACGCTTCCTAAAAGAAGCCGGAATTCCCATAAAGGGACGCATGGTAGAGGGCTTGTGATCGGTGGATCAAGCACGATGCCAGGATCAATTGCAATGACTTTGAAAGCTGCATTACGATCTGGAGCGGGTCTAATAACCGGAGGTACGATCAATGAAGTGTTTTCATCTATTGCTTCCCATTGTGTTGAGGCGACGTATTTACCATTGCTAGGTAAGGCGGGTGCGATGACAACCCAACCGGTAGATGTATCGATGTATAATGCAATAGCAATCGGTATGGGGATGGGGCGGAACGAAGAAACTGCAGCTTTTACTAGACAACTAGTGAAAGATGTAACCAAACCAATATTAATAGATGCAGATGGGCTACATCATATTAAGGATGACTTAGCTAGTATTAGTCAAAGGAAGCAACCTACCATTTTAACACCACACCCAGGTGAAATGGCGATGCTAACTGGTATTTCTGTAAGAGAGATCCTTTTACATCCATTCGAAGTGTCCAAGCAGTTTGCTTATGAACACAATGTCTACTTGGTTTTAAAAGGGCCTCATACCATCATTACTGACCCTAACGGGAATCAGTTGGTGAATACGACAGGGAATCAGGGCCTAGCCAAGGGTGGAAGTGGTGATGTGTTGTCTGGTGTTTTACTTGCTATGATCATGCAAGAGCAATCGATGATCGAAGCTCTTGCCAATGGATGCTTTATCCATGGGAAATCTGCGGATCTATTAATATCTAGTCATCGCTCTACAGAAGACCTTCTGGCAACAGATGTGATTGACGGGTTGGCTTCTGTCTTTCGTACATTATAATTTAGATGCGGAATATGTTCCCTTTGTCCATTGAAATGAGACAAAGGAGTTGTGACCATGAGAAAATATGTAGGCCTTGGGATTATGATTTGTATGATCCTGGTTTTAGCTGCCTGTGGAGAAAAAACAAAAGAGGATGTAGTTGCCAAGTTAGATGAAAGTTTAGAAAAAATGAGCGGGTATCAAGCGCAAGCAACCATGAGTTTAGAAACAGGGGAACAAAGTCAATCGTTTGATATCGATATCGCACATAAAAAGAAAGCTTATTATCGTGTTTTGTTAAAGAATGAAAAGGACGAAGAAGGTAGCCAAATAATCTTAAAAAATGATGATGGTGTTTTTGTACTTACACCAGCTCTAAATAAGAGCTTTAAGTTCCAAAGTGATTGGCCAAACAATAGCAGTCAACCATATTTATATCAGTCTTTAGTAAAAGATGTAAAATCTGATACAGAAGCAAAATTTAATGCAACAGATGATCACTTCGTTTTTGAAACGAAAACAAATTATCAAAACAACAACAATTTACCGTACCAAGAAATATACTTTGATAAGAAAACATACACACCAGTAATGGTAAAAGTGCTGGATAAGGATAGAAATCCTTTGGTTGTAGTTGAATTTACTAAGTTTGATCTAAATCCTGAATTTGCGGATGATATGTTTGAAATTGAAAAAAATATGACAAGCAGTCTTTTCGGAGTTCCGGTAATGGCAAATGAAGAAGAAATGAACACAGACTTAACGGTTTTATATCCAACAGAAAGCTTAGGTTCTGAACTAGCTGAAGAAAAGCTCAAGGATACGGAGAATGGTAAACGTGTTATGCTTTCCTATCAAGGGGAAAAGAACTTTACTATTATCCAAGAAAAAGCCAATGCATATCCTACAAGTGTAGCAAATCCGCAGTCAGTAGTAGGGGAGCCAGTAAGTTTAGGTTTCACAATGGGTGCACTTAAAGCATCTGCATTAGAATGGAGCTATAATGGCGTGGATTACTATTTAGCAAGTGAAGAATTAACAAAAGATGAAATGATTGAAGTGGCAAGCTCAGTAGTTGGTCAATCAGTGAAGTAATAACAGTTAGGCAGGCTCCGCCATTGGGTCTGCTTTATTTTTTTTTATTGTTGGTGCCAATATAGAAAATTGGCGTGGATACTGAATTGTGTGTTGGGTTCACTGAATTAAGCGGGAAAGATACTGAATTGTGTGTCGCGTTCACTGAATTAAAGAGAGAAGTTACTGAAATAGGTGTCGGTTTCACTGAAATGCATCACTATCGCTTCTGAATAAACCATAAATTACATTAATAGAGCTATAAAAATGCCAGGGCATAAGATTTTTCCATAATAAGTGTTTGACAGAACCCCACCATCGAGTAAATAATGAGACAACAAAGAAGATAGATAAGGATAGGTGTAAACAACGTGAGCCAAAAATTTTATCGTGATTCGTGGATTGAAGTGGACCTAGCGAATATTGCTTATAACGTACAACAACTTAAAAAACGCCTCTCTAACCAAACCAACATATACGCTGTAGTAAAAGCGGATGGATACGGCCATGGTGATGTGCAAGTTGCAAAAACAGCGTTACGAGCAGGTGCTTCTGCTTTAGCTGTAGCTTTACTAGATGAGGCGATTCGGTTAAGAGAAGCTGGAATTTCTGCGCCAATACTTGTGATGGGATGGGTTCGTCCGGAAGATACGCCATTAGCTGCCAAACATGACATTAGCGTGACGATGTTTCAAGTAGACTGGTTAAATGAAGTGAAAAGCTACGATTTTGAAGATAAGTTAAAGCTTCATATGAAATGGGACACTGGTATGGGTAGGATTGGAATAAGAGAAGAAAAAGAGTTGATTGAAGTATTAGATGCACTTGATGATGAACGACTGGAGTTAGAAGGGGTATTTACCCATTTTGCTACAGCTGATGAAGCGGAAGTTAATTATTATAATGGTCAAAATGACCGATTTAAGCAACTGTTGAAAGTGTTTCAATCTAGATGGGATAAACGCGTTATTATTCATACTGGTAACAGTGCAGCAAGTATGAGGTTCCCGGAAGATATGTTTCATTTTGTCCGCTTTGGTATTAGTCTCTATGGGTTATATCCATCACCTGTTGTAAAACAAGAGCGACCAATCGATCTAAAACCTGCACTTTCTTTGTACAGTAAAATTACCCATGTTAAAAATATGAAAATAGGTGACTCTATAAGTTATGGAGCAACTTATACGACTGACGGGGAAGAATGGATTGCTACTGTGCCTTTAGGCTACGCAGATGGAATCCGAAGAAAGTTACAAGGACAAGAAGTGCTAGTGGATGGGGAGAGAGTGCCAATAGTTGGAAGGATATGTATGGATCAATTTATGGTACGATTAAACAAACCTTGTCCGGTTGGAACAAAAGTTACAATAATCGGAACACAAAACAACCATACAATTTCCATGGATGAGATTGCTAACCGGTTAGATACGATCAATTATGAAGTTGCTTGTATGATTAGTAATCGAGTTCCACGAACTTACACTTGGAATGGTAATCCAAAGAGCTAGGCTAGGCGTTAGTAGCATGTCTAGAAAAAATTATAAAGATATGGAAATTCATGCATGATAATTGTATGTTATGTATAAAATGGTAAAAGGGCTTATTAGATGTGAAGAGTTCGGTTAAAGCGTACAGATGTCGGAATAATATTTTATTACCATCACTTCGTTTGTATAGGTAGGTTAGATCTTGATATCCTTTTGTTATACGGTTTTACGAACTTCATTAGACACAGGAAAAGCCAAAAATTTCTATAAAAATGTTGATAAATGCCTTTGCAAAGCCCATCTGTCAATGATATGATATTAATGGTATAAATGAAACGGGCTTGTAGATGTTGGTGGAGGTGCATGGTTGTGTCAGAAAGCTTACAAGAAATTGTAGTTAGATTACCAAAAAACCTACTAAACGAGGTGGACGGTTTGATGAAAAACGAAAACAGTGATCTGAGCGACTTTATTTGTCAGGCTACAAAATCGTATTTGCGTGAAAAGAAAAAACGCCATATCCGTGAATCAATGCAAAGAGGCTATATGGAAATGGCTAAAATTAACTTAAACATCGCTTCAGAAGCTTTTCAAGCTGAAGAGGAGGCCGAAAACACCCTAGAGCGCTTAGTGAGCGGGGTGTAAAGGTTTGATTGTAAAAAGAGGCGAGGTATATTTCGCCGATCTTTCCCCTGTAGTCGGATCAGAACAGGGGGGCGTTCGTCCAGTATTGGTACTGCAAAACAATATAGGTAATCGTTTTAGCCCCACGGTTATTGTTGCGGCCATTACCGCGCAGATACAAAAGGCAAAACTACCGACCCACGTGGAAATCGATGCAGATAAATATGGTTTTGAACGTGATTCGGTCATCTTGTTAGAACAAATCAGAACGATTGATAAGCAGCGTTTAACGGATAAAATAACGCAATTAGATCAAAGTATGATGGAAAATATCGATAAAGCTTTGGAGATTAGTTTAGGACTTACTGATTTCTGATTTTTTTGTACCACTAAGAAATTTATGAATTCATCTTTCTATGAATAATATTAATGTGCAACCCCCTTGTCATATACATCGGACAAGGGGGTTTTCTTTTTTTCTTAACAGGATGAATTTTCTTATATCGCTGATTTTAGTTGGATAAAAAGGAAGAAGGGAAGAACATTTTGTTAGAGAGCTAATCGGAATGACAGGTTTTTTAATGGCAATCTTCCTAAATCAATGGTAAGTTGACTTTAGTTAAAAATAATGAAAATTTGCGAGAATTCAGTAAACATGTGACAATAATAATAAAATAATTTAATAGGGTGACGTGGAGGAGATACAAATGAACATTGATCTAAGAAACATAGTACTAGAAAACAGTGATACGATTGTAAAAAAATGGCTCGAGGAAGTTTCTAAAAATCGCAATAATGACTATACTTCCACGATCTCAGATGAGTTGTTTCAGAGTACAAACAGAGAATTTGTTAATGTGATTTTTACTAGTGTAGATAAGCAAGGTGTTACTTCGGAATTGGATGATTTCTCTGAACGTTTAATTAATTTAGGTTGGCCTCTAAGTTATATTACCGATGGGTTGCAAGTGTTTAGAAGAGTAACAATAGATTACATGCTAGGTCAATCAGAGAAAGTAGATACTGACCAATTCGCTAAGATTTTAGATTTGGTAGACAATTGGGTAGAGCCAATTATCAATCAATTGGTCAATGAGTACTCTGGAAGTTGGGAGCACACGGTATCATTACAACGCGTGGCCTTACAAGAACTTTCTGCCCCACTCATTCCAGTGATGGACAATATAACTGTAATGCCGTTAATTGGTACGATTGATACGGAACGCGCAAAATTAATTATGGAAAACCTGCTGGATGGTGTCATTAAGCATAATGCAGAGGTCGTTTTAATAGATATAACGGGAGTGCCTGTCGTAGACACGATGGTTGCGCACCATATTATACAGGCTGCTGAAGCTGTAAGGTTAATAGGTTCCACTTGTATTCTGGTGGGGATAAGACCTGAAATAGCACAAACGATTGTTAATCTTGGTATTGATCTGAGTAAATTCCCAACGAAAAGCTCTCTTAGAAAAGGATTTCAATCAGCACTAGAATTAACCAACCGTAAGATCGTTCAAACGAAACAGAGCGAAGATAATGTAGAGAAATTACTAGATTCTTTAAATAAGGAGTGATTACATTGAGAATTCCTATATTGAAACTTCATGATTATCTATTAATCTCTATTCAAATAGATCTGGATGATCAAACTGCAATTCAATTTCAGGAAGACTTATTGAGTAAAATTCATAAGACTGGCGCAACTGGTGTGGTAATTGACTTAACATCAGTAGATATAATAGATTCCTTTATTGCGAAAGTGTTAGGCGATGTAGTAACAATGTCTGACCTAATGGGTGCAAAGGTAGTGTTAACAGGCATACAACCGGCAGTCGCAATGACGTTAATTGATCTGGGAATTCATATGCAGGACGTCCCAACTGCATTGGATTTAGAACAAGGGTTGCTGAAATTACGGCTGGAATTGGAGGAGTAATGATGGACTTCCAATCCTGTGTCAAAATACAAAAAGAATGGGATATTGTTGGTGCACGTCAACTAGGACGAGAACGTGCAAAAGCAATCGGTTTTGGAACTGTTGACCAAGCTAGAATTGCTACGGCTATATCTGAGTTGGCGAGAAATATATATCTATACGCCAAAACAGGTAAGATATGTTTTGAAATCATTGATGATTTAGAACACAAAGGAATTAGAATTTATGCGATTGATAGCGGACCTGGAATTGAGGATATTAGCCAAGTGATGGAAGATGGCTTTTCGACTTCAGGTGGACTGGGAGCAGGCCTTCCGGGTGTAAAACGTTTGATGGACCACTTTGAAATTGATTCTGAACCTGGTAAGGGTACGCAAGTTAAAACGGTTAAATGGGTACGGTAGTTAGGAGGTAATGGATGAACAAGTTAAAGCTTGATGTAGAAAATTATCGTAATTTATTAAAACAATATATTACAACGCATGACGAAACTTCACTTTATCAAGCAGAACAGTTTAGTAAAGTGTCCATGCAACATAATATTTCCCCTGAAGAAATCATTCATGTTCATATAGAAGCTTTAAAGGACCTTTATCCCCATTTACCTAGTGAAGTAGATGACTCGATGAATTTCTTGCTTGAAGCAATGATTTCCTATGGCTTAGCCTATCAAGAGTTTCAATCGTTAAGAGAAAAACAATTGGAATTAAAATCAGAAATATCCGTTGCGGCAAATATGCAAAAAACATTGTTATCCACTGTTAAACCAACGATTAACGGTATAGATATTGGTGCAATAAGTGTACCAGCAAACCAAATGAATGGTGATTACTATCACTTTGTCACAGCTAATGATGAAAGTTTAGGGATCGCGGTAGCCGACGTCATTGGTAAAGGGATTCCTGCTGCATTAGCAATGTCGATGATCAAGTATTCGATGGACAGTTTCCCGGAGAATCAACGTTTCCCAAGTGATATACTGAAAAATTTAAATCGTGTAGTAGAAAGAAATGTAGACCCAAGTATGTTTATTACGATGTTTTATGGATTATATCATCCTGCAACAAGTAGTTTTGTCTATTCATCTGCAGGCCATGAACCAGGTTTCTTTTACAATGCGAAAAAGGATACGTATGAAGAGATACAGGGAAAAGGCCTAGTGCTTGGTGTTACAAATGATACGACATATGAGGAATTTGAGATAAAAGTAAAGAAGGACGATAAGATCATCTTGCTAACGGATGGTGTCACGGAATGCAGGCTTGGCGATCGTTTTATTGAGCGAGATGAAGTACTAGAAGTGATTAAAAGTTATATACATCTCCCTGCTCAGGAGGCAGTTGAAAGCGTATATAAGCATTTCGAACGCCTACAGGATTTTCAATTAAGAGATGACTTTACGTTGATCATTATCCAGAAAAATGTTTGAACCATAGATGATAAGGGTAATGGTATAAGACAAACCATTTATGGAGGTAAACGCATGAATATAAACCTAGAAGTTGAAATAGTCGAACAAGATTCAACTGCTATTGTGTTACTTGCTGGGGAGATCGATGCCTATACAGCTCCTAAACTAAAAGAAGCGTTACTACCTTTGGCGAAACAGCAAGGTTTATTAATAGAAGTGAACTTAGAAAAGGTAAACTATATGGATAGTACAGGTTTAGGTGTTTTCATTAGTGCCCTAAAGGCTACGAAGGAAAGCGGAAGTGAGCTAAAGTTAGTTCAGCTGCAGGATAGAGTAAAGCGATTGTTTGAAATAACTGCATTAGACAGTATTATAACAATTGATTCAACTGTAAGAGGTGGAAAATAATATGAAACCCTTTGATTTCATAGAGATGAAGGTGCCGGCTAAATCAGAATATGTAGGGGTAATTAGACTAAGTACCTCTGGTATTGCTAATCGTATGGGTTTTACATATGAAGATATTGAGGATTTAAAAGTAGCTATTTCCGAAGCGATGTCTAATGCCGCGGCCCATGCATATGATGATAGTGAAGAAGGAGAAGTAACTGTTGGATTTGGCGTATATGAAGACAGGTTAGAAGTAATGGTTGCAGATCATGGTGGTAGTTTTGATCTGACCAAGGTAAAACAAGGAATTGGCCCTTACGAACAAACCGAATCCATAGAAAACTTAAGGGAAGGTGGTTTTGGCCTATTTCTAATCGATGCTTTAATGGATAAGGTTGAGATAAAAAATGACTATGGAGTTATTGTGTTAATGACAAAATACCTTCATATGAATGAGAATGAGGTGGGATTAGATGACGACCAAATCTCAACCACACAATAGACGTGAGGATGAGGTTTACCAGTGGATCCAACATCTTCAGGGAAATCCCCAAGATAGTGAAGTGCAAGAGAAGATTGTCCTCGCCTATCAGGGCTTGGTGGAATCCATAGCTCGAAAATATTCAAAAAACAGTGGAATCCACGAAGATCTAGTACAAGTGGGAATGCTTGGGTTATTAGCAGCTATTAGGAGATATGATCCTGAATTTGGTAAGTCTTTTGAATCATTCGCGATCCCAACGATTATTGGAGAAATTAAACGATATATTCGAGACAAAACATGGAGTGTACATGTTCCAAGAAGGATTAAAGAACTAGGTCCTAAAATTAAAAAAGCGATTGAACACTTAACTGCAGAACAGCAAAATTCCCCATCGGTAAAAGATATTGCGGATTATTTAGAAGTCTCGGAAGAAGATGTGCTAGAAACGATGGAAATGGGTCAAAGCTATAAGGCATTGTCCGTTGATAGGAAGATAGAAGCGGATTCAGATGGTAGTACCGTATCCATTTTAGACTTAATTGGGAATTCCGATCGTGGATATGAAAACATACACCAACAAATGCTACTAGAGAAAATACTTCCGATTCTAAATGAACGTGAACAAAAAGTCTTGCAGTGTACCTATTTTGATAACATGAGCCAAAAAGATACTGGCGACCTATTAGGGATATCGCAGATGCACGTATCTAGAATTCAAAGGCGAGCAATAAGGAAGTTAAGAGAAACCTTGGAATCCGAAAGCTCGGAGGTAATGCGTTAATGGCTGAAGAAAATCGGATGGATGTATCGATCTTTCAGAAGCCTAAAAAAGGCAATTATTACTGTGAGGATAGTTATTTTATACAAGAAACAGAAAATGATTTTATATGTGCACTTGCGGACGGACTTGGTAGCGGAGAGTTTGCGAAGGAATCCTCCCAGGTGGTAATGGATATCATTGAGGAAAATATCGATGCTACGGTAGAACATATCATGACAAAGTGCAACAAAGTTCTTATTGGTAAGCGAGGGGTTGTATTAGGTGTTCTAAAGATCGATTTTTCTTTAGAACGATATAGCTTTTCTTCCATCGGAAATATAGGTGTGATGACCATCTCAGAAAAGTATGAGAAAAAGCGGAACATACCTAATGCAGGATACCTTGGGGGCTTATCTAGGCCGTTTAAAGTATTGCGAGATAAGCTAGTAGATGACATGGTGTTTATCATGTTCTCCGACGGTGTTAGTTCAAAGGCGTTGTCGGAAAAATATTTTTTGGGAAATGATGTTCATCAGATTACGGACACTTTTTCTGCAATACATGGTTCAAACGAACACGATGATACAACGTTAATTGCTATGAAGTATCGTGCAAGTAAATAAAGGCAAGCTAGTAAATACTCCTATTTAATAAGTAGGAGTATTTTTGTGACTTTTAGTAATTATGTTTGGCGTACCTGTATCTCCCTGAATGATGGAATAGGGTACTTTGAGTAGTGTAATTGGGAAAGTGCTATTTTTCTGCTAAAATAAACTAGATAAGTTGGTAAGGAGGAAGTTTAGTGAGCGAATTAATTAATAAAGAAGAATTGATGCAGTGGGTGTCGAAACAGACAGAAGTTTCAATCTCGTCCATTAAACAGGTGATATCACTTTTAGAAGAAGGAAATACGGTACCGTTTATTGCCAGATATCGTAAAGAACAAACAGGGGCGCTAGACGAAGTCCAAATTAAGAATGTAGAAGACAAATGGAATTATGCGCTGCATTTAGCAGAGCGTAAAGAGGAAGTAATTCGCTTAATTGATGAGCAAGGTAAGTTGACAGATGAATTAAAACAATCAATCAGAAAAGCTACAAAGCTACAGAAAGTTGAGGATTTATATCGTCCTTATAAACAAAAGAGAAGAACTAGAGCAACAGTGGCAAAGGAAAAAGGTCTTGAACCACTCGCGAAGGTAGTGTGGGAGCAGTCCAATATAAACTTGAAGCAAGAAGCTACTACCTATTTCTCCGAAGAAAACGAACTGACTACTGTGGAAGAAGTGCTAGCTGGTGTTAATGATATTATAGCTGAGTGGATATCAGATGATCCGCAATATCGAGAATACATAAGAGAGAAAACATTTAAACAAGGTTCGGTCCAGGCGGAGGAAAAGAATAAGGAAAAGGACGAAAAAGGCGTATTTGAAATGTACTACGCCTACCAAGAGCCCGTCCGGTCAATAGTTTCACACCGTGTATTGGCGCTAAACCGAGGAGAGAAAGAGGACATTATTAAAGTATCTATACTTCCTCCAGTGGATATAATTATCGACTATCTTCAAAAAAGGGTAATTACCCATAAAGCATCATCCGAAATCAAGCAATTGTTAACAGAAGCAATTGATGATAGTTATAAACGGCTAATTCAACCTTCCATAGAAAGAGAAATTAGAAACGCCCTTTCAGAGATAGCGGAAGAACAAGCGATCGATGTCTTTTCAAAAAATCTAAAGAACCTATTACTTCAGCCGCCATTAAAGGGGAAGAGCATATTAGGGGTAGATCCAGCCTTTAGGACAGGATGTAAGCTTGCCGTTGTAGATGATACTGGGAAAGTCCATTCTGTAGATGTTATTTATCCTACAGCTCCTAAGAATGATGTTGTGGGCGCAGAAAAAGTAGTATTAAGTTACCTAAAAAAGTTCGATATTGAGCTGATCGCAATTGGTAATGGTACAGCATCAAGAGAAACAGAACAATTTATTGTAGAAGTGATAAAGAAGAATCATTTAAATCTGTCATATATGATTGTAAACGAGGCTGGTGCTAGTGTTTATTCTGCCTCCAAATTAGCAAGAGAGGAATTCCCTGAGCTTCAAGTTGAGGAGAGAAGTGCTGTTTCTATCGCCAGGCGCGTGCAAGACCCTTTAGCAGAGCTGGTGAAAATTGATCCGAAATCAATTGGTGTAGGACAATATCAACACGACGTTAGTCAAAAAAGTTTAAATGATTCGCTAACATTTGTTGTGGAAACAGCGGTTAACCAAGTTGGGGTTAACGTAAACACTGCATCATCATCGTTACTTCAATATGTTTCAGGATTAAGTAAAACTGTAGCAAATAACATTATTAAACAACGTGATGAGGAAGGGAAATTCACTAGTCGTAGCCAGTTAAAGAAGATACCGCGTTTAGGTAATAAAACATATGAGCAAAGTATCGGTTTTCTCCGCGTGCTTGATGGAAAGGAACCATTAGATCGAACGCCAATTCACCCAGAAAGCTATCCTGCGACAAAAGCTTTATTAAAAATGATAGGTTGTTCAACGAAAGATTTAGGGACGGATAAACTAAAAGAACAACTGCAATCTTTAAACATTTCCGAAGTAGCGAGTGAGCTAGAGATCGGTAAGCCAACGCTACAAGATATAGTGAAAGCGTTAGTGAGCCCAGAACGAGACCCGCGTGATGACTTACCAAAACCATTATTAAAACAAAATGTGCTATCACTTGAGGATTTGGAACAAGGAATGGAGCTTCAAGGTACAGTGAGAAATGTTGTTGATTTTGGTGTGTTTGTTGATATTGGAGTGAAACAAGATGGACTTGTGCATATTTCAAAAATGTCCAAGCAATATGTAAAACATCCAATGGATATTGCTTCTGTAGGTGATGTGGTTACCGTATGGGTAGAGAGTGTAGATAGTAACAAGCAACGAATTGCATTATCTATGGTGAAGGAATAACATAAGAAATGAATAAAAGATACCAGAATTCAACTGGTATCTTTTATTATAGTATGCGATCTCGGTAGAAAAACCAACATTGATTAAGTACTTTTATTTGATATAAATTTTTGTTGTGGTAGGCTTCGGTCATCTGCTTCTTGAACCAGTTAGGCATCCTTCGTCCTCCTCGACAAATTAATACTGTTTAAGCGATAATAGTGCCAGTTCGGCAAATGAAAGTCTTTTATAGACCTAAACATAGCTAGTAGGTTGAAGTTGTGACTTTGCTTGATGTAAGGCGTAATTTCTAAAGCGTAAAAGTTAGTTAATTCTATAATATGTTTAAAATAGTTAGGCGTGAATGGTGGTTGTGGAGATGGAGCAAGAGGAACTAGAACGTATTGTCAATGATTTATCTATTCGATTTTTTCATAAACCTTTTATAGATAAAGTGAGCTTTAATAATCGATTACGTACAACTGGAGGAAGGTATATTCCGTCACGTAGAACAATCGAATTGAATCCGAAATATCTGATGGAGCTTGGGAAAGAAGAATTCTACGGCATTATCAAACATGAGTTATGTCACTATCATTTACATATAGAAGGCAAGGGATATAAACACCGGGACCCTGAATTTAGAGAATTACTAAGAAGAACAAACTCCCCGAGATTTTGTCAACCATTACCCTCGCAAAAGACAAATGAGCTTATGTATAAGTATAAATTTAGATGTGTGAGATGTAATCATACCTATAATAGAAGGAGGATGATTGATACAAGAAAATATCGTTGTGGAAAATGTAACGGGGAGATAAAGGAAGAATGAATAAAATGGTAATTAAAAAGTAATGAAAAACATTGACGAATAGATAGCATACATGTTAAATTAATAAAGTTGTTGCAAAACAAACAGCGCAGTAATGCGTTTCGTTTTTGGTACTTGACCAAACATGGGTGTAGTTAGTACAATATATTTATGTCTGAAATGCTTGTCTCATGCAATTTAAATTTCATTTTAAAAAACATTTGACAATTCAGTGCCATTGCGATAAGATATTTAACGTCGCTGATACACGATGTGATCAGAAAGCTTTATAAAACAACAACACGAATCATACAAACAAGTATATTAATGATTATTCCACAGTAGCTCAGTGGTAGAGCAATCGGCTGTTAACCGATCGGTCGTAGGTTCGAGTCCTACCTGTGGAGCCAGTGGAGAAGTACTCAAGTGGCTGAAGAGGCGCCCCTGCTAAGGGTGTAGGTCGCGTAAGCGGCGCGAGGGTTCAAATCCCTCCTTCTCCGCCATTAAAACATGGCCCGTTGGTCAAGCGGTTAAGACACCGCCCTTTCACGGCGGTAACACGGGTTCGAATCCCGTACGGGTCACTTAATTTTATAATGATATTTTCGCTAAGCGAATAATATTGGTCCGGTAGTTCAGTTGGTTAGAATGCCTGCCTGTCACGCAGGAGGTCGCGGGTTCGAGTCCCGTCCGGACCGCCATTCATTTTTGGCCCATAGCCAAGCGGTAAGGCAACGGTTTTTGGTACCGTCATGCGCTGGTTCGAATCCAGCTGGGCCAGCCATTTTTATCTTCACGGAGTATGAATCCTTCATTAATTCATCTAATAATAGTAGTTGGTTTAATACTATAATCTTCATTACATTCTCTTGTTGAAACAAGTTTAGATTAAAAAACTAGTGAGGTTTTGCACTTCATGATTCTTAACATCATTAATCATGGGTCGTTTTTTTATCTTTCATTGTAATTGGATTACTTAGTTTTTGAATAGGGTTAATTTCAATGTGACGAGCATATAGCAACACAAGGTAAGGAAGTATATTCATAATATGAGCCATTAGCTCAGCCGGTAGAGCATCTGACTTTTAATCAGAGGGTCGGAGGTTCGAATCCTCCATGGCTCATCAAAATTTTATTATGTATCACACATGCGGGTGTGGCGGAATTGGCAGACGCGCTAGACTTAGGATCTAGTGCCTTATGGCGTGGGGGTTCAAGTCCCTCCACCCGCACCATGGATCTAAACAAAGGCGGTCGTGGCGGAATGGCAGACGCGCTAGGTTGAGGGCCTAGTGGGAGGTAATCCCGTGGAGGTTCAAGTCCTCTCGACCGCACCAAAAAAAGTGCTTGACGGGTCATTGCGCATCTGTTATACTAAAAGATGTCGCTTCGATAAGCGCCCGTAGCTCAATTGGATAGAGCGTTTGACTACGGATCAAAAGGTTAGGGGTTCGACTCCTCTCGGGCGCGCCATAGCCGGGAAGTAGCTCAGCTTGGTAGAGCACTTGGTTTGGGACCAAGGGGTCGCAGGTTCAAATCCTGTCTTCCCGACCATTTTAAAAAATATATTTTATCCCATTTATGCGGGTGTAGTTTAGTGGTAAAACCTCAGCCTTCCAAGCTGATGATGAGGGTTCGATTCCCTTCACCCGCTCCATTTATTTAATGGGCCTGTAGCTCAGCTGGTTAGAGCGCACGCCTGATAAGCGTGAGGTCGGTGGTTCGAGTCCACTCAGGCCCACCATTAAATCTTATTGATCTTTGAAAACTGAACAAAACAATCATTTATGTCAAGCAAGAAAAAAAGCTAGTTTTTTGAATGAGTTAACACTCAAACACTTT
>NZ_JAOALK010000014.1 GCF_025154055.1 Aquibacillus koreensis
GAAAAATCCGGGTTCTGGGATTTTTCGTGATTCCTCCTCGGAAAGGGAGCCAATTTCACTTGTGAAGCGGGTCGAGGAATTGCTGCGCAGTATATAGATACTACGTCATTAGCTAGGATTATTGGTAAAGTGTCTTTTCGAATTATCTATAGTTCTATACCTTCACCTGGATTTAGTGCGATGCCCTTCCCAGGTTTTACTTTGCTTGCAAATGCGTCCCCGTCTTGTTCAATTAAAGGGAATGTATTGTAGTGAATCGGTACGACTGTTTTTGCTTTCACCCATTCCGCAGCAATTAATGCATCATCTGGACCCATCGTGAAATTGTCTCCAATAGGTAAGAAAGCAAGATCAATCTCATTCATATCACCAATTAATTTCAAATCAGAGAACAATGCGGTATCACCTGCATGATAAATTGTCTTACCTTCAACAAAAAGTAAAATTCCTGCTGGCATTCCACCATAAATTTTATTTCCATCCTCATCTACAAACATGGAACCGTGAAAAGCTGGTGTTAGTTTCACTTTTCCAAACTCAAATTGATGTGCACCACCTATATGCATCGGATGTGTATGTAGCCCTCTTGATTCTAAATAGACTGCAAGTTCATTTGGTGCCACTACAAGGGAATTATTTTTTTGGGCAATATCTATCGTGTCACCAACGTGATCGTTATGTCCATGTGTAAGTAATATAACATCTGGTTTTACATCATCTACTTCTAAATCACATGTACCGTTACCAGTAATAAACGGGTCAATAAGAATATTATGTGTTTTTGTTTGCACTTGCACGACGGATTGTCCATGAAAGGATACTTTCATTTTAACGCTCACTCCTTAAAAACTTTGTTATTCATTAATCTATACCCATTTTGAACTTTTTTAAAATAGATAGCACAAAGTTTTTCGCAAGCGATGCAATGAGAGTTAATAATTTTCCCAAGACTTTTCATATAATTGAATTAAGATAGGATCAATTAACGTATTCGGACGCAACTTCACTTCATCTTCATTTTGATCGAGAATATGCTCTCCTTCATCTTTTCCAAATGTAGCAAGACTAGGTAGCAGATCTGTTGTTAAAAAGCGGGTGGGAACAGCTATTTCTAAATCAGGAAGATTAATAGGATCACGACTAGCAAATACGAAACCCCAGTTCCCAAAACTAGGAACATCCACATGAAGGTTTTCCGTATATAAGCCTGTGGATGCTACAGTGGTCGAGATGGTCCAGTAAACTTCCCTGGCAAATACGGGACTGGTCGCTTGGATCATCATTGCTCCACCAGGAACTAAATGATTTCGTGCTAAGGAATAAAACTCTTTCGTATAAAGCTTGTTTAAACTTTCATCATTTGGGTCTGGTAAATCAACAATAATCACATCAAACCACTCGTCAGTTTCTTCCAAAAATTGAAAAGCATCTTGATTGATAACCTCTACTTTTTTATTTTTTATTGCGCCTTCGTTCAATTCTAATAAGTATGGATGGTTGTTTGCTAGGTCCACAACCGCAGGGTCTAGATCAACGAGTGTAATGTTCTTCACATCTTCATACTTTAACAATTCTTTAACAGCAAGACCATCTCCGCCTCCTAACACAAGCACATTGTCATGTTCGTCTGCAAGTGCCATAGGTGGATGGACCAACACTTCATGGTAACGATATTCATCAATGGAACTTAACTGTAAACCGCCATTTAAGTATAAGCGTACGTCGTCTTTATCTCGGGTAAGTATTATTTTTTGGTACTCACTTTCTTCCATATGAATGATAGGGTCTTTATATAGTTTCTGCTCAAAGGTTAAAGCCATTGCTTCTCCAAATAACAAGCCAGCTAGTAAAAGGATACCGATCATTCCCCCGACAAAGAAATGACGCGTTACCCTTCTAATTTCTTTTCTAAATAACCAAATGACCACGAGTGCAACAGAGAGATTAATTAATCCTACTAGAAAAGCGGTTTTGACAATGCCTAGTTGTGGTCTAAGTAAAAATACAAATAGTAACCCACCTATTAATCCTCCCGCATAATCAGAGAAAAGCACACGAGCTGTACTTCGATTCAATGAAACACCAATTTCATTTGCTTTTCTAATTAGAATAGGTAACTCTACTCCTGTAAGAGCACCAACGGTTAATGTAACGCCGTATAAAAATAGTGCATCTGTACCTGAAGGCGAAAAAGCAGTAAAGCCAAACATGAGAAAACTAGAAAATCCACCTATTAACGCTACCATAAATTCGATATATACAAAGGACAACACTAGATTTTTTGTAACCTTTTCACTTAAGCTAGCACCAATCCCCATACCTGTAAGAAACAAGGAAATCGTGAGTGTGTATTGTTTAACACCGTCCCCTAATATGTAAGAGCCTAAAGCACCAAATAAAACTTCAAAGATGATTCCACAAATGGAAACAATACCTGATGCCCAATAGATAAAATGACTTTGTTTTATTTTTGCTTGATCCAATCTGTATCACTCCGTTATTTATACTACATACAATTTTTAAACTTAGAAAAAACAAAAATCAAGGCCTGACCCATCTATGAGCCAGACCCGTACCATTGGAGCTTATCTTTATGTAATAGATGCACCAATAACGAAGGCTAAACCTATCGATACAGCCATTGTTACGATACCAACTGCAATGTTGTTTTCTTTTATTTTCTCTTCCACAGAGAACTTTCTTGTAAATGCTTCAAATAACAAATATGCAATCATTTGTAGCACCACACCATACGCTCCCCATATAAGTGTTTCCCAAATATTAATGCTGTTATAAATGGCAAATGATAAGATAATACAAATACCAATTATCTTCCCTGCAATCGATAGAGCAACTGCTTGATTCCCACCTGATATTTCATCCCAATCCTTATATTTTGATGTAATTAATTCAAAAATGACTAATCCAATAAATACCACGATAATCGCAATAACAAAATAAATAAATGTTGAAATCATTCCTTCTATTATCATTAAAAAAACCTCCTCTTATTTTCCGGAACTAGGACCTCCACCGCGAACGGACGACATCCCTCTGTTTGTATTAAATCCACCGTTGTTATAGCTTTTGGAGGATGAGTAACCTCCATAGCAAGCCCCATTTTTACATGATGAACTACGTTTCTTCCCCCAATCGTCCACATCTAATACTCTATTTAGGATCATGAACGCGAAGAAGGTATTCAAATAGTTTGGCTCATAGTTGTCTCGGACAAATTGGTCACTCGCAACTTCAATTAATGTTGTAGCAGCATCTTCATCACTTGGCCTTATAGTCACAAAGTGATTTGGATAAATGAGTATTTGTTGATTGTCCACTACCTCGCTTGTTTGTTCAGGCTCTATAACCTTAGTTAACAATGAAACAAGCTCTGCAACTTCAAATTGATTGGTTGCATAAACATTTGCTATACTATCTTCTCCTTTTACAACATCTAACAAATGAAAACTATTGGCTATTAAAGGTTCAATATTATTCGTGTTGGTAGATTCTATTTGACTGATTAATTCTTCTTTAGAAGGCTCTTGCGGTATGTCTTGTACAGTTACATTGGGTTCTTCTGTTGTACTAAACTCATACTCTGAACCACAGGCAGCCAGAATCATTACTAAAAAAAGCATAATGGCACTAACAAATATTTTGTTCACATTTCTCCCCCTTTCTAGTAAAACGTATGATTTACGTAATTGAATAATACTAATAAATAAACCCTTGTGTTATACAAGGGTTTATTAGAGATATAGCTCCTACCCATTTATATGTCTATGGGTCACATTCTAACATAATTTGGGTTACTTATCTTACTCTTTCCCCATTTTCTTTTTAAGCGCAGCTAACTCATCATCTACACCGTCATTTTCTAAATTATCAAACTCATCGTCCAATGATTTGCTTGCAGCTGAAAGATCTTCACTTGTATCTGCTTCTGCTTCAAATTGCATCACTTTTTCTTCCATGCGTTCAAAACCACGTTTAGAATCATCATTTCCGATAGAAGACATGGTACGATTCATTTTTGTTCTAGTTTTTGCAGATTCTGCACGTGCTTTTAGTGAATCTTTTTTCAACTTCATGTCTTGATACTCTTTTTTCATTTCATCTAACTTTGTTCTTAATTGATCTGCATCTGTTTTTGCTCTTTCCCAAGACTCTTTCAAGCTAGTTGCTTGTTGATCTTGCGTTTTCTTATCTTGTAAAGCTCTTCTTGCTAAGTCTTCATTTCCAGCTTCAATCGCCTTTTCCGCCTGTGCCTGTCTTTTGTCAACTAGCGCTTGTGCATCATCATGCTTACGCTTTAGCATTTTTTCATTGGCTATTTGTTTTGCTACTGCACTTTCTACTTCTCTTATATCAGATTCCATTTCTCTCATAAACTGATCTAACATTTTTACCGGATCTTCTGCTTTATCCAACATTGCATTTAATTCTGATCCCACAACTGTTTTTACACGACTAAAAAATTTAAACATAAATAATCCTCCTTATTAATTAGAACCTGCTATTATTTTTAATTCAAATGCTTCTATAGGATAACCATAACTTGCTTCAATCTCGCTACCCCAATGTTCTAAGCTTATAAAGTGCTCTTCCTCTTCATCACAGTATTCTGCATATTCCATCATTCTACCATTTATATTTTTGCTTCTACCTTCACCAACAACCCTTGCTTCGCCTTCCTCATCAAGGTAATAATCTTTTCCTTCATAGGATAGTTTTTTAGGGTATTTTTCTGTTACAGGTAAATGTATGGTTTTGTATATACCTAATTCCAACTCATCATCCATTTCAGCTGCTAACCAAATTGTGTTGTTTCCTTCTATTAGTTGATAACTGATCCATTCATATGAGCCTTGTCGATACGTAATTTTCCCTACAACTTCATAGTCTGATAAGTCATATTCAACAATATCTCCTATTTCTATTGAAAGTGGCGTTCGCTCCTTTACTTCTGGTCTCGTTTCTTTTTTTGAAAAAATTTTAGAGAATAATCCCACTCATACACCTCTTCTCTGTATATCCCTGTAATAGGAATACGATTGTATTTATAAAACGTTTCATTTTTTCTTAAATTTTTTTCTATTCTTATCATAACAAACGAAACTATAAATGGAAAAGAACTAAGTACTATTCGATCTTGTCATAACATTTAAATTCTTAAGACACTATATATAAAGTGCGACGTAGTTAATTTAGCTATTACGGAATCACTGCTTTCTAACGCGTTAAATCAGGGTTCGCTCTCTGACGCGTTCGAATGCACCTCTTACCAACGCGTTAGCTCAAGGTTCATCCTCAGACGCGTTCGAACGCACCTCTTGCGAACGCGTTAGCTCAGGGTTCGCTCTCTGACGCGTTCGAATGCACCTCTTACCAACGCGTTAAATCAAGGTTCGCTCTCTGACGCGTTCGAACGCACCTCTTGCGAACGCGTTAGCTCAAGGTTCACTCTCTGACGCGTTCGAATACACCTCTTACGAACGTGTTAAATCAAGGTTCATCCTCAGACGCGTTCGAACGCGATAGCTTCATTATAATAAGCAATAATTGCTTCGCATTTTGTATCTACTATGTACTAGTTAACATCTCTTCATCAAAAAAATTATGCGATAAACTTTCTGTAGAATCTAAATAAGTATACAATACAATAAAGATACTTATTCATAGGAAAGGATGAAGCAGACTTGGAAAGAATAAATAAACTACTAACCTCGATGGCTAACGAAAATGTTGACGCTGTTTTTATAACCTCTAAAGCAAATGTATATTACATAAGTAACTATTATACAGATCCACACGAACGGTTAGTTGCAGTCTATATTACTAAAAGTGGGGACACGACACTAATCGTACCTGCAATGGAAAAGGCGGATGCATTAGCCTCAGGATGGAAAGGTGACATATTAACTTATTCCGATTCAGAAAACCCTTGGGAATTGTTTGCCCAGCATGTAAACAATCACCCACCACTATCAATAGGGATAGAAAAAAACCACATGACAGTAGAGCGACAAGAAGCTCTACAAGGAATCTTGCCTAGTTGCCGATTCAAAAACATAAACGAGTTGTTAGCTTCGTTACGTTTACTTAAAGATCAATCAGAATACAAATTACTAAAACAAGCTGCTCAATTAGCAGACCTCGGAGTGAAAACTGGAATCGAATCCATTGAAGCGGGAAAAGGTGAGTTAGAAATTGTAGCACAAATTGAATACATCTTGAAACAGCAGGGTATTCGTGATATGTCATTTTCTACTATGGTTTTATCCGGACAAAAAACAGCATCACCACATGGTACGCCAAGTCTTGATCAAATTAATAGTGGTGATCTCGTTCTTTTTGATCTTGGGGTTGTTTTTGAAGGGTATTGTTCAGATATAACACGAACCGTGGCCTATCAAAGCATTTCACAGAAACAAGAGGATATTTATAATACAGTATTAACAGCGCAACAGAAAGCAATTGATGCAGTGAAAAGTGATACGGATATTGGCTTACTGAATCGAATTGCACGATCACATATCAAAGAAGCGGGATATGGGAATTATTTTACTCACCGTCTTGGCCACGGAATTGGGATAGATGTACATGAATATCCTTCCTTAAATTCAAACAATACGTTGAAGATACAGAAAGGTATGAGCTTTACCATTGAACCAGGTATCTATGTTCCCCATATAGGAGGGGTGAGAATAGAAGATCAAGTCTTTGTAACAAAAGAGGGGCCAGAATTATTAACCAAATACCCAAAAGAACTTCAAATTATTAAATAAAGTTTGAATACAAGCAAACTGCCCGCGACTTGGCGGGCAGTTTTTATCTCATTATCCTAACGAACTAAGTCTTTAACATTACTATATTCAAGACCATGTGCTTCAGCTACTGCTTGATAAGTAACATAACCTTGAAGTGTATTAATCCCTTTTAGTAATGCCTCATTATCTAGACAAGCTTTTTTATACCCTTTGTTAGCTATTTGTAAAGCATAAGGAATCGTAACATTGGTAAGTCCAATCGTTGATGTTCTTGGAACAGCTCCAGGCATATTTGCCACAGCATAGTGTAATACACCGTGCTTTGTATATGTTGGATTATCGTGTGTTGTTATTTTATCCGTAGTTTCAAATATACCACCTTGATCGATAGCAACATCGACAATAACGGATCCTTCCGGCATTGATTTAACCATTTCCTCCGTGACTAATTTCGGTGCTTTTGCTCCGGGTATAAGTACCGCTCCTATCACAAGGTCGGACTCTCTTAGTGCATCCGCAATCGTAAGTGGGTTTGACATCAGAGTGTTAATGGAAGACCCAAATATATCATCAAGTTGACGGAGACGCTCTGGGTTCAAGTCAATAATGGTCACATCAGCGCCCAAACCAATTGCGACTTTCGCTGCATTTGTACCTACGACACCGCCACCAATGATCGTAACCTTCCCTCTTTTCACACCTGGAATACCCGATAGCAAGATACCTCTGCCACCTTTTGATTTTTCTAAAAATTGCGCTCCAATTTGAGCAGCCATCCTACCTGCAACTTCACTCATCGGAGTTAACAAAGGCAATGAATAGTTAGGTAATTGAACTGTTTCATAAGCAATTCCAACTACGTTGTGCTTAATTAAAGCTTCCGTAAGCGCTGGCTCTGGTGCTAAGTGTAAGTATGTAAATAATATTAATCCATCATGAAAGAACTTATACTCATCTGGTAAAGGCTCTTTTACCTTCATCACCATTTCCTGATTCCAGGCTTCAAAAGCATCATTCACAATAGTTGCACCAGCTTGCTGGTATTGCTCATCCGTAAAACCGGATCCTAAACCTGCTTCTGTTTCCACAAATACGCTATGTCCAGCTTGCGAAAGGGTAATTACCCCTGCTGGTGTCATCGCAACACGATTTTCATTGTTCTTTATCTCTTTCGGTATGCCAATATTCAATTTTTTGACCTCCCTATTTTCTCTATCTATTTCATGTACGTATAAAAATATAACATATTTTGACCATTCGTTGTTAAAAATGCAAAAGTGGTACCTTCCAATAATAAAATTTGAAGGATACCACTTTTATTCTGTGCTATCTCTTTTATGCTTCGGTTTCGATTTCTCTTTTCCTCGCCTCAACATCATGATCGATAACTCCGCTATGATAGCTTTCTATTAATTGTTGATTTATGATTTGATCGCCATCTGTCACCACGCTAGTGTCTAGAAAATTGCTCTTTTTCACGTCCTCACCTCCATTTTTAGTATGTTCATGTTATTGTAATTAGTTCGATGAATTTCTTACCAATTTTGATCAGTTCTCATGATATAATAAGAGTAACCAATTCGAAGGGAGAGTGAGACTTTGAATTTCGAATATAAAAACATTGTTGTTGCAGTTGATGGTTCAAGAGCATCAGAGAGAGCCTTTGAAAAGGCTATTGAAGTTGCAAAAAGAAATAATGGAAAGATGATTCTTTCCCATGTTGTTGATACTAGAACTTTTTCCTCTGCTGAAGCGTATGATCAAACGTTAGCGTACAGGTCCGAAGTGTATGCCAATCAATTGTTAGAAGATTACCGCAAGAGAGCAACAAGTGCTGGAATAACCAATGTAGAATTAAATATCGAATATGGCTCCCCTAAAGTTAAAATTCCGAAAGATGTTGCTAAACAATACCAAGCTGACCTTATTATTTGTGGTGCAACAGGATTAAATGCAGTTGAAAGGTTTTTGATTGGTAGTGTATCAGAAAGTATTACACGTTATGCAAAATGTGACGTATTAGTTGTACGTGATAAAATTTAAAAAGCGAAGGGACTACTTGTCATAGTCCCTTCGCTTTTTCATTGTCGATTCCTTTACGCAAGAGTAATCTCTTTTGATAAAAACGTAGCGCATAATTTGTCACTTGGCTCGTTAATTGATAGTTTGAAAATGCCCCAATACCGATACTTATTAGCGGGATTCCTTGTAACAGTTTTTTTCTTGCTATTAAGATGAGGATATTTTTACCAATTTGTTTCATTGGTTGATCAATCCAAGTCGGATCGGTTAACTTGTCGTCTCCTTCATACATATACATCGTTGTTTCTATTTCCTTCATGAGATCTTCCCATGCATGGTTTTGAAATCTTTTCGGAAGTGTAGCTGCATGGAATACTTTTAACGATAACATCATTTCAAAAGGATGATTCATTTCATGACCAAACGATAAGCCAATTAATTGAACAACTCGAAGGTTCATAATAACTAAGAGCGGAAAATCGATACCTGTCAGTAAAATGCCACCAGTACCTGTCATCCCACCCTGCATAAACGAATGCATTCTTCCTTTAGAGATTTGTTGTTGCGCAAGATAAGTCAATTGATCAATCGACAACTTATTTAGGTCTGTAATAGCATCAATATCTGGATCAAATACCCTAGCGATTGTTAAAATTCTGTTTCTTGCCTCCATCTGCATCGAAGAACCTTGAAGGTAGGCGTGGGTATGAAACAAAAAATTATCTAAATTAGAAAACAAACCCTGTTTTATACTTGGGCTTATCTGATTCATGGTCAGTGCTTTCCAGTTATCATATACTCTTTCTAAATCAGATGATTGATACGATTCTAACTTGTGTTCCCAGTCGCTTATCTCTTTAAGAATATTTTTCTCACTCAACATTCTCCCTCCAAAACATGGCTTTACATTATACTTATTTACTAATACTTAAAAAAGTCTAATTCTTTTGTATTTCACAGTACAAACGTTGTATTAGATGGTTTCAAAAATTCAATAGGAATGGGAAAATGCGCTAGTAGAGGAAGAATAGGCATAATCAATGAAGATAAACAAAGTATTAACAATGGATGTAATTGCGCTTTAAACTGAATTATCTTTTTTAGAATCTAAATGAGGTATTTGAGTAGTGGTTACACTAATGTAGCATCTTAGCAATTTTTCAGCCTGATAGAAGTTAATATCAAGTTGTTTGTCATGCTCTGCAGCAATTATTTGATCTAATACACCAAGGTCATTGTAATTATCAATATTTTTCTTGTGGATTGGTTTGTGGAAAGAATATTCTCCACATGTGATCAACAAATAATAGTAATTAAACATTTTATGATATCCTATTACCGTTGCTTTTTTCTCTTCTAATAATTTATCTAAAACTACATTCTTAAGCTCATAATATTTTAATTGTTTTGTTTTCGCTGCACTAACTACTTGATAATTACTGTCCAAATAGCTTTGTTGCTTTGTATCTCTATGTTTTTTTGCATGTTTATTTATGCGATAGAGAGCTTGACTTAAGTAATGTACTGAAAAATCTAATGTACTTATATCAACCTGCCTAGGCTTTATTGGGATAGTGTGATTGATATGATACAATACAAAATCTCTCCATATGCCGCCGCCTATCGCTTTCAGCGTCGCATCTGGTTTTGCTTCATCTAATGGTTTTCGTTTGAAATCATTTCTTAAAGTAGTTTTTGTGTAGAAACCTGAGGGGACATTGTGCCAGTTGTGAAAATGGGGTAATTCACGCATAGTATTCCTCCTTGACCATTATTTGTAGAGAAATAAACGTCATTACATATTGCTTCTTTGTATTTAAACTAAACATTAACAATTTTTCAGGTAGTCTAAGTACATACGTTCCCACCTCCCTCTAAAGTAATTATAACCGATTGTGAAAAAGCTCGTCTACAAATAAGAACGTATATTCCGTATCAAATTCATTATCAGTTGTGCGTTCATGAAAAAAACCTTCTTCCATACTAGACTTACTAGTACAGAAAAAGGTTGTGATCACTTTTAGTGTTGCGAAACTGGTTGCGTTAATCTAATTGTATCTCTCGCAATCATTACTTCTTCATTTGTTGGAATTACAATAACTTTTACAGGTGAGTGAGGATAGTTTATAAACGCTTCTTTTCCTCGTACGTTATTTAAGGATGGATCCCAGTAAACACCCATGAATTCTAACCCTTTTAACACTCGCTCACGGACAGAGATGCTGTTCTCCCCAACACCTGCAGTAAAGATAATCGCATCGACACCATGCATTCTTGCAGCATAAGACCCAATATATTTGTGAATTCTCTCAGCAAAAACTTCTAATGCCAATTCGGCACGACGATCTCCACTTTCCGCTTTTTCCTGGATATCTCTTAAATCACTTGAGAAACCAGATAAAGCAAGCATACCACTTTCTTTATTTAATACGTTCATTACTTCTGCTGCTGTTTTCCCTGTTTTCTCCATAATATATGGAATGAGCGCTGGATCAATATTTCCTGATCTAGTACCCATGGTTACACCAGCAAGTGGCGTGAAGCCCATGGACGTATCAATTGATTTTCCGTTTTCAATCGCGGCAATACTTGCACCGTTACCAAGGTGACAAGAAAGTAAACGCAATTGATTTAGAGGTATTCCAAGTAATTCCGATGCTCTTTCAGAGACATATTTATGAGAAGTACCATGGAATCCATATTTTCTTATTCCATACTTTTCATAATATTCATATGGCAAACTATATAAAAATGACTCTTCGGGCATTGTTTGGTGAAACGCTGTATCAAATACCGCTACCGAAGGAACATCTGGTAAAACTTCCTTGAAAGCTTGGATTCCTGTCAGGTTTGCAGGGTTATGCAAAGGTGCTAATTCAGATACTTCATCAATCTGTTTAATTACTTCTTCAGAAATACGAACGGAATCACTGAATTTTTCACCACCATGTACAACACGGTGACCAATACCATCAATTTCATTTAATGATTGAATAACACCAGATGCAGTAAGTTTTTCTAATAACATTTTAACTGCTTCCGCGTGATCATGGATATCTTTTACTGTCGTATCTTTATCTTCTACTTCAATCGTGAAAATGGAATCATTCAGACCAATTCTTTCCACTATTCCTTTTGCTAGAACATTTTCCTCCGGCATTTCTATTAGTTGGAATTTCAATGATGAACTACCGGCATTAATTGCTAATATATTGCTCAACGTTTTTCAACCCTTTCATAAAATAGGTTCGAGATTAGGACCTACTCCATTTTAACCATCGCTCGAAGAAGTTTGCAATAACAAACATCAATGATAACGCTTGCGTCACAAATTTGTTATTTTCTAATTATTTAAAATCCTTCTTCTTGAAACCAATGATTTATTTTTTCTAAGATGTTATTCATTGCACGCACATCTTTAAAGGATGGGAGCTGTGCCATTAATGCTTGCTTAGGCGCCTTCGTATTGTTCCCCTTCTTTTGCAGGATTAATATACTTTTCGCATTAGACTCTGACTTAAAAATAGACATCGGCAATTGTAATAAACCAACAATATGTGCATGCTTGTGTAGAAAACCATGCAATTTTTTTGCTTGGTCACTTTCAAATAAGAAATTCGGGATAACAAATAGTAAGTACCCAGCTTCCTTTGTATATTTTAAACTCTGCTCGATAAACAGGTGATGTGCGTAAGAATGCCCTTCATCCGCCTTCAATTCATATTCTTTCGCCTGTACATCATCAGGATAATAACCAACTGGAAGATCCGAAACAACCAGATCTACCGGTTCAAGTAAAAACGAACGCAAACTGTCTTGATGAAAGAACTCTATTTCTGACTGTTGGAGATTAGCATTCATCAACGCTAACTGAATTAAAGTTGGGTCTACATCACTTCCGTAACTCTCAACCTTTTGCTTTAACTGATTAACAACAGCTGTTAACAAATTTGCTGAGCCGCAAGCAGGATCAAATAACCGAACGGTTTGCTTTGGATCAATTAGCTTCTGGACAAGATATCCAATAAACATGGCTACGGTATCTGGTGTGATTAAATGCTGTTGCTGCGTAGCACCTTTCATCCCTTTTAGTACACATAGTTGAATTGTTTTTCTTATTTCCTCTTTAGATAAATCACTTAACGCAATACTTTCTCCTAGCTTCTCTAACTGCTGGAGTAAAATATCATTTGACCCTTCTGGCTTTTCATGTGTAAATAAAAATTCTAATGCAACAGGTAAACTTTCAATATACGATAAATTTAAATGCTGCTCCATCGTTTCCACCATTTGATCTAATTTTCCAAAAGTCGTTTCTGTTTTAGTTTGTTCCAAGATTGTACCTCCATTCATGGCTTTCCTATTTCATTTTAGATAGGTATATAAAAACCAACTAGTAAAACGCTGGCCTTTTTAATACTTGCATCTATGTGTTTTGTTTTGCTTAAATTTATCTCTTCTAAAGTCATATGTAGTCCTAACAGAAAAGAAAAACTGCCTTCATCTGTATTATGACGGCAGTTTTATGTATTGTCTAATGGATTGATTATGGTTATTTGTCTTCTTCTTTACTACTATCTTCCTTCTTTTCTTTCCCTTTAAACATCTCTTGGATTTTATCAATGGCTTGCGGAGCTACATCTAATAGTTTCTCATACAAATGTGTTTGTTCATCAAGGTGGATCATTTGTACCCCTGATTTGTTTACAATTAAAAATGCTGTTGGTGTAATGGAAACACCACCACCACTACCACCTCCAAAAGGTAGCTTTTGCCCACCATCACCTTGGTCACTGCTTTGTCCACCATAAAATTCACTACCTCCAGCAGCAAATCCAAAACCAACTTTTGATACGGTGATAATGACACTTCCGTCCGGTGATTCAATTGGGTCACCAATGATTGTATTTACATCAACCATATCCTTTAAGCTTTCCATGGCAGTTGTCATTAGACCTTCGATGGGATGTTCTTGTTCACTCATTTTTCATTCCTCCTGTTTTACGCTGTTTTCTTTGACAGACTATTGATTTCTCTTTGAAATAGCTTAGTTAGTTGAATAATCGCATAAATAGCTTGTCCTAATCTTATCGAAGCAATACATGTTATAGCGGTATATGACTGTTTTTGTTGAAATAGTGGGATGACTTCAATTTTTGGTCTTTTTCTAATACGCATATGATTAATGATAAAGCCGACAATACAACCTTTTATCCCCCATACTGCTCCAGAAAGTATTCCTGTATGACTAGCGTCTCCAACCCCAAATTTCGTTGACCATTCAAATTTATGTATGTTGATTTTTGCAATATGTTGTAAAATAACAGGTTTACTTTCTACTAATCTTTTTATAATATCCCGGTACTTTTTAATGTTTTGAAAAATCGTATGAATACTGGTGTGTTTTTTCTTTTCTTCTTCCTCACCAGTTTTAAGTTGTACATCTTCATCTTCTTCCATGTCCAAAGTCAGGTCCATCTCCATTTTTTTAATCCGGATCCCAGCAATACGAATTTCGAACTGAATTAGATGTTGATCTAGATGATGAATGTAATGGAATACCGTATAGATCCTTAAGAATAAGCAAAAAATAAAAAATAGTAAAAGGGCAAGTAAAACAAATAGCCATATCACAGTCTACACCTCCATAGCATTCATTATTTCAATAACAGACAAAACTAAACATCGAATTAGAGATGAATTTTTTTGTAACTGGGAAAATTTAAAAAATGATGATAACATTGGAAGAGTAGTGATTAGTAGATTGGAGGAGCCAATGATGGATAATCGCAGAAACTTATATTTTTACTATCCACAAGATGATGAACTTGAGCAACAGTTATCCCCTTTATTTGACTTAGCTAGAAAAAATGGATTTAGCATTGTTGACAGGTACCAGGATGCCAATATTATTGTTAGTGTAGGTGGTGACGGGGCCTTCTTGCAGGCTGTGAGACATACAGGTTTCCGACAGGACTGTTTGTATGTAGGCATTGCAAAATCAAATGAAGCAGGATTATATTGTGATTTTAACCTCGATCATTATGATGAGATGGTTAATACGATGATGCATGCAGAACTTGAGGTGCGTAGGTTCCCTGTTATCGATGTACTGATTAATGGAGAATCCAAATTTCAATGCTTAAACGAAGCTACCATTCGTTCCGCTATCATAAAAACGATTGTGATTGATGTATCTATTGACGGGAATCATTTTGAACGTTTTAGAGGGGACGGGCTAATAGTAGCAACTCCTACAGGAAGTACTGGGTACAATAAATCAACGCACGGGGCCGTTATTGACCCTAAACTACCTTGTTTCCAAGTAACCGAATTAGCTTCACTTAATAACAACCGTTACCGAACATTAGGGTCTTCTTTTGTTTTGGACAAAGAACGCACCCTAAAGTTAGAAGTTATACAGGATGGGAATGACTATCCAGTTATAGGACTTGATAATGAAGCATACTCAATACGGAATATCAAAGATTTAACGATTACACTAAGCGATAAGAGAGTTAAGACAGTGAAGTTAAAGAATAATTCATACTGGGATCGTGTAAAACGAACTTTCTTATAAAACGAATAAAAAAGCAACACCTCAACTGTTGAAGTGTTGCTTTTTTCTGTTTTATCCTCTTCTACTATATACAATATCACCGTTTACGATGGTAAACTCTACTCTAGCATTAGAAATGGTATCAGCTGGAATATGGAATAAATCTTGGTCGAGCACTGTAAAATCTGCTAGATATCCTTCTTCTATTTGCCCTCTGCTATTTTCTTGTCCAATGATATAGGCACTCCCTACCGTATATAACGCTAATGCTTCATATACAGTTAGCTTCTCTTGTTCATTGTACGATTTTCCATCGATACTTGATTTTCTTAGTACTGCAGCTTCTATTCCTAGTAATGGATCTACCTTTTCAATCGGTGCATCCGAACCTGCTGCACAAGGAATGTTTCGCTCCAAGAATGTCTTCCACGGATACGCATATTTCACCCGTTTTTCCCCAATGCGGTCTATAATCCATGGAAAATCTGAAGCAACAAACGTCGGCTGAATATCTAATACAACATTGATACTTTTAAGTATATCTAATAATTCATCATTGATAATTTGTGCATGAATGATTCGATCGCGTTTTCCATTCGTATGTAGCGGATACTTTTTTATGATATTGGCAATCTCCATTACAGCTTGATCACCTATCGCATGCACAGCAACTGGCATTTCATGTTGCCTAGCTTGTTGAACAAGATTTTCAAGTTCTTCCGTGCTATGAATAGGGATTCCATAATTATCCGGGTCGTCTTCATAAGGGGAAGATAACCAAGCTGTCCTTCCACCCAAAGCTCCATCTGCAAAGATCTTCATTGCGCCTAACTCAATATAGTCATTCTCTTTTTCATCTTCCTGATATCGTATTCTATCTTCAAAAACTTCATGATGAACAAGCAAATGCGCTCTGAATTTCCTTTCTTTCCCATCTATTGCTCGCTGAAACGCGCGAAGGGTCTTATTAAATCCACCGTAATAAGCTAAATCTTCACTATGTCCACCGACTAAACCTAGTTGTAATAAATCATCAATGGACGTTTCCACTAATTTTGTTAATTGATTCTCCGTTACATGCGGCACTACATTTTTAATATATTCTTGTGCAGTGTCAAGAAAATAGCCAGTCGCTTGTCCGTTTTCATCTCGAATAACTTTTCCTCCCTGAGGATCTCTCGTTTCCCCATTTACCCCAGCTAACTCCATAGCTAAAGAATTAGCTAAAACGGCATGTCTACAAACCCTCGATAAAATCATTGGATTATCAGGACTTATGTCGTCTAATTCATCACGATGTAAGATTCTCGGATCTTCCCATTGGTTTTCATTCCACCCCTCACCAATTAGCCATTCATCCTTTTCTAGACTTGTTACACGGTCTTTTAATGCATCTATTACTTGGTCAGGCGATGTCATCATAGATAAGTCTAAATGAGCAATTTTCTCGCCATGGCCAATAATATGTAAATGACTGTCAACTAATCCTGGATACATCACTTTTCCTTCTAAGTTATATGTAGTATCTATTTCCGATTCATACTTTGTCTTTAAGCTCGTATAATCCCCTTTTTCGACAATGACTCCTTGCTCCACATATACCGCGTCTACAAGGTCACCTTCTGATGTCATCGTATAGATCTTGCCGCCATGCCATAATTCTCCCATGGTTGATGTCCCCTTCTTAAATTCTTTTCTATTGTTATAGTGTACAATAATCTTTAACAAAAACAAAAGAATGTAACCATATATAAGAAAAACTCGCATTCGCTCGTCATTTGGAGAATGATTACGCAACGACAGGATTCTTAGCCTTAACGCGTAAAAAAGGATAGTGGAATATCCACTACCCTTTTAAGCCATTGATATATAATTATTTAGGTTGACCACCTAGTTGTTGTTCAGCCATTTGAACTAGTCGTTTAGTAATTTCTCCACCAACTGAACCGTTAGCACGAGAAGTTGTATCAGCACCTAAGCTTACACCAAACTCTTGTGCGATCTCATATTTCATTTGATCTAGTGCTTGACTTACACCAGGCACTAATAATTGGTTTGAACTGTTGTTGCTTGCCATGTCTTTTTCACCTCCTCCTCGTTACATTTGTTAGAATGCGCAGGAGAAGGGTAAATCATTCATGTAATTCACTGGTAGATGTTTCATCCCGTACCAGTTAATGCGTTTCTGCTCTAATTAAAATAACTCCATCATATCTTGGTCGTCTTTAGTGCTTTTTGCAATTTCTATGACTTCCACATTTTCAATTGTTTCAGCAATGTCTGCAGCATAATCGTTGAAGCCTTCAAACTGAATGACTTTCTCTGTTCTTGGCTTTGTTTTTGGTGATTTAGGAACAAAAACTGTACAGCAGTCCTCATGCGGACGAATTGAAATATCATACGTATTGATTTGTTGTGATATGCGTATGATTTCCTCTTTATCCATTGCAACGAGTGGTCTAATAATAGGGTAATTCGTCACTTCATTAATTGCATGCATGCTTTCCATTGTTTGACTTGCCACTTGTCCCAAGCTTTCTCCAGTAGTTAACGATAAAATTCCTTCTTTTCTTGCGATTTGATCGCTAATTCGCATCATCATCCGACGCATGACCGTCATGGAATAACCATGTGGAATTTCACGATGGATTTTTTGTTGCAGTTTAGTAAATGGAACAACGTGAATCTTTATATTATTTCCATATTCAGATAACACTTCAGCTAGGTCTATTACCTTCTGTTTGGCTCTTTCACTCGTATATGGTGGGGAATGGAAATGAATAGCCTCCAATTGCACGCCTCTCTTCATGGCCATGTAACCCGCAACTGGACTATCAATACCACCAGATAATAATAATAAAGTTTTTCCGGAAGATCCTACCGGTAAGCCACCTGCTCCCAAGATACGTGCTGAAGTAATATACGTTGCTTCATTTCTAATATCTATATGAATTTCCATATCTGGATGATGAACATCAACTGTAAATCCATCCGTATTCGAGAGTAAATGTCCACCCACAATATGATTAAACGCTTGCGAATCAATTGGAAAATCTTTGTTTACTCTCTTTGTCGTAACCTTAAATGTGGAGACATTTTTTCCTTGTTGCAATGCAAACAAGGCTGCTTCTTTTATTTTATCTGGTTCGTTTTCCGCTTTAATGGCAACACTTAAACTTTGAATTCCAAAGATGTGTCTACATTCCTCAATAATCGGTTCAGGATCTGCGCCATTTAAAATGATGTACATACGATCTCTCAGCTTTTTTACTCTAGTTCCTTCAAATGGCTTTAGTTTTTTTATAACATGCTCATGAAGTTTCGTTGTAAATAGCTTTCTGTTTCTTCCTTTTAGAGATAACTCTCCATATCGTATTACAATGTGATCATAAAACATATTCATCTACCCCATTACTTCGCTTAATTGGTTTCTTATCATTTTCAAGGCTTCGCAAAAAGCCTCTATATCTTCCTCACAATTATCGTATGCTAAACTTACACGCAGTCCCGATTTCGTTATCGCTTTATCTAAACCACATGCAGCTAGAACTACACTTTCATCTGGTTGCTTCGATGAACAAGCTGATTTTGTAGAAATATAAATTTCCTTTTCACCCAGCGCGTGAATAACTACTTCTGGCTTAAAACCAGGCAGGGAAAAATTCAAAATATGATCCACATAATCGTGATCAGGTGTATTAATCACTAAGCCATTTATTTCAGATAAACACGCCCGCAGTTTTTCGTTTAACCTTTTCACATGGTTGGTACGCGTGTTAGCATGATCAAAATATAACCGTATTGCTTTTACTAATGATACGATGCCAGCTAAATTCTCTGTACCGGATCGATAGCCCATTTCTTGATCTCCACCATGCATTAACGGAAAAATAGTTGTATTTCGTTTAATATATAACAATCCTGTTCCTTTTAATCCATGGATTTTATGTCCTGAAATTGTACATAAATCAATTCCACTATCATGTAAAGGTATGGAAACTTTACCAAACCCTTGCACATGATCAACATGAAAAAAAAGCTTTGGATGTTGTTTAGCAATTGCTCCAACTTCTTTAATTGGTTGTATCGTTCCGAGTTCATTATTCACATGCATAATACTAATTAAGATCGTATCCTTTGTTATAGCATTCTTTACATCTTCAACCGATACGATGCCTTGTTTGTTAACAGGTAAATAAGTAACATCAAAACCAAGCCGTTCAAGTGCTGTACAAGCTTCTAATACAGATGGATGTTCAATTTGTGTTGTTATAATATGTTTGCCCCTATTTTGATGCGCAAGCGCTATTCCTTTAATGGCAGTGTTATTTCCTTCTGTTCCGCCAGAAGTAAACACAATTTCATCTTCATGTACGTGTAACAATGAAGCTGCTTGCTGTTTTGCCATTCTCAAGAGCTTTTCTGCCTCTGTTCCAAATGAATGAACGGAAGATGGATTGCCATAATACTTTTCAGAAACTTGCCGAAAACTTTCAACCACTTCTGGATATGGTTTTGTCGTCGCACTATTATCTAAATAAATCATTTAGAATCTCCTCGCTAGCCTCTTATTGCATTGCAATATAGTAACATACATCCAGGGTAATGAAAACAAAATTGGAGACAATTCGTCTTCATTGTACGGATAATTAGTCGATAAGACAAATATGGAAATGACTTATCGGTTATTTTACAGTGTTTTTTTATTACATGTTTGATTATTTAAACTTTCTCCTTGTTACTGCGGAGTTTATACAAACTATGAACTAAATAATTTTTCTTAAAGCAAAAATCCTTCCTTTGAATATAGAAAGGAAGGATTTCATATTTCTTTTGTCTTTTAGTATTCAATTCCCAGTGCAGTTAATAAATCATCAATAGAAACTTCATTGTCAACCGAAAGTTCATGTAGCGCTTTCTGTGTTTTAGATACCGACGTACTTTCCATTGTTTCATTCGAATCAATTTCATCCGCTATTTCTTGGCCAACAGGTTCATCAAACCTTTTGTAATTTTCCATTAGCGGTATGCTTAGCGTTTTTTGAGAAGAGTCGTGTAGTTTCCCCGTATTTTGTTCAGCTCTATGCTCTATCCCTAGAAAAATCCATATGACTGCAAACCATACAACTAGAGATGCCGCACCAAAAGTAACAACAATCCATTTCTTCATGTATAACACCCTAACTTGGGATCTTGATATATTCCTCTAGTCGTTTTAGCGCTCCTGGCTCTATCGCCTCTAGTGCACTCGCTGCTTCCTCTAATGCATTTTCGTATTCGAAGTTTCTAAATTTGCGTTCTGCTTCATACAGTTTAGCCGCTAATAATGCATATTGGCTTCTATATCGATTTGCGTATTGGATAACTGTTTCTACCAAATAAGCTTGTTCCAATAACTGTTCTGTTTGAGTAACAACAGCCTGTACCGCTTTATCAGCTTCACCCAACGAATGTTGCACTTTCCCCATATCTAATGGTTTTCCCTCAAGGTTTTGCAAAACAACTTCACTTTTTTGAGATGCTTCTTGCAGTAACTCCCAAATAAAAGATGGAACACCAGGAATATTACTTTTTTGCAACTTACGATTTGTCTCAAACAACTCTTTTCTCATTTCAACAATTCTTTGCTTGGCGTTTATTTCATCTTTTCTAATGGTTTTTATCTGCTCTTTAAACTCTTCTTGGGATTCTTTTAGATCAACTAATTCTTTAAAGCCAGTCTCAATTTTTTCTTTAATTTCAATGTTTGTTATTTTTTCTTCTTTTATATCCACTTGTAATTGTTCATATTGCTTCTCTAGTTGATTCACCCATTTTTCTAAACTCATATGCAATTCTAAGTCTGACTGTTCTAAGTAATATGTTTCTTGTAATAGCTCTACTTCTTCATTCATTTGTTCGTATGCTTGACCCACTTCATCTATGAGTTTGAAATAGCCTGTCATATGCTTTTCTACATATGATTTTGCAACAGCTTCTTTTTCAAGTAAATGGTACATTTCATTTAATCTTTCCTCAATCGGTTCAACAATCTCAAAAACATTACTTGTATCACCACTCTCGAGTTGAACCACTGCATCCATTAGGCTTTGCTGAATAGCTTGGAGTTCTTTTTCGAAACCAAGATGTTCAATTCGATAGCCCTCTTCTTTCATGTTTTTTATACCTGCAAATAACTCATCCACTTGTGCAGGAAGTTCATTTTTACATCTTTTAAATATATTTGGGAATTCGTCTAATTTTTGCTCAAGTAAAGAAACGCTTTCCTTAATACCACTTACTAATTGTTGTGCTTCAAAGTAATTTCCAGTTTCAACTAAGTAGTGATACTTTTTTAATTCACTTTCTATCTTATCAATTTCAACATCAAATTGAATTTCAGCTTTTCCAAATAAGTGTCGTTGTTTAAGTAACGTTTTCCTAAGGCCTTTAATGGTTGGAATAATTTGTTCTACGTCTTTTCTAGTATTTTGTTCTGAATCAAGTAATTGCTCCAATTCATTGAACATCTGGTCTATATTAATTTCTATCCCACGTAGAGTATCGTCCACAGCTCTTAAGTACTGTTTGGAAGATGGGATACGGAATCGGTCAGCAGATTCTTCGGCATCTAATAAAAATTCTTCGATATCAGGCAATTCTTTCGTCAAGATTTGGTCCCAGCGACCTTTCCAAGCTTCAAACTTTTCTTGTGTTTCTCCCGAAAGGTTCAGGCTTTTCACCCTTGCCAGCTCTGAAGTTACATTTCTGTTCATAATATCCATCTTCCAACTTTCAAGTCGATCCACTTCATCATATACCCTTTTTCTTAAGATTAATCCAAAGATTATAAGTGCTATTATGACGAGAATACTACCTATGACATAAGCCATAATTATCCCCCTTATCGTTCCGAATCTATGTAAATAATTTTTTTTATAATTAATTGGCTATGTATTAACCATATGATACCATGTTCATTCTATTTTTTGCTAAATTTTTTCAAATTTATTAACAATTTGACACCATTTTCTTTTTTAAATGAATTTACTAGATCTTGAAGGAGTTTTAGAGGAAAGAGGAGACGATATATTTTTTCTACATTCGATAATCTTACTATTTTTGTTTTTTTGTAGAACCGTTGTCTGTAACTTCCTGTTTGTATGTTTCTCCTACATAATCTAACCATTTGTTAATTGATTTTGTGTACTTCGATATAAACAAATCATGTGATTGATCCCAAACAATTTGATTTTTCCATTGTCTTGGTGCGATATATGGCGTGCACAACATTCCTTTTAGTTGTAATAATAAAAATTCTCGATCAATTGTACTGTGTGATGTACCCTCAAGTGCTGCGTTAAATAATTTACTAATTAAATAATTTTCCTTTGCTAGATACGTAACCATCATTTCTCTAACAAATATGGAGTCTATTGTTAATTCACGTTGAATAAAACAAGTAAATTGATGTCGTTTCTGTTTGTATTGTATAATTGCTTCAATCATTTTCTTTAGTCTAACCATCGCTTGTAAGCTTTCGGTCTCAGCAAGGGACTGTTCAATCTGTATTAAATATTCTTCATAATAAGTAATAACTGCAGATTCTAACAAGCCTTGCTTACTGGAGAAATAATAATTTATTAAAGAAACATTAACAGAAGCCTTTTTGGCAATATCTCTAACAGATGTTCCGTGATACCCTTTGTTATAAAAGAGTGTACATGCAGCATCCATTACCTTTTGTTTTGTTTCATTTTTTTTCATTTTCTTCATCTCCCTTTCATTACTTTTTACGACATCGATGTACGGAGTCCTGCAATTTTCTCTCGTCAAATATCGTACTAGAGGTGTCGAATTTTAGTTCTTTTCATATTTTAAGGAGGAATTTACTTGTTCGATGTAAAAAAATACGAAGGTACAAAAGAAAAAGACTATGCATTACTTTTAAAACAATTAGAAGCGTTACTCGACGGCGAAACAGATGAGATTGCTAACCTTTCCAATGCTTCTGCACTACTTGGCCAATTTTTGGCAGATGTTAATTGGGTTGGTTTTTATCTTTGGAAGCAAGATGAGTTAGTATTAGGACCATTTCAAGGCTTACCTGCATGCGTCAGAATTAAGAGTGGTAAAGGCGTTTGTGGTACTGCAGTAAAAGAAGGTAAAACGCAACGAATTGCAGATGTTCACCAATTCCCTGGACATATTGCCTGTGATGCAGCAAGTAATTCTGAGATCGTTATTCCGCTATTTAAAGAAGGAAATGTGTATGGTGTATTAGACATTGATAGTCCATCAAAGGACCGATTTGATGAAATAGACCAAACTTATTTAGAAAAATTCGCGACAATCTTGCAAGCTCACCTTTAAAACAAATAAAAGTAAGGGATCTTGTATTGCACAAAGTACCCTTACTTTTTT
Organism: Aquibacillus koreensis; assembly: GCF_025154055.1. Classification (GTDB taxonomy): domain Bacteria; phylum Bacillota; class Bacilli; order Bacillales; family Amphibacillaceae; genus Aquibacillus_C; species Aquibacillus_C koreensis. Next base: position 23,758 of record NZ_JAOALK010000014.1, read on the forward strand.
ATTTTCAATCAGCTTGTACGACTTTGTTTTTCCCTGTTCTTTTTGCATGATATAAAGCTTGGTCAGCTTCTTCAAATATAGCGTGAGCCAAATCCTTCTTTTTCTCCCTATTTTTTTCATCCCAATGCGAGACCCCAATCGAGATTGTTATCCGAGGTTTTGTGCAAGTTGCAACAAAGCGAACTAAATTCTCGGCGATTACCATTGCTTCCTTCATTGTAGACTCAGGAATATAAACTGCTAATTCCTCTCCTCCCCACCTAGCCGCAAAAGCGTTTTCCATTATATTATTTTTAATGATGGAGGCTACTTGGATAATTAATTCATCACCAACATCATGTCCGTATGTATCATTAAACTTTTTAAAATTATCAATATCAATTAGTAGGAATGCACCTTGAGAATCTAACTTCACATGTTCTATTAGTCGTTCATCTAAGTATTTTCTAGAGTATAACTTACTCAAATAATCCGTTATCACAAGACTTTCTAATTGTTCTCTTAACATGGAATTCACAAATGCCAAAGTTGAATGATGAACTAGAGAATTAATTAGCTTGAACTTTTCAAATGAAAAGTAAAACGCTTCTGTATGCAAAACAATAACGGCACCGATAATCTGTTTTGACTGTACCATCGGAATTGCCATAACAGAACAGAAGCAAGTGTTGCATTTTTCGTAATTACGCTTGAAATCACCGATAAAGAGCGGTTCTTTCCTTTCAGTTAGCGATGGAACAATATAGGTAAGTAAATCGGATGCTTCTTTTCCAAAAAAGTAGTTTGTGCTGCCTTCTAATATTTGAGATTCATTATCTTTAAAGAGAATAAAACCAACTTCTTCAGCCCCAAATGATTTTTTAATTTGTTTGCTCATAAAGGTAGTTGTTTCAGATAGTCGAAGATTAGAATTTAATGTATGTGAAGTTTCATTAATCAATTGAAGATCAGAAATAAGTTGTTGGGATTGTTGGTATAAATGAGCATTTTCTAACGCGTTTCCAGCAGTAGTTGCTAGCAAGGTAATAAATTCAATATCATCTTCAGGAAATTGCAATATATTAGGTGCTGTAATCTGAAGCACACCATAAACCCCTTGCTTTCCTTTTAATGGTGCAAAAAGGCGAGATTTCGTGTTATTTGTATTCGTTTCTATCCGCACATTCCCAGTTAAAAAAGCTTGTACACTAGACTTATTAGCGAATTTATCGTTATAGATTAATTCTTTAATTGGCAGCCCAGCATCATTTTGATAATCCTGTGATAAAAATAAATTGCAGCTAAACTGCGGATATACGTTCCTTAACGTATGAACGACTTCTCCTAATACATCACTAGTATTTATAGAAGAATGGAATTTTTGCGTCACTCTATATAAAAGTTCATATTTATTTGCTTTTTCCTTAGTTTGTGAAAAGTTACCTAATCCACTTAGCAGGTTATAGGTCTCTTGAGCTACAACCTCAAATTGCAGCAAGTCATTCTTTGATGGTTCGAAGCCATCTAGGATTATACATAGGTAACCAAATTCTTCACTCTTATCTAGAGGAACCATTACCACTACATCAGTGGTTACTTCCTTGCATAAATGCTGCCCATTATAAATGGTAGGCAACTCACTGAACGTTTCTGAAGTAATCTGTGTTTTTTTTAGGTGCTCAACTAGAAACTGATCTGTAGGAATGGCGTGATCACTAACATGTGCACTTATTTCATAGCTATCCTTCCAACTATTGTACATATATATAGCTAATCCTTTTGAAGGTAAAAACTCACTAATCAATTGCGCTACCTCTAAGATTGTTTCGTCATTTTTATAGTTAAACTTCTCTTTAAAGGTTTTTCTTAGCTCATTATTCATAAAATTAGGTTGCATTCCCATAATGATCTCACCTATCATAAGTAGTAAATGTATACTATTAAGTATATAGGAAAGTATTAAACTTTCCTATACATATAGTACTATTTTCACAATAATTAAGGAAAAACATATCCTATTGACTTATGAACCTAAAAAACATATAATGGAGTTTGTGTAAAAAAGGTAGCTTATGTGAACCACCGTTTGTTTCATTTTGTTCCTCTAAAGTGAGGTGTATCGTGTAACTCTCTGCTGCTGGAGCGATGGTACATGAAAACAAAATGACTGGCGATATTGGAACACACTGTCTTATTTTTATGCAAATCTTATATATAAAAGGAGAGATGTACTATGTCTCGCTATACAGGTCCTGTATGGAAGAAGTCTCGTCGTCTTGGAATTTCATTAACTGGTACTGGTAAGGAGTTAGAAAAACGCCCTTACGCACCTGGACAACACGGTCCAAACCAACGTAGAAAATTATCTGAATATGGTTTACAGCTTCAAGAGAAGCAAAAACTACGCTTCATGTACGGAATCAACGAACGTCAATTCCGTAACCTATTTGATCAAGCTGGTAAAATGAAAGGGATCCACGGTGAGAACTTCATGATTCTTCTTGAGTCTCGTCTAGATAACTTAGTTTACCGTTTAGGTCTTGCACGTACTCGTAGACAAGCTCGTCAATTAGTTAACCACGGACACATCACTGTTGATGGTTCTCGCGTAGATATCCCATCTTACCGCGTTGCTCCTGGTCAAGTAATTGGTGTACGTGAAAAATCTCTAAACCTTGACATCATCAAAGAATCAGTAGAAGTAAACAACTTCGTACCTGAATACGTAACTTTTGATGCAGAAAAATTAGAAGGTACTTACACTCGTTTACCTGAGCGTTCTGAGTTACCTGCTGAAATCAACGAACCACTTATCGTTGAATTCTACTCTCGTTAATAAGTTTAAAACACCGAATCCTTTTGGGGAATCGGTGTTTTTTTGTTTGTGTTTCGATTCGACACTTTCAAATGGGGGGGATTTGTTCGTTACACAACAGGTATTTTTCTTCCTTTCACTTTTATCTGTTGTTTTATCTCGTTAAACAACAGGTATTTCTTTTCCTTTCACTTTTATCTGTTGTTTTATCTCGTTAAACAACAGGTATTTCTTTTCCTTTCACTTTTATCTGTTGTTTTATCTTGTTAAACAACAGGTATTTCTTTTCCTTTCACTTTTATCTGTTGTTTTATCTTGTTAAACAACAGGTATTTCTTTTCCTTTCACTTTTATCTGTTGTTTTATCTCGTTAAACAACAGATATTGCTCTATCCTCCTTTATATCACCAATAAATTAGAATATCTTTAGCCCCTCCCTACCCTCTATTTCACAACACACGATCGATATAGTAAGCACCTCTTCCTTTGCCTATTTTATAATAATTTTTACCCAATATTCTCTGAATAGTCCTAATTGGAACAATCGCACACCACTCGTTTAAAACTCCTGATATAAGTTTCTCTTCTGGGAATAAAATTTTAAACTGCTCTATATTTCGTAAAACTGCATGGTCTATATTTTCAGTTTGTTTGCATTTTTTACATATAAAAAAACCCCTTGAATATTCGGATAAATAACCGTTACACCTCCCACAAACTACCCCTTTCCTCAACTCCTCAAAACTATAAGCAGGAACTCTAGAAAAAGCAGCATCTTTTATATGATGTGAGATTAAATAATTAGCCAACCTGTCCTTATTTCGTTGGGCACCAGTTAGAGACGTATGTAGTGTTTGGAAAAACCTTTCTAATTGTGGATAGAAAATAATTGGGAGATCGGGAGACGCATGATAAAGATAAAATTGAGGATTAATAAACACGATGTGAGGCTCGATGGTTACGTTTAACGAAAGAGTTTGAAGAAACTGTCGTAGAAGCGATTCAGCTCGCCTTAACTGATGGAGCGGATTTTTAATTTCAGTTCCTGTTCTATTAAACCATTGATCACCTTCTATGAAAAAATCACCATAAAAATTTTTAACTTCGAACATGTGGAGTTTTCGATTAACAATCAACGAGGAATCAATCTGAAACTGGGTATTATTTTGTTCTAGTAATAAATCATTCACTATAACAGGATTACTAGCATTCAACTTAGTCAACCATGTATCAAACTGACACTCACCTTGATACCCTTGCTCTAGATTATGATAGTACTTCTCATCCTTTTCATCTAAATCCATCCTGTTCCTTAAACACCTGAAAGACAACAATTCTCTTGATTCTGTTCTATTTTTCAAAAACATAACTCACTCCCTCTCTTCTATATAAATAACTATCACTTTTAAATTAATCTTTCTTCCAAAATATTGCAACAAAAAAAATAAGACTACCAAATAAAATTGGTAGCCCAAACCTAAACTAATTCTATTCAAATCGAATGAGGAAGTATTTTTTCTTCCCCCGACGAATAATCGTAAACTTATCATCGATACGATCGCCGGCACCTACCACATGCTTAAGGTCTTGGTTACGATCACCATTAATGTACACGGCACCGTTTTGAATATCTTCACGCGCTTGGCGTTTTGATGGTGAGATTTTTGCTTCTACTAATAGATCTATTAGGCTAATCTCTTCTTTCGCAAAATGAACAGAAGGTACGTCTTTAAAACCTTGTTCAATTTCTGCACCATTTAAATCTTGAAGCTCTCCACTAAATAACGCCTCGGTAATTTTTTGTGCTTGTTTTAATGCCTCTTCACCGTGAACTAATTTTGTCATTTCTTCAGCTAGACGGGTGTGTGGTACACGTTTCTCTGGTGCAGCTTCTAATTCTTGTTCAAGACTGCTTATCTCATCCATTTCTAGGAATGTAAAGAACTTAATAAACTTGATCACATCACGATCATCTGTATTGATCCAGAACTGGTAAAACTCATATGGTGACGTTTTTTCTGGATCAAGCCATACAGCTCCACCTGCTGTTTTACCGAACTTGGTACCGTCTGCTTTCGTAATTAATGGAACTGTTAAACCAAATGCTTTTGCTTCAGACTCAGCAACACTCTTTGTTCTGCGAATTAATTCCATCCCCGCAGTGATATTACCCCACTGGTCACTGCCACCAATTTGTAGTGTGCAGTTTTCTTTCTCGTATAAATTCATAAAATCAACCGATTGAAGAATCATGTAACTAAATTCAGTAAAGGAAATCCCATTTTCCAGGCGTGATTCAACCGAATCTTTTGACAACATGTAATTAATTCCAAAGTGTTTACCAACATCACGCAGGAAATCAATCACTGTCATTTGTGAAAGCCATTCATAGTTATTTCTTGCAACCGCAGCATTTTCACCCTTATCAAAATCAAGAATACCCGCTAATTGTTCCTTAATGCTTTCACTAAAACCTTGCACTACTTCAAGCGTGTTTAAAGAGCGCTCTGTTGAACGGCCGCTTGGATCACCGATCATACCCGTCCCCCCACCTATTAAAGCGATCGGACGGTGACCAGCACGTTGAAATCTTTTTAACATCATAGCTGGTAACAAGTGCCCAATATGCAGACTATCTGCTGTTGGATCGAACCCACAGTACAATGTCACAATGTTTTCTTGTAAATGCTTCGCTAAACCTTCATCGTCTGTTGTTTGATGCACTAACCCTCTTTGTCTTAAATCCTCTAAAATGTTCACCAAAATCACTCCACTTCTTTATTAAAGCTCCTCACAACATTTCAAAAGATGGCTAAAAAGGGACACAAAAAAACCTCCTCCCAAAAAAGGGACGAGGTTATGCTCGCGGTACCACCCTTGTTGCAATAAATTGCCACTTAAGAAAATAACGATGAGGTATCACCGTCTTCTATACAATAGAAGAAGCTCCAGAACGTAATTCATAACATAGTTTTGTACTGACTTGCACCAACCGTCAGTTCTCTAATTCAGGGAACTATATTACTACTTCAATCTTTCTTAGCTTTAAAATATTTTGATTGTGTTACATTAATACCATATATAAAAAATTATTGCAATAGCAATAAAATTTTTTATGTCTCCAATTTGACGCCTATGCTATAATAATTATTGATGTCTAGGAGGTATCATAATGAATTCAAATAATTTTTTCTATAAATTTTTCAATGGATTAAAGAATTGGTGGAGAAAAGGCATCTTCCAAAAAACATCTCGCGTTACATACGATGTAGTTTGGAATGTTATTCTCTTTCTAATGGTAATCGGAGTTATTGGTATGTTTTTTGCTGGTGGAGTAGGCGCAGGTTATTTTGCATCACTTGTAAAAGACGAGGAAATCCGAACAGAAGCTAGCATGGAAAAAGACATATATAACTATGAAGAAACGTCAGAATTATACTTTGCAGACGAAGTGTTCTTAGGGGAAATTAACTCTGATCTACATCGTGAAGTCATTGAATTAAAAGACGTTTCCCCTTACGTAAAACACGCAATCATCGCAACAGAAGATGAGTATTTTGAAACACATGCAGGAGTAGTTCCAAAAGCTATTTTTAGAGCGGTGTTTCAAGAAGCGACAAATGCTTCTACGAAAACAGGTGGTAGTACATTAACACAACAGTTAATTAAAAACCAAGTGTTAACAAATGAGGTATCCTTTGAAAGAAAAGCAAAGGAGATTTTGCTTGCACTACGTTTAGAACGTTTCTTTGAAAAGGATGAGATTCTGGAAGCGTATTTGAATATAGTGCCTTTCGGTAGAAATGCTTCTGGACAAAACATTGCGGGTATTCAAACAGCTGCAGAAGGTATCTTTGGTGTAGATGCGAAAGATATTAACCTTGCGCAAGCTGCCTTTATTGCTGGACTACCGCAAAGCCCTTCTTACTACACACCGTTCCAAAATGGTGGAAGTATAAAAGATGCGGAAGGATTAGAGCCAGGATTAAATCGAATGAAAACGGTATTGCAAAGGATGTTAGAGAAGGATTATATTACCCAAAGTGAATATGATGAAGCCATGAATTACGATATTGTAGCAAATTTAGCTGAACCTACTTCATCACCTTTAGAAGACTATCCTTACTTAACAAATGAAATAAAACAAAGAGCAACAGATATTCTAGTTGATGTGCTCGCTACAAAAGACGGGTACACAAAAGAAGACCTTGAAAATAGTGAAACTTTAGTAGAAGAATATACGATACTTGCTAATCGTCACCTTGCTCAAAGTGGGTATAAAATTCACACGACTATTGATAAACAAATCTATGATAAATTTCAAGTATTAGCGAAAGAATATGATAACTATGGTAGAGACAAGGCAGTTAGAGACCCCAAAACGAATGAAGTAGTTATGGTGGAAAATGAAGAAACAGGGGAAATGGAAGTCTTAATGGAGCCTGTAGAAGTAGGAAGTATCCTAATTGAGAATGAAACTGGTAAGATTCTCAGTTTTGTGGGTGGACGTGACTTTGAGCGTGAACAAACAAACCATGCTACAAATGGACCGAGACCGAATGGTAGTACGATGAAACCATTACTGGTTTATGCTCCTGCTTTTGAAGCAGGTGTCGTACAACCTGGATCGATTATCGCGGATACGAATACCGTCTTTCAGTATCCAGGTATGCCTGAACCTTGGAATCCTGGAAACTATGCTGGTGGAAATTACGGTTTAGTTTCTGTTAGAGAGGCATTGTATAAATCACATAACGTACCTGCAGCAAAAACATATATGCAAATAATCAATGATGATCCCGTATCGAAATATTTAGAGAAAATGGGCTTCTCAAATTTAACAGCAGGTGATCATTCTAATCCATCTATGTCATTAGGAGGATTAACGAACGGTGTGACGGTTGAAGAAAACACAAATGCCTATGCAACTTTTGGTAATGGCGGAAAATTTGTAGATGCCTATATGATTGAAAAGATAGAAACTGTTGATGGAGAAATTATCTATCAGCATGAAAGTGAAGAACCCGTAGAAGTATTCACACCACAGACCAATTATTTAATGATTGATGTGATGCGTGATGTGCTTGCACGTGGTACTGCAACTGCCGCAAGAGCCTATTTAAATAATACGAACGTGGATTGGGCAGGTAAAACTGGTACATCGAATAAATTTCACGATACTTGGTTTGTTGCTACCAATCCAAATGTTACGGTCGGAAGTTGGATGGGATATGACCATCCGAAAGTGCTTGACAGTGGATATAGTGGACGAAATGTTGCCTTCTGGTCACAGTTAGTTAATGCGGCAACCGAAGTAAAACCTGAGTTAATGGCACCAAGCGAGCGTTTTGAACGACCGGGCGGTATTGTCTCTCGTTCTTACTGTGTAACATCTGGAAAATTACCATCAGATATATGTAGTGATTTAGGGTTGGTTAGTACAGATATTTACAATGCAAACTTTGTCCCATCTGAACGAGATAACAGTCTAATCGAAGGAAAATATGTCTTGATTGATGATGAGGCATATATCGTAGGTGAAAGAACACCTGAGGAATTTACGCAAGGTGATGGTGTTGCCTTTAATCCTGAGTGGTTAAAGGAAAATGAATACGACAAACTAGATAATGTAAAAGAACTGATTCCTAGGAGTAACTCTGGTGTATGGGCAGATATACAAATACCTAACACGGATACCGAAGAAATTACCGATGACGGGCAGGCACCAAAGTCACCTGGAGCCGTGCAGAAAAGTGGTAATAACTTAACCTGGAATAAGTCTTCAAGTAAAGATGTTGTTGGTTATCGCATTTTTAGAGCATCCGAGCCAGGAGAACCGTTTAGACTGATTGGACACACCATTGATCTAGAATACAATATTACTGACAACAAAGCAGTGTACCATGTAAAAGCAGTAGATTATTTCGGTCAAGAATCAGATGCATCTAAGACGGTTGAAGTTGGGGACTTTAGTGAGCCGGAACCGGAACCAGAACCAGAACCTAAACCAAAAGATCCAAAGCCAAAACCAGATCCAAAGCCTGACAATGATGACAATGATGACAATGATGATGAGGGTTCTGATGAAGAGAATCCACCAGAACCAGATCAACAGGAACCCGATGATCAACAAGGGGACCAAGAAGAAGAAGAATAAATATAGTAATAACCTCTGAATAATTCAGAGGTTATTTTTTTGGGACTAATACTAACAATGACGTTTTTTTCCTGTATAATGAGGGGTAATAAGGTTTATACATAGGTGGTGATTACATGGAACATAAAAAAACCTATCATTCCAAGACAATTGAATCAGACTCTGGACCTATAATCGTAGAAGGCCCACTAACTTCCTCAGACTTAAGACATTGTACCTTTCATGAAAAGCTGACTGCGTTTCGTCCAGCAAATAAACAATTTCAAGCATTGATAGAAATTGCAGAACTTGAAGAAGGAAGAATCTTAGTATGCCGGGATGGAACAATGATCGTTGGTTATGTCACGTTCCTCTTTCCTGATCCGCTAGAGAGATGGTCCACATTTAATATGAAGAATCTTCTAGAATTAGGCGCTATTGAAATCGCGCCGGGATACCGAGGACTAAAGCTCGGTTCTTCTCTTATTGAGGTTGCAATGATGGATGAAATGATGGAACATTACATCGTTATTTCAACTGAGTACTATTGGCACTGGGACCTCAAAGAAACACAATTAAGTGTGTGGGATTATCGAAAAATTATGGAAAAGATGATGAGTGCTGGTGGTCTGACCCCTGCTCCAACCGATGATATGGAAATAATATCACACCCCGCGAATTGTTTAATGGTAAGAATCGGTAAACATGTACCAAATGAATCTATTACTTTGTTTGATCGCTTACGTTTCCTACAACAAGAAAAATACAAATCACAAAAGAAAGTATAGGAGTTTCAGGCTTCCCGGAACGGGTTTTAGAAAGGGGTTTTAGTATGTTAGTACAAGAAATCATGAAAACGAAAGTCATTACACTTCCTCCAGATGCTCAAATTGTCAGAGCTCTGCAATTACTCAATGAGCACCATATTAGGCATATACCGATTGTCGATGCGAACAATGCAGTAATAGGCATTGTGTCTGACCGTGATGTTCGAGACGCTAGTCCTTCTATTTTCAATGAGAATGTAGATGCTGATGAACTTAAGAACCCAATCCGAACGATCATGAGTCATCCTGTTGTTACGATTCATCCCTTAGACTTCGTAGAAGAAATTGCTGCTATCTTTTATGAAGAAGAATTTGCATGCTTACCTGTCGTAAGTGAAGACAAACTAGTTGGGATAGTAACGGAAAAAGATATGCTTCATACCTTAATTCAACTGACTGGAACACATGTCCAAAGTTCTCAAATAGAGATTAAAGTACCGGATGTAATAGGAATTTTAGCAAAAGTTACTGCGATCTTTGGAAAAAGAAAAGTCAAAATCACATCTGTACTCATTTACCCGTATAAAGATGATCCAAAATACAAAATTCTTGTTTTTAGAATACAAACAATGAATCCTTTACCTACTATTCAAGATTTGCGCGCAGAAAATTATGAAGTACTATGGCCAAATGTAATGGAGCATAACAATGAAAAAATGTAATGCTTCTTTTGTTTATTCCAATCAATTTTTGAATTATCACTTTCATACGGATCATCCATTTAATCAAGTACGTGTAAAAATGACAAAAGACTTATTAGAAGCTGAAAATAAATTGACAAATTCACATATCCTAGAGCCACGTATAGCGACGGAGGAAGAAATTAGACTAATACACAGTTCAAAATATATCCAAGCCGTAAAAAAAGCTGGTGAAGGACTTCTCCCCGAAGAAGAGGCTATAAGCTATGGATTAGGAACAGAGGATACTCCGATTTTCCCTAACATGCATCAAGCTGCAGCCATGTTAGTTGGCGGAACCTTAACCGCTGTGGATGCTGTAATGAACGGTCAATCTAACCACGCACTTAACTTAGGTGGTGGACTACATCACGGGTTTAGAAACCAAGCATCTGGGTTTTGTATTTATAACGATGGTGCTATTGCTATTAAATACCTAAGAGAAAAATATAATGTACGTGTGCTATACGTGGACACGGATGCTCACCATGGGGATGGGGTGCAAGCCGCATTTTATGATGATCCACAAGTATGCACGTTTTCTATTCATGAAACTGGCCGTTATTTGTATCCTGGTACTGGTAACATCAATGAAAGAGGGATTAACGCTGGCTATGGTTACTCGTTCAATTTCCCATTGGATGCTTTCACAGAAGATGAATCGTTCTTAGATGTTTATGAAACCGCTTTAATAGAAGTTGTTGATTACTTTCAGCCTGATGTGATTATCACACAAAACGGTGTAGATGCACATTATTTAGATCCACTTACCCACCTTAGCTCAACCATGAAAACGTATGAAAAGATCCCTCAGTTGGCCCACGAGCTAGCTCATAAATATTGTGACGGAAAGTGGATTGCACTAGGTGGCGGAGGATATGATATTTGGCGTGTTGTGCCAAGAGCTTGGGCACAGATTTGGAACGTGATGTGTCATCAATCCGTTTTTTCCGGAGACTTACCCATAGAATGGATTAAACGTTATGAAAAGGAGTCACCTGTCAAACTCCCAACGAAGTGGGATGACCCTGAAGGCCTTTATAAGCCTATTCCTAGAAAGAAGGAAATATCAGAAAAGAATAATCAAATTCTGAATAAAGCTTTACAATATACTCGAAATAATATGAAGTTTCAATAATTAGTAAAAAGAACTAGAAACTGTTCATCCCATTGTGTACACCTGCAGTAATAGTGCGCAAAAGGATGCGCTCTTGCATATACTTGGCACATAAAATATCAGAAAACTTGTCAGTTGAAATTTTATTCTTTCTGAACGAACAAAAAACTTCCTCTTTGTAGGAAGTTTTTTGTTATTAATTTTCTTCATCTATCTCCAGAATAACCATTTCCACTCTTCTATTTTTACTCCAATTCGCTGGAGAGTTATTTTCTACAAGTGGTTTTGTATCACCGTAACCAACTGCAATAAAACGATTATCTGCGATGTCAGTAGAATCAATCAAATAGCGAATCACACCACTTGCTCTTGCACCAGATAATTCCCAGTTCGAAGGAAATCGGTAATTTGATATTGGCCGGTTATCTGTGTGGCCCTCTACCCTTACTTGGTTCGGAATATTACCCAAAAGCATACCGACTTTATCCAAAAATGGTTCTCCAGATTTCAGGATATCCGCTTTACCTGAATCAAATAGTACCTTTTCTTGTAAAATCAATACAACACCTTGCTCTGTACGATTTGCAGTGATCACATTATTCAATTCATTTTTTTCAAGGAAATCTTCTACTTCTTTTAACAATTCATCAAGTGAGTCTTCTTCGTTTTCTTGTTTATCACTATTGGTCTGTTGATTAGTTTCTTCTGTTACAACTTCGCTCTCAACTTCATTTGGAGCTTCTTTCAGATCTTCAATATCTTGTTTCTCGGAACCGTCATTTTTAAGATCTTCAGCGCCTTCCTTATCCTCTTGAATTTCAATGTTTTCTGTAGGATGATCCTTCTCTACGATAGAAGGATACCCATCAAAAACCATTCGGTTCCGGAACGACTCTGCGATTGCTTCAAATTTAACTAAGTCAATTTGAGACATGGAAAATAATAAAACAAAGAATACTAGAATTAGAGTCACCATATCTGCATATGTGACCATCCACTTAGGAGCTCCTTTATCAATGCGCTTTTTTCTAGGCCTCATTGACCGTTTCCTCCATGAATTCTTCTGCTGCTTCTTCATCAGCTTTTTTATCATTTTCTGACAGAAAAGCACTCAATTTTTCCTTAAGAACCCTTGGATTCTGACCAGATTGAACTCCTATAACACCTTCAATGACAATTTGTTTCATAAATACTTCTTCATCTGTCTTCATTTCTAGTTTTCCAGCCATAGGAATAAATACTAAGTTAGCTAGCACGGAACCATAAAAAGTAGTCAATAAGGCTACAGCCATATTTGGACCTAAAGTAGTGGGATCTGATAAGTTGTTGAGCATAAGTACTAATCCAATAAGTGTACCAATCATGCCCCACGCCGGCGCGTACTCCCCAGCTTTTTCAATAATCATTCTTCCCTTTAGGTGTCGGTCTTCCATTGCGGTGATTTCAGCACTCATAATATCATTTATAACTTCTGGCTCAATTCCGTCAATGGCTAGTAGTACACCTTTACGGATAAAAGGATCGTCCACATCATCCAACTCATTTTCAAGTGCAAGCAATCCTTCTCTTCTTGCCCTTTCAGATAAGCGGACAAATAACTCAATTAAATCAGAAAGACTATTCTCATTCTTATTAAACGCCTCTTTCAATACACGATGCGTTATTTTTAATTGATCTAAATTAAAATTAATAAGTAATGCCGCACATAGCCCACCAAGAACGATTAACACGGAAGCTACCTGGAAGAACGAAACGATCCCACCTATTCCCCCGCTCGAAAGAATACCAAACATAACCATCATAAAACCCAAAGTAATGCCTATTGGTGTCAATATGTCTGTTTTTTTCATCTTCTCTCTCCCTAACAAACTTGGTTGAGATCCTGTTTTTCAGACCAAGGAATGTTTTTTCTTTATATACTATATATCGACATTATTTTGGTTTTGTTGAGTTTCTTTCAATAATTCTGTGCGGTAAAATAACATTTTGTTCGGTAACTTCTTCTTTATTCATATATTTCGTCAATAATCTCATTGCCACAGCACCAATATCGTACATCGGCTGAACGATCGTAGATAGAGTTGGACGAACCATTGTAGCAAGTCTCGTATTATCAAATCCAAAAACTTCAATATCTTCAGGGACACGTAATCCACTATCTTGTATGCCATGGATAACCCCTAAAGCCATTTCATCGGAAGAAACAAAAATAGCTGTAGGCCTGTTCTCAAGCGCAATCAACTGTTCTGCTGCTTCGATACCGGATTCGTATGTGAAATCGCCTTTAATAACTAAATCTTCATTTACTTGTTGGTTTGATTCCTGTAAAGCTTTAACATACCCGTTATATTTCAGTGCATTAATAGCTGTATCTTCAGAGCCCGCTATGAACGCTGGATGCGCAGTACCATTTTCGATAAGTAATTTTGTAGCTTCATATGATGCTTGTTCATAATCAATATTTACTGATGGTACAGTTTCAGTCGGGTCGATCGTAGCTGCAAAAGCAACTGGTACTGGTGATGTTTTCAGCTGACTTACGTGTTCATCGGTTATCTTACCACCCATAAATACGATTCCATCTACTTGCTTTTCCAACATCGTATTAATGAGTTGTAGCTCCTTATCTTTGTTTTGATCGGAGTTACTCAAGATGATATTATATTTGTACATTGTTGCTATATCATCAATACCTCTCGCTAATTCAGAAAAGAAAATACTTGAAATGTCAGGAATGATTACGCCTACTGTTGTTGTTTTCTTACTTGCTAATCCTCTTGCCACTGCATTAGGACGATATCCTAACCGTTCAATCGTGCTCAAGACTTTTTTTCTAGTTGCAGGTTTTACATTCGGATTTCCATTTACTACTCTTGACACAGTTGCCATTGAAACATTTGCCTCACGTGCTACATCGTATATTGTTACATTCATAACATAATAACCTCCAATAATCCTTAATAACGCGGTCTACTTTTCACTTATCATACGATACTATCAAGCGTTCCGCAATAATATGATATTTTTCAACAAAAATTTTATCTTGTATGTAAACCCATATGTTCTATTATATCAAATTCTACACACATCGCGCGAAAAGAATGAAATACATATCCTCCATTTTTCCCCTTTCTATATTTTTTAAGACACAAAACAGCAGAAAATTTACACCATTACATATTTGTACTTTATAAAAACACCCTTGCCAAATTGTTAGGCAAGGGTGTTTAGATGTTTATTTTTTTAGTAACTCATTCATAAAGGACTCAAACATATCAAAATCCATTTGCTGTGCTGAATCGGAAAGAGCTACTGCTGGGTCAGGATGAACTTCTGCCATTACGCCATCAGCGCCAATAGCCAAAGCGGCTTTTGCAGCTGGTAATAATAGGTCTCTTCTTCCTGTTGAGTGCGTAACATCTACCATGACAGGTAAGTGTGTTTCCTGTTTAAGGATTGGTACTGCTGTAATATCCAGTGTGTTACGTGTTGCTTTTTCATACGTACGGATACCACGTTCACAAAGAATGATTTGACCATTTCCTCTTGAATTAATATACTCTGCAGCATTAATGAAATCTGAAATGGTTGCAGACATTCCACGTTTTAACAAGACTGGTTTATTCGTTTCACCAGCAGCTTTTAATAATTCAAAGTTTTGCATGTTACGTGCACCAATTTGAATCACATCAATATAATCTAACGCCTGTTCAATATGGGCAGGATTTACAATTTCACTAACAACAGCTAGACCGTATTCTTCGCCAACTTGTTTAAGAATCTTCAACCCTTCAAAGCCTAGGCCTTGGAAATCATAAGGTGAGGTTCTTGGTTTAAAAGCTCCACCACGGATCAAATTTAATCCTTTTTTCTTAATCTCTGCTGCAACAGAAGCTACTTGTTCATAACTTTCTACCGCACATGGACCAAAAATAAAGTGTTGATTGCCGTCGCCAAACTTCTCTCCATTAATTTCAATTATCGTATCTTCTGGCTTTTTCTTACGAGATACTAATAACGCTTTACTATGATCATCCTCTTGCAATTCCAAACCAGCCTTGAATATTTCCTTAAAAAGGTGAATAATGGTAGAGTTCTCAAATGGACCATTATTATGTTTCGTAATTTGATTAAGCATATCTCGTTCTCTTACAGGATCGTATCTGCGGTTGGCACCTTGCTTCTCTTTCACTTGACCGGTCTTTTGAACAAGTTCCGCTCGCTTGTTAATCAAATCTAAGATTTCTAGATTTACCTCATCAAGCTTTGCACGAAACTGATCTAATTGTTCATTACTCAATGCGAATCCCCCTGTTTCTATTTAAAAAATTTTATAAATGTGGTAATTTCATAATAATTAGGGTTAATTATACTTAAATTTATTCATCTTGTCACCACTAAGTTTTTAATATTTTGTATATTCTTTCTTTTATTTCATTTTTATTCGGAAGGGAATTTATTATTATGAGTGAGCGCATTTTTGCCCTAGATATTGGAACAAGATCTGTTGTCGGATTAATTATAGAAAATAACGGTAGTAAATTTGAAGTTATCGACTATTATGTACATGAACATGAAGAAAGATCTATGTTAGATGGGCAAATACATGACATTGTGTCTGTTGCAAACGTTATTATAAAAGTGAAGAAGGCACTCGAGGAAAAGCATCAAATAAGTTTGACGAAAGTTTGTGTAGCTGCAGCAGGTAGAGCTCTCAAGACAAAACGAACGACGATTACAAAGGAAATAGAACAACATCCTCTAATTGAAAAGGAAGATATTTTATTTCTTGAGTTAAGTGCTGTCCAGAAGGCACAATTTGATCTAGCTAAAGAAGAATTACAGGCGTCTAGTACACATTATTATTGTGTTGGTTATTCTGTCTTACAGTACGAATTAGATGGACAAGTAATTGGTTCCTTAATTGACCAGCAAGGGCAGAAAGCAAAAGTAGAGATTATTGCAACTTTCCTACCAAAAGTGGTTGTGGAATCATTGATTTCAGCACTTCAAAGAGCAGATCTAGAGA
Source organism: Aquibacillus koreensis (assembly GCF_025154055.1). Lineage (GTDB taxonomy): Bacteria > Bacillota > Bacilli > Bacillales > Amphibacillaceae > Aquibacillus_C > Aquibacillus_C koreensis. Next base: position 40,341 of record NZ_JAOALK010000014.1, read on the forward strand.
TGGAGGCTTTAACGTTAGAACCGATTGCTGCCATTAATGTGTTGATTCCACAATCAATGCGAAGATTAAATGTTGCGCTTGTTGATATTGGAGCTGGCACAAGTGATATAGCATTAACAGAGTCCGGTACGATCACAGCATATGGTATGGTGCCCATGGCAGGTGATGAAATTACAGAAGCAATCAGTGACCATTTCTTACTTGATTTTGCGGAAGCAGAGAAAGTAAAAAAAGAAATTACAACGAAAAAAACTTCAACTATAACGGATATATTAGGTTTTGAACAAACAGTAGAATATGAGGAAGTAGTAGAAGGAATTTCTTCGTCCATTGATAGCCTTGTGGAAGCAATTGCAAACGAGATCATGGAATTAAATAATAAATCTCCAAAAGCCGTAATGCTAGTTGGAGGAGGCAGTCAAACACCAGAGCTAACAAGTCGTTTAGCCGCAAAGCTCAACTTACCAGCTAATCGGGTTGCAGTTAGAGGTGTGGATGCCATCCCTACTCTCGATAAGAAAGAAACTTTACCAGTGGGGCCTGAATTTATCACGCCGATCGGTATAGCTATTGCAGCCAAGCAAAATCCTGTCCAGTATATAAGCGTGACCGTGAATGATCGGGCTATTCGTTTATTTGACGTCAAACAGCTTACTGTAGGTGATTGTTTACTTGCAGCAGGTATCAACATTGAAAAGCAGTACGGACGACCTGGCATGGCCTACATGATTAAATGGAATGGTCGTGATATCACATTACCAGGTACATATGGGCAACCTCCAAAGGTTTGGTTAAATGACGAGCCAATTACAGTGGATGAACACATCAAACATGGGGATATTTTAAGTGTCGAAAAAGGAAAAGATGGTAGTGAGCCGTCCATCACAATTGAAGAATTAGTTGGTGATATGCCATCCTATACCATTTTTTATAATGACACACCTTACAAGCTGACCGCAGATCTTTTTGTTAACGATAATAAAACGGAGAAGGATTACGTTGTTCAGGATAATGATTCTATAAAGGTTGCAAGTAATAAAACAGTTAAAGAATTTTTCACGTTTATCCAAAAGCAAGATTTACTATCTAAAGCAGGGCAATATTCTATTACGATAAATGGGGAAAACAAATCTATATCTAAATATAGTTCCACATTGTTGTTAAATGGAAAAGACGCAAATCTTGACGGCGTGTTAAAAGAGGGTGACCGAATAACTTTTAAAAGCGGTGATGTGCCCACGGTCAAAAGTATATTAGATGATATGGAAATAAATACAAATTATTCGTTAACCATTATCTATAATCACAAGCCTTTACGATTAGAAAAACAAATGGTTGAAGTCTATCGTGAAGGAAACTTATTAGATTTATCTGATTCAGTGGTTTCAGGTAACAGTATTCAACTTAAAAAGAAGGAACAGTCACCCTTTATTTTTCAAGATATCTTTAGGTATATTGATCTTGACCTTTCTCAGATTAAAGGAAAGATTGAAATTTTAAAAAATGAACAGCCTGCTACTTTCTTCGAAGAACTAAATCGAAATGACTCCATCAGCATTCAATGGGAGGCGTAAATAAGGTCATAATATCGGGAACTTGAATTATTCCATTCAGGTTCCCTTTTGTTATTTTATAAAGATGGAGGGCTATCAGGAATTGTATTTACGAGGATGAGATAAATGATTAGATTTGCAGGTAAAAAAATAAAAAGTAATCTTATTCCAAAAGAAGAAATACCAAAATACTCTGCTATACCTACGCATACACCCGCAATGGACCTATCGTGAACTGATCTTCTTAGTTTCTTCTGCAATGAACGATCCCCTCTCCTATAACTACCTTTCTTATTTTACCATATTTTTCAAATTATATTAATAGGATCAGATTATTTCATTTCGAACAAAAAAGCACATGGAATGTAACATGTGCTTGTTATAAATGGAGTAGAATAAAGGCACCTTCAAGGAATCTTTTATCAACTTAATTCAACTATAATTTTTCTGCATGACTCGCAAGTATATCTTGTTTAATTCGTTGATGAGATTCATGCCAAACAACTTGATCATTATTAAAAAGTAACACTTGTGGAGATTCATGTTTCACTTTGAATGTGTCAGCAATTGTATTAGAGAGTTCCCGAGCTTCTTGCACATGAAGTATATATAAAGGGAGATTAGCTTCTTCTTGAAAACTACGATATTCTGCTTCTGCAGCTGCACTTATTGGACAAGTTAAGCTATGCTTTAATAACATAAACGCTTTAGTGTCATTTTTAATATCCTCAAATTGCATTTCATTTTCTATAACTTTAATTGTCAATACAATCCCATCCCTATTTATTATATTTGAAATCCATACCCTAGTGTCCCTATCCTACAAAAATCGTATACAAAAAGGTTGCTCAAGTTTAAGCAACCTCTTTATAATTAATTATTTTTATTTTCTAATTGTTCAGATGCTTCTTCAATGGCTTGAGCAACATCTTCCGCTGCTTGTTCCGTAACGTCTTGGCTTTTATTAATCTTATCCTGAATTGACTTTGAAGTTTCTTTGAACTTGTTACCTAGTTCATTTGATTTTTCTGTTACATTTTTAGTTAGCTTTGTAGAAGTTTCCTGAGCATAATCTTTCCACTCTGTACCCTTCTCTTGTGCTATATCTTTCCACTCAGTTCCTTTTTCATAGGCTACATCTTTCCATTCATTCGCGCGTTCCTTTACATAACTCGCACCTTGATTAAGATCTCCTCTTAACTCTTTGCCTGATTTTGGTGCAAACAATAATGCTACAGAAGCACCCACTATTCCACCAATTAATGATCCAATTAAAAAGTCCTTACTATTAATGTTTTGGTTTTGATTATTTTGCTCTTCTTGGTTACTCATATTAAATCCTCCCATATTTTTCTTTATTTTGTGGATCTAAAAATATATTAAGTACTAATTGCTCCTACTTTACTTAAAGTGATTCAGGTTTTGCCAGGCTATTGTTTTCGCTTTTTCCAAAGTTCCATGATCACTGTACCCCATTTCATTGCTTGGGCAGTAGCTTCTTGATTGTTTGTTGACATGGAAGTAACACTCGTAGACATAGCACGGAGCGATTGATTGAAGTCATTTACTGTGTCGCCAATTCCTTTTATACCATCAACCAACGTATTCATTTTAGTCGCTTTCGTGTTTATATCTTCCGCTAATGTATTTGTCTTGTTTAGCAACGCTGTCGTCTCTAACGTAATACCTTCCATTTGCTTCTCAAGGCCTTCTAATGTGTCAGCCACATGTGTCATTGTTCTTTGTGTAGCTTTTAAGACTTTTGCTAAATAGATCACTAAAACTGCAAAAGCAATAGCTACTATAATTGCTGCGATATAGAGTAAATTCACCATTTAGTTAGACCAACTCCTTTAAAATGTGTACGATATGTATCCTACATGGACTGATGTTATAGTATGTACCCCATTATAGCTCTCCTAAAACCTTCTAATACTTAAAATCCACAAAATTCATTTGTTTTATACAAAACTCACGTAATCATCATTTCTTCTTACATTCCATTTATTAGAAAACTCACATATGCTCGGCCTTTAGCGAATCTGTTAGTCTCTAAAGGAATGACCAAGACACTTGGAATAATAAGTTTTTCGCCACGTCGACTACACTTCGCAGCAAAACTTTATACAGACTTAACGTATTAGAAAGAAAATAAAGGGAAGGTATTTACCTCCCCTTTACTACTTCTATATATAATGATAAATTCCTCTATCAAATTATATTATTAACCTTCTTCTTTCATACCTTTTATTTCCGATTCATATGCTTTTTGAAACTTTTGGATATCTCCTGCACCCATGAAGATCAAAACGCTGTCTTTATATTCTTTAAGTTTTGCAGTCTGATCCAAGTCTAATACGTGACAGTTCTCAATTAGAACCCTTAAATCTTCAATAGTAAGCTTATTATCACCTTCGCGAGCTGATCCAAATATGTCACATAAGTACACATGATCAGCGTTACGTAAGCTACTTGCGAACTCTTGTAAGAAAGTTTTCGTTCTTGAGTACGTATGTGGTTGGAATATAGCAGTAATGGATTTTGTTGGATACTTTTTTCTTGCAGATTCAATTGTAGCTTCAATTTCTGTAGGATGGTGTGCATAATCATCAATAAGAATTTGGTCTCCTACAATTGTTTCGGAAAAACGTCGCTTTACGCCTTTAAAAGAATCCAATTTTTTAATCTCGTCTGCCTTCATCCCTTCATATTGACAAATAGCAATAACAGCTAAAGCATTTAACACGTTGTGGTTGCCGTATGTTGGGATGATAAATGAATCATAAAAGTCATTTCTGACAAATACATCAAATGTTGTACCATTTTCTGTTTCTGTAACATTTTGTGCTTGAAAATCATTCGTATCGGAAAACCCATAATACACTACTGGAACTTTTGCTTGAATTCGTTGAAGATATTCATCATCTCCACATGCAACAATTCCTTTTTTTACGTTTCCAGCCATTTGTTGAAAGGATTGGAATACATCTTCAATGCTAGTAAAATAATCAGGATGATCAAAATCAATGTTAGTCATAATACAATAATCCGGTTCATAGCTTAAAAAGTGTCTGCGATACTCACAAGCCTCAAAAACAAAATATTTACTATCCACATGACCTTTGCCCGAACCGTCTCCAATTAAATAAGAAATGGGATAGGTTTGTTCCAAGACATGAGAAAGTAAACCAGTCGTTGACGTTTTGCCATGAGCACCAGTTATAGCAATACTTGTATATTGTTTTAACCATTCTCCCAAAAATTCATGATAGCGATAATAAGGTAATCCTAGTCGCTTTGCTTCTTGAATTTCCTCATGATCATCTTTAAAAGCATTACCCGCGATAATTGTTAATCCTTCTGTGATGTTATTCTTTGAAAAAGGGTGAATCGGAATTTCTTTTTCCTCCAGAGCAGCCTGGGTGAAAAATTCTTTCTCTACATCTGAACCTTGCACTTTTTCTCCAGAGTCATTAAGAATTTGTGCCAGTGCACTCATTCCAGTCCCCTTAATACCAATAAAATGGTAAGTTGTCATAAACAAGAACCTCCAAAAAGAGTGATGAATAAGATACAAAAATACGGATCACTCTGGTAACTATTACAATATTATAGCAAATCAATTGGAATAGGTGAATAACCATCTTTATATTCCCTCTAATTATTCCCTATTTTGTGTAATCAACGACCTTCAAACGCGGATTCGGTCGATAACGTCTTCCCTCTTTTGCTTGATCTTTTCCATTCAGTAATACATTGTCACCTGTAAAACCGATGTTGATATCTAACAGATTTCTGCCGACACCATAAACATCAACAGGGACATTCTGTTGTTCAAACACACGAATTTTCTCCTCATTAAAACCACCACTTACAATGATTTTAACGTGATTATATCCTTCATCATCTAAAGCCTTACGTAAGGCAAAGATCAGTTGAGGATTAACACCTCGAGGGTCAAATGTTCCCATCAAGTGTTGATTTCTTAAAAAATACTTATCAACCATATTTTTCGATGTATCGAGGCGAACCCCCATTAGTTGGTCTCTGAACTCTCTAGCTACTTTAAGAGAATCGTTAATAACATCATTATTGTAATCAACTAAGACCATTAAATCATCATCCGGATATACTTCCTTGTAAGCATGTGCAGCAGCAACGATATCTCCCTCAAACATTTGAATCATAGCATGGGGCATCGTTCCCATTCCTTTTTTCCCCCACCATTCATTCATGGCATGCGTGGCTTGAGCGGTAGAACCACCAATAAAGGCCGCATAGCCGTCACCAGCTTGTTGGGTATAATGATCATCGCGATCCCCCATAAAAATGACTGGCTTTTGCTTTCCGGAAGTACGTGCGGCTTTAACCACATTATATACATTTGTTGCGACTGACGTTCTTCTCGCCAGAATTCCATCAATGATTCCTTCCAAATAACCAAACGATTGGTAAGGGCCAGTAACGGTTAACACTGTCTCAAATGGGGTTATTTTATCTCCATCTTTTAAAGAACGTATTTCTAACTGTTCCGGGTGATCAGCAAATGTATGTAGCAAGGCAATCGCTTCATCAGTACCACAAAGAACTGCATTATCTTTTTGAAAAAATTGCATGGTCACTTGATTGTCAGGGACTAGTTTTTCTGCAATTTCTTTTGTTTTAAGAAAATAAACGGCTGAAAACCAACCTTCTTTAATTCGCTCATCAAATTTAAAAGTCTTATTTGTTAGTCTTTCAATTTCACCATTTAACTTTTTTGTAATTTCCTTCATTACAATTGCTCCTTAAACTTCTTAGTCTTTGTCTATCATATTAGAATAGCCGTTCTTAAACAAGTTATAACCTGTTACTTTTAATAAACAATTATGAATGAATCTTTAGTATTTGATTTTAATCTGTGGTTATGAAAGATATTTATCAGAGAAGAGCGACTCAAGGTCCTGGTCACTAATAAGCACATCTCTTGGTTTACTACCCTTTTGCTCCGAAATAATTCCGTTCATTTCCATTGTATCAATAAGCCTCGCAGCACGGTTATACCCAATCTTTAGTCTTCTTTGCAATAGAGAAGTACTTGCTCCATTGTTTTGTACAACAAACTCAACCGCTTCTACATATAATTCGTCTTCTTCCTCGTCCATATTTAGTTGTCGTAATAATTGCTCTTGTTCAAATAAATAGTTTGGTGGAGAAGATTTCTTGATAAATGCAGTTACACGTGAGATCTCTTCATCCGAAACAAAAGCACCCTGAATTCGAACTGCTTTTCCAGCCCCATTTTCAACAAATAACATATCACCTTTTCCTAATAACTTCTCAGCTCCACTATTATCAAGCATCGTTCTAGAGTCTACTTGCGATGATACACTAAAAGCAATGCGAGTAGGGATATTTGCTTTTATCAATCCAGTAATAACATCCACAGATGGTCTTTGCGTTGCGAGTAACAAATGAATACCACACGCCCTTGCCTTTTGTGCAATTCGACAAATTGCATCTTCAACGTCTTGTGGAGACGCCATCATTAAATCCGCTAACTCATCAATAATAATGACGAGGTAAGGTAATTTTTCAGATGTACGATTCTGTGACATGATCTTATTATTGTATCGGTCAATATCTCTTACACCTTCATGAACAAACTTTTCATAGCGATCTTCCATTTCATTGACAGCCCATTTCAACGCAGACGTGGCTGCCTTCACATCGGTTATAACTGGTGAAACCAGATGTGGTAGTTCATTATAGGGTGCAAGCTCTACCATCTTTGGATCAATGAGTAAAAATCTTACGTCCTCATGATTCGCTTTATATAACATACTAATTAGAATCGTATTAATACACACACTTTTACCTGATCCGGTTGCCCCAGCTATTAAACCGTGTGGCATCTTTTTTAAATCTGTAATAATCGGTCGTCCAGCAATATCTAAGCCTAAGGCTACACTTAATGGAGAAGGATCATTTTTAAACGAATCTGTTTCAAAGAGCTCTTGTAGAACAACTGGCTGCGGTTTCGGATTCGGAACTTCTATTCCAATTGCATTTTTACCTGGGATCGGGGCTTCCATCCTGATATCTCTAGCAGCTAAGTTTAATTTAATATCATCACTAAGGTTTTTTATTTTACTAACTTTAACCCCTGGCTCTGGTTGAATTTCAAATCGGGTAACTGCAGGTCCTTGCATCGCATTAACAACTTTTGCACGTACGTGAAAATGTTTTAAAGTGGTCTGAAGTAGTTGGATTTGTTCTTCTACCCATGTACTATCCTCTGTTGACTTTTCTACTCGGTCATTTAACAAGTGAATTGGTGGACCCTGGTGTACTTTATTTGTTGTCGTAATGGTATCTTCTTTCACTACTTTTTCTTCCGTCATTGATTTAGTTAGGTGACGCTTTTTGTCCCTGGGCGTCATCATGACATTAAACGGAGTTTGCCTACTTTCTCTCACCTGTTCTTTCAAAACGATAGGATCTGAATCTATTATTGGTTCATTTAGTTGATCAGCCTTAGCTTCTGGTACATCGATACTGTTATCCGTCACATTTATTTCTGGTTCTATGACTGGTTTGTATTTCTCTTCATCGATTGAGTCCTCTTGAACAAATGGATCATTTCTTTCGTGTAAATCCACTGTTTCTACCTCATTATCTATGTAGTTAGACACTGGAGGATTCTCTTCATAATCTACTTCTTCATGCTTAGAAATAAAGGAAAGATCCTGCTCTTCTACCTTATGATTTATATCATTTTCTTTACGGATAAAAGCTGGGATGTCTAAAGACTCTTTACTAGGCCTGTTTTTAAAGCCATAAACTGGAGAAGGTACATCCGTTGGTTTAAAAGGGACCCGTTCCCTTTGATCAGATGTTTGTTCTGATTTCTCTTCCAAACGTTCTCTTTTCCTTCGCTGCAACGATTGTTGTGGTCTTGATATTTCCATTTTAGGAGCACGGGCTTTCATTGGAATTTCAACATTCCGATCATTAGGATATTGATAGGTAACACGTGTTTGAACTGTATTTTGTTCCCCCAATGAATAACTTCTCTCTTTTGATGAAGGAATTTCCTTCGATTCTTCGTCAAACATATATTTAATTTTTTTCTTTATATGCTCCCACATTACTTTTCACTCTCTCTATGTCACTGTTTAACTCTCATTTTATCAGTTTTCCGTATGAAATGGATAGATCAATTAGAAAAACTCGCATTCGCTCGTCTTTTAGCGAATGTGTAGTCCCTAAAGGGAAGACCAAGGCCCTTTTTCTTAAGCTTGGTACAACTATATTTCCACTGCGTCGAAAGACTTCTAAGTAGAAAATGTACACTCTCTGATTGTATGAAAAAAGCCTTGTCACAAAATGGTGACAAAGGCTTGTACCCTGTTATGGTTATTAGAAATGAAAGGCTTGACCTATTTCATAAGCATCATCGAGCACATAAATTCCCTTTTCTTCTGGCGCATTAGGTAGACCTAATTCTTTTTGAGAACAGATCATGCCACTAGAGTCTATACCTCTTAATTGAACAGGTTTGATTTCCATTCCACTAGGCATAATGGCACCAACCTTAGCAATAACCACTTTTTGCCCTTGATCCACATTTGGTGCTCCGCATACGATTTGTAAAAGCTCATCACCCACATCTACCTTACACACGCTTAACTTATCTGCATTTTCGTGAGGCATTTTCTCTTGTACAAAGCCTACAACAAATTTAGGTGATAAATCGATATCAAGCTTATCTTCTAGGTTATTTTTTTCGAAAGCAGTTCTGATTTCATTTAACAAATCATCTGTTAGACTAATTTTTCCATTGTCATTGATTGCAAAATAATTAGATGCATTAAAAATGTTATACCCTAATAGTTCACCACTTGTTTTGTCCGTAATCTTTACTACATCCCCAAATGTTTCATATGTAGTCTCATAACGATCACCTTGCTTAATTGGCAAAATTAATACATCACCAATACCTTCTTTATTATAAAAAATATCCATGTATTATTCATCCCCTTTTGTATTTTTGGGCTCAGTAGGACGGTTTTTTGCTAGAATAAAAATAGGTTCTAATTTCTTATCCTCATATATAAAAGGTAAAGAAGTAATAGGAACACGACCTTCTGCAAAAAACTTCATCGTCATCTGAGCTAAAATGTCATAGCCCGTATCATTTTGAATATCAGCAAAAATTAATACATCCTGATGTGGAACCGCGACAGCTAGTTCCCCTTTACTATTTGCCTTCATTTCTTCCAACAACGATTCGTTTAGAATTCTACTTGCGTCGTACCCATCTTGGGCACCTACAAAATAAAAGTCGTTGTCTGCTACTGTATCAATTTTCGGATTAGTTTCTAGTGAGCGCACATTGAAGATGGAGATCTCTCTAATCCTGTCCATTGTCCAACCTTCTTTTTCTAGCATCTCTTCATCAATCAATTTATAGGTTGAACCAAGATCTAACGCATAATAGATTCGCGTTTCAGCAGTATGATCCGAATAGATGAGCTTCATCCCCGATTTTGTTTTCTTAGGAAAAGATGTAGCCCTGATCACAGGAAAGATATTTTTTTCCTTTCCAGTCAACACATGTTCGACATTCATGATTTTCAATGCTTCTTTTACATGATATTCTAAATCAGCAACAGCAGCTTCCCCTCGTTGTTCATATTTTGCCACTACATTTGGTACGGTTATCGAAATCCCTTGTTTTGTATCTTTCCACTCAACGCGAAAAATATCTTTATCTCTGTTAAATGACGTTCTCCAGTCTGGATTTTGAAAGCGTTCCTCCAAAATCTTTTTCATTTTTATGCTTGTCATTTTCATATCCATTTCCTCCTTTCCAATCTCCATTTAGGAAGAAAATAACTAATTGTAATTTTAGCATTTATGTCGATTTTATCAAAAATACTTCTTCTACTGGTTTGCCACTAGAAGAAGATAGTGTACCTATATGTCTAACCCATTTAGAAAAGTCTCGATCTCCTGTTGTGTTTTACGATCTTTACTCACAAAACGACCAGCTTCCTTGCCACCAGAAAATGCCAAAAAACTAGGAATGCCAAAGATATCATTTTCTGCACAAACATCAATATATTGATCTCGGTCGACATATATAAACGTAAGGCTATGATATTTTTCTTCTATTTCTGGCAAAAGTGGCTCTATCACTCGGCAATCGGGACACCAGTCTGCAGAGAATAAAAATACTACCTTTTCACCACTATTTATTTGTTCATGAAATTGTTCGACTGATTCTAATTTTATCAACTGTATCAACTCCTAAATAACAAGTATATATTATTCATACTTTATTTTCATGTCTCCAAGCTTAATCCATCCTGCTTTTCTCATAAGTTCAGAAACAACAAGACTAATGATCGCCGGTGCAATAATGTGGAGGATTAATACCATCCAGAAAACCTCTATGGTAAAGCCCATCGTTTCAAATGTCATAATCTGACCAACAAATCCTGCTGTCCCCATACCTGCACCAGCCTCGTTATTCGTCATATCTAGCCACACACTTGCAATTGGTGCTAAAATAATTCCCGCAATAGTAGGAGGTAAAATAATAATAGGTTTTCGTAAGATATTTGCAACTTGAAGCATAGACGTACCGACCCCTTGAGCAACAACACCACCCATACCATTGTCTCTATAACTAGCGACAGCAAAACCAACCATTTGAGCTGCACAACCAATCGTTGCTGCCCCTGCGGCTAAACCATCCAATGAAAGCATAAATGCAATTGCGGCACTTGAAATTGGAGCAGTTAACGCCCACCCCATCAGTACAGCAACAATAATACCCATAATAAACGGTTGTTGTTCTGTCGACCAATTAATAACGTCACCAAATCCTGTCATAAACGTATCAATCGGTGGCCCAATCAGTTTTCCAGCAGTAAAACCAACAACAATGGTTACTAACGGTGTTAGAATAATATCTACTTTTGTTTCTTTATAAATAAGCTTACCGAATTCAGTTGCAAACAATGCTGCGACGTAACTTCCAGCTGGACCACCGAGGCTATAACCAAATGCCCCCGCAAATAATACCGAAAACAAAACAAGTGGTGGGGCTTTTAGTCCGTATGCTATTGCAACTCCAATTGCGCCACCAACGACAATCGGTTGCATTGCGAAGTCGCCCATTTCAATTAACCAATCAAATAATGCAAGTTCGCCAAATAACTTTGCTAATTGTTCACCTGCTGTTTTAATAATTAAACCAATAATAAGAGAAGAAAAAAGTCCAAGCGCCATATAACTTAATGCAGTAATAAAGTATTCTTTCGGTGACAGTGTCACACCTTTTTTTGCTAAAAAGTTCATATTGATCCTCCTTGTGAAAGTAACCTTCTATTAGTGTGGAGCAATGTTCAATTCTTAGTATGTATAGCTAATATTAAGCTTAATTTATCTCAGATGAAAACACACGTAATAAATACAATAAAAATTACGTGTGTTTGATTTATGCGCTTGGTTGATACCAAGTTTTATATTAAGTTTCAATTATTGTTGTGTGTAAGCAATCGAGTTAGCCATTTGCATTAAAGTTTCTGTATCTTCCACTAAGTCGTCGAGTGTGGTCATTGTAGTGATTTTTGCACCACCTACACCAATTTGCAACTCATACGAAGCCTCTTCATCTCCAGATGTGGTAACACTTATATAGCCAAATCGATCATCTGTCTCAAATGATTCCAGTAAGGTGAAATTCCCCATTGCATTCGCAGCTTCATAATTAAGTCTACTCGTCTTCTCTTCAAGTGGATTATAAAATAAGATATAAGTCTTATCCTCTTTTTCGAGTAAGAGATTATTCATTGTTTCTTCTACAATAGTAAAGCCTTCTGGTAAGAAAAGTGAGAAATGTTCTACATCTTGGTTGGATTCCAAACTTTCTTCTTCAAACTTAGCACTCGCAATGTCTTGTGCTTCCTTCAAAACTTCTTCCTCTGTTTCACTACAACCACTCATGAGGAAAACTAAGATTGCAAAAATGATGGCAAAATGCCATTTTGTTATTTTCATTTTCGGAGCCTCCTGTTAAATCTAGTCCTTTATTCCCCCTTAATACATTTCTCCCCTTTCTATAATACTATGAATTAAAAATTTGACAAGGTTTGATTGAATTCAACAATTGGATTCTCCAAAATCAGGCATATATAATACAGATAATGGGTAAATAGTAATTAGAAAATCAATTGGAGGGGACTATATGAACTTAACAGTGTACTTAGCGGGACAAATACATGATGATTGGCGCAATCATTTAAAAGAAAAGGCAAAAGCAAAGAATTTACCCATTGAATTTGTTGGCCCACAAGAAGACCACGATTTATCTGATGCAATTGGAGAAAAGGTGCTAGGTGAACAGCCAGGAAATGTCTATCGTGATGATGCTGCATCAGCAATAAACAACTTTCGTACGGAAGTGTTATTGCAAAAAGCAGATGTCGTCATTGCTCTATTTGGTGAGAAGTATAAGCAATGGAATACAGCAATGGATGCTTCCACAGCAATTACACTAAAAAAACCTACTATAATCGTGAGACCTGAGTCACTAATCCACCCATTAAAAGAACTATCCAATAAAGCAAATGTAACCGTGGAGACGATTGATCAGGCATTAGAAGTAATGGAGTATATCTATAAATAATGCAAAAAAACTTGTGCTTAACCAACGGGCTCAGTACTACAAAGAACAAGAAATAACACATTAAATAGGAGTACAATTCGCGCAGCGTTTTGTACTCCTATTTTTACGTCTTGCAAATAATGAGGTATTCCTTTTCCTGAAATGTTTGTTTGGAATTTCATGTTAAAATTTACATAGGTGAAACAAAAAAGGTATGTTCAACTAGAGCTCTAGAGTTTACAAACATGAGAATACTAATTCAAATCGATAGAAAGTGGGATATTAATGTTACTAACTCCTATTGGTCCTATTAAGTTGTTTATGATAATGAAGAAATACAATTCAAGGCAATAAGAGTTCCTTTAGACAAAAGATGCATAAATGTTGATGGGAGATATATGATTCAATATAAATTTAGCAAAGGATCTAAAAACCAGAAAATTCAATGTTGCCTACCATCGATTGATGTAAAGGGAGATATTGAAAGCGGTGAAAGGCTAGAAGCGATTGCATTCTACAAGGGCCGTATCAAACTTACAATAGGTATAGAGGCGAGTTTTGGTATGGAGGTGGAAGATGGTTACGACTATACAGGTAATTATTTGAGCAATGGAATTGAATGTAAAACAAATTTATATACAGAAGATCAAATATTTCACTTCGGTGTTATCTGGATAGAACCATATACACAGGAAAATGATCATCAAACATGGTACGGTGCTGATCCTGCGATGACGCCTTCTTTAAAAGATTAGGTCTTTGTTTTAATAAGAACAATCAAATAGTATGAAAAAATGCTCAGAATTTTTTCTGAGCATTTTGTTTGCTGTTTATAATGCTAAACCTGGTTAAACTATCTCAAAACTGAACCCGTTAGCTATTGATCAAGTTTTTTGTGATATAATTGGTTACACTTTTTTATTAAATTCATATTGTCCTCTTAGTAATTCCATCACATGGGTAAACATCGCTTCTCTACCAACATATCCCTTTGTAAAAATTCCAATTGCGCCTTCATGTTTCCTAACATTTGTTTTCTTAGTAAAAAGATCCATCACTTCTCCTAGCTCTTTTCCCGCTTCTAGTTGTTCTGTGATCTCACGTGGTAGAGGGATTCGAGCACCACTTGCTACATACACTTCACCTGTTTCATCGACAAGCGCTCCCCAGTTACATAAAAGCATCTTTTCACCTAACTTCATGACTCCACCTTCTAAGCCAATCCCAATTACACCTTCTGCTTTAGCGGCACACTCTTTTGCACGGTTAACAGCACCTATGAGCGTTTCTTGATCGGTAAATGGTTGAGGTGATACATTGGATGCTGCTTCAACTGCTTTGACTTCAAATTCAGAGAATATATTTTCTACTGCCTTAATCTTTGTCGGGTTTTTTGAACCGATATATATAATCATTTTTTTTCATTCCTTTTGCTTCGTTTTATTAATTATATTGTTTTTGGATATACGGAGTAGATGTAAAATGCGCAGTAACTAACTCACCCGCCATCTATGTTCGATTTTGGCGGCTATGAGATCCGTTATTTGTCCGAAATCTTCGTTTATATTATTTTAGCGGCTACCAGATCCCTTATTTGCCCTTATTTCATTAATTACGTGTGCATTTTGCTGAAATAGCGTACTGTATAGCCGCTTAGATTTTAAAATCGCCTAAAATAGGAAAATAAGGTCTCTCATAACCGCTCAAAAATCTAAGGAAATCTTGGCGGTCATGAGATCCGTTATTTACCCTAATTGCATTGATTTCAATGTCATTTTATTAATATAGCGTACTGTATGACCGCTCAGATTCAAAATTGGTTAGAAACAGGAATATAAGGGAACTCATGACTGCTTGCGTTGTATTCTCTCATCATCTTGTGTTACGACGCACTCTATAGAAAATATGAAATAAAGGTTCAAACAAAGTTTATAAAAATATTATTATTTTTTAGCTTTGGTACAAACGTAAGAAGGACTAACGAATGATGCTTAATCTCGTTAGTCCCTCCTCTGAAGTTATACGTTTTTTCTAATTTGTTCAAGCGTATTTTGGTCTGTTGCTTTTACAAGTTTAACAATTAACTCTTTTGCAGCTGCATAATCATCGACATGAACGATAGAAGCATGTGTATGAATATAACGTGAGCAAATCCCAACAACTGCAGAAGGTACACCCTCATTACTTAGATGCACACGTCCTGCATCTGTTCCACCTTGAGAAATGAAATACTGATAAGGAATATCATTTGATTCAGCCGTGTCTAAAATAAATTCACGCATTCCTTTGTGTGTAATCATAGAACGATCAAAGATACGTAATAAAGCACCTTTACCTAGTTGTCCAAACTCTTTATCATCACCAGACATGTCATTTGCAGGTGAAGCATCTAAAGCGTAAAATATATCTGGTTTAATCATATTAGCTGCAACTTGGGCGCCACGTAAACCCACTTCTTCTTGTACTGTCGCACCAGAGTATAATTCATTTGGTAATTCTACACCTTGCAGTTCTTTTAATAGCTCAATGGAAAGTCCACAGCCATAGCGGTTATCCCAAGCTTTTGCTAAAAGCTTTTTCTCATTCGCCATTGGCGTAAATGGCGTAATCGGTACAATTTGTTGTCCAGGTTTTACACCAATTCGTTTAACATCTTCTTCATCGTCTGCACCAATATCAATCATCATATTTTTTATATCCATTGGTTTGTTACGTTGTTCAGGTGTTAAATTATGAGGTGGAATCGAACCAATTACCCCAACTATAGGACCGTTGTCTGTAATGATTTGAACACGTTGGGCAAGTAATACTTGTGACCACCATCCACCTAGTGTTTGAAAGCGAATCATCCCATTCTTAGTTACTTGGGTAACCATAAAACCAACTTCGTCCATGTGACCAGCAACCATAACTTTCGGTCCTGTACCCTTTTTCACACCAAAAACGCCACCAAGGTTATCTTGAATAATGTCATCTGCGTATTTAGATAACTCCTGTTTCATAAACTTTCTAACAAAATGCTCATTGCCAGGAGCACCTGGTAATTCAGTTAAAGTACGAAATAATTCCAAAGTATCTTGATTCATATGTATGACCTCCATGTTAACTGACATAATGTAATTGTAACGAAACATAGATATTGTTTCCACTTTTTAGATGTGTTGATGTTTTCTATTTTTTCTAAAATCAGGTATACTAATACTAAATTAAAAATTTTAACCTTGAGGTGAAGTGCGAATGGATTGGAAAAAAATCACGATTGCTGCTGGAGTTGGTGCTTTAGCTGGCTACATAATTAGTGATCAAATTACTAGACGACAACATGTTTCTCCTGAAAAAGCATTAAAAATCGCAAAAGAAGCATTCAAGCAACAGGGTCCAGTTAGTGGATCGTGGATATATATGAAACCCGAACAATTAGTGAAAAACGGGTTGGATTACAGTGTTTACCGTGGTGGTGTTACAAGAACGGTAGATGGCGTTAATACACAATATGAATTTTATGTTGACGCTGCTACTGGTACAATCATTGATGTTGCAGCAACAGAAGCTTCTAGTTAAAAAATGAACGGAGCTACAATAGCTCCGTTCATTTTTTATTTAGGAAAACGCGCCTTACAGCGATAGATGTTTTGACCTTTATTAGAGAATTTTTCTTCATATTCTGTCATCACGTTAGTCGGGTCATTAACCTCATGTAAATCAAGCAAAACTTCGTCTAAGATCAAACCATATTGAGAAAAGCTAACAAGCGAATATTCAAATAATCCTCGGTTGTCCGTCTTAAGAACAAGTTCACCATCATCTTTTAAAATATGGCGGTATTGGTCTAAAAATGATTTATAAGTTAGTCTACGTTTTGCATGCCTCGCCTTTGGCCATGGATCAGAAAAATTCAAATAAATCTTATCCACTTCATTTTCCCCAAATAGCTCGGTTAAATTATTTGCGTCCTCATTAATTAATCGTATATTTTTTTGATTAGAATCCAATACTTTTTGTACAGCACTAACCAAAATACTTTTTGCTAGTTCAATCCCGATAAAGTTTATATCATTATTTTGCTCAGACATACCAACAATAAACTGGCCCTTACCTGTACCAATTTCCAGATGAACTGGATTGTTATTGTTAAAAACATCTTCCCATTTATTTTTATAATCGGATGGGGACAATTCTACAATGTCTTTATTATCTCTTAAGTAATCATCTGCCCACGGCTTATTCCTTGCACGCATATGAAATCTCCTTCAATCATTTCTTTATTTGTTTAACAGTAGCACGCGTTTAAATCCATTTGCAAACGCATATACTATGCTTCCCTTTTTATTGCATATAAAAAAGACTGATTTACAAATAAGAAAGTCAGTCCTTTTTGAATAATTGACACAAAATAGCAAAAAATATTGTCAAAGGTGGGATGTCTATGTCTTTAAATGTAAACGATCAACTTCATGTACTATATGATTTGTTAAGTGAACAGTCAGAAGATTGCTGTGGTAGTGTATCTGAATGCCAGCAAATCAAAAGACTTGTTCAATCTCTGATCTCTAATGAATCTGTAAATAATCAAGAATTACAGCAATTACTACCTGAGATTTATAACTATGGTCGTAAAGGTGAAATAGCTCAAAACTTGGAAGAGCATATTTCCACCAATCAACAAAATTTAAAGACCTGGGTAGATGTTATCCATTATACTACAGAGTAACTCGTTTTATAAGCCGCTTTAATTGTAGAAGCTGTTGAGCGGCTTCTTTATATTCTTTACGATTTGTGTGCCAAATAAAATAATTAATCGAGTCAATCATTAAATACCAATGCATGCGATCAACTAAGTGTTCATCCAATTCCGTTCCATAACATGTTAACCAATAATCCCAGTCCTCTTCTGGTATATACCACTGTAAGATCATTCCTATATCCATCGCTGGGTCACCAATTAATGCATTATCCCAATCAATTAGGTATAACTGACCATTTTGGGACAATAGCCAATTGTTATGGTTCATATCACAATGGCAAACAACTTGTTTATTGTGGTAAACCATCGGTAGCATCTTCTCTAAAATCTTGATTGCCTGATGTACCTCCAATTGCATGAAAGCTCCATTAACACGTACAGTTTGCTTTAGATTAGTTAATATTTCAATAGGTTTTAAAGGTTTTTTCCCAATCCTCATTAACATATCTAATAACTCTGAGGAATGATGTATTTTACTTAATAGTTTGGCTACTTCTGGGTGTTGCATTTCTTCAGGTGACAATTCTTTTCCTTCTAGCCACTGTTGTGCAGTAACCACGTCACCATTCTCTAAACGCTTTGTCCAAACTAGTTTTGGCACAATACCTTGAGCTGATAATACAGCTAGAAAAGGAGAAGAATTCCTCTTTAAAAAAAGGCGGTTCTTTTCACTTTTGGCATAGTAAGCTTCTCCGGTTGATCCTCCTGCTGGTGTTACCGTCCATTCTTTTCCAAGTATATGTTCCAAACTTTTCACCTTCAATTCCCCAAATCTATGAAATAATTAATTCCTGTTAAAAGGACAGTATTAATAGATTAACGCAAACAAGCTATCTTTTTCAAGTACTCCGTACATAAAAATGCGAATAATGTAGATTATAGCATTTTTTTATCCTTTTGTGGGCGATTTTTTCTTACAATATAAACCAAAAATTAAAAAAGATGTAAAATGCATGGTAAAAAAGCTTTAAATTAATACAGATCGATTTCATCTTCCCACTCAGGACGGTGAATCGATGAAGTATAACAGTGCCTTAAAATTAATTCTGCAACTTTTAATTGTTTATGTTTTAAAGGCGATACCAATAACCGTTTATCTTGTAACCATTTTTCATGCTGCGCTTTACCAACAAATTTTGTATGGTAAGGTTCTGATGAAAAATCAATCGCATTTGTTCTAGACAATACTACTTTCTCAATAGGAAAATCCACATCATATTTACTTAAAATGCTTCGTATTATTTTCTCTGTTCTTTTAATTGAAAGTAACGGGTTTAATATCCTTGTTTGTACATTATTCTCTTCCTTATACCAAGCACGATCAACGCCAGGTACTAAGGTTATAGTTGAATTAAACTCCACAATTTTAATAATCTCTAAACCTATAGGGCTAATAAGAATCACGTCCCCTTCCATCGGACTATTTTTCAACTGAAAAACAGGCTGATAGAAAAGTAAATATGTATCAGGAAATCGTTGTAAAAAATACTTCAAAGTGAAATCATCGTAATACGCCTTGTCGAAAAAAGACATTTCACTTACCGTTGTAGATGCCCATTTAAACTGAAAAGGAAGAAGTGTATCAACAAAGTACTGGATTAACTCTTTTTTAGAATGAGGAATCGTTAAAAGTGAATCACTTTCTTCTGCCTCACTTTCAACATTTTCTCTCCGTTGAAAGAATCGTTTCCATTTATAAAAATTATTTTCCTGAACTTCTTCCATATGCTCGATTTGTCTTTCTTCTTTTTGTTGTTCCCACGTTTGCAATAAATTTTCCCAATTTTCTTTTTTGAGTCGAATATACTGCGAAGGATAATGATAGATGTCTTTTTCATATCTAGAAATATAGTCTTGTAATTTTACTAATTGAGCCACTGCGTCACCTCAACTCAGTTTAAACGTTTTTACCGCTTTATATTTTGGTGATTGTGATGGGTTAATTTGATATATAACAAAATGATCAACCTGAAACGATGGTCGGTTATTTATAAGTTTGTTTAATTTAGCCATCACATCTTCATCTATTTTATTACCATGTTTCCACTTTTTCCCTATAGTAATATGTGGTCTGTAGGGTCTAGTCTCTTTATTAAACCCTGCATCCACACACTTATCTTCCACTGCACTATATAAAGAACTTAGAGTAGGGTTTTCTTGCACTCCCATCCACAAAACACGAGGTTTGTTAGGATTACCAAAACTCCCTATTACACTAGGTGTTAGAGAAAGACGGGGCATGTCCTTGATATTTTTTAAATACTCGATCATGTGGTTGAATGTATCATCTGACACAGCCCCTAAAAACTTTAACGTGATATGAAAATCCTCGACATGTGTCCATGAATGGTAATGAAGCTCCTCTTGCGTCTTTATTTTCCCTTGTAGTTCCTTTAGCCATTGCTTCACGTCTTCTGGTAATGGAACTGCAATAAAATAGTGTGGATCCTGTGACATAGCAAGTCCTCCAAATAAAATCGTAATAATATCTTCCTATACTTTTTACATAGAAAGCTAATTATATTACGCTTTTGTCATGATCTTTTGGTATGTCTCTTTATCACAAATAGCATATAACTCTGCATCACTTGCAATTTCGACATGTAGCATTCGGTTAATACTTAAGTTACTTCTATCCGAAACAAGTGTAGCTCCTTGTTCAAGTAGGTCATGAAAAGCATCTCCATATGTTTTCCAATTAGAAGACAATGGGATGTGATACAAATCATCGCCATGAGACCGACTTAATAGCTGGCTATAAACATTTGAAATTCCTTTACGGAAAGCAGAGCGAACAAATAGGGAAGAAATCGTCTCATTCGATATGATAAATTCATCTACTTTCATATATTCAAAGTTTTGTATATGGTTTTCTTCCATAACTTCCACAATCGTATGTACATCAGGTGCTATCGACTCGATTGCTGAAGCAAGTAACAATGTTTTCCCATCCGCTAACTGGTCATCATTTATTTTATCATCTGCAAAAACGAGTACTGCTTCTGCCTCTTTAATATTTGCTTTTAGTAATGTTTCACGTTCAGAAGCATGACCACGAATATAGTGGATATTCCCCCCTAACATGGGAGCCTTGTCCAAATGATCAATAATGACAATCTCTATCTCTTTATTCGTATCTAACATTTCTTTAATAGCAAATTCTGCTTTTTGTGACCATCCGATGATGATGTAATGCCCCTTTTCCTTATACACAATATCACCTTCCTCCCTTTTTTTACGAAAGCTTGCTAAACCATCGACAACCTTTCCAATAACGACCCCAATCAACCCAATTCCAAATATGTACAGAAAAAGGGCGATAATTCTTCCCGCAAACGATATTGGATAATAATCTCCATATCCAACGGTCGTTACCGTAGTCATTACCCACCAAAAGCCATCAAAATAAGTTGGAAAGGTCTCACTTTCCACTTCTACAACCAAATAGGAAGCGAAAGCAACTAATAAGATACTTGTTATAAAAATAACACTATTTTGGATTTTAACTACTTTTTTGAAAATTTTTCTAAAGAAGTACATACTTATCCCCCCTCTATAATAAAATGAATTACATGAATTATCTGTAAAATCAGATCGTACATCTAGCGTTTTGCAACAAAAAAGTGTAAAATTAGAATAACTTCTAGATTCGCGATCACTTATGTCTAATGAAGAACATTAAGGAGTGGTTTTTTGAATCAATCTACAACCCGCATGCTAACAAGAGTCAAAGCTGTCTATCTGTATATTAGAGAAAATGGACCAGTAAGCACAGTTGAGATAGCAGAAGAGTTTGGAATTACAGACCGAACCGTTCAACGAGACTTAAACGTCTTAGAACACAATGGTTTAGTTTTGAGTCCAATTCGTGGGCAATGGAAAATCACTAAAAAGAAGGTTAAAATATCGTAAATGAGTATGTATAGAATGAAAGGCTGACAATAAGTCAGCCTCTTTTTTTGACTTTACTTATTCGTAATAGAAAGTAAGTAATGGTATTCATCTTCTGTTAATTCACGATATTCCCCTAATTCCAGACTAGGGTCTAGATCTAAAGTTCCCATTGATAATCGTTTTAGGTACGTTACTTTTTTCCCCACCGCTTCGAACATTCTTTTTACTTGGTGGAACTTTCCCTCCGTAATCGTTAACTCTATTTCAGAAAAGTCCCCTCTTGTTAAGATGGAGAGTTCTGCCGGTTTTGTCACATACCCATCATCGAGTGTGACTCCCTCTTTAAATCGTACCACATCCTCTTCTGTTACACGACCATCAATTTTAGCGTAATACGTTTTCCCTACATTTTTTTTAGGTGATAACAACTGATGAGCTAATTTACCGTCGTTTGTGATTAACAGTAAGCCTTCTGTATCTTTGTCTAACCTTCCCACAGGAAAAGGATCAAAAATGATATCCTCTGGCTCTAATAAATCGATTACCGTCGAATCTCTTGTATCTTCTGTTGCCGAGACGTAGCCAGGTGGTTTGTTCATCATTAGATACACGAATTCTTTATATTCCACGCGTTCACCATGAACGGTTACTACATCTTGTTCAGGGTCAACATGAAGACTATTACTTTTTATAATGTCTCCATTTTTCTGCACTGCCCCGTTTTTTAGTAATGTTTTTACTTCTTTTCTACTGCCAAAACCCATATTGGCGAGTAATTTATCAATTCTCATATAGGACTCCTAACTATCTTGTTCTTCGAAGAAATTTATCTAATACTCTTACTCGACTTCCTAACACTCTCTCTAATAAAGTGGATGAATAACTTAGCCATAGGTAGATCCCTGCTCCAACTGTAATACTAATTATCAGTACAACCAATGCTTCCATTTGACCGTCTCGATAAAAGAGAAATGGACTCAGCCCCCACTTGGTAAGCAAAACTGAAATAGCCATAATCGTTGTAAATATTACTATTAACATTGTTCTTTTTATTAATTCACGCATTGGAAATTCAACAGAAACTATTATACGCCAGATATTTAATAAAACCGCTGTAAAAACTGCTAGAAATGTTCCAAAAATTGCTCCTTTTGCTTCAAATAAATGAATGAGTGGAACATTAAGTATTATTTTAATTAATAGACCTGCTGACAAGCTTACAACTGCAAACTTTTGTTGATTGATTCCTTGTAGCACAGAAGAACTTACAGCAAATAAACCATAAAATAATCCTACAGGTGCATACCAAGCTAACAAATTACTTGTAAGATCTATACGGTTTAAATCAAACAAAGCACCATAAGCTTCATTTGAAAGCAAGCTAAGCCCAACTACGGCTGGAAGTACAAAAAGCATCACAATTTGAAACGATTGGTTCATTTGATAGAACATTTGACTCTTTTTACCTTCAGTAAATGATTTTGTTATCGCAGGTAACATTGCCAAAGATAAGCCAGTTGCAATAGTTACTGGAATAATTACTAGCTTATGGCTATAGAAATTCACACTTCCTAATGCAAACTCTGAGATATCCTTAAGACCAATTGCGTCCATAGCGTTGTTAAAGGTAAAGACATCTACCTGTTGATATAAAGGTGTTGCAATACCTACTAGTACAAATGGTCCAGCATACTGAAACAATTCTTTAAATAAGTCTCTTGTTGGGATGTCATGTGTATGCGTTTGTTGTTGTAGTTGTCGATCTAAATATGTTTTTCGTCTTCTCCAGTAGAGAAATAATACAATACATGACGCAACAGCTCCGACAAATGCTGCAAAAGTAGCATATCCTACTGCAGTAGAAATCGACCCATTAAAAACATTCACAATTACAAATGCTGCTGAAAGTAAGAAAATAATTCTTACAATTTGCTCAACAACTTGCGATATTGCAGTGGGACCCATCGACTGATACCCTTGAAAGAAACCTCTTACGATACTCATAGCTGGAACGATGATCAATGCAAAGCTAACCATCCGGATAACCATAGCAATATCTTCTGCCGAATTCCCTTTAGGATTATCTGCCCGAGCTAAAATCAACTTTGCCATTAGATCTGCTGAAAGATATAGAAGTAGAAACGCAACAAAACCAGTAATGAGCATAATCAACATTCCTGATTTAAACATCCTTCTACCTGTTTCATAGTCACCTAATGAATTATATTTTGAAACAAACTTAGAAACAGCTAAAGGTACTCCTATTGTCGATATACTTAATAAGATATTGTAAGGATTATAAGCGTAGTAAAATAATGCTCCTCCCGTTTCACCTACTAAATGATTGAAAGGAATAACATAAAGCATTCCTAATAATTTTGATAAGAACGTTGCCGCTGTTAATAACATCGTACCACGTAAAATTGTTGATGTTGCCATACATTCACCCTGAATCCATATATTATAGTCAATGTTTCTATTTTATCATAATTGATCTTACAAAACAGAAAATTATTCCCTAAAAAAATTCAACTTTCTACACCCACTTATTTATGAAGAGAATGATATTCAAAATCCCTTCCTATAACGAACAATCCATCTGTGGTAATATTGATTGAACTAACTAATAATAATAAGTACAATAAGAAAGCGATAGATAGTATCAGACATTTATTTCGTTTTTGAGAGGATGAACACCTTGGATTATCAAGTAACCGTTATTGGGGGTGGACCTTCAGGCTTAATGGCTGCAATAGCAGCAGCTGAAAATGGTGCATCAACCCTTTTGATTGATAAAGGAAACAAACTTGGAAAAAAACTAGCGATCTCAGGTGGAGGTCGTTGTAATGTTACAAATAGACTACCTAAAGAAGAAGTGATTAAACATATTCCTGGAAATGGACGCTTTCTACATAGTGCATTCTCCGTTTTTGATAACTATGATATTATTGACTTTTTTGAAGGACTTGGCGTCGAATTAAAAGAAGAAGACCATGGCAGAATGTTCCCTGTCAGTAATTCTGCCAAGACAGTGGTAAATGCACTGCTTAAACGTCTAGATGACCTAAACATTACGGTCAAGACTGACACACCCGTGGAGGCAATTCACTTTGGTGATCATCAGCATACGATTATCTTAAAGTCACAAAAAAAGATTGAGACCGGCGCTGTTATAATTGCAGTTGGTGGCAAAGCTGTCCCACATACAGGTAGCACAGGTGATGGATATGCATGGGCGAAAAAGGCTGGTCACACTATCACTGATTTATATCCAACTGAAGTCCCACTTCTATCCAATGCTTCTTTTATTCAAGAAAAAAAACTACAAGGACTCGCGCTAAGAAACATAGCTTTATCTGTTTTAAATAATAAAAGCAAAAAAATTATAACGCATCAAATGGACATGCTATTCACCCATTTTGGTATATCAGGACCTGCAGTTCTTCGTTGTTCCCAATATGTAGTGAAAGAGTTGATGAAGGGAAATAAAAAAGTGACGATGGAAATCGATGCTTTACCTGAACAAAACGAACATCAAATGTATGAAGAATACATGCAACTTATTGACAATAATCCAAAGAAAAATGTAAAGAATAGCCTTAAAGGCATTGTACCTGAAAGATATTTAGATTTTTTACTCGAGAAAAATGAAATTGTTGGCGATGAGAAAAACGCAAATATTTCCCGGGAAAAGATTCGACATTTGCTCCATGATTTCAAGGCATTTCAGTTTGATGTCTATGGAAGTCAACCAATTGAAAAGGCATTTGTAACGGGTGGCGGCGTTTCGACAAAAGAAATCGTTCCGAATACGATGCAATCAAAAATCATGCACGGCTTATACTTCTGTGGTGAAATTTTAGATATTCATGGTTATACTGGCGGATATAATATTACATCTGCAATGGTAACAGGTCGTGTAGCCGGTATGAATGCAGCATGGGAGTCATTAGCTAAGTAAAAGAGGATGGAGTATTTTGCTCCATCCTCTTTGTGCTATTCGTTGATTTTTTCTAACCGAATCCATTTACAGAGTCTATTTTCCATTATATCAATACTTTTAAACAAGATTAATCCCAATAAGCTAATTGCAATAATACCAGCAAACATTTGAACATAATCTACTCTTGTCCAACTATCCATAATGAAATATCCAATACCGTGAGTTGTCGCAAAATTCTCTGCAAAAAATAATACTGCTATACTCGTCCCGATACTTATGCGCAGTGCTGTTAGTAGCTTTGGCAAAACAGCTGGTATGATCAAGTGTTGGTAAACTTGTAGTTTGTTTGCTCCTAATGATTTAATGGAGAAAAACAATTCCCTACTTAACCCTTTAACACTATCCCTAGTAGTGACTAGAATTTGAAAGAAAATAATAATAGTAACCAACATTACTTTTGACGTATCACCTAAACCAAACAAAATCATTAATACGGGCAAGAATGCAATCTTTGGCACAGGATACAGCAAATAGATCATTGGAGATATCCAAGCATCATATTTATCATTTATGCCCAAAAATAATCCTACTGATATGCCAAGGACTAAAGAAATAACCACTGCAAGGATAATCCGGTATAAGCTTACTAGTATATGTAGTAATAAATCATCCGTTAATAACGAAAAAAATTCAATTATTGTTACAAATGGACTGGGAATGATTGGGCTATTGATAAACCAATAAAGTAAGTACCAGGTAAGCAATATAATTAGGCTACCATACAAGGTTTTATATTTATAAATAAAAGTTTGTATGCTCATAGGCTCGTCGTCTTTTCTTGTAAAGAATGACGCACATCTGTACACAATCGATAAAAATCAGGTTTATTTCTTAGCGTTTGATCTCCAAAAAGATCATTCTTTAAGACATGACTTATATTTTTACTTCCCTGATCCATAATCACAATTTTTTGACCTAAAAAAACTGCTTCTTCAATGTTATGTGTTACAAATACAATCGTTAATTTACTGTTGTTGAAAATATTCAGTAAGAGATCTTGCAATGACTCACGTGCTATTGCATCCAGTGATGAAAATGGTTCGTCCATTAACAACAAATCAGGTTCAATTGCCAATACACGTGCAACTGCTACGCGTTGTCGTTGACCACCACTTAACTGAACTGGATATTTATCTCTTAATTCATAGATATGAAGTTTCCTTAATACATCAGAAACTTTTTCTTCTATTACTTGTTTGGGTACACCCCTTAGTTTTAATCCTAAAGCAGCATTTTTCCATACTGTTTTCCATGGTAATAACCCGTAGTGTTGAAGAATAACACCCGTTTCCTTTCTATTCTCTTTCACAGGTTGATCATGAATCAACAGTTGACCACTTGATGGTTGCATAATTCCAGCAATTCCATATAAGAGTGTCGATTTTCCACAACCAGAAGGTCCAATGATCGCGCAGGTTGATTGTTCCTTAATGTCCAAGTTTAAGTCTTTAAGCACATTGACTTTCCCGTAGCCCATTTCTAACCTTTTTAATGTAATCATGACTGTGTAAAACGGTTATCTACCATATCATTGTATTTAAAATCTACTTCAATACCTTGAACATCTTCAACCCAATCGATCACTTTGTTCAAATATGATTCACTTGGCACTCTTGCTTTTTTATATTCTGGTAAGTCGATTAGCTGATTAATTTCTGAATTAAGCTCAATCTCTTTTATTAATATATCTCTTGCTAAAGACTCATCTGCCTTGATGTCTTCTACTGCTCTATTATATCCTTCTATAAATAATGCAATTGCTTCACTTTTTTTATTAATTGCATCCTCTCTAAATACCATTGCCTCTGGCATATATCCATCATCATCCGTTAACGTGACTAATTTTTCTAAACCATTTAATTGACCCATAGATGCTACTGGCTCTGGTATAAAGGCGATATCTAATTTTCCATTATTAATCATTTCTAATCTTGTAGGAATGTCTGGTATAAAAACCTTTTCTATATCGTACATAGGTGCAATATAGTAATCCGTTAAGTAATTTGCTACACTTACTTCCATTAATCCGACTTTTTTTTGTCCATTTTCGTTAAAATGATTATTTATAAGAAAAGCAAAACTTCCATCTGTACTATTAACAATTTTTGTTTTAAACCCATTATGATGATTGTTAATAAAAGCAATTAAGTCTGTCATGGTACCGTCTAGCTCACCCGTTTGAAGAGCGCTTTGTCTATTATTTGCGTTTGTATAAATCGTTGCTTCCAATTGAAGCCCTAATTCATCAAAATATCCTTTTTCTTTTGCTAACAATATTGGTGCTGCATCCACTGCTGGCATTAGGCCTATCTTTAGTTCCAATTCTTTTGTTTCTTTTCCTAATGTTTCTGTGTTACATGCTGAAGCTACAATAACTAGTAGTAATAATAGGAATAGCTTTCCACATTTTTTCATCGGTGGTCTCCCCTTTTTATCTTTTCTATATATTTAATCTACAAAGTTAATTTTACCCCTAAGTATTAGTTGCATCAATGTGAATTATTGAACAAACTAAGGAGATTTTGTGACTCAAATTCCCTGGTTAACTTCTTGATAGGTTAAAAGTAGAGTTACATACTTCACAAGTTAAAATAAATCACGAACATCCATTTTTTTAGCGTTACTTCTTAGCAAAAAATTCACTTTCATAACATACAAAAAAACCCACTTAAAAGTTTACACTTTTAAGTGGGTTTTTTGTTGCCTAGCGACGTCCTACTCTCACAGGGGCAATGCCCCAACTACCATCGGCGCTGAAGAGCTTAACTGCTGTGTTCGGCATGGGAACAGGTGTG
>NZ_JAOALK010000015.1 GCF_025154055.1 Aquibacillus koreensis
TTAAGAGTGCGAACTACATCAGTCGGAGAAACGGTCGGTTTTGTAGAGATGAATAAATGAATATGATCTGGCATGATTTCCATTTCCTTTATTTCATATCCGTATCGTTCACTGATAATCCGAAGGATTCCCCTTAATTCTAATTCTATTTTTTCGTTAAGTACGTTAAATCGATATTTTGGACACCAAATGATGTGATATTGGATAAGAAACTTACAATGATTTAATCTATTATACTCACTCATCATTTCAACTAATTTTTGTATCTTATTTTCTTTTCTACTTACAAACATTTTACCACACGGGAATGTATGTTCTCAATCTATATTTTTGTTCACCAAACAAAAAATCGCTCAAGTAGAGCAGTTTAAGAACTGCCCTTGAGCGAAGCCCTTACATCCACGGGGCAAGCCCGCGTGGATGTAAGGGCTATTTCTATAACAGACAACCAAACAGTATTCTAGAATATCGATTGGATAAGAATGCATAAAATCATGAAATGATAACAAACCCCTCTGCAGCGTTGCATGCTGCAGAGGGGTTTATAACATGATTATTTATTTTCAAACAAATATCGAAGGTCACCATACCCTTCTTCCTCCAATTTATCTTTTGGAATAAAACGCATGGCAGCAGAATTCATACAATAACGAAGACCACCTTGGTCCTTAGGTCCATCTTCAAAAACATGCCCCAAATGTGAATCAGCTTCGTTACTTCTAATTTCTATTCGCCTCATTCCATGGGTTGTATCCATGTTTTCCTTTAGCTGTTTTCTATCAATAGGCTTGGTAAAGCTTGGCCATCCGCAACCCGCATCATATTTATCATGGGAAGAAAAAAGAGGCTCACCACTGACAATATCGACATAGATACCATCTTCTTCATGGTTCCAATACTCATTTTGAAATGGCCTTTCCGTCCCGCTTTCTTGCGTGACATGATATTGCAGTGGAGACAATGTTTGCTTTAACTTTTCTTTATCAATTTTTTTCGACCAATGTTCTTTAATAAAATCTTCTCTGCCTGATCCCTTTTTATAAAGACGATAGTGAAAGGATTGCTTTTTGTAATAATCTTGATGCTTTTCTTCTGCACGATAAAAAGTAGCTGCAGGAAGTATCTTGGTTGCAACTGGACTTTTGAATTTGCCACTTTCATCTAACTTTTGTTTTGATGCCTCCGCACGTTTTTTCTGTTGTTCATTATGGTAAAAGATAGCTGTTTGATACGATTCACCACGATCATTAAATTGTCCCCCAGGATCTGTAGGGTCTATTTGCTGCCAGAATACCTCTAATAATTTATCGTAAGGAAAAATAGTAGGATCAAATGTAATTTGCACTGCTTCTACATGACCTGTATTATTCGAACATACTTCTTCATAAGTGGGATTTTCTGTCCTTCCCCCCGTATATCCGGAGATAACTTCGTGAATGCCTGGTCGTTCATCAAAAGGCTCTACCATACACCAGAAGCACCCCCCAGCAAATGTTGCTTTTTCTAAATTAGTACTATCCACAAATCATCCTCCTAGTTAATCGAATTGGTATAGTGTTAGTTTCATTTTTAATCTAATCATAAAAAAAAGCAAGAAGTCTGCATTGATTTATATGAAAAGCTTTGGTGTGGACGTACCAGTTTGTGTACTTGATTTCTTTTTTTGTTGTTGTTTATTTTTCGAATGTACCTCTGTTTCCATTTTATTTATATTCTCACCTTTTACTTCAATTTTATTTCCAGTCTTTTTTTCACCTTGTTCATCACTACTTCCGCTACTTCCTTCTTTTGTTTCATCCTCTTCGTCATCATCTTCATTAAATGCCTTAATTAAGGATAGCATTGTTGGGATGTTTTTAACCATTGGACCATATTGTTGAATAATCGGTGTAGCAGACTGAGCCATGTTCATCACTTGTTGGATATTTGCTAATGTTTGTGTAATACCCCCTCCACTACCTAATGCCGACTTCGCTGCACCGGTAGCACCAGATGCACCCGAACCAAAGAATCTACCTAATAGTCCACCAATTCCACCTTTTCCTGTCTGTGCCTGTGCAAATGATGACGGATTACCAAAGCCAGATCCGAAAAAAGGTGATTGCCTAAAATTAGACGGATTTGAAAACTGACGAAATGCTGATTGACCACGTGGTGGTGAAAACATACTTATCCCTCTCTCCCGAATTGTATTGTTAGTTTATTGTACGTATTAAAATGAAATAGGTGTAGGCAGATAAGGAGTTTTCATTATAGGAATATAATTCGATGTAGGAACAATTCAACTCAGGAACAGTTTTAAATAACTAGAAGCAAATAAAAGTGGCTATTATGCAAGACAAACATAATAGCCACTTTTTGCTTTTTTACTTTAGTCAGCAATAATATCAGCAGTAATAATCAAGCCAATAGTTCCAGTTAGTATAATTCCAAATAGAACTGCAGAAAGCATAATAAAATCCCCTCTTTCAAAATTTAAAAATCTTGAAACTGTTTATTATACTTTCATTATAAATGGTTCTACCGTTATAAAACGTTTCCTGCTATGACAATTTAATGAATTTATATTTCCAAAAAGTTTAAAAAGTATTTCCCGGGCAAGCGCAATAAACTACTGATATCGATTTTAGTTTGCGTGTTTTGTCGTTAATTGACATTATAAAGAGATAGAAGTTGATACTTACATATTGTTACATCGTTTTTCCACGTAAGTTCTACGATCTTTCCATTTCCGATTTGATCTGAGTCATGATGTCTCCGTATTTCAATCTGTTCATTAATAGGGAAAACTTTATATCCATTGCAAGTGATCTCAAACAAATTTTCTTCACCTACGATGCGTTTTTCCTTACCATGTGTAATTAGTCTCCACTCAAAAGCTAGAGGCATGGACATGATAAACCCTCCCACTATTTCATTCGTGTGTTTTTATGTTTATATTATATCCTACTCTAGTTCTTTTCGTAACACTGAAAATTAAATGTACAACGAATTTTGTTTTGAAGAGCAGTAGTTACTATTCAATTTAAAATCAGTCAACTGAAATGGGAAATCAATACCATACTTTGTTAAGATTATTGTATTTTTGCTAAAGACTTGTTCATATTCTTCCAACATTTCATTTGTGGTTCCAAACTGTTTTAAGATTGTTGCAATCGTTTGAAGCGATGCCGTAACTTCCATAATTTCATTTAAATTTAATTCTTCCATATTTGGTATTGTCATCAGTTCAAAATTTTTAAGCTTTTGTATGTAAGCATTTGAAAAATAGATAGGAAAAATGTTTTCATACAACTCTTTCATTAGACATTTTACATAGTCATGTTGCTCTGGAGTTGATGCTGTTACTACTTTCATTGTTTACCTCCTAATAAACTAGTTTTAGTAATCCTAGTTTAAATTCAATCTAAAGGAAATTCCCCTATCCAAATGATAAGGGGAATTAGTCTTATTTCTTATACTATAACACGTACCTCCTACCATAATTAAGGTGTAATTATTGGCAAACTTGTTAGAAAGTAAATGCTGCTCTAGAACCTTGAGGTGAAGGTGTGATTTGTAACTTTGCATGTATTTCTTCTTTTAATTGCGGCACGTGCGAGATAATTCCTAAAATCCGATTGCTTTGTTGCAGCCCTTTTAAGCAGTTAATCGCTTGCTCCAATGATAGTTCATCTAACGTACCGAATCCTTCATCAATAAATAATGTATCTAATTGGACACCACCTGCATGAGCTTGTACAACGTCAGCCATTCCTAAAGCTAGGCTAAGTGCTGCTTTAAATCCTTCTCCACCCGATAACGTTTTGACCGAACGTTGTTGACCAGTATGATGATCAAGCACTTCAAGATCTAGCCCACTTTGTGCTCCACGCTTAGCAATTTGATCACTTCTTATTAACTGGTATCTGTGTTCTGTTAATTGATCTAATCTTAAATTAGCTTGCAAGAGAATTTCGTCCAAAAAGGATGATAAAACATAGCGTTCGAATGATAATTTCAGATGATTTTCTCCTCTTGCTAGATCTGCTAATTCTCCAATATCATAATATTGTTTACTTACATTCTGATATTTCTCGTGTAACACTTCAATTATGTCAAAGATTTCCGAATGTTGCTCGATATGATGTACTAACGATTGAAAATTTTGATTTGCCTGCTCAACAATTGTTTCTTGTGTTTGAACTGTAGCTATTAAGTCATTTAAATCGGGGTTTTCTTCCTTATTTAATTGTTTTGCCAATTCTACAAGTCTCTGTTCTACGGATGACTGTTGCCGTTCGAAGTCATCGATTTCTTTTTGCATTTGTTCTTGTTCAACTGTGGACCGTTTAGCCTGTTTATAGGATTCAATAGATTCAAATTCGTTCTCATTTATTTTTTGTTCAAAAATCCCCATTTGTGATTCGTATCTTTGTTTTGTATTCGCCACAAATTCTTGCAGTTGTTCCAACACGGTTCTTTCTTGTTGCAAGTTGTTCTTTATAGCTTCATAATCTTTCTTCAGCTTTTCCCACTGTTCCATCCATTTCTGATAATGTTCTTCCTGATTATTAATTTCCACCCTCAAATCATTTGGATCCCTTTGAGGATCGGTCAATTCCTTTTTAACAGATTCTATTTGCGTGTGCAGTCGTATATACGATTCATTAATTTTTTCTTGCTTTTTGTTTTCTGCTTCAACCATTACTTCTAGATCTTTTTTATCTTTTTGTAGCTTTTCTTTCTTTTTTTCTGCTTCTTCCATCCAAGCAATATGGTTCTTTATTTCGTTATGTTTTTCTGTGGATTGTTTAATTCGTTCATTCCACTCCACGACTGTTCCAGCTATTTCTTCCTCTTCCTGGGAGCTAAGGAAATCCTTTAACTCTTTATACATATCTTCTACAAGCTTTCGTTGGGCTTGCCCATCTGACTTCACTTGGACAAATTTGTCTTGCCAATGTTGAAGTTGTTTGTCAATCTGTTCTATTTCGTGCTTGAGCTTCTTTATTACTTCTTCAGATACAGAGCCTTCGCCTTCTATTGCTTTGTTAGGATGGTCTACACCACCACAAACTGGACATGTTTCCCCTTCATGTAAGTGTTGGGCTAAATAATATGCATGATTTCTTTTTTGCTGCTCTTCTAATTTTTCCAATTCCTGCTTTTTTTGTTTATAATTTATGCCAACTTCTTGATATTGATGATGTACTTTTTGATAGTCTGCACGCATGGTATCTAGTGTTTTCACTTCTGTTTGCAGTCGCTTCAATCGCAATAATCTATCTGACATCTCTTTCAGTTTAGCTTCAGAATTATAGAAGGATTTTGTCCATTGATTTTGATCCTTTAACTGGTATTCGATCTTTTCCAGCTGAGAAGTCAAATGTCCCACCTTTTCTTGTATACTTTTTACATATTGCTGTTGGGTCTCTTTCTCTTTTACAATATAACTAAACTTTCCTTGTATCTCTGTGAAATAAAATAATTTATCTAGCTGCTGTTTTTTTGTTTCAATGGTGTCTTTCACTTTTGCTCTTTCGTCTTCTCTGTTTAATTCTTGTTCATAATTCATCTTTATCTGTACAAAGATTTCTTCACTCTTCTTAAGCTTTGATTGCTGATTTTCTAGTTTCACTTGTTGCTCTTTCCATTCTTGCTTTCGTTCATTAACTTGGTTCTCGAACGGAACAATCTGCTCGGCTTTTTTGGCAATATCTAACGTTTTCTTTTTTGTTAAAATAAATGGTTCTAATTCTACTAAATTCGCTTTCTTTTTATTTAATGCATTGAACTCTTCAAATTTTTCTGCTAATTGTTTGCCTTTATAATAACGTTCTTGAGCAGCCTTTAATTGTTCTTTATCTTTTAAAAGTTTCTCACTCCATTGTTGTTTATCTTTCTTAGTAGATTTTATTTCCTCATCCAATTGTTTTAACAATTCATCCGTTGATTCATGATCCTCAACATTTATATATTTCCACTTAATCTTTCCTGCTTCTTGATCGATCTTCCACTGTAATTGAGCAATCTGTTCGCGTAATTCTTTCGCCTGTTTTTTCAATTCATCGGTAATCCTTTCGTAAAAATGGGTATGGAATATTTTTTGTAATATTTCTTCCCGTTCTTTACTGTTTTCAGATATTAAGCGGCGAAACTCACCTTGAGGAATCATAATCATTTTTCTGAATTGTTCATAATCAAGTCCTAACATCTGCTCTAATGTTTCATTAACATCTTTAATTTTCGCAGAGATTAGTTGATGATCTTGATTTACTATTTCATATAGTTCCGCACGAGCAGGATCCTCTGTAAATCCTTCACCTCGCTCTTTTCGTTTTAACTGCCTAGGGTATCTTGTTACTTCATACGTCTTATCTTTTAATTGAAAAGTAAACGCCACACTTGTCGGTTCATCCGTATTTGCAAAATGACTTCGCAATGAGTCTTGATCTCGGTCACTACCACTTGCTCTTCCATATAAAGCGTAACAAATGGCATCGAATATAGTTGTTTTACCAGCTCCTGTAGGGCCAGTAATTAGAAAAATCGATTCGTCCCCTAAGTCATTAAAATTAATGGTTTGCTCTTTACTATAAGGACCAAACGCATGGAGTGTTAATGTAATTGCCCGCATCTTATTTCTCCCTTTCTTGCTCAACTAGAGATTGAACTATTTTTGCCATTTGACCTTGTCTCTCCTCAGGTATGGTCGCACCTTTCATTTCTTCATAAAAGGATTCAAATAATTGCAAGTGTGTCATTTGTTGTTTTTGCCTAATCCGATTTAAATCATTTAATTGCATCTTGGATGTTAATACCTTACGTTCCAAACGAAGAATATTTGGGTACCTTTTTCTTAGCTTTCCCATTGGATCAATCAATTGACCATCATCTAATAGTCGAATATGCAAATAATCTTCTGTAGATTCTAATGCCTCACCACTCATTAATTCATCAAAATAGGACTCTATTACTCTCATATCTCTCTTTGGCACCAAAGGAACAAATGATAACGTACATGTCCCATGTTGATCCATGTCGACTAGCGTAACTGATTTATTATGGGTTGATTCCGAAAAAGAATATTTTAAAATAGAGCCACTATAACGGATTACATCGCTAGTCACTCGTTGAGGTTGGTGTAAGTGACCTAAAGCAACATAACGAAATACGCGGAATAGATTAGCATCCACGTATGGACTTCCCCCTATCATGGAAAGTCTCTCCTCTGATTCTG
Source organism: Aquibacillus koreensis (assembly GCF_025154055.1). GTDB lineage: Bacteria > Bacillota > Bacilli > Bacillales > Amphibacillaceae > Aquibacillus_C > Aquibacillus_C koreensis. Next base: position 7,223 of record NZ_JAOALK010000015.1, read on the forward strand.
ATTCCATCCCACCAGCTATAAAAGCATGACCAACAAATACATGCCGTTCTGTCATGTCATTGTGTTTTTCAATATGATTAATAATTGCTTTCATAGCTGATTGATGTGATTGGATATTATCGTCTTCAAAAAACGAACGAGCGTCTGCCGGTTCAATGTATGGGATTAAATGAAAATGTACTGGACCATGCTCATCGTGAATAGTTACAGGTTTTAAATCTCCTTTTAATTTTGTTTCTATATATAACTGTTGTGCTTTAAATAATTGATTACCGAATTCTAACCGATCAGGACTATCGTGATTTCCTGAGATTGCTAGAACTGGTATTCGGAGCTCTGCTATTAAACTTGTTAACACGTTGTTTAATAGCTCCACCGCTTCTTTTGGTGGAATCGATCGATCGTATAAATCTCCGGCTATTACAATGACGTCTGGTTTCTCTTCTTTTGCAATAGAAATGATTTGATCTAGTATATAGGATTGGTCTTCTGTCATATGAACACTGTTCACAATTTTCCCCAGATGCCAATCAGCTGTGTGTAATATTTTCACGATATCCCTCTCCTTCTCCCCTATTTTATCATGTTTTTTTGTCGTATGTTGTTGGTGTGTTTTCCCTCTTACATTATACGGAAGCAGGCTGCCATGCAAGAACTCGATCGATTAAGAACGTTCGGGACTGTCTTCGAAGATAGCAATATCCGTATAACTGTTGTTTTGTTACACCTACCACCTTTATCCGACGCTGGGTAAATTCCCCATTAGCTGAACAATATATAATATCAACTATTCGATCTTTATTTCGCTCCACTTGTTCAAAAGTCATGACTATTCCTCCTTTTTTATTATTATATACCAAACAAATGTTCTTTATCCATTGAAAACAGAACAAATGTTTGGTTATAATATAAAAAGGAGTTAATCATAATTATGTGACATAGTATTCATAAACTGTGCAGTTATATTTATTTGATTTTGTTAAACAGGTGTGTGATATAACGCCGTTCCGGCAGAATACTTCGCTTTCCGTAGCGGCGTATTACCACCCATCTAGTAAGTGAGGAAGTAAGAAAATCGTTTACTGCACAGTATGGATCTACTCTGAAGTTTTGGCGGTAAAACAATAAAGCACATTAGAAAGAGGAGTGAACATCATGGTAAATGACAGAGGTTCTATTAAATGGACATCCTTAATGCTTCCTGAACATGTAGAAATGTTACAACGCTTATGGCGGGAGGATAAAAATAAACAGAAGCCCTTGTTAGATGAACAAGAGCTCGAACAAATAAATGAAATGATCCATGAAGCCTATCAAAGGCACCTTGCCATCTCCATCACCGTATATAAAAACAATAACTACAAGGAATATAAAGGAATAATTTCATCGGTTGTCATGCATAATCATTGTTTAAAGTTAAAACAAGCAGATGATGATATAGTGAGCATCTATTTACCTGAAATTATTGATGTAAAAGAAGCATAACTATCTTTTGTGTTGAGAGTATCAAATAGTGCGTTATTTCTTTACACATATCGATATGAAATTTCACTTCTATATAAAAAGGGCTCCTAATAAGAAGCCCTTAAAACATTTTACATCTAATTTTCATTAGTAATATATTCTTCCCAAAGTCGGTCAAACACTTGAACAGCTTCGGCAAATGGGACATTCCATTCTAAATAACCACTGATTTCATCATATGACGTTGAATGCTTTGGAAAATCATGATCATCAAACATCCAATCTGCCAAGCGACTTTCATTCGTAGGCTTTTTTGCTCCACGATACGTCATCATATAGTGGTAGAATGAGCGCATACGATTCACTCCTTATAACATTATGACTCGTCCATATATGTTTCATGTTTTTTTTGTTTATTTCTGTACACAAAGCCTGATAGGACCACACTAATTTCATATAAGATGATTAGCGGGATCGCTACAACAATCTGCAAAATAAAATCAGGTGGCGAAATCATGGTACCAATGACAATTAAAATAAAATAAGCATACTTTCTGGTTTTACGTAAAAAAGCAGGCGTTACAATTCCTAGACTAGTCAAAAACATGGTGATGATTGGAATTTCGAATAAAACTGCAAAAGGAAAAGTAACACGAAATAAGAAACGGAAATAGTTTTCTACCGTAAACATTTCATTAAACATACCATCGTTTAAGGATAATAAAAAAGGTAAAATAAGTTCAACAAACACATAATAACCAAACACTAACCCGCCGCTAAATAAAATGAAAATAGCAGGTATGTAAGATAAAGACACTCTTCTTTCTTTGGTGGTCAAGCCTGGTCTAACGAATAACCAAATTTGAATACAAAGAAAAGGAATGGTTCCAACAGCACCAACAAGAAAGGCCATCATAAAATAAATCCATATAATTTCACCTGGTGCAATTAATGTTAGTTGAATATCTATGTCCTTCATAAAAAATTGTTCAATATCTTTTACGTATAAAAAGCCGATAATAAAAAAGATTAGGAAAACAATCGCTGTCCATATTAGTCTTTTTCGCAGTTCAGAAAAATGATCTAGGTAATTCATTTCTGTTGTGTCAGAGTATTGCTGTTCATTGGACATATTATCCTCCTTCCGACATTTTTTCATTTAGCAAGAAAAGAAGATGTAAGGTTTAATCCCTCACACCTTCGTAACATGTTACTTTTTGTCTTCTACTTTGTTTGAATCATCATCTGACATGATACCATTTGTTGCTTTTTTAAATTCTCTTAACGAACTCCCTACAGCCTTACCTATCTCTGGTAATTTAGAAGGCCCGAAGATAATTAACGCAACAAGCAAAATCAAAATCAATCCTGGGAATCCTATATTTCCGACAAATCCCATGTACATCTTACATCACTCCGATGATTATTATTTTCCTTTTTCTTTTGACTGATCTAATGTCTTTTGTTCTTCAGAATCCTCGTTTGTTAAGTCACGAGCAGACTTTTTAAATTCACGTAAAGTTTGTCCAGTTGCTTTACCAATTTCCGGAAGTTTTTTTGGTCCAAATACGATTAATGCAATAATCAATATAAGGATTAATCCTGGAATCCCAATTGCTGATGCCATTTCAATCACCTCTTATAGTTAGAATAATACTTTATATTATTACAATTAGCAATCATTGTAGGTTTACAAACTTAAAATTATAAAAACTTAATAATATATACATCTTATCACGTATTTAGGCGGATGTCCTTTATTCTATTATTATTTCATAAAATCTACAAACTTCATGAAGATTCCCCCTTACTTTTTCATAGGTGTCGGTGTCTTTGCATGAATAGAGTAGGCGCATGAATTTTATTCATGCGCCTCTCACAGATCCGTACGTGCGGGTCTTCGCATACGGCTCCTCCGCGATTATCCCCGTTGGGGATGATGTTCATTGTAAATATCCACAAGAAATACGAGACCTATTTCTCTAAACCATTTATTGGAAAGTGCTGTATGCACTGGTGTGCATTTCGAACTTCTCCAAGCGTACATTCGTAAGCGTGGAAGTTCTCCTTCCCATTTTCTTCTACGTAATTCCCTATGTAGCTTTCTTATTTTCCGCCAACTCCTAAGTTGTACTGACCGCAATCTTCTTCTAATCCACTTATCAAATTCAGTAAACATTGTCTTTGTATGCCAGTGTCCAAAATAGTTTCCCCATCCACGTAGATAAGGGTTTAGTTTCTCTTTTACCAAAACTCTAATATTAATCGTTTGGTTTCGTTTTGTAATTTCCTTGATTTTAGTCTTAAACTTCTCTATTGACTTTTCTGAAGGCTTAACCCAGTAACCCTTCTTAAATTCATGTCCAAGAAAGACAAATGTTTCTTTCATATTATTTACAATCTTAGTCTTTTCCGGGTGAACTATAAGCCCAAGCTTTTCTTCAAGGAATCGAGTAACTGACTTGAGTACTCGCTCAGCACCCTTTTGTGATTTACAACAGATGACAAAGTCATCTGCATATCTTGTAATGCGATGCCCTCTCTCTGTCATAAGTTCATCCAACGGATGCAAATATACGTTCGCAAGTAGCGGACTGATGACACCACCCTGTGGAGATCCTTTTTCGTTTAAGTGGAAACTGCCACCCTCCATAACTCCTGCTTGGAGGAAACTCTCGAGTAATCCAATAACACTTCCATCCACTATTTCTTCTCTAACCAACGACATTAGTTTATCATGCGGAATTGTATCAAAGTATGATTTTAGGTCTGCATCAATTACATACACATAACCATCCATTAAATCCTTTCGGACTTTATCTAATGCCATATGTGCACTTCGATTCGGTCTAAAGCCAAAACTACAATCAAGAAATTTAGCTTCAAAGATTGGTTCTATTATTCTACGTACAGAAGCCTGTACTACTCGGTCTCTCACGGTTGGGATACCTAGAGGTCGTTTTGAACCATCAGCCTTCGGAATATATACACGTTTAACTGGTCTCGGCTTGTATGTCTTTTCTTGTAATTCACGTTGAAGGATTTGTACATTATCCTCCACTCCAAATTCAAAAGCCTTAACTGTTATTCCATCTACCCCTGCGGCTCCACGGTTCCTTTTAACCTCTTTAAAGGCTTCCTCCATGTTTGGCATTACCCATATTTTATCTATGAGACTATACCACTTTCTCTTTTGTGGGGTCTTTGCTCCCTCACGAAAACCTTGTTTGTCTTCTTTTCCGTTCATGTTCCGTTTCTTTCCTTTCATTCTGTTGATTGACTAGCCCAACTTCGGCAATATCAGCAGTTTCACAAGTACTACGCCCCATACGGTCTACCCTTCTGTTCGACCCCGAATCTACGGATTTGTCCTATCGGTTTCTGTATGGACATGACATATTCTAAGATAACTCGGTTTTTCTTCCACGGACAGACGGGCTTCGCATAAAGTCCCTACCTTTTAGGTTAGAGGGCTCCTCTCAGTAACAAAGTACTAAGTCACTTACCTTTGCGACTTTTCCAGTAAGCTTGATCACTACTATCCCCTGCTCTGACTTCTTACCACCCATAACTTCATCTTGTCCATCCCAGACTTGATTGAAGGTTACCACAATGTGGAGACGATGAGATCTCCTTGGGTCACGTCACCGGGCTTTCACCTGAATCCAGTCCTCATAACTAGCAGAGTCCTCTTGTGGAATAGGACACTCCCTTCTTTTGCAGGGTTATCCGACTCTACCAGCCAACACGGTTGAATTGTCGCCTGTTCCAGGTTTTGCCTTCAGGTCCTCCGCACACTTCCTCACGGACAATGCACTACCTGTCAGCTATACACTTCCGCCACTACGGTGTGTTTGGGACTTTCACCCATTAGTCCGATGCGCTGCCAAGCGCACAAAAG
>NZ_JAOALK010000016.1 GCF_025154055.1 Aquibacillus koreensis
GACCCCGCAGTGAGCGCTCTTTGCGAATGAGGAGGCTGAGGCGTTCCCCACGGAAAGCGAGTGTTTTTCCGTAGCGGCGTATTACCACTCATCTAGTAAGTGCGTAAGGAAGTAAGAAAATCGTTAACTGCACAGTATGGATCAACTGCGCCATAGATAAACAATGTACCAGCAAGGATATGGAGGGGTCGTATGTTAGGTATGGAGGTTCTATGGATCTACCTCATTATCGTTAATCTACTTGCATACATATTAATGGGGATAGATAAAAAACGTGCTAGAAATAATCAATGGCGAATAAGTGAAAAAACATTATGGCTAGTTGCATTCGTTGGTGGTTCTTTTGGGGCGCTAATAGGAATGATAAGCTACAGACATAAGACAAAGCACTTTTCATTTAAATATGGTTTACGGTTATTAGCGCTTATTCATATTTTATTAGTCTATTACGTATTCACCAAATAATTATGTAATATGTGTCATAATAGCTCGTCTACTGTCATATATATAGAGAACATAGGAGGGGCATAATATGGAGTATGTGAGTACTTATTTAATGGCCATTATTGAGACGGGTGGATTGTTAGCGCCATTACTATTCATTGGTATTCATCTTCTACGACCATTATTTTTTCTTCCAGTTGTTTTTATTTGTATTTCTGGAGGCTTGTTATTTGGCACAGTAGCTGGTACTCTTTATTCCATTATTGGTATTACGCTTTCAAGTCTAATCTTCTATCGGATGGCACAATGGATGCCAAAAACAGTGGATAAACTTGTGCGGATGAAACAAAAAATGGTTGGTAGTCATTCCAAGTTAACAACGTCTCAAGTTGCTTTGCTTCGACTTATACCTTTTATCCATTTTCATTTGTTGTCGTTATGTATTTTGGAAGTAGCAACGGATTTTAGAGGATATTTAAAAGCATCTTTTGTTTCGAATATTCCAATAGCGGTAGTGTACACAAGTGTTGGAAAAACCATGTCAACCTTCTCTCCATTAATCACCGTATGCTTACTGATCAGCTTATTGCCATGTATTTATTTGTTAAGAAGAAAAGAAATTACAATGAAATGGGAAGATTTTTTTCAAACAAAAACGAGTTAAAAAACACTGATGCTTTCGCATCAGTGTTTTTAGTAATCAATAGTTTTCGTTCGTGATTTGCATGTTCATACTTTGTTAATAATCAGTTTATTGATTGGATGTTTCCATTCAATTGATGCAAACGGATATCGAATTAATATTTCTTCTTCTAAAAAATATAAGTCATTTCTTTCGAGTCCCTTGAGTTCACCTGGATTGTGAGCATGAACACTTATATTCACAACGTCAAATGATTTTTCAGTCGTACCCAAGTATTTTTCGCCTTCAAACATAAAACCTTTGTATGTCATCAAAAAGTTCTTCTTAATATTTTCAGTATCATCATGAAAATAAAAAGTTTTCTTTTCTTTAGCAACCTCAAGCTTTCTCTTAGGGTTCATAATGTATTTATAAGCTGTATAAAGAAGGAGAATCATAGCTATAAATATTAATAAGCGAAACAATATTACGATCATACGTACCGTCTCCTTGTATATTAGTTCATGAGTTTAATTGTCTATACGAATAAGTCGTCTACAAGGTTTCAAAAAAATAATTATTTTACATGTTATAATGAAAAGGATTTTATGTAAAGGAGAAAACAAATGAACTGGGAACCGTTATTTTCAATGCAAAAAAAATTAGATGCTTATATCCAATCTAACCATCACCTACAAACAAGCGAATTATTTGATAAAAAAATTCTTGCTCTACTTGTTGAAGTAGGTGAGTTAGCAAATGAAACGAGATGCTTTAAATTCTGGAGTAAAAAACCTCCTAGTGATCAACAAGTTATTTTAGAAGAATATGTGGATGGTATTCATTTTATTTTATCTCTTGGAATAGATAAGGGATATTCCAATTATAATGGAGAAAATAAAACCGAGCTAGTACAAAAGGACATTACACTTACATTTCATCATGTGTATGAAAAAATAATAGCATTCAAAAATGAACCAAGTAAAGCTTGTTATACACAGTTATTCGATACGTACATAAGATTAGGTGAACTTTTAGGTTTTTCAGAACAAAGTATGAGTGAAGCGTATTTAGAAAAGAATAAGGTGAATTTTGAAAGGCAAGACCAAGGATATTAAAGCTTGAATTCGAATTTTTGTTATCTATTTAGAAAAAAGTTATAATTTAAATGATGGCATTTTAACAAGGAGGATTATACATATGGCAAAGACAGATGAAACGTTAACGATGTTAAAAGATTTAACAGATGCACGTGCCATTCCGGGTAATGAAAAAGAGGCAAGAGATGTAATGACAAAATATATCTCACCCTATGCTGATGAAGTATTTACCGATAACTTAGGTAGCTTAATCGCAAAAAAAGTGGGACAAGAAAATGGTCCGAAAATTATGGTTGCTGGTCATTTAGACGAAGTTGGTTTTATGGTGACACGTATTGATGACAAAGGATTTTTGTATTTCCAAACAGTAGGTGGATGGTGGAGTCAAGTGATGCTTGCTCAACGCGTTACAATCCTTACAAAAAAAGGTGATGTAACGGGGATCATTGGTTCTAAACCACCACATATTTTACCTCCAGAGGCACGTAAGAAGCCTGTAGAGATTAAGGATATGTTCATTGATATTGGTGCTACTAGTAAAGAGGAGGCAGAAGAGTTTGGTGTGAAACCAGGAGACTCTGTAGTTCCTTACTTTGAATTCACGCAAATGAATAATGAAAAGTTACTTCTAGCAAAAGCATGGGATAACCGTATTGGTTGTGCTATTGCTATTGACGTTCTTAAGCAATTAAAAGGTGAAAAACACCCTAACGTTGTGTATGGTGTTGGAACTGTTCAAGAAGAAGTTGGGTTACGTGGAGCTAAAACATCAACAAATACGATTCAACCAGATATTGGCTTTGCTGTTGATGTAGGTATTGCAGGAGATACACCAGGTATTTCTGCAAAAGATGCAGATAGTAAGATTGGTGACGGCCCACAAATCATTCTTTATGATGCTTCCATGATTTCTCATAAAGGACTTCGTGATTTTGTAATTGATACAGCGGATGAAAATAAAATTCCTTATCAATACGCTTCTTTAGCTGGTGGTGGTACGGATTCAGGTTCGATCCACTTAACTGCAAATGGCGTACCAGCGTTGTCGATTACGATTGCCACACGATATATTCACACACATGCAGCGATTCTGCATCGTGATGATTTTGAGAATGCCGTGAAGTTGATTGTAGAAGTCATCAAAAAATTAGATAGTGATACGGTAAAAGAGATCACTTTTAACTAATAAAATAAACCTCCTCGTCAATTAAGACGAAGAGGTTTATTTTTCTATACCGTAGCTTGATAGGATCCCATGACTTTTTGGACGTAGTTTTGCGTCTCTTTAAATGGAGGAATGCCATTATATTTATCTACATTACCAGGACCTGCATTGTATGCTGCAAGGGCAAGCCTAGTATCGCCGTTGTATTTGTTTAGCATTTGCTTAAGATAGCTTGTGCCACCGTTTATGTTTTGTTCAGGATCAAAGGAGTTGGTAACACCTAATCCTCTAGCTGTTGATGGCATCAATTGCATTAAACCTTGTGCACCTGCATGACTGACTGCATTTGCATTAAAATTCGACTCGGCTTGAATAACAGATCGAATAAGTGATTGATCCACACCGTATTTATTAGAAGCCTGCGCAATAAGTTGGTCTATCTTTTCACTCGAATAAGCGGGTTGTACAGCATGCATTGCACCATTATTTAAGGCGTTTAATTGTGAGGTAGGCAGTGATGATTTAGATGCTAACGGCGCCTGAAAGTTAGATAGTTGAAGCTCTAATATTTTCTGAAATGCAACATCCATAACTGGTGATTGATAAGAAAAAGAATTACTATTATTAGTCATTAATGACATTGCCTGTAATTGCATATACTGTTGCATGTTTTTCATTTCCATTACAAATTCCCCTTATCCCTTTATGACTATGTATTAAGTTTACTTGATCAAGCTGACAGAGGCAATCTATATTTAAATATAAAAAATAAAAAGGGTCGTTCAAGTTGAACAACCCTTTTACATGCATTATGATGTTTGTTGAACTCCTTTTTCAAGGGCGGCAAGCATTTCTTGTCGATCTGTTTCGTTAGATTCTTTCCAAATTAGCTCAAACAATACACCTAGGCCTGGAAGCATTTTCTCTTCCCCATTTTCAATGGCATCAACAATGGTTTCTTGCAATTGGTCTGCGTTATTACCAGATACATTGTCTAAAATTGCTTTTCTTAAGTTCAAATCCATATGATTCACCTCTAACATAAAATTGGAATGGTAGGAAAACATAATCGTAAACTATTTCCTTGTTTTTACTACAATTAGTTTGACCAAATCGAATTAAAATATGTATGATGATATAGAAATTTCACCCAAAGGATGATTTGATGATCACATCTGTACAAAACAATAAAGTAAAAGAATGGAATAAATTAAAGAAACGAAAAGAGAGAGAAAAAAGAAACGTTTTTTTCATAGAAGGTATGCACCTAGTCCAAGAAGCTTTACATAGTAAATGGAATCTGCAAGAGGTCATTATACAAGATGGTATAGAGTTACCTGAATGGCTACAACAACATACCGTAACATACGTATCAGATCATGTATTTAAAACAATTAGTGACACCAAAGCACCACAAGGGATTGCCGCTGTAGTGGAGATGAAGCCTGCTATTCTAGACAAGTCTTTACATAAACTTGTTCTATTGGATGCCGTTCAAGATCCAGGCAACTTAGGCACAATTATCCGAACTGCAGATGCCGCGGGATTTGACGGTGTTATTTTAGGTGAGGGAACAGTGGATTTATATAACGAGAAAGTAATTCGAGCAACTCAAGGTTCATTATTTCATCTTCCAATCATCCAAAGCAATCTCTTAAAAGAGATCAATGAATTACAAAAAAACGATGTCCAAGTATGGGCTGCAACATTAGAAGGTGCTGAGTCCTATCAACAATTACCTGTTCCCGAAAAGGTCGCTTTGGTCGTAGGTAATGAGGGCGCAGGTATCGATGCTACTATTGTGCAACAGGCGGATAAAAAAGTACATATCCCTATTTTTGGACAAGCGGAATCCTTGAATGTAAGTGTAGCAACCGGCATCTTACTTTATTACATTGCAATGAAATAAGGTGAGATTAGACGGTAATAATTAGAAAAAATACGACTGAAGGTTGCATCTTTGTCTTCCTTTTTCTATAATAAGAAAATAATATGAAAATCGACAAGCAAAGAAAGAGTTAGTAAATAATTACAAAATCGTGTTTAGGGAAAAAATGCCATAGACTGCAAGCATTTTTACGAGGTAATTATTGAATTTCACTCTGGAGCTGGCACTTGGACCTTGCAAAAGCAAGTAAAGGTGTTCCGGATTAATTCCGTTATCAAACACTGAGTGGGCATATTTATATGCCAACAAGGGTGGTACCGCGATATTACAAGTCTCGTCCCTTATCTTGGGATGGGGCTTTTTTGTGTATATTCGCTTACGGTCAAAAGTCCGTTTCGTATAGATCAAAGAGGAGGTATTTACATTGAAGGAACGTTTACAAGAATTACAAACAGAAGCGTTAGCTAAAGTGGAAGAAGCGTCATCGTTACAAGAGCTACAAGATATTCGAGTTGCTTATCTTGGAAAAAAAGGGCCAATCACTGAAGTGCTACGTGGGATGGGTAAACTGTCAAAAGAAGAGCGTCCTGTAATTGGTGACTTAGCCAATAAGGTACGTGAAGCGATTGCGACTGAATTGGATGCAAAAAAAGCGAACTTAGAAGCAGTAGAGTTAGAGAAAAAGTTAGAAGAAGAGCAAATCGATGTTACGTTACCAGGCAGACCCGTACAAGTCGGAGGTCCACATCTTCTAACAAGTATCGTTGAAGAAATAGAAGATCTGTTTATTAGCATGGGCTTTGAAGTCCGTGAAGGGCCAGAGGTAGAAACAGACTACTATAATTTTGAAGCATTGAATTTACCTAAAGGACATCCAGCGCGTGATATGCAAGATTCTTTCTATATTACAGAAGAGTTGCTGCTACGTACACATACATCTCCCGTACAGGCGCGTACAATGGGTGAATACAAAGGTTCGCAGCCAGTGAAAATGATTTGTCCTGGTAAAGTGTATCGCCGTGATACGGATGACGCAACGCATTCACATCAGTTCACACAAGTGGAAGGTCTTTATGTGGATAAAGATGTTCGTATGAGTGATTTGAAAGGCGTATTAAATCGTTTTGCAAAGCAATTTTTTGGTGAAGAACGAGAAATTCGCTTACGTCCTAGTTTCTTCCCTTTTACAGAACCATCGGTAGAAATGGATATCTCTTGTAAGGTATGTCATGGCAAAGGTTGTTCTGTGTGTAAAGGTACTGGTTGGATCGAAATCCTAGGTGGTGGAATGGTTCATCCACGTGTATTAGAAATGGCTGGTTACGATCCTAACGTGTATAGCGGTTTTGCTTTTGGTATGGGACCTGAGCGTATCGCCATGCTTAAATACGGTGTAGATGATATTCGTCATTTCTATACGAATGATGTCAGATTCCTAAAGCAGTACCATAAGGCGTAAAGGGGAGGGTAAAACATGTTTGTATCATTAAATTGGTTAAAAAATTATGTGGACATAGATGGAATTTCTCCAGAAGAGTTGGCGGAGAAAATTACGAAGACAGGGATCGAAGTAGAAGGTATTGAATACCTTGCAGCACAAAGTACCAATGTTGTTGTGGGTTATGTGAAATCGTGTGAAAAACACCCGAATGCAGACAAATTAAACTTATGTCAGGTCGATGTTGGTGAAGAAGAACTTCAGATTATTTGTGGTGCACCAAACATTGCACAAGGTCAAAAAGTAGCAGTAGCCAAACCTGGTGCTGTATTGCCTGGTAATTTCAAAATTAAAAAAGCAAAGCTTCGTGGTGTAGAATCGAACGGAATGATCTGTTCTATGCAGGAGCTTGGTATTGAAGAGAAATTTGTTCCGAAAGAAGTGGCGGATGGCATTTTTGTATTTCCTGAAGACGCGGAAGTTGGAGCAAGTGCGATTGAACTACTTAACTTAGACGATGCTATTTTAGAGCTTGGTTTAACGCCAAACCGCTCTGATGCATTAAGCATGCTAGGCGTAGCATATGAAGTAGCTGCCATTCTAGATAAGCCGGTTCAAATTCCGGATGAAACAGTGGCTGCAGTAGAAGAAAAAGCATCTGATTATGTTTCCGTAAAAGTGGAAGATGCCGAATTAAATCCATATTACGGCGCTTTTGTCATCAAGGATATTAAAGTAGGTCCTGCTCCATTATGGATGCGCAATTATTTGATTGCTGCAGGTATTCGTCCAATCAACAATGTTGTTGATATCACAAACTACGTATTACTTGAATACGGTCAACCGCTTCATGCGTTTGATTATGATCAGTTTGGTTCAAAAGAAATCGTTGTTCGTAGAGCAAAACAAGCTGAAACAATGGTTACGCTTGATGATCAAGAGAGAACATTAAAAACAGATCACTTAGTAATTACCAATGGAGAAGTACCGACTGCATTAGCTGGTGTAATGGGTGGAGCTAATTCTGAAGTTTCTAATGAAACAACAACAGTTTTATTAGAGGCTGCTTATTTTAGTCCTGTTGCAGTTCGAACTGCTTCAAAGGATCATGGCCTACGGAGTGAATCGAGTACAAGATTTGAAAAAGGCGTTGATCCAGACCGTGTGAAACGTGCTGGCTTCCGTGCTGCACAATTATTAAGTAAATATGCGAACGGAACAATACTAGCTGATGTTGTGGAATTTGATCAATTGGATAAAACAGAAGCTCAAGTAGAAATCCAGACTAGTAACATCAATGCACGTCTTGGAACGGAAATTAATGATGAGCAGATCGCTGATATTCTACGTAAATTGAACTTCAATTATGATCAAGACGGTGAAAACTTCACAGTCCACGTGCCAACAAGACGTCAGGATATTACTATATTTGAAGATATGATCGAAGAGGTTGCTCGTATTTATGGTTACGACAACTTGCCTTTTACGCTACCACAGGGAGCAAGTCAAGCGGGCGGTCTAACAGAACAACAACTGTTAAAGCGTACTATTAAAAATTACTTTGAAGGCGCAGGCCTAATGGAAGCAATCACTTACTCTTTAACTACAAAAGATCGAGCGACGATGCTTGTGAGCCCAGAGATAAAGGCAGAGGCTGTTACGCCAGTAGCATTATCCATGCCTATGAGTGAAGAGCACAGCACATTACGTTTAAGTATTTTACCTGAAATGCTTAGTTCTTTATCGTATAACTTAGCAAGGAAGCAAGTAAATCTTGGTTATTATGAAGTAGGGACAGTCTTTGTATCGAATCAAGAAACAGTGACGGAGCAACCGAATGAAAAGTTAAGAGCATCAGGTGCTTTAACTGGTGAATGGGTAACAAACCCTTGGCAACAAGAAAAGAAAATGGCGGATTTCTTTGTTGTTAAAGGCATCCTGGAAGGTCTTTTTGATAAACTTAACGTTACTGTAGAATTCAAACAGGCTAAGATTGATGGGATGCATCCAGGGAGAACAGCGCAGTTGTTTATTGGAGAGCAGCCTATAGGTTTTGTTGGTCAAGTTCATCCTAAATTGCAAAAAGATAATGATTTGAAAGATACGTATGTCTTTGATCTAGATTTAGATTATATTTTTGACATACATGAGAATGAACCTAGTTTTGCCAAAATTCCACGTTTCCCTTCCGTATCAAGGGATATCGCTCTTGTAGTGGATGAATCCCTTCGCGCAGGTGAAGTGCAGACAACAATTGAAAATGCTGGAGGAGCATTGGTGAAAGAAGTGCAAGTATTTGATGTGTACCAAGGTGAACATTTACCGGAAGGCAAAAAGTCGATTGCATTTAATATCCTGTACTTAGATCCAGAAAGAACCTTAAAAGATGAAGAGGTAGAAGAATCCTATCAAGCCATTCTAGCTGCGGTGGAAGAAGCGCATCAAGCAGAATTGAGAGGGTAAATAAAAATGAGAGACTTCCGTGGATGGAAGTCTCTCATTTTTTTGTATTTAGTAGAGTTTTTCGTATATGTGATTTTTGTGAATGTGTTGAATTATATGGACAGATAAGAGTTCCATTCTCAGTTTGAACTGTCAAAAGAAGCAGGGTATTGACAGGTAAGAGCTCTATTCGGAGTTTGAACTGTCAAAAGAAGCAAGGTATTGACAGGTAAGAGCTCTATTCGGAGTTTGAACTGTCAAAAGAAGCAAGGTATTGACAGGTAAGAGCTCTATTCGGAGTTTGAACTGTCAAAAGAAGCAAGGTATTGACAGGTAAGAGCTCCATCCGCAGTTTGAACTGTCAAAAGAAGCAGGGTATTGGCAGATAAGAGCTCCATCCCCGGTTGGATCTGTTATCAAAAAAATCACCCCAACAAAAGACTACCTCACATACTTTAATGCTTTCTCTGTATTCGCAAAATGCACCTTTGCGTATCTTTCCATTTCCTCAATACCGTCACGTTTAATAATCTGTGCAGCGGCTTGATCTACTTTTTGAGACGCTCCTTTTGGTATGGTAATACCTGCTTCCTTAGAAAGTTTATCCATTTGTTTTACAAAACTAGCGCGGGCGATAATCGAACCTGCTGCAACTGCAATGGAATAACTTTCAGCTTTTGTCATGAAATAAACATTTTTTTGTAGAGATGCTTTTTCCGATTTTAAATGATTCATATACACCCCAGGTTGGGAAAACTGGTCGATTAATATGCCCTCTGGTTGTGTGGGTGCGATTTTTTCTAATAGTTTCGTGATCGCGTGGTGGTGTAGCATTGTTTTCATTTTACCTTGAGACCAACCTTTCCTTTGAAGGCGATTGTACTTTTCATTATGTAAAATGACTAAAGAATAGGGAAGCTTCATCTGTATAAGTTGTTTTGCAATCGATTGGATCATATCATCTGTTAAGTTTTTCGAGTCTTTTACGCCAATCTCTTTTAATAAAGGGATTTGATCTTTGGAAACATATGCAGCTGCAACGGTGATAGGTCCAAAATAGTCCCCAGTTCCAGCTTCATCTGAGCCAACGTGGTTGCTCTCAAATAAACTTGGTGAAGGCGCATATCTGTGTGTGGAAGCTGCACTCTTTTTTTTCTGTTGTGTAGGTGAACCTGCTTTTACATCTCCCCATCTTTTTGCTTCTATTTCTGGAGCTTTCCCTTGGAACAAGACTTTTCCAGAGTTATAAGCGGTAATAGAGCTATTCGGCGTTTTTGCAGCAAAAACTGCGCCAGGTGGTGTTGTCTTTAATGCGTTAGCATAATGGTTCTTCATTTTCATAATTTCCGATTGTGTTAATTTTAGTACAATTTGGCCCATGTTAATCTCTCCAATTTTATATTCCTGCTATAAGGATGACCGAAATAGGAAGGACATTCTTACTAGTTTGAAACATTCTCTGTTATGATATGATACACTTTTATCATACTTTCTAGTATATCAAAGATTAATGGTCACAGAATAGTTTCCTAAATGATAGTCTTCATGTTAATATTAAATTTAGGATTTGATAGAAATGAGGGGGTATGGTCGTGTCCCAATCTGACAAAACACGTGCTACTGTTGATATATACGGTAGATCCTATACTATTGTAGGTGAAGAACAAGCACATCATGTAAGAATGGTAGCTAGTCTTGTTGACCAAAAAATGCGAGAAATTCATGACGCGAATAAAAGCTTAGACACTACTAAATTAGCTGTGCTTACAGCAGTAAATACAATGAATGATTATTTGAAATTAAAAGAAGATTATACAGAACTACTAGGTTCAATAAAAAAGAAAGAGGATCAAGAAAAACATGATTGATTTACTTTTATTGGGAATACTAATTTTAGGTTTACTTATCGGGTTAAAAAGAGGTTTTATTTTACAACTATTTCATCTTATTGGATTTATTGTATCCTTTATTATCGCTGCACTTTACTATGATGATCTTGCATCAAAATTAGATATGTGGATCCCATATCCAGACCTTCCTGAAGGGGAAACATGGGCAGTATTTTTAGATACACTACCTTTAGAGACAGCGTTTTATAACGCAATTGCATTTGCAGCTTTGTTCTTTGTATCAAAGATCATCTTACAGATCATTGCGACCATGCTTGATTTTGTTGCCGACCTACCAATACTAAACTGGGTGAATGGCATTTTAGGTGCCATATTAGGTTTTGTAGAAACATATCTGTTGTTATTTATTTTTATTTACATAATAGCTTTAGCACCTGTTACGTTTATTCAAGATCTACTTGACCAGTCTTCTGTAGCAGGATATATGGTAGAAAAAACGCCAATCTTCTCTAATGAAATTAAAAACTTCTTGTTTGGTGAAGATTAATATAAATAAAACCTTTAACGGAGTAAAATAGAACTAAACTCAAAAACCCTTGCAGCATACAGCAAGGGTTTTTAACAACTAGGGTTGAACTAGATGAATTACAAGCAAAGCTTGAAAAAAATTTAAGGTGGTGCAAAAGTATGGCGATCGATAAAAAAGATGTAATTAAATTGCTTGAAACAATCGCCGTGTATTTAGAATTAAAGGGAGAAAATCCGTTTAAAATAGCAGCATATCGAAAAGCTGCTCAAGCTTTAGAAGCTGACGATCGATCTTTAAGTGAAATAGATGACTTCACAAAATTAAATGGAGTTGGAAAGGGTACCGCTGCAGTTATTGATGAATTTATTAAAGATGAACAATCAGACACTTTACAACAACTTCAACAAGAAGTTCCAGAAGGGTTAATCCCATTACTTCAATTGCCTGGTTTAGGCGGTAAGAAATTATCAAAGCTCTACCAAGAGTTAGGCGTGATTGATGCAGCCTCGCTCAAACAAGCGTGTGAGGATGGCAAAGTCGAAGCATTAAAAGGTTTCGGTAAAAAAACGGCCGAAAAGATTCTAAAAGCACTAGAAGAAGCATCAAGTAGACCTGAACGACTTCCACTTGCCTTTATGCTTCCAATTGTGGAAAGGATTGAAGCCTTTCTAGGAGAAATGAATGAGGTTGAAAAGTTCTCTAGAGCTGGAAGTGTTCGTCGCATGCGGGAAACAAGTAAGGATTTAGATTTTATCATTGCTTCACATTCCCCATTAAAAATCAGAGATCAATTGTTGAAGATGAATGGAATAAAAGAAACAATTGCTTCTGGTGAAACGAAAGTGTCCGTCGTACTTTCTGAAGGTTATGATGTTGGTGTTGATTTTCGAATTGTTACACCAGAAGAATTTGCTACAACACTCCATCATTTTACCGGTTCAAAAGACCATAATGTGGCAATGAGACAGTTAGCAAAAGCCCAGGGTGAAAAGATAAGTGAATATGGCGTCGAAAATGTTGAAACAAGTGAAGTGAAAAGATTTGAGACAGAGGAAGCATTTTTTAAACACTTTGGACTCACCTACATTCCACCTGAGATTCGAGAAAATAATGGCGAAATAGAAGCTTCTAAAAATAAGATAGATCTTGTTAGCTATCAAGATATCCGTGGCGATTTACATATGCACACTTCATGGAGTGATGGGGCCCAGTCGGTTGAGGAAATGGTTTCGATAGCAATCAACCGTGGGTACGATTATACTGCGATTACCGATCACTCGAAATATTTAAAAGTTGCAAATGGTCTAGATGAGCAAAGGTTACGCAAACAACGAGAAGAAATTGAACGGCTAAGAGAAAAGTATCCAGACTTCCATATTTTTGCGGGAGTCGAGATGGATATTTTACCAGACGGATCGCTAGATTTTGATGATGCGTTTTTAAGTGAGATGGATTATGTTATCGGAGCCATTCATTCAAGTTTTAATCAAACACAGGAACAAATCATGGGAAGATTAACAGCGGCATTAGAAAATCCATACGTGAATGTCATTGCACATCCCACAGGCCGTCTGATAGGTAGACGAAAGGGCTATGACGTTGATGTGGAGCAATTAATCAAACGTGCGAAAGAAACCGGAACAGTTCTCGAGTTAAATGCCAATCCAAATCGGTTTGATCTAGCTGCAGAATGGGTGAAGTACGCCCAGGAACAGGGTGTGTATATTGCAGTAAACACCGATGCGCACAGTTATAAAACATTGGATTTTATGGAAGTGGGTATTGGTGTAGCACGTAGAGGATGGTTAAAGAAAGAAACAGTGATCAACACGTGGTCTAAGGAAGAGTTGATCCAATTATTCCGTAGTAAAGGGTAAAGGGGTTACTAGAGTGAATCAACGTATTTATAATGTACTTGAGTACAATAAAATAAAAAGCATGTTGAATGAGCAAGCTTCATCTTCATTAGGAAAAGAGAAAACAAACGCACTGAAGCCTTCAACAGATTTGGAAGAAATAATAAAGTGGCAAGAACAAACAGATGAAGCGGCAGATGTCCTTCGATTAAAAGGCCATGTACCACTTGGTGGGATATTTGATATTAAACCAAGTATAAAACGCGCGATGATTGGTGGTATATTAAACGCGAATGAATGCTTAGATGTAGCAAGTACCATTTATGGTGGTAGGCAGTTAAAAAGCTTCATAGAAGCTATGGAAGAGCCTGCATTACCAATCTTACGCGATCTAACAGCACAAATCGTATCGTTAAATGAGTTAGAAAGACAAATAAAGAGCTGTATTGATGATCATGGTCATGTGATGGACGGTGCCTCAGACAAGTTACGATCTATCCGTACTAAAATTAGAACGAACGAAAGTAGAGTACGTGACAAGCTAGAGAACTTTACGAGAACAAAAACAAAAATGTTATCGGATGCGATTGTGACGATTCGAAATGATCGATACGTACTTCCGGTAAAACAGGAATATAGAGGAGCAATAGGCGGTATTGTTCATGATCAATCTGCGTCAGGAGCAACTTTATTTATGGAGCCACAAGCTGTTGTGGAAATTAACAATCAGTTACAAGCAGCCAGAGTTGACGAGAAAAATGAAGTTGAGCGAATTCTGAGACAATTGACGGAACGAATTGCTGAAGACCAAGGATTTCTATATCAAAATGTTGAAGCATTAGGTCAAATTGATTTTATGTTTGCTAGAGCAAAGCTTGCGAAGGTAATGCGAGCATCAAAGCCAAAAATGAACGATCAAGGCATCATAAAAATGAAACAAGCGAGACACCCTTTAATTACGGACGAGGAAGTAGTTCCAAATGATGTTGAACTAGGTGAGAATTATACTTCAATCGTTATTACGGGACCAAATACAGGTGGTAAAACGGTAACATTAAAGATGGTAGGTTTATGTACATTAATGGCTCAATCTGGCTTGCAGGTTCCTGCACTTGATGGTTGTGAAATGGCAGTATTTTCAAATGTATTTGCAGATATTGGTGATGAACAATCGATTGAACAAAGCTTAAGTACTTTTTCCTCTCATATGACTAATATTGTTAAGATTCTGGAACAGGTTGATTATCAAACTTTGGTATTATTTGATGAGCTCGGTGCTGGAACAGATCCACAAGAAGGTGCCGCATTAGCAATGGCCATTTTAGATGAAGTGGTACAGCGAGGAGCAAGAATTATTGCAACGACGCACTATCCTGAATTAAAAGCGTATGGTTACAACAGAGAAGGTGTCACCAATGCATCAGTGGAATTTGATGTAGAGACATTAAAACCTACGTACCGACTATTGATCGGTGTACCAGGTAGAAGTAATGCATTTGAGATTTCGCGCAGACTAGGATTACGCTCTTCCATTATTGAAACAGCTAAATCACATATCGGTACGGATTCTAAAAGCGTTGAGAATATGATTGCATCATTGGAAGATTCCCGTAGAGGTGCGGAGCGAGATTATGAAGAAGCAGAAATCACCTTACAAAAAGCAGAAGATTTAAGAAATGATCTTCAAAGGCAATGGGATCAATTCGAACAAAAGAGAGAAGAATTGTATAAAAAGGCAGAGGAAAAGGCTGAAAAGGCAATTCAAAAAGCACGTGAGGAAGCAGAAACAATTGTTGCAGAGTTACGTACGATGAAAAATGAAGCTAGTCTTAAAGAGCATGAATGGATTGAAGCGAGAAAACTACTAGATGAAGCACAACCTTCTTTAGCAAAAAAGAAAACAGAAAAAGAATCAAAAGTAAACCAAACGAAACAGTTGCAGCCTGGAGATGAAGTTAGATTATTAACGCTTGAT
This sequence comes from Aquibacillus koreensis, assembly GCF_025154055.1. Classification (GTDB taxonomy): domain Bacteria; phylum Bacillota; class Bacilli; order Bacillales; family Amphibacillaceae; genus Aquibacillus_C; species Aquibacillus_C koreensis. The sequence continues at coordinate 15,310 of NZ_JAOALK010000016.1, forward strand.
CAAAAAGGTACGATTATTGAAAAGGTAAATGCTAAAGAATATCAAGTCCAAGTCGGTATTATGAAAATAAAAGCGAAACAAAAAGACTTACAATTCGTAAAGAGAGAAGAACCTTTAATTGAAAAACCAATGGCAACTGTAAAAGGGTCTGCTTACCATGTGAAAACGGAGCTTGATCTTCGTGGGGAAAGATTTGAAGACGCATTGATTCAAGTAGAGAAATATGTCGATGACGCGCTCTTAGCTGGGTATTCAAGTGTATCGATTATTCATGGTAAAGGAACAGGAGCCTTGAGAAAAGGTGTACAAGATTTTGCGAAGAGGCATTCAAGAATTAGTGACTATCGTGTTGGTGGAATGAATGAAGGCGGAAGCGGCGTAACGATCTTTGAATTCCGTTAAGTCTTACTAAAATGAAAAATGAGGTGGGATAATGACAGCATTTTGGGAAAATACTTTTGTAGAGACTGCTGCTAGGTATAGTGTAGCAGTCCTATGTCTTGTTGTTTTTCTAGCAATCTTTGAAATTGTAACTTCTTATAAAAATTGGGAAGAGATAAAAAAAGGTAACTTCTCTGTTGCAATGGCAACGGGTGGAAAGATCTTTGGTATTGCAAATATATTTCGTTTTTCGATTGCACACAATGATACAATCCTAGAAAGTATTACATGGGGGGCTTTTGGATTTTTACTCCTATTGAGTGGTTATTTTATTTTTGAATTTCTAACCCCTACATACAAAATTGATGAGGAGATCGCGAAGGACAATCGTGCGGTCGGTTTTATTTCTATGATAATTTCAATTGGTTTATCGTTTGTGATTGGATCTAGTATTGGGTAAGAGGAGAGGTATGCGTTGAAAACACTTGCAAAGGTTTTGGCAGTAGTCGCCGCATTATTTATGATTGTAGGTATTATATTTATCTTTATAAATAGTTAATTTATGAAAATGACGGATTCCTCCGTTGTTTTCTTTTTTACTGTAAAAATGACGAGGGTTCTAAGAAAAAATTTAACTTACTTTAAATATTAAAAAATAAAAATATTTTAAAAATTGGCTTTAGTCGTTATAATAGAAGATAAGAATGAAAAAGGAGGAATTTGGATGAGCGAAAAAGTATGGCTAAGTCATTACCCCGAGAACATCCCAAAGCAAATCGATTATGATGAAAAGCCACTACAAGCTTTCTTAATGGATAGTGCTAATCGATATCCAAAAATGAAAGCGCTTCACTTTATGGGTAAAGAAATGAGCTATCAAGAAGTGTATGATCAGTCGTTGAAGGTTGCTGCGTATCTTCAGTCATTGGGCTTAAAAAAAGGCGATCGTGTTTCTATTATGCTTCCTAACTCTCCTCAATCTGTCATCAGTTATTATGGAACACTGCTAGCTGGTGGAACAGTTGTTCAAACAAATCCGCTTTACAAAGAACGTGAATTGGAATATCAATTAAGTGACTCAGGCTCTAAAATTATTATTTGTCTGGACCTTTTGTTTCCTATCGTTTCAGCTGTAAAACCAAACTCCCCAGTAGAACAAGTTATTGTCACGCATATTAAAGATTATTTGCCTTTTCCGAAGAATGTTATCTATCCGTTTATACAAAAAAGGCAACACCCGACTCTGCAGAAAGTAGTAGAGACAAGTGATACGCATCTATGGAATACAGTTATTCGAAGTAGTCATAACGAAGTAAAAGAACATGATATAGACGTAAAGGAAGATATCGCATTACTTCAATACACCGGTGGGACGACAGGATTTCCAAAAGGTGTAATGTTAACACATTATAATTTAGTTTCAAATGTACAAATGTGTACATCGTGGCTATATAAAGAAAAGGAAAGACAAGAAATTGTTCTAGGTGTTTTGCCATTTTTCCATGTCTATGGCATGACTACCGTTATGAACTACTCCGTTGTAACTGGTTCAAAGATGGTTTTGTTACCGAAATTTGATGTTGAAAATGTATTGAAAACAATTGACAAAGAACGTCCAACGGTTTTCCCGGGTGCCCCAACCATTTATATCGGATTATTAAATCATCCGGAATTGAATAAGTATGATTTATCATCTGTAGAAGCTTGTATTAGTGGGTCTGCGCCTTTACCTTTAGAAGTACAAGAACAATTTGAAAAAGTGACTGGAGGACGTTTAATTGAAGGGTACGGCCTAACGGAATCCTCACCTGTGACACATGCTAATTTTCTTTCACCTGGTACAGTTCAAGGTGGGATTGGCATACCGTGGCCAGATACAGATGCTAAGATAGCTAGTTTAGAGACAAAAGAAGAGGTACCTATTGGAGAAATAGGAGAAATTGCTGTAAAAGGACCGCAAGTCATGAAAGGATATTGGAATAACCAGGAAGAGACCGACCAAGTGTTAGTAGACGGGTGGCTATTCACTGGTGATATTGGCTATATGGATGAGAATGGATGTTTTTATGTACTTGATCGGAAAAAGGATATGATTATTGCAGGTGGATACAATATTTATCCTAGAGAAGTAGAAGAAGTTCTATATGAACATGAAGCCGTCCAAGAAACGGTCGTCGCAGGAATTCCTGACCCTTATCGTGGAGAAACAGTTAAAGCTTATATCGTTTTAAAAGAGGGGAAAGAAGTATCGGAGTCGGAACTAGATAAGTTCTGTCGAAAGCATATGGCGTCGTTTAAAGTGCCGAAAATCTATGAGTTTCGTGAAGAACTCCCTAAAACGGCGGTTGGTAAAATCTTAAGAAGAAAACTAATCGATGAAGAGAAAAAAAATCTAGAATCTGTTGCAGATCAAACAAGTTAAAGTGCCTGTCTACCTGATAATAGAAGGCGGGCACAGTGGTTGACAAATGTCATAATCATAGTGTACGCTTTATATGAATGATTATTCATTCATAAATTGCGTACAGGTAGGGATTACAATTGAAAACAAAAAATAAACCGAAATTCCAACAAATAATCGATGCAGCAGTAATTGTTATTGCAGAGAACGGTTACCATGCGTCTCAAGTATCCAAGATAGCAAAGCAAGCAGGCGTAGCAGACGGGACGATCTATCTTTATTTTAAAAATAAAGAAGATATTTTAGTCTCCTTGTTCCAAGAAAAAATGGGACAGTTCATTGAAAGAATTGAAGAAGAAATTAAGGCGGAGCAAAATGCTGTTGAGAAATTAAGAACACTTATTTCCATGCATTATAAGCAACTTGCAGCGGACCATGACCTAGCTATTGTAACGCAAGTAGAGCTTCGTCAATCCAACAAAGAACTAAGATTAAAAATTAATCATGTATTAAAGAAATATTTAGTTATTGTGGATGAGATCATTGCAGATGGAGTAAAAGAGGGGCTATTTCGATCTGATTTAAACACAAGATTAGTTCGACAGATGATTTTTGGGACACTAGATGAAACAGTAACGAATTGGGTAATGAAAGATCAAAAATATGACCTTGTAAGTCAAGTAGATGAAGTTCATTCCTTGATTGTATATGGGCTAAATAAAAATTAGGAAGGAAGGGTTCAGATGAATATCTTTGTGTTAATGAAAAGCACCTTTGATACAGAAGAGAAAGTCCTAATTGAAAATAATAGTATCGTAGATGATGATGCAGAAATTATCATAAATCCATATGATGATTATGCAATCGAGGAGGCAATTAAGCAAAGAGACCAACATGGTGGGGAAGTAACGGTTGTAACTGTCGGTAATGAAGATGCTGAAAAACAACTAAGGACAGCACTGGCTATGGGTGCTGATCAGGCTGTTCTTATTAATACAGAAGATGACTTAGAAGACGGTGATCAGTTTACGACAACAAGAATTTTACAGGCTTTTTTTGAGGATAAGGAAGTGGATTTAATCTTGGCTGGGAATGTTGCGATTGATGAGGCAAGTGGTCAGGTTGGTCCGAGGTTAGCGGATAAATTGAATATTCCTTGTGTAACAACGATTACGAAACTAGATATTTCTGGCCAAATTGTCCATATCGAAAGAGATGTAGAAGGCGATGTAGAAGTAATTGAAGCATCGTTGCCGCTTTTAGTTACATGTCAGCAAGGGCTTAATGAGCCAAGATACCCGTCATTACCAGGAATTATGAAAGCAAAAAAGAAGCCTTTAGAAGAATTTGAAATCGATGATTTAGATTTAGATGAAGATGACGTAGAACAGAAAACAAAGACGATCGAAGTTTTTCTTCCACCTGAGCGTCAAGCCGGGAGAATATTGGAAGGTGAATTAGACGATCAAGTAAAAGAGTTGGTTAGCCTACTAAAAAATGATGCGAAAGTTCTGTAAGGAGGGGATGTTTTCATGAGTGAAAAAGTACTAATTATCGCAGAAGTTCGTGATGACAAATTAAGAAATGTAACGTATGAGTCTATAGCTGCCGCAAGAAAGATAAGTCCAGATGGAGAATTAGTAGGTGTCATCTGTTCACATAAGGATACATCGAATCTGGCAGAAGAAATGATTCACTATGGTGCAGATCGTGTTATCTTAATGGAAAACGATAAATTGAAAACGTATTCATCTGAAGCCTACACACAAGCAATTCTCCATGCAATCAACGAAGAATCTCCAAACTCAATCATCATGGGACACACTTCTATAGGGAAAGATTTATCACCAAAACTTGCAAGTAAATTGGATAGTGGACTCATTTCTGATGCGATCGATGTGGAAGTCGCTGGTGAAAATGTTGTCTTTACAAGACCTATTTACTCCGGCAAGGCTTTCGAGAAAAAAATAATTACAAATGGGTTGCTCTTTGCAACGATACGTCCGAATAACATTCGTGCATTAGATAAGGATGCATCAAGAAATGGTGAGGTTTCAAAAAAAGAAGTAGAAATAGCAGATCTTCGCACAGTCATTAAGGATGTTATTCAAAAAACCTCTGAAGGTGTAGATCTGTCAGAAGCAAAGGTAATTGTTGCTGGCGGAAGAGGAGTTAAAAGTGCAGAAGGATTTGAACCACTTTATGAGCTTGCTCAAGTTCTAGGTGGTGCTGTCGGTGCATCAAGGGCAGCATGTGATGCAGGATATTGTGACTATTCGTTACAAATAGGTCAAACGGGGAAGGTCGTCACGCCAGATTTGTATATTGCATGTGGAATCTCAGGCGCCATTCAACACCTTGCCGGAATGTCGAACTCTAAAGTAATTGTAGCCATTAACAAAGATCCAGAAGCGACCATCTTTCAAATCGCTGATTATGGCATTGTAGGTGACTTATTTGAAATACTGCCACAACTAACGGAGGAATTAAAAAAAGTTGAAATGAATGCCTAAATTTATAGAAGTAAAAAGTAGTAGTTGAAGCGCTACTACTTTTTGCATTTTGGTTATATTTTAGGGCAATATAAGACTAAAGCAAACTATTGGTAATATTTAATTCGACAATGATATACTCTAATGGAAAATACAATGTATGTAAGAGGAGGAAATATAAATGGCAATTGTAACTGCAACAGATCAAAGCTTTAATACAGAAACTAGTGAAGGCGTTGTATTGGCAGATTTTTGGGCACCTTGGTGTGGACCTTGTAAAATGATCGCGCCTGTACTAGAAGAGATTGACAGTGAGATGAGCGATAAAGTTAAGATCGTTAAATTAGATGTAGATGACAACCAAGAAACAGCTGGTAAGTTTGGTGTAATGAGTATTCCAACACTTCTTCTATTTAAAGATGGTGAAGTAGTAGACCAAGTAGTTGGTTTCCAACCGAAAGAAGCGCTTGTAGATTTAATTAACAAGCATGCTTAATAAATAATTTCTCATAAAGTATGAGTGTAATCCCTTGTCCATTTGGCAGGGGATTCTTGTTTTATTATGAGCTCTATTATAGTGAAGCAACGTGAAACCTTGTGAATTAGATGATCACGCGTCGCAAAGAGAAAGAAGCGACATGAAGTTAGAAGTGAAAATACCGATAAATGCAATCATAAAATTTAAATAATAGGCTTGTACTAATATGATACAATGAAAAAAAAGAGCTTATGGGGTGAGAATAAATGAACAATCAAATAAAAGAGAAACTAGCCGTTCTCCCCGCTCAACCTGGTTGCTATCTCATGAAGGATAAAAATAATACGGTGATTTATGTTGGGAAATCGAAACTGTTGAAAAATAGAGTCAGGTCTTACTTCTCCGGTGCAAATGACCAAAAAACCCAACGTTTAGTACAGGAGATTGTTGATTTTGAATATATCGTAACATCTTCTGAAATCGAAGCACTGATCTTAGAGATGAATTTAATTAAAAAGTACGATCCTAAATACAATGTTCTCTTAAAAGATGATAAATCCTATCCTTATTTGAAAATAACGGCCGAAGAGCATCCGAGATTAATTGTAACGAGAAAAGTAAAGAAAGATAAAGGGAAGTATTTTGGGCCATATCCCAATGTACTAGCAGCTCGGGAGACGAAAAAACTATTAGATCGACTTTATCCATTAAGAAAATGTAATAAAATGCCTGATCGTGTTTGCTTATACTACCATATGAATCAATGTTTAGGGCCTTGTGTTTATCCAGTTACGCAAGAGACCAATAAAAGTATTGTCCAAAGTATCACGTCCTTTTTAGGTGGAGGACATAAAGAAATAAAAGCGGATTTAAAGGATAAAATGTTACAAGCTTCTGACGACTTGGACTTTGAACGTGCCAAAGAGCTTCGTGATCAAATTCAACATATCGAAGCCGTAATGGAACAACAAAAGATGACATTAAATGATAAAGTTGATCGAGATGTATTTGGTTTTGCTTATGACAAGGGCTGGATGTGTGTGCAAGTATTTTTCATTCGCCAGGGTAAGCTTATCGAAAGGGATGTATCAATCTTTCCTTTCTTTGATGATCCAGAAGAAGTATTCGTTAGCTATATTGGGAGGTTTTATGTGCATTCCAACCATCCAAAGCCAAAACAAATACTAGTTCCTGCACCAACCGACAATGACTTATTAAAGAGTTTATTGGAAGTAGATGTGCATATTCCATATCGAGGAAGAAAGAAAGAGCTTGTTCATCTAGCTGCACATAATGCAAAAATTGCGTTAGAGGAAAAATTCTCTTTAATTGAGCGAAATGAAGAACGCACCATCAAAGCAGTGGAAGATTTAGGTGTAAAGTTAAATATAGAAACACCACACAGAATTGAGGCATTTGATAATTCTAATATTCAAGGAACCGATCCAGTGTCTGCGATGGTTGTATTTACGGATGGTAAGCCAGATAAAAAAGAGTATCGTAAGTATAAGGTGAAAAGCGTAAAGGGACCAGATGATTACGAAACGATGCGAGAGGTCGTTCGTAGGAGATACGCGCGCGTTCTAAAAGAAGGTTTACCACTTCCAGATCTAATTGTGATAGATGGTGGTAAAGGGCAAATGAATGCAGCACTCGATGTACTAGAAAATGAGTTGGGCGTTGACATTCCGTTATGTGGACTTGCGAAGGATGATAAGCATAAAACAAGTGAATTGTTATATGGAAGTCCACCTACGGTTATACCATTAGACCGACAGTCACAAGAGTTCTACCTTATTCAACGTATTCAAGATGAAGTTCACCGATTTGCTATTACTTTCCATAGGCAGTTGAGAGGGAAAAGTGCGTTTAAGTCTGAATTAGACAATATCGATGGTGTAGGGGAAAAGCGTAGAAGGTTGCTTCTGACTCATTTTAAATCGATCAATGAAATTAGAGATGCTTCGGTTGAAGATTTAAAAAAGCTGGGGATCCCTGAGCCAACAGCTGAGACAATTCTTACACATTTAAATGGAAAAAATAAATCGATCAATGAAAAGTAACCCCTTCACGAGGAAGGGGTTATTTTTATCGTGTAAAGACGACACGAAACTCTACAAGTTGTTTTCGTCTCTTTATTTCTTCAATACATTCACAATCAATATCTTTTATCTGTTGAATGGATTCAGCTAAGAATCCAGATTCGATCCGATACTCATCTTCTATGTTATTGGCTATTCGATTGTTAATCGCATCACCGGTTAACTCAAAAATTATTTCTGTTCTTTTTTCTTTTATTAGAGTCAATTGTCCCCAACCGAGTTGATCAAAAAAATCAACGAGCACATTCATATCTTTAGCTTCTAATTTTCTTGCTAAGTTTTTACCTAACACATATAAAATAGAATTAGTGTCTTTACCTAAAAGGTCTGGTAAACAAACATAACGAAGAATATCATAACCAGAACCTGAGGTGCTTAGTTTATTGGCAATCAAGTTAATGTTTTCTATATTTTTAGCCATCTGTTTCCTCCTCGTATATGTATGTAATCAGTAGTTCAATCTTATCATATTTTTAGCAGTTTGATTTTAATTATCGCTTTTATTGGAAGACTTTGCAACCTGTTTTTATCACAAGTAATGAAATGAAAAGATATGGATTTCTTGACGCTTTTCGCGGTTAGAAGTACAATAGTTGTGTCACAAAATATACACTTTTCTTGCAATTCATAAAATAGCGTTAAAAGAAAATAAAGCGCTTTATTGTTTGAAATAGGTATATTTTCATGTATTAACAGAATAAGAGTATATGTTGAGGGGGGTAACATATGGCAGAGAACAGAGAGTATTTTTATCGTAGGCTACATTCATTGTTAGGGGTAATACCGATTGGTCTCTTTTTGGTACAACACTTGATCGTGAACCACTTTGCTGTTTACGGAGAGGAAAGCTTTAATAAAGCAGCACATTTTATGGAAAGCTTACCATTCCGCTATGTAATGGAAACATTTATTATTTTTCTACCTATCTTGTTTCATGCAATATTAGGTGTTTACATTGTTTTTGTTGCTAAAAATAATGTAAAACGTTACGGATTTTTCCGTAATTGGATGTTTATGTTACAAAGGTTTACTGGAATTGTTACATTAGTATTTATTGTATGGCACGTATGGGAAACGAGAGTTGCAATTGGTATGGGAAATGCGGAACTAGATTATAGTTTAATGGAGAATATTTTATCGCAACCATTCTTTTTCTGGTTCTATATTGTAGGGGTTGTTTCTACTACATTCCACTTCGCTAATGGTTTGTGGAGTTTCCTTGTGACTTGGGGTATTACGGTTTCACCTCGTTCACAAAAAATTGCTACTTATGCAACACTTATTGTTTTTCTAGCCATTACTTATATTGGAATTAGATCAATTATTAAATTTGCATATGGAGTATAAATGATAAGGTTCTTTCGATAGATAGTTAAACTAGGGGAGTGAGCAAAGAATGAGTAAACGCAATATTGTTGTAGTTGGCGGCGGTTTAGCTGGGCTAATGGCAACTATTAAAGCTGCAGAAGCAGGCGTTCATGTTGATTTGTTATCTATTGTTCCCGTAAAACGTTCTCACTCTGTATGTGCTCAAGGCGGTATAAATGGAGCTGTAAATACAAAGGGGGAAGGAGATTCTCCTTGGGAGCATTTTGACGATACGGTATATGGTGGTGATTTCTTAGCAAATCAACCGCCGGTAAAAGCGATGTGTGACGCAGCACCTGGGATCATACATATGTTAGATCGTATGGGTGTTATGTTTAATCGCACACCTGAGGGCTTGCTGGATTTCCGACGCTTTGGCGGAACGCAACATCACAGAACAGCTTATGCTGGTGCAACGACAGGTCAACAATTATTATACGCATTAGATGAACAAGTTCGTCGTGCTGAGGTAAATGGACTTGTAACGAAATATGAAGGTTGGGAGTTTGTCTCAGCTATTATTGATGATGAAGGTGTTGGGCGCGGTATTATAGCGCAAAATATTCAATCCCATGAAATAAAAGTATTTAAAGCAGACGCAACGATTTTTGCTACAGGTGGACCAGGAATTATTTTTGGTAAATCTACAAATTCCGTAATCAATACAGGTTCAGCTGCTGCTTCTTTATATCAACAAGGTGCCATTTATGCAAATGGTGAATTTATTCAAATCCACCCAACTGCAATCCCTGGTGATGACAAACTTCGCTTAATGAGTGAGTCAGCTCGTGGAGAAGGTGGACGAGTTTGGACGTATAAAGATGGTGAGCCTTGGTATTTCTTAGAGGAGAAGTATCCTGCTTATGGTAACCTAGTTCCGCGTGATATCGCGACTAGAGAAATCTTTGATGTGTGTGTAAACCAAAAGCTAGGTATTAACGGCGAAAACATGGTTTACTTAGATCTATCACACAAGGATCCTAAAGAATTGGACGTAAAACTTGGTGGAATTATCGAAATCTATGAGAAATTCGTAGGGGAAGATCCACGTAAAGTGCCAATGAAAATATTCCCGGCTGTTCACTATTCTATGGGTGGACTATGGGTTGATTATGATCAAATGACGAATATTCCTGGAATTTTTGCTGCTGGTGAGTGCGATTATTCCCAGCACGGCGGAAACCGTTTAGGTGCAAACTCGCTATTATCTTCTATTTTTGGTGGTATGGTTGCAGGGCCAAATGCGATTAAATATATCGATGGTTTAGAAAAAACAACCGACGATATCCCTTCAACGCTATTTGATACAAAATTACAAGAAGAACAAGATTACTTCGAACAACTAATGAGCATGGATGGGGAAGAAAATGCTTACCAAATCCATAAAGAGCTAGGCGAATGGATGACAGATAATGTTACGGTTGTTCGTGACAATGCTAAACTATTAAAAACAGATGAAAAACTTCAAGAATTACTTGAACGTTGGGAAAATATTAATATTAATGATACCTCACGTTGGAGTAACCAAGGGGTTATGTTCACTCGTCAATTAAAGAACATGATTCATCTTGCTCGAGTTATTGCGGTTGGTGCTTACAACCGTAATGAAAGTCGCGGTGCACACTATAAACCGGAATTTCCTGAGCGTAATGATGAAGAGTGGCTAAAAACAACGATGGCAAAATTTGACCCTGAAACAAATTCTCCGACATTCACTTATGAGGATGTGGACGTTTCTCTTATTGAACCGAGAAAACGTGATTACAGTAAGAAAAAGTAAAGGGGGTAACGAACGATGGCTAAAGATAAAATTAAGTTAATTATTACACGTCAAGATAGCCCAGATTCTTCTCCCTATGAGGAGACATTTGAGGTAAATTATAGAGAAAATATGAATATTATCTCTGCTTTAATGGAGATTCAACGAAACCCTTTTAATGCTAAAGGAGAAAAAACAACTCCAGTTAACTGGGAATCCAACTGTTTGGAAGAAGTTTGTGGTGCATGTTCGATGGTAATTAATGGTGTTCCTAGACAATCTTGTTCTACGTTAGTAGATAAACTAGAGCAACCAATACGTTTGGAGCCTATGGCAACTTTCCCTGTTATGCGAGACTTAGCAGTAGACCGTAGTCGCATGTTTGACTCTTTAAAGAAAGTAAAGGCCTGGATTCCAATCGATGGTACACACGATCTTGGTCCTGGACCACGTATGCCGGAGAAAAAGCGTCAATGGGCGTATGAATTATCAAAATGTATGACGTGTGGCGTATGCTTAGAGGCATGTCCAAATGTAAATAGTAACTCTGAATTTATCGGGCCTGCACCGTTATCTCAAGTTCGTTTATTTAATGCGCACCCAACTGGTGAAATGAATAAAGGCGAACGTTTAGATGCATTAATGGAAGAAGGCGGCTTAGCAGGCTGTGGTAACTCACAAAACTGTGTACAAGTTTGTCCAAAAGGTATTCCTTTAACAACGTCGATCGCTGCGTTGAATCGCGATACAAGTATACAGGCATTTAAAAACTTCTTTGGAAGTGACCATGCTTATTAATAAGTAGAATAAGAGCCTTTGCCATACTTGGTAAAGGCTCTTTTATAATGGAAAGATAGACATTTGAGATGAGGTGTATCAGTGAAGCAAATCGATTATATTGAAGACTTTGAGCTATGGAAAAACGAATTCTCTTTCTCGATCGATGTTCATCCTAGATTTCAAGAAACAGATATGTTTGGTCATGTAAATAATACTTCTATCTTTATTTATTTTGAGGAAGCTAGAGTGGAATTTTTGAAGAAGGCAGGTTTATTTACTGATTTTAAAGATAAGCCAATTCCAATTGTTGCAGATCTTCAATGTGATTACCTTAAACAAGTGTACTTTGATGATGAATTATCCTTATTTGTAAAAATGAATTCCATTGGTACTACTTCATTTGACCTCCACTATTTAGGTGTAAATCAATCAGGTGACGTATGTATGACAGGTCGCGGCAGAATGGTCCAAATAAATCCTAAGACTGGGAAGCCTGCGCCTATTGATGAAGAAACAAAAATAAAACTACAATCATTATAGGCTCCAACGGTATTTTATCCTAAATGAGTTGCCGAGTATGCATAAACTGTGCAGCAAATTCCTTACGTCTTTTTGGGATGAGTGCCAATATGCCGCTTCGGCAGAATACTTCGCTTTCCGCGGGCACGGCCTCAGCTAACTCAGTAGCAAAGAGCGCTCCTGAGTGGATCTTCGGCTCGCGCTGTTCCCGCAGGAG